>JBKHKA010000027.1:0-24245 GCA_046537845.1 Candidatus Aenigmatarchaeota archaeon
CTTAATAGGCGTCTATAAAAATATTACTTCCCTTTCTCTACTTTCCGAAGTACTGAAACGACCAAAAAAATATAAGTAGTTAAATTACTATCTTCTAGTTGCTTGAGGAATCTGAATGGATAAAAAAATCCACAAAAAAATAGATAAGCATGACGAATCCATCACTATCGGGGATATCCAGGATATGATCGAAGAGATCCAAAAAGAGAACCCCGACAGGGAAGTCTTCTTTGATGGAGATGAATATGCTATATGCAGCAGAAAAAAGGAAGGGTGACCCTTGATTCTGATCAAATTAGGCGGCAGTGTTTTGACTAACAAAGATAGAAGATACTCTTTTAGAACTCATGTAGCCGAAAGGCTGATAAAAGAGATAAAAGAGAGCGGTATACACGATTATGTTATAGTCCACGGCGGTGGAAGTTTTGGACATCCCGGGGCAGAGAAATACGCCTTGAATTCTACAGAACCTAAAAAGCCCGCAGAAGGGATAGCTAAAGTTCAACTAGATATGAGGAGGATGAACAACCACCTTTTAGAGATGATGTTAGATGAAGGGATGTGGGGGATCTCCATGCCCGGGGGTTTGATCACGATATTCGAAGGTGGAGAACTCTACCAGATAGATCATGAGATCATCCTGCGATATCTTTCCTTGGGAACGGTACCAGTAGCTTTCGGTGACGTGGCGATCGACAAAAAGAGAGGGATAACCATCTGCTCCGGTGACGATATAATGGAGGGGCTGTCCGATCACGCCGACAAGGCTGTCTTCGTCAGCAACGTCGACGGGGTTTATAAGGATGGTGATATGCAGGAAGTGTTCACGGAAGACATGCTGCCCCTAACGGAAGATGATCTTCCGGGGAAAAAAGAGGGGGTAGACGTCACCGGAGGGATGAACAAAAAGGTGAAAAAGATGGTGGAAATATCATACAACACTGATACTTACTTGATAAACGGCAACGTAAAAGGCAGATTGAAGAAGTTGTTGAATGAAGAAGAAGTGCCCAAAACGGAGGTCAAATCAGATGATAGAAAATAGAAAAGAGGATCATATCGATATATGTCTCGAAAAGGATGTGGAGATCAAGAAAAATTATTGGGAGGACATCAAACTTTTTCATCAAGCGGCTCCCGAGATCGATCTAGAGGATGTCTCGATAAAGACGGATTTTTTAGACGGCCGGCTGGATGCACCTTTGGTGATCGCGGGCATAACGGGCGGTTATGAAGGCGCTAAAGGTTTGAACCGCATACTAGCAAGGACCGCTGAAAAGACCGGGATAGGCCTTGGGGTCGGTAGCCAAAGACCCGCACTCGAAGAGGAAAGGTTGAGGGACAGTTATGAATTGATATCTGAATATTCCATACCTTTGGTTATCGGCAACATAGGAGCGCCGCAGCTGATAAGTCAGGACGGCGAAAAACCCTTTGGAGTGGAAGAGGCGGAAGAAGCCCTACAGATGATCGATGGAGATTATCTAGCGGTCCATTTTAACTATCTTCAGGAAGCGGTACAACCCGAAGGCGACCTGAATTCGAAAGGAGTATTGAATGCCTTGAAGAGGATATCTGAAAAGGTCTCTACCATCGCCAAGGAAACTGGTGCCGGCGTGGCACCAGAGATGGCTAAAGACTTCCTCGACGCAGGTGTGGATGCGATAGATGTAGGAGGGATGGGAGGTACGTCTTTCTCAGCAGTGGAGTATCACCGGATTCACGACGATGACAAGATGAAAAAGATAGCGGATGACCTGAGAGATTGGGGCATCCCTACTCCAGTCTCTCTAAAGATGTGCAGAGGATCGGTATCTCTCCCTTTGATCGCTACAGGGGGGATCAGGAATGGAGTCCAGATAGCTAAAGCACTAGCTCTGGGCGCCAACACTGTAGGCATCGCGGGCGGCATACTACCTGCGGTGAAGGAAGGTGAGAAAGCGGCCGTGGAATATATAGAAAGGCTGAAGTACGAATTGAAACTCACCATGTTCCTGATGGGTTGTGAGAAACCAAAAGATCTTGTTGACGTCAACAGGGTAATCACAGGAGAAGTGAAAAGGTGGCTCGAGTGAAATATTTTGTGGATATAGGGAGATGATGATATGTCACTCATGGATGAACTAGAAAAAAGAAAAAAAATGGTGGAAGAAGAGATCACCGAAACCTTGGGGAAAAAGGACCACCCCCTATGCGAGTATATGGCGTACTATCCTGAGGCCGGCGGAAAAAAACTTCGTCCGACCCTAGCAATGATCACAACGGGAGCTTTTGAAGAGGAAGAAGATAAAGCAATCCCTTATGGTATAGCTATCGAACTCGTCCACAATTTTACCTTGGTGCACGACGATATAATGGACAACGACGAGAAGAGGAGGGGTAGAGACACTTTGCACAAAAAGATCGGGATCCCACAGGCCATCAACGCTGGAGACGGTCTCTTTGCTTTAGCTTTCAAGATACTTAGCGAAACTGAAGTGGAAGGAGAAATAGTGAGGGATCTGCTGTACGAGCTCTCCATATCCGTGATAAGAGTGGCTGAAGGCCAGCAGGAGGACATAAGCTTTGAAACCACCTATGACATAACTGAAGAGGAGTTCATAGAGATGATAGAGAAAAAGACAGGTTATCTCTTCAGGGCCGCCGCTAGAGGGGGAGCTATAATAGGAGGAGGAGACGAAAAACAGATAGAGGAGATGGGAGAATACGCCAGGAAGATGGGTATAGCCTTCCAGATCCAGGACGATTATTTGGACCTTATAGGTGAAGAAGATACCATCGGTAAAGACGTGGGGAGCGATATAAAGGAAGGTAAACGGACACTGATGGTCATAAAGTCCCTCTCGGAATTACACTCTGAAAATAGGAAAAGATTGATCGATATCTTGGAAGAAGAAGATAATACGAAAGAACAGATCAGAGAAGCTATAGGTCTGTTTGAAAAAGCCGGAGCTATAGAGTATTCTAAAAATTTGGCGGAAAAATATGCGGAAGAGGCGAAAGAACACCTTTCGGTCTTACCTGAAGGGGTAGACAAGGACCTGTTAGAAGAACTGGTTGAATTCATGGTCTCCCGGAACAGATAGCTCACAGGAACTCGGCGAACTCATCTTTAGCTCTATAAAGGGCGATTATCGTGTGAGGATGTGACAATTCACCTCTCTTCAGGAGTTGGTAGATCTTCTTTATCTTCAGAGTAAAAACCTCGATATCTTCTCCCTCGTCGTGTTGAGGCGACCCTTCTTCTTCGGCCTCACCAACGTAGAGGTGAGCCTTCTGATCGTTCAGACTCGCGACAGGGTGGTATTCCAGGAGTTTTTCACATCGTTTGAGTTCAAAACCCGTTTCTTCCTTCAATTCCCTGGCTGCCGCCCGTTCAGGGGATTCTCCCGATTCGATGAAGCCCGCCGGAAGTTCGATGACCTTTCGATCGATGGGGTATCTATAATTTTTCACCATTACCAATTCATCTCCATCTCTTGGAAGAACGCCCGCAAAATCCGGCAGATCGAGCATGGTATAGGTCTTTTCTGTCCCATCCGGAAGGACCACATCGTCCTCTACCAGGGTGAAAAACGTAGAGTGAGCTACTGTCCTAGATTCCTTTTTTTTCCACCTTGACATGGTTTTTCAAATCGATTGGAGGTATTTTTAATTATTCACGCTAAGAACAGAGCTTCTATCAAAAACGCCGCCCCCAATACCAGGAATATAACAGAAGTGATCATATCGAGTCTCTCTTTCCGGATGAATTCTCCCAACTTGGATCCGAGCGCTACGCTGATACCCGTCACCATGGCGAAGGCAAGGACAGCGCCGATAAAAACGAGAGACGGCGAACTGAACCTCGCGGTCAAGGCTATGACTACAAGTTGAGTTTTGTCTCCCAATTCGGATATGAAAGAAAGAAAAAAAGAAGAGCTCACGGTCTTTCCCTTCCCGAAGTTCCGTCCTACTTCTTCTTCCTCTTCTTCCTCGGTTAAGAAGACCGGTGTTAACGTGTAGAGTCCGAACCCGATGAAGGCAAGGGAAGCAAATAATTTCACATAGAGCAGCGGTAAAAAATTGAAGATGACGGTGCCTATCGCCACCCCCAGGATCGTTATGACCGCTAACCCCGCCACGATGCCCATGAAAACATCTCTTTCTTCATACTTGGAGGCTAAAGAGATGGCCAAGATCTGACTTTTATCTCCCAGCTCGGCTAGAGCCACGGTAGAAAATGTGATCCCGACTATAAGATACCAAATCATCGGATGCAGTTTAGTTTTGGAGTATAAATCGTTTGTGCCTATTGTTCACGGTAATAGGAGGATTAGATTTATATCCGATGTATCTCATCCCTAAACAGGTGTTGCCTTGAAGATATCACTTCTGGTCTCACGGCCTCATCACGTTCATTTCTATCAAAATTTCATAAAGGAGATGGATGATAGAGGTCACGACCTCCTCCTGTTCCATACGGGGAACGAGCTGACCAAGGAGCTGTTAGACCCGTTGAAGATAAATCACAAATCCTACGGCCGCTACTTTGAGACAGAGGTGACCAAGGTCCTATCCTCACTATACAACAAAACATCTCTTCTCAGAGAATTGAAGAGATTCGACCCGGACCTGATATTATCGGTCAACGGTCTGCCCCCCTCGCCTTTTCATTCACTGTTGGACGTGCCTACTCTAGTGTTTTTAGATACAAAACCGGAACCACAAGATGAATATTTTCTCTTCAATTATGCTAGTAAACTCGTCGCACCGGACTGTTACCATGCAGACCTGCCCAAAGACAAACAACTGACGCATTCGAGCTATCACGCACTTGCTTATCTCCACCCCCAAAGGTTCACACCCGACACCTCTATCTTCGATGAATTGGATATAGAACCTGGTGAGTACGTCATAGCCAGTTTTGGTAAATACATAGGGCAGAAGATAGACCTGAAGAGGCATCCTCTCAGGAGGAGAGAGGTGATAGACCTCGTCAGGGACCTAGACGACCTCTGCAAGGTCTTCGTCGACAGGAGGGCCCACGTCCCCCAGGCCTTAGAGGATCACTGCCCTTCCATCCACCCCGCTAAATATCACGATCTGCTGGCCGGAGCTGCATTGGTCATAGGTGATAATCCGGTGGTCTCCGCGGAGGCGGGCGTGCTGGGGACGCCCTGGATACACATATCAAATTATTCCACCTTCACCCTGGAGGATCAGGAGATACACTACGAGATAGGGAGTCAGGTCCCGGACTTGGAGGAAAGTAAGGACCTTGCGGAGATGATATTGAAAGATGAGCTCGATACTGACTTCGAGAGATCTAGAAAGGAGATATTGAAGGATAAGACCGACCTGACCAAATGGATGCTGACCCTGGTGAAAGTTTTGAAGAGATCCGGGTATCTATGACCTAGAAGAACTCGAGGAGGGTAAAGATTATATTCCATATGCTCAGTTAAGCATTTTGAATGAAAGACCCCTTTGGAAGAGAGATCACCAATCTGCGCATCGCCCTGACCAAGAGGTGCAACCTCAGATGTTTTTACTGCCATGAAGAGGGCGAAGCACAAAATCATAGGGATGAATTGACAACGGATGAAGTGAAGAAGATAGTAAAAGCCGCAGCAGAGATGGGGATGCACAAAGTAAAATATTCCGGTGGAGAACCTCTTCTGTATCCAGATATAGATGATATAATCGAATTTTCCGCCGAGTACATGGATGACGTGTCGATCACCACTAACGGAGTACTTTTAAAGGATAGGGCGAAAAAGTTGAAGAACGTCGGACTCGACAGGGTCAACGTCAGTTTGGATACCATCGATCCGGTAAAGTATCAGAATATCACCGGTAAGAAGAAAGTTAGAGAAGTCAAAAAAGGCATAGAGGAAGCTATAACGGCCGGACTCTATCCGGTCAAAGTGAACATGCTGTTGATGAAGGGACTCAACGATGATTCTATCGAAGATATGATAGGGTTCGCCGCCGAAACCGATGCTATACTCCAGATAATAGAGATGACCAGCAACGAGGAAGAGATCGATCAGGATTTTTACCAGCGATATCACCTGCCATTGGAGGGATTGGCTTCAGAGCTGGAAGAAAGGGCTGTTGATACAGAAACGAGAAAGATGCACGCCCGAAAAAAGTACTTCTTAAGTGAGCCGGAAGTCGAAGTGGAATTGGTCAGGACCATGCACAATTCTACATTCTGCGCTAACTGTACCAGGCTGAGGGTGACTTCTTCTGCAGAACTCAAACCCTGTCTGCTGAGGACAGATAATCATGTTGGTTTGAGAGAAGAGATGGAAAAAGAGGATGGAGGAGACGTAAAAGCTAAGTTCATCGAAGCGATAAACAGGAGAGAACCATATTGGCGTGAGTGAGATGAAAGGAGAAAAGGAAGGAAAAAAAGCTGTAGTGACGGAGGATGATTTCCAGTTGGAGGACCTAAAAAAGAGGGTCTGTAATGAAGAAGACGGCGCTCTGGTCGTATTCAACGGAGTGGTCCGTAATCAAAACGAAGGGAGGAAAGTGAAAAGGTTGGAGCTTCAGCGGTACGAGGGGATGACGGGATCCGAACTGGAGAAGGTCCGCGAAGAGGCGGTCAATAACTTTAAGGTGAACGATGTTCTAGTCATACATAGATATGGCGAACTTGAAGTGGGTGACAACATTGTCGGCATAGTGGTGAGCGCGCCCCACCGCAAAGAGGCCTTCGAGGCCTGCAGGTACTGTATAGACAGGATAAAAGAGAAAGTTCCCCTTTGGAAGAAAGAGACCGGAGAAGAGGGTGATTCTAAATGGTTAGAGCGTGGATGAGTATAGGATAGTGGATATAGATGGGGATGATAGATATAAGCGAGAAGGAGAAAGTACCGCGACGTGCTGTAGCGGAAGGAAAGATAAAACTGAGCCAGGAAAGTGTGAGATCTATCCAAAATCAAGAGGTGAAGAAGGGAGATGTTTTACAGGTGGCGGAGATAGCCGCGATCCAAGCCGTGAAAGATACTCCTAGAACTCTACCTCACTGTCACCCCATCCCTATTGAGGGGGTGGACATAAGATTAGATATTTGTGATGAAAACGAACTCAGAGCCGTCTGCGAGGTGAAAGCCATCTACAAGACCGGCGTGGAGATGGAAGCTCTTGTCGGGGTGAACGCGGCTCTACTGACAGTATGGGACATGGTGAAGTACTTGGAGAAAGACGAAGATGGCCAGTATCCTTCTACCAAGATCCAACATGTTACAGTAAAGGAGAAGATAAAAGGTGAGCACGATGGGTCATGAAGAACACAAAAACGAAGCACCGGACAGCGTGAGGTGTGCCGTTATCACTGTGAGCGATACACGTGATAGAGAGAGGGATGAATCTGGAGGCAGGATAAAAGATATGCTTCTAGATGATGACCATAAAGTGGTGGGTTATGAGATAGTGAAGGACGAGATCGATGAGATCTTAGAGGTTTTGCGCTCATCGGATGCAGATGTTTACCTGCTGAACGGAGGCACTGGTATAAGCACAAGAGACGTCACCGTAGAAGCTCTCGATCAAGAGATAGAGAAAGAGATACCGGGATTTGGAGAGCTGTTCCGGAATCTGAGTTACGAAGAGATTGGTTCAGCAGCGATGCTGAGCAGGGCTAAAGCCGGCTTCTCCAACGATAAGGTATACTTTGCTCTGCCTGGTTCGACCCCTGCGGTGGAGCTAGCTATGGAGGAACTGATACTTCCCGAGCTGGGACACCTGGTTTACGAGGTGAAAAAATGACCAAAAGCGGAGAACAACGCCCCTTTGGAGAATTGATCCCCCATGAAGAAGCGTTAGAGAAGATATTGATGAACGTGAACCCCATAGGTAGAAAGGAGACCGTTGAGTTGGACGAGGCTTTCGGTAGGGTCCTGGCGGAAGACGTCAAGAGCGAGATATCCGTACCGCCTTTCGATAGAGCGGCTATGGACGGTTTCGCCGTGAAGTCTGAAGACACTTTTGAAGCGGATAAATTCGAACCGGTCGAACTGAAGTGTGTAGATGAAGTCCATGCAGGTGATGTGGCGGAAAAGAAGGTCGACGAATGCGACTGCATCCAGATAGCCACTGGAGCTCCTATGCCGGGAGGCGCTGACGCCGTTGTTAAAGTGGAAAGGACGGAAAAAGACGAAGACACCGGCCTTGTCCACATCTACAAACCGGTCCATCCAGGTGAGAACGTTTCACCTAAAGGCGAAGATATAGATGAGGGAGAAGTAGTCTTAGAAAAAGAGATGGTTTTGACCTCTTCCAAGATAGGGGCTTTAGCGGCCATGGGGAAAGAAAAAGTTGAAGTCTACGAGAGGCCTAAAGTAGGGATCATCCCCACCGGTGATGAAGTGGTGCCCTTAGATGAAGAATTGGACCCAGGCCAGATATACGATGTCAATTCACATACGCTCTCTTGCGTGGTGAAAGACAACGGCTGTATACCTGTGACAAAAGGCGTTGTCAAGGATTCGTTAGAAGGTCTGAAAGAAGAGATAAAACAAGAGGTCAAGAGAAACGACATGGTACTTTTCTCAGGGGGCAGTTCTGTGGGAGACAAAGACATACTCATAGATGCCCTGAGTTCTCTAGGCGAGGTGATATTTCACGGCGTGAAGATAAAGCCCGGGAAACCAACACTTTTTGGTGTCGTGGAAAATACACCCGTGATAGGCATGCCAGGATATCCCACTTCGTGTCTGAACACCGCCCAGCAGTTGATAAAACCCGCTTTAAGAAAGATGTCTAAACTTCCTGAGAGTACAGAAAGGAAGACTGAAGCTGTCCTGCAGAAAAGGACCACGTCCTCCCTGGGGAGGAGGCAGTACATGACCGTCCGGCTGGAAAACGATAAGGCTTACCCTGTCTACAAGCAGTCTGGTGCGATAACCAGCATGGCTCAAGCTGACGGCTACTTCAAGATACCCGAGAACAAAGAACTGGTGGATAAAGGGGAAGTTGTAAAAGTAATATTCTTTTGATCCCTGCTCTCATTTCACTATACTGATATTTCGTCCCCTGTTGATATCTTCTATGATCCGTCTTCCCACTCTAGTTCCTTTCCGTATCTTTATAGAGCCGTCCTGTCCCACGGTCAGCGTCGAGAGGTACTCGTCACCGGAAAGTACATCCACGCTGTCACCGATATGCTCTCTTCCCAGCTCTATCACGACTTTTTCCTTTTGTATATGGATATCGGCGTCCCGCAGTTCAGTCACCGACCCTTTTTCACTCCCCGATCTTCCTCTCTTCAGGGGCTGCACGTCGATCTTCATACCGAGTTCTTCTTCTATCCTAGAGATGTTCTCGCCGTTCTTCCCTAGGAGAGAAGCTATCTCGCTCTCAGGGACGTAAACTGTTATCTTGTTGGAAGAATCGACCTCAACTTCGGCCCTTCCCCTCACGTATCTGCTTATCTCCCTTTCGAGTTCCCGTTCGGCCATCTGCCATACGGGGCTTTCAACCTCTCTTCCCTCAACGGGCATCACCACCACCTGTTCGCCGTAGGAATAAACCTCGTATTCCACCACTCCTGTTTCAAAGTCTTTCACTTCTATCACCGGCCTAGCTAGGTCTTCTTCCACCATGCCGGCCGGCACCTTCACGGTATAGGTGATATCATAGACCTTTCTTATCTCAGCCTCTTCTACGTAAATGATTGTATCCACCGCCTGGGGTACCATCCCCAGTTCGACCCGACCTATCAACCTCTGGAGAGCATCTATAGCTCGATTGGCGTGCGTTACTCCGATCATACCCACGCCTGCTAACCTCATATCGGCGAAGACCTTGAAATCCGGCGTCTTCCTCACTTCGTCGTATATCGTATAGTCGGGCCTCACCAGGAGGAGTATATCGCCGGTGTCTTCCATCTTCCCCTCCAGTTTTGTATACTGGGTGATCTCGTCTCCGACCTGCAGGTCCCTAGGGTCTTCCATGGTCTTAATGGTGTATTCTAGTTCTTCAAGGTACTCCGCGATGGCTTGAGCGAGGGTACTCTTACCCGCGCCGGGAGAACCCGCCAGAAGGACCCCGCGCTGTCTTTCGGCCAATCTCTCTTTCAACTCATCTGATAACCGGTAGTCCTCCAGATCGACATGGGCCACGGGCTTAACCGCGGTGATCTCGAAACCGTCCGAGAAGGGAGGTCGGGCTATGACGATCCTGATGTCTTCTAACTGCACTATGGTGGCGCCGCCTTTATCGGTCTCTATGAAGCCTTCGGCGGACCTTTTAGCGTCCTCGATTATGTTGTGGGCTATATCTCTCAGTTCCTTCTCCGTGAAGACCTTGTCTTCTATGGTCTCTAACCGGATGCTGCCGGGAGTTCCCACCTTCGCCTTCGGCTTGTCGCCTTTGCGAAGGTGTACGGACATCACGTTTTTATCAAAATAGTCTCGTATGCTCTTGCTTTCCTCTCGGTGTTCTATCACCGGTTCCAGATAATCCACATCCAGGCCTTTAGCTCTCCCGACTTCCGCCTGCACTGTATCGCTGGTGAGCAGAGTAGCTTCTTCTTCTAGAGCGATGGACCGTATCATCGAATCTATCTCGCCGCTGGAGGTCAGTTCCTTTTGTTCCAAAGTCGGTCTTTCACCGGCGAAAGAGAGCTCTATCTTGCCTTCATCATGATATTCTCTCAGGACCTGTATCTCTTCCAACCCGCTGGATCCGGTTTCTTTCCCCCGGTTAGCCTGCTCCTCCAGTTCGAACAGCACCGCTTCAGGGATTATTATCTCGGCCCCTTCGTAGATGCCTTCTTCTATCCTGTCGGTCACTCGCCCGTCGATTATGACACTGGTATCTGGAACAATCTTCATATATATCCCTCAAATATCCTCTCGTTATATATCTTTGCACTAGCGCATCATTCGATCACATGAACAGCCGATGCCTTGAATAAAGCATTTACCTTTTTTCCCCTTTCGAGTGAAAGTTCTTCCACCGACTGTTTCGTGACGTACACGATCAAAGGGGCCCCGATATCTAACAGGACTTCGTGGAAATTCCCTCGATCCGTTATCTTCTCTATTTTCCCTTTAAAGTTGTTCCTAGCGCTGGACTCTAGAGCTTTCTCGGCCAATATTATGTCTTCCGGACGTATGGTGATGGTGATCTCTCCACGGGCCTTTTTAGTGGTGTGGAAGGTGATGCTGGAGCCCTTTATCTTCACCGAAGTCCCGTCCTCGTCGTTCTGAAGCACGGCGTGAAATATGTTCTCTGTGCCGACGAAATCCGCCACGAACCTAGATTCGGGTTTTCTCATGATATCTTCGGGGATACCAACCTGCTCGATGCTGCCATCTCTCACAACGGCGATCCGGTCTCCGAGTATCATCGCTTCCTCCTGATTATGGGTCACTTGAACCACGGTGCATTTGAATTTTTTGTGCAGTTCATTCATCATATCCCTCAGTTTCCTCGCAGTTTGATAGTCGACGGAGCCAAAAGGTTCATCTAGAAGTAAAACTTCAGGCTCCATCACCATAGCTCTAGCCATGGAAACTCTCTGTTTCTCTCCTCCGCTCAAAGTGTAGGGATCTCTTTCTAGCAGATGAGCGACTTCCACTTTTTTCGCTATATTTTCGACTTTTTCGTCGATCCCATCTTTTTCAGCGATTTTTAGTCCGTAAGCTATGTTCTCTCTCACGTTCATGTGGGGAAACAGCATATAGTCCTGATAGACGAACGCGAAGCCCCTCTCGTTCGGCTTCAGATGAGTGAATTTTTCACCCTTGATGTAGATATCACCCCGATCAGGGGTGTGAAATCCAGCCAGTATCTCGAGCAGGAGTGTCTTTCCGGCGCCGGTGGGACCTAACACTACAAAATACTCCCCCTTCTCTATCTCTAGAGATATATTAGATATCTTGAAATCGTCCCAGCTCTTTGAGACGTCTTCAATCTCTATCATAAAGACTGAACCTCCTGGTGATCGTCCTAAGGGTGATAAATATAGACAGCGTTATCAGAAGGAGTAAAGCCGCTATGGGTCTAGCCGCGAACAACCCCTTCTGTAAAAATGTCTCGTAGATGTATACTGGTGCGCTCATGGGGAAATACGCAATGACCACGACGGCCCCGAACTCGCTTATAGCTCTGGCCCAGGCCATCACCCCTCCGGACACGATATTTCTTTTCACCAGGGGAAAGGATATGGTCAAGAACGTTTTTTTTCTATCAGCGCCGAGACTCATAGCGACCTGTTCCAATCTAGGATCCACGTCTTCAAAACCTTCTCTGACTTGGTTCACTATGAAAGGTATACTCACGAATAGCATCGCCACCACTATACCCGGAAAGGCGTCTACAAAGTTGATCCCGGCGGCATTAAGGGGGCTGCCGACACTCCCATGTCTGCCGAACACCACCAATAACGCTATGCCCGCCACCGTATGGGGGACCACCATTGGCAGATCGATCATGCCTTCTACGAAGGATTTCCCGGGGAAGTCCCTTCTAGCCAGCACGTAAGAGAGTGGTATCCCAAAAAGCAGACCTATAAAGGTAGCACTCAAAGCGGCGGTAAGGCTGATAAATATAGAATTTAAAGCTTTAGGGTCGCTCAAAACCCTATCTAGCTCCGGCAGTGCAGCATATATCAACTCCGAGACTGGCAGAAGAATAAAAACGACAAGTAAGAGGCCGAGTAGAGAAAAAATTATGAACGTGAACTCCTCTTTCTTCTCGCCCAGTAAGTATATAACTGCGGTAGAAAAAGCAAGGAACAGGGTCAATCCGATCCATATCTTTAAAAGGTATAGTATTATGACTATCGGAGCGAAGAGCAGTATCACGGATACGGGAGTGATCCTAAATCTAGATATTTTCATCTTCATCTTTTTTCTACCGAATCTTTCAATCTCTCGGGTATCTTATCAATATTATCCACCTTTGGTGGGTCGATAGGAGGCTGCCCGTTCGATTCCATGATGTCCTGGCCCTCGGCACTCAACAGGAACTTGACGAACTCGATGGCTAGATCCTTGTTCTGAGCCGTGCTCGGTATAGTGACACCATATACGATAGGCTTTCCGATCGAGGTCTCTCCAGTATGTCTAGTTAGCGTGACCTCACCGTAGTTTTCCGCGTACTCTACGCTGCTCAGGTCTATCTGTGGAGGCAGTTGAATGAATTCGACCCCCTCATGCTGTTCGGCCACGCTCTGATATATGAAGAGATAGTCTATCTCGCCGGCCTCTAGGGCCGACATCAGATCGACCTCAGAACTCCTGACCATCACTTTTTCGGTGTTAACGTTCAGATCTTTGGGCACGGATATGGTGTTTCCCGAGGCACTTATGTCCGTGTTCTCTTCGATCAACTTTTCGAATATCTGGTCTTCCTCGTAATGATCTTCAGCGAGGATCGTGACCATCTGTGACCTGTACCCACATGGGTCGTCGTTTGGATTACTGAATCCGAATTTGACTTCGTCTCTCTTCAAAACCTCGTACCAGTTGCTTCCGTTTATATCCTCCTTATGAGCACTCTGCTCAGTGTAGGCGATCACCATCCTATTCTTGGCGAATCTGATCGTCCATGAAGATTTATCTCCCTCATACATCAAGTCCGGGATCAACGAGTAGTCCGCTACACCTACTACGTCTGGCTCTTTACCCTGCTCGGTGACCTTCTTGACGGTAGCTACGCTTCCTCCACCTTCTCGTCTGACATCCACCTCCGGATTTGCTTCTTCGAATTCATTCTCTATTTCGTCGAAGGGAACCGATAGTGACCCAGCATGGTATACGTTCAGTACTTCTTCTTGTCTGCTCACACAACCGCTGAAACTCACTATGACCAGCAGAATGACCACAGATACAGCTATCCATTTTTTTTCCGTGAACATTATACCAGCATTATGCTTGCTCAAACATAATGAATTCTATAAATAACTTTTCGTCAACGAGCGGCGTCAGACGCAAGCATCTTTCAGAGGTTTAAAACACCGATTTTCGTCGGTTTTAAGGGTGAAAAACCTGGATATTAGCGAAAGATATTTATATTAATAGCATATTCTCTATCTGGAGGATCGGTGATGACACCGGTCCTCTCTTAAAGGAGGCAAAAAAATGAGCATGGAAAAAATAGCTGTAGGAAAGGCAAAAGAGATAGCTGATAAGAAGGGACTAAAACCAGGTTTGGTCAAAGGCACTGATGGGATACAGTTTACGAAGGGGAACAACGACAGGATAAAGACCATCTCTTGGGACGAATTCGAAGAGAAGCTGGACAAAAGAGGTCTTGCGGTCTACGAGTCCGGCGGCTGGATGAAGATAATGAGCGAGGACTGAGAAAAACTTGGTCCTCCTCCTTTTCTTTTTTTTATTTTTTGTATTTTTTTAGCATCGGAGAGGCATTGAGGGTTAGCTGTTAGTATCAGCGTAAACATTCCCGCTCGTGGTGTGACGAGTCCAAGACGATTGGGATGTGCAGTAACTAGATTCCCACTGATATATTCTTCAGTACTAGTCTCTTCACCTTTCTTTTTACATTTTATCCTCGGTGATGCTTTGGTCGGAGGACCGTAGTTCTAGGATTGGTAGGAGAGAAGAGTTTCAAATCAAAGACGACCGTATTTTTTATGAGCCTGTTCAGATCTTAGGATATCGAACACGTAGACTTTAGAATTTTCTTTGTCTATCCTATAAAAGGCCCTATGATCACCCATCCCAAAGCGGTATACAACATCATCTGTTCCCTTGATCTTTTTCCTATCTCCTCCTTTCTTCCCGGGATACGGATTTTTCAATTTGCGTAAGGATTTTCTAATTTGATCCGTTCGATCTGGAGGTATATATTTGAGCAAGTCAGGGAGGATAAGAACTTCAAATTTCATCTATATTCACAAAATCCTCTTTACGTTCCTCAACTACTTTACGGCTGTATTGGACCAATTTTTCCCGGTTGTGTTCTCTTATCAATCTCTCTATCACACTGTTGTAATCATCGTCCATATCGCCAAGTTTTTTGAGTTCGTCCCGCACTTCTTCTTTTATTTGGATAGTTGTAGTAGACATGTTATAACAATATATAATGATAAGGTCTACTTATAGTCAACTATAGGAACTATCCATTTCCTTTTAGAACCACTCTAAATTTTTAAACAGAAACATAGATTTTTAGGACCTTTGTTTTCACATCGATTTATGATATCTAACACCTCTCTAGAGGCCCTAGAACCTGAAAGTGTCTTATCACTTTACTCGCATATGTCGGTATAGTTGGAGGGATGAAACAAAACGATAGGCATGTGCGCCAAGGGGAGCGATCCTACGACATCTAAGAGCGGCAGACCCAAAGATTTTGCGGGTCCTTCCCTCTCACTTGAACACTCTTCAAAACCCATTTTCTCTTCATTCTAAAGCATATCAATCGAAGGAATTAGTTATCGACTAAGACGATCTTATCGACCCCGGATAACTCAAAAAAGAACTTTACTTGTAACAGCGATTATAAAAATATTTCGTAAGACCTTCAATTTTGTATTTTTTGGCCTATCCAAAAACTGAATTAACGGATAGGATCAGCCTAGGGGTGCTATCAGGACGACTAGAAAATCTGATCCGAAAATGTTTTATCCTTTCTCGAATATAAACCACCGAGATCGGAGGAAGGCAGGTTGAGTGAGGCCGTCGAGAAAAGCGTGGCCGACATACCATTTCTAGACGATACAGATGATTTCATCCAATCTCACCTAGATTTACACAGTAAGGCTCTCTCTAGGCAAGCTGGGAAAAACTACTGAAGAACGTAAAGAGAATGGTATTGGGCAAGATATCTTTTCATTTAAGACCCTAACTTTCTCTTGCGAGACAAACCTCCACACAAATCTTTTTTAACTTTCCCTTATATCCTCTTCAAGATGATCGAGATAAAGGATAGATGGGGTCTTGCAAAAAAAGGGATATGGGAGCTTGAGGACCAAAAGATCGAACTCCCCAACATATTTTTTCTAGATGGTGAAGATTTTTCCGCCCCTGAAGAGGCAGAGCTCACCCTTTCCGAGAAAGAAGATCCGACTTTCACTCTCCCGGGATCTTTTTTCAAGCCCTCTGCCGAATCTACTTTTCCCAGTACCTTTGCCTATCCCGAGTGTTCAGGCGGTAGATCACTGGGAGCTAAAGGCGGCCATGATAGAATACAAGTCATCTACGATCAGGAGCCAGACCCCGAGGTGGAACTGTATGTGATCGGCAACGCGCCTGAACTTCTGCAGAGAGCTGAACTTTTGTATCGAAAAGTGATAGGTCTCAGAAAAAAGATAGACCAGCACAAGCTGATATACTTGCCGGGGATCGCACAACCCCAGAATATAGCTTTATTCACTTATCTGGGCGTTGATCTCTTCGATTCCGCCTTCTCGGAACTTTTGACCCTAAAAAATGTAGAGCTTTCAGATTGGATGAGCTTTCCCGGTGACCCACAAAAAAGCAACGTCAACCTGCTGAGGGAGTTGAAACTAATCCGCAAGGGGATAGAGCACGGCAGGATAAGAGAGTTGGTGGAAAGCCGGGTGAGAGCTGAGCCATGGATGGTCGAAGTCTTGAGATATGCTGACGAAGACTACAGCGTATTCTCTAAGGGTACGCCGGTGACGGGAGACGAGGTTTACGTCACCACGAGAGAAAGTTTGAACAGACCCGACGTAGAGAGATACATAAGGAGGATCCGCACCCGATATGAGCCGCCGGAAAGAGATATACTTCTCCTTCTGCCGTGTTCGGCGAGAAAACCTTATTTTCGTTCGAGGACACACCGGAGGATCAGAGACGCGACCCAGCAGGGGGATTGGACCGCTCTCCAGGAATTGATACTGACATCTCCTTTGGGAGCGGTACCTAGAGAGCTGGAACTATTCTATCCTGCTCAACATTACGACATCCCCGTATCAGAGCAGTGGTTCCAAGAAGAGAAAGAGTTGATCCTGAATCAGGTGAAAGAGGTGATGAGTAAACGCACGTACAAAACGGTGATATCCCACCTTCCAAAAAACATGTCCTTCGTCCCGGAGAATATAGGATGTGTCGATACCGCCGAAGGCGACCATCCTACCTCCGCAGAGGCTATAGATAGACTGGCTGAAGCTGTGAAAGAGTTCGCGGGTGAAGAGAGAGGCGATGTTCAGCACTACCTACAACAAAACCTGACTTCTTTTACGAGATTTCAATTCGCAGAAGGTGGAGAGGCGCTACTTGAAGGTGCGGAGGTGAAAGGGAGGTACCCCTGGTACAGGATAATGGGCGGGGAAACACAGAGAGGGATGCTAGTGCCGGAAAGAGGCTTGATATCTTTGACGCTGGAAGGCGCTCTTGAGCTGAAAGATAAAGATATATATCAGGTCAATATCGACGACTTCAGACCGAAGGGCAGTGTTTTCGCCGTGGGCGTTAAAAAAGCATCTCCAGAGATACGACCGGAGGACGAAGCTTTAGTTCTACACGAAGACGAGTTGAGAGGCGTAGGCCCGGCTTCCATGTCGGGAGAAGAGATGGAGAAGGCGGAAAGAGGCGAGGCGGTAAGGCTCAGACATTACTCGTGAAAATTTTAGATCTTCTGTAAACCGGGGTGTTCTTCCAAGATCATACCCTCCACCTTTAAGGGCTTTAGATGGTTAGCCATCTTTACCGCTTTTTCCAGATCGTTCTCAAGCTCCGAATAAACAGTATAAAGGACTTCGCCTTTTTCGACTTTATCGCCTTTTTTCTTCTCCAACATTAGACCGGCTCCTTTACAGTGCGGTCCTCCAGCGGCTCTCACGATATTTATTATCTCCCCATTATTGATGCTGTCTACATACCCTTCTTCCATGGAACAGACGTCTCTAGAATGTTCACCCACCTGTACATCTTCCGAACTGACTTCTGGGTCTCCCCCTTGTCTGTCTATTATCTGTTTCATCTTATCCAAGGCATCCCCGTTTTTCAATAGGCGCTTTGCCTCCTCTTTACCGTCTCTTACACCACCCTGTTCCAGGACCATGCCGGCGAGAGTAGTAGATTTTTCTATCAAGCTTGAAGGTACTTCTTTTCCTTCCAATGCCATCAATGCTTCTTTAGCCTCTATCGCGGGGCCGACCGCTCGTCCCACCGGCTGTCCTCCGTAACTCAATGCGCATTTTGTTTCGATCCCTATCTCTTCGCTGAGTGAAACGAAATCAGTGGCATATTTCCTGCCGAGTTCTCTGCTTTCGACTTTTGTATTCGCCCCTACAGGTATATCCATGACCAGGTACTCGGCCCCTGTAGCTTTCTTTTTGGATAGGACCGAGGCCAAGACCTGCGGATACGGGTCGATCCTGAGAGGGTATTCAGCTCTTATTATCATATCATCGCTGGGGGCGAGATTCACCGCTCCGCCCCATGCTATCACTCCACCCACGTCTTGAGTTATTTCTTTTATCTGTTCAACGCTGAGAGTTACATCGGTCAACGTTTCAAATATGTCCGCTGTACCTCCGGCACTCGAGATCGCCCTGGAACTGGTTTTAGGGATCATCATTCCAGCGGCGGCGACGATAGGTACGATCAGGAGAGTGATCTTATTGCCAGGTACCCCTCCGATGCTGTGATGATCGAAGACGGGATGTTCGTCCCACTCTATCGTGTCTCCTGTTTTGATCATAGCATTGATCAGGTCCTTCGTTTCCCTATTGTTCATACCCTGGGAATAGACCCCCGAGACATAGGCGGAAAGCTCGATGTCTGAAAGACGGGCTTCCACGATGTCTTGGATTATCTCGTTTATAGCGTGGGTGGACAATTCTTTTCCTTCCAACTTTTCTTTTATGTGTTCTACGGAATCCGGTCTACCCGTTGGATTGACGACTAAAGCATCATCATCTACCGCCTGGATATCATCGATCACTTTTTCTACCAGTCCTATTTCTCCTTCGTCTATCAGGGTTTCGGAGGTCTCAACGACAGCGGTTGTCATATTCCCTTTATTGTCCACGGTGACTCTGCTTTGACTCCTGATCCCCAACCTTTCTGCATCTTTTCTATGGAGTATAACCACATGCTTACCGGATTCCAAGTCAATCTTTTTAGCTTTCAACTTCATGAGATATCACATCCATTTTTCTAGGGCCTGTTTCAATTCTGCATGCTCCTGCGCATATTCTCTCAAATCTATGTTTTCAAAAGCCGCATCCACGGCTTGAGAGAGCGCTTTAGCGCCAGCTCTGACCCCGTTGGGGTGGCCTGAGACCCCTCCACCGGCTTGTATCTGCACGTTCTTCCCACTCATCTCCATCAGTTCGGGGACCAGTCCAGGATGTAATCCTCCGCTGGCCACTGGCATCATCTTTTTGAGACCGTGCATCTCCCCCAGAAGAGCCTCTTTAGAGCGCAGTTCTTCTGAGACATCAGCGTGCATCTTACCCACGCCGTAGGTCCCGGTATGTAAAGCATCCCCTCCTGCCAGCCTGACGAGCTTGGCGATCACCGGCATGGCTATACCGTGGTCTGGATTTTTTGTTATGGCTCCGTGCATCGCCCTGTGAACGTGGATTGGGACCTTTACGGAGGGATCTTCCGCTAAAGCTTGGAGGCCCGAAAAACCCACCGTCAATACGTCCACCATCAACTGTCTAGCACCGTTTTCCAGCGCCAGGTCAGCGGCATCCAATATCTCGTGAGTGTTGGTGCTGATATTGTGGGCGTGTATCATCTTGTGTCCTTCCTCTTCTAGAATATCAAGTTTTTCACTCACTCTGTTCACTCTTTCCGCCAATGGACAGAAGTCTTGATCCACTAACGTCTCATCATCTTTGGAGTTGGTGAGTCCGCCCTTTCCCGCTTCGTAAACGTAATCAGAGAACTCCTTTGGCGGCAGACCGATCTTCGGTTTGACAATGGTACCTACAAGGGATTTTTCCGGCCTATCAAGTATCTTTCTCAAGCCTTTAAATCCGTACTGGGGACCGGGATAATCTTTCACCAGCTTGGAGGGTACCTTTATGTCTACCAGCCTAACTCCTTCGAGGGAATCCAGACCGAAAAGATTTCCGGCGATGATGCTCAATATCTGCGGTATCCTTCCGATTTCGCCCGAAAAATCCACTATAGGGTAGCCAATCCTCACTCTATCGCCTTCAGCCTCCGTAACCTTGGCTCCGTACCGTTCAAAGATCTCATCCGACAGGGTGGTGGGATGGGTCCAGGTTCCAGTCGATTCTTCTTCGGCTATCCTTTTTCCCGCAGTCTCTATATCCAAGTCGCTTTTGACCGTGTAATCACATACAAAATACTCTTCCTGGTCCAGTTCTTCATCCAAAGCTAGATAATCTATACTCATCTTATCGTCTCCTCTATTATCCCATATGCTCCCTCAGGAGATATCACTCCCTTCTCAGTGATTATCGAATCTATATATTCGGAAGGTGTCGCGTCGAAGACAGGGTTGCTGATCTCCACGCCTGGGAGTCTTTCCGGATCGACTATCTCAGAAGGGTCCCTTTCCTCTATGGGCACGAGGGCCCCAAAGGTAGTTTTTCTCGAAAACTTATATGTCTCGGCACAGACGGTCAAAGGCACCCTCGCCTCGTCCGCACACAGCGCGACTTGAGAGGTGCCTATCTTGTTTATCACGGCCCCGTTGGAAGCTATGGTGTCCGCCCCCACATACACCTTGTCAACCTTGTTCATCTTTGATCTCACCGCAGAATCGACTATCAATGTTACGGGTATACCCATATCGGAGAGCTCTTCAGCCGTGATGTAGCCCTGCTTTTTGGGTCGAGATTCCGTGGCTATCACTTTGATGCTTTTATCCTGGTTCCAGGCGTACTTTATCGCCGCTAGGGCCATAGAGCTATTGCAGTGCGTCAGTATGACGTCACCATAGTTGATCCTCTTCCCGCCGTACTCGCCTATCTTATCTTTCGCTTCTAAAGAAATGGATATGAAATCCGAACAGTTCTCATTTACCTGTTCTCTCGCTTCTTCTATAGAACCAGTTTCACTCACACCGTTCATCACGTGTATGAGGGCGTTCTCAAGAGACACCGCTGTTGGCCGCGTAGAAAGCAATCTTATCCTGCACTCTTCTAGTTCTTCTAAAAGCTCCTCTTTTTTCTCTCCTTTGAACTCTTCTACTGTTTTTTTCATTGCGTGGGCCCCAGATCTCGCGATGTCAGCAGCTCCTCTTATCTCCATCGATTCTATCTTTTTCGCTATATCTTCTACTGCAAGACCCTCTAACTCTTCCAAATCCATATCATGAAATATGTGTTTATGAGTAAAAAATCTTTGTACGAGCCATATCATAAGTCGGCTCTTTTAGGCAGGAGGGATAAATCTTTTTCTTCGATGACGAAGTCAGCGGCCTTTCGAACATTATTATCGCTCGGATTGAAAGCTATCCCAAACCCCGCTTTTTCGAGCATGGGGGCGTCAAAATGACTGTTACCTACAGCAATACAACGCTCTTCTTGTATACCCAATCGTGAGGTCAGTTTCTCAAAAGCTCTTCCCTTGGCATTCAATCCGACTTCTACGATCCCTCTCCCGGTCAACCTGCCCTTTCTCTCCTCGATGTCATTAGCTAGTATCCTGTCAAAATATCTCCCGCCGATCGATTCCGCCAGCGGTTTAAGACCGCCGCTTATCACCCCCGTGGTATAACTATCGCTCAGGACCGGAACGGTCTCATGGAAACCTTTCATCAGAGGGACATCTTTCAATAAATTTGTTATATCCCGCTTTGACAGATCGGGCTTTACGGATCTCCAAAGATCGATATCTCTCTTTATGAATTCATCATCATCGATATTCCCCCTGAGATAGGCCTTTAGAGAATTCTCGTTGTCCACTCCGAAATGGTCGTGGACCCAAGCCCAAGAACTCTCTACATCGACAAGAACGCCGTCCATGTCGAACACGATCATCTGCCAATCTGAACTCATAGTTCTCTACTTATCTCTTCCATCTTTTCTTTATACTTCTTCAGCTTCTCGAAGCTTTTTTCCAGGTCGTCCTGCTTCATGGCCAGGTTTATCTCTTTCAGAAGTTTCACCGGTTCGGAGATGTTAGCGCCTTTGATCTTGGCCTTTTTCAGATCTTCTTTCGCGTCCTTTATCTCCTTTTTGAGTATGTTCGGGAGTCTCTGGAAAACTTTATCTTCAGCATCATCTAACAGCTCAGTACATCTTCTAGGGTTGCCCTGTTGGTATCTCTCCTTCGCTTTTTCTATCAACTTGCGAGCTTTTGGAAATTCAAAATCGAATTTTTCGGCCTCGGTCATCATCTTTTCTACATCGGATATATATATCTTCACTTCCTCCAAAGACTCCTCTTCCTCTTCGATCTTTTGTTCCGCAGCATCGATCAGATTATAGACCTTTTCATAGTCGTTTTCACTCTTATGGGACCTGATATCTTCAATGAGAGACTCCACTTCGTCTTCAGAAGCCTGGGCTGCAAGCTCCTCGATCTCCGTATCTATCCTGTCATCTAGCTTTTTCTGGAAAAAAGTCTCACAATCGTTCAAGGAATCGAGAGCATTCTCGTATTCATTATCTTTTGTCTTCTGAACAGCTTCATTGATGAGGTCTTTACCCTCCTCTATCTCGACCCCGAAATCTTTAGCGGTCTCTAACAGGCCTTTCATCTGGGGTATCTTTTTCTGGATTTTTTTGAAAAGATCCTTCTTCTCCTCCTCTTCGATTGATTTTTTTTCATCCAATACTTCTTCTATATCCTTCACAGTTTTCTCAAGAACTTCTATGGCTTCATCCCACTCACCTTCTTGGGCTTTTTGTTTAGCCTCATCTATCTTCTCCGAGTAATCTGAACATTCGAAATCATTCTTTTCGAGTTCTTCTAGATGATCCTCTGCTTTTTGGATTTTGCTGGTGAATTCATACAGTTTGTTAGTTCTTTTAACCGCATACATAACCTCGTGGAAGCGATCTATCATGTTCCCGGATTCTTTTTCCTCCGAGGCCTTTTTCATCCTCTCTTTGATATGCTCGGTGTTGATATCCAAATCAACATCAAGATCATTGATATTAGAAAGGTTTTCCTCACCCACACTTTTTTTCTCTTCAACAAAGGTCTCCAAAGTATCTTCGTCTTTCAGGCCAGTGTCTAATGCCACCTCTTTTATATCTTCTTCGACTTCCTCCGCCTTTTTAGAGGCGATTTTATATTCCCCTATCTCGCAGCCTCTGTGGATCTCTTCCACCCATCCTTCAAGCTCCGATGTATCCGCATTGTTAGACACCCATTCGATGTAATTTTGACACCGTTCCACTTTTTCTCCCACCTTTTCTGCATGATCCATACTTTCCTCCACCTTTTCTATGAGATCTTCTGCTTTTGTACCCTTCTCTTCCTCGAAAAGGTCTTTTGCTCTCTGGAGATTTCTTTCGATATCTTCTAGATCTATATTGGGATATCCAAAGGTTTCAATCCTATCTTCAGCGGAACTCAATCTTTCTGGGAGGGTTTGGAGGGCCTTTATGTCTTCGATTTCCAGGCTGAGTGAGTCCTCAATCTCAGCGAAATCACTCTCCACGCCCCTCTTCTCTTCGTCTTTCTTGCCCTCAGCTTCCTCTTTATATTTGTCTCGTTCTTCTACCTCAAATATCACGCCGCAGTTGGGACATTCAGCGTCGTCTTCACCCACTTCGGACTCACAGACTGGACACTCGAAAGTTATCAGTTCTTCAGTATCTTCTTTTTCTGCATGGTCTTCCTCCTTTCCTAGATCTTCTTCAGAAAGACCGAGATCTTTGAGCCCCTCGATTAGCTCTTCATCTATGTCTTCGTCCTCTACATCTTCCTCAGAGTATTCTTCTTCCACAGGGATCTCATCGATCTCTTCTATCAGCTCTCCGCCCTCTTCGTCCATAACCATGTCCATAACTTTTTCTATGGACTCCTGAGCCGAGTCTTCATCTAGGTCTATGTCCTCATCGAAGAGTCTCAAGTCCGCACCACATACGGGGCACTTTTTTTCGTCATGAGGTATGTTAGATTCACAAACTGGGCATATCGTCTTTTTCTTAGAATCTTCGGTCAACGGCTGCACCACCTCGTGTAGCAGCTGTAGGAAAAAAGAGAGGTTGGATATAAAGATTTTAGGTAGATATACTGATTATGTAGTAAATCCTCTTCCACCAAAATGTTTTAAGGTGAGTTTATACCATGAGCTATCGATGACCCTGCTTGACAGATGCAAGAGCGACATCCCTGATATCGTCACCAGAGCTGCGGAGAACGAGCCGA
>JBKHKA010000006.1:0-71167 GCA_046537845.1 Candidatus Aenigmatarchaeota archaeon
CTTGGCTACCCTCGCATTTTGAGTGCCAACGATAAATTGAGGGGAAATGAGGAATGTTTCATTCCTCGGCTACCGTCGCTTTATGAGCGAACTTTGCGAGTGAATAAACGAGAGTGAATGAGGAATGTTTCATTCCTCGGCTACCGTCGCTTTATGAGCGAACTTTGCGAGTGAATAAACGAGAGTGAATGAGGAATGTTTCATTCCTCGGCTACCGTCGCTTCAAGAATATTGATTTTGAGACAGCAGAAAGCATATCAAATTTGTGATTTAACCATATAAAGATCATCCTTTAGTCCTATATATCCTCGCTCAGGCTGTGGATATTGTCGAATTTTTCTTCAAGCACCTCTAGGCCCTTCTTCAACACTGCCTCGGTACTCAAGGATCCGTCGGTTTCATAGGTCAAGATGAATTTGTCTTCCCGACCGTTGATCTCGATCGCTCCTTCATCGCAGACCTCTTCGCAGGCGGAGCAGAGTCTGCATTCCTCCACATCGGTGACGGACAGTTCCCCATCATCCATCTCTAAAATCTCCACGGGGCAGGCTTCGATGCATTCTTCGCACTCGTCACACTTTTCATCGTCGATCTTCACCTCAGGATAATACTTGTAGGCCACACCGCTCGTCGGCTGCCATTTCGCATGCTCTTTCGCGGTCCCAAGTTCCGCTGTAGCGTATATGAGTAGAGCCTGGTTCTCGTCCAATTTGACTAGGGGTATAAGGTCATCGACGGGTCTCAACTCGTTCTCCCCTACGGGTATAAGGTCTCCAGAGTAAACTGTACATGGTCCCTTCTTATTCAAACTATATATGATGGTGCAGTTCGGGCACCCCTCGCCGCCGCACTCTTCACATTCATCTCTATATTCGAAGAGCTCTAAATCGGTCGGTATAGGCAGCATGCCCAACCGGTGGGCGATGATCTCATCGAACAAAGGGGCTGAACTCTCGTATTCTTTATCTCCCTCTTCGTCCCCTATGGTGCCGAGATGAAATTCCACATCCTCTATAGCCAGTTTCGGTACGTCCGCGATCAAAACTCTTCTTAGGGCGTTGACTATAGGTGGATTAGCCTCGGAGACCAACAATTCAGCTTCTCTTTCCTTCAGTTCTCTAACTTCTACTTCCATCTTTTCACTTTTAATCCTTTTCAGCTCGATGATCGGTTCTAAACCCGCCTACCTCTTCTTCCACCTTTCGGTTTGGTGGAGTCATGGGGTACAGGTGTGACGTCTTCAATGGTGCCTATCTTTATCCCAGACCTAGCAAAAGCCCTTATAGCAGCCTGTGAACCGGGCCCAGGAGATTTAGATTTGTTACCGCCCGGTGCTCTCACCTTCACATGTAGTTTCGTTATGCCCTTCTCCTTAGCCTCGTAGACCGCTTTTTCAGCGGCTTCCATTGCGGCGTAAGGAGACGACTGATCTTTATCCTGCCTGACCACCATACCGCCGGAGCACCTAGCGATGGTTTCTGCCCCAGTGATATCGGTGATAGTTATGACCACGTTGTTATAAGATGCGTAGACGTGAGCTATTCCCCATTTACCCATGAATATCAACTCCTATTTCCGTATCTATTTTTTTCTTTCTCTTTTTCGATCATCTTAGCTATGCGGGTAGGTGTGATCTCCTCTTCAGGTCTTTCGGGGTGGAGTTCATCCGAAAGGGGTGAGTTAGAATAATAATCTATGGTCGATTCCTCTTCTTTGTCGATGATATAGCCTGGGACGGTGACCTTCCTTCCTCCAACGGAGATATGGCCGTGTATTATGAACTGCCTAGCTTGCTGCGGTGTGTGTGCCAATCCCTTGTGATATACGAGAGTTTGGAGCCTCCTGTTCAATATGTTTTCTATGCTCAGACCGAGTATGTCGTTCAGCTCGTGTTCCTGACCTTTCAAATACCCCTTTTTCGTCAGCTTGTCTAGAAGATTTTCCATCTCCTCTGTAGCCTGTTTTTCACCGTATCTCAACCTTGCCTGGAGATTCCTGGCCTGTGCCCGGATTTTCTTCAAGATAGATCGGGCCTTCCAATACTCCTTTTTGTTCTTCAAGCCGTAATGCTTTATGTAATCGTTCTCTTCTTTTATCCTTTCTTCCTGCCAGGGATGAGACGGTTTCTCGTATTTCTTCCTGCTGAATTTTGGATCTCCCATCTCATATCACCCGTTATTCTTCCTCGCTTGCTTGGGCTCTCGCCAGTTTCTTCTCTACACCGAGCTCCATGCCGGTCCTGCCGTTCGATTTTGTCCTTTGGCCTCTTACCTTTTGGCCTCTCTCGTGCCTGACGCCCTTGTAGCAACTGATCTTCTGCATCCGATTGATGTCCTCACGGAGCGCGGTATCCAGTTCGTTTTTGATCAGATGATCATCTTCTCCAGTCACGGGATCCCTTTCACGATTCACAGCCCAGGATGGGGACTCTTCGGAAAAGGAATCGATGGCTTCCTTGAGCTCTTCGATAGCCTCGTCCTCCAATTTTCCTATCCTTTCATTGGGATCTACGTTGGTTGAGTTCACTACTATCTCAGCTACTCTAGTGCCCACTCCCTTGATGTCCCTTAGTGCGTAGGATACGGGCTTCGTTCCGTCGATGTCCGTGTTCTTCATACGGACGATATATTGGAATTTCTCATCTTCTTTTTCTTCTTCTTCAGGCAAAGTATTTCCTCCATTGGTTAGTGGAAATCATTTGATATGGAATCTAGACTCAGATGCGTGGTTTGGCTTAAGATTCCATGTAGTATAAAAGCGTTGCCCCTGCGCCCCTTTCGAAACTCGATCATCCCTCACCACCGTGAAATCCCTTGGCGATTATGTACATCTCGGAGCTAGATTGTCTTGAGGCCTTTGGGGAGTATCCGTGGACCGAGTCGAAAGCTCTTTTCGTTTGTTCCATAATATCCTCAAAATCCTCTCCCTGGAACACCTTCACCACGAACCTTCCGCCTTCCTTCAAATTGGTGAAGCAGAACTTCAACGCGTGCCTGGCGAGATAAATTGACCTTGCGTGATCTACTTCATAATTTCCAGTTATATTGGGGGACATATCGCTTATCACCACGTCCACCTCTCCAGCTATGATAGATACTTTCCTGATGAACTCCTCATCGGTCATGTCACCCCGTTGAAAACTCACCCCCTCTATATCTCTCATCCGTTCTTTATCCACTGCCAGAACGTTATCCTCGCCCACCATCTCTACGGCGTACTCGCTCCAGCTTCCCGGGGCAGCCCCCAGGTCCACCACCACGTCATCCTCTCTGAACATATTGAATTTCTCATCGATCTGCTTGAGTTTATAGACCGCCCTAGAGCGGTAGCCTTCCTCTTTGGCCTTGTGGTAGTAGCCGTCCTTTCTCTTGTAAGCACTCATATTGGAACATCAATGAAAGGGTGTACTTAGTATTTAGGCGAAGTTGGAAAAGAAGGCAGAAAATTTTTAATCGGAAGAGATAATTGAAGATTCACACATGACATCTCAAGATGCATTCAAAAAGGTCATCAACGTGATAGATAGGATGCGCAAACCGGGGGAAAAGCCGAAGGAGGACCTTTACTCTATGGATAAATTCGTGTGTGATCTATGTCAGGGGGTCAAGGGAAGAGAAGAGATAACCCAATGCGGCTTTTGCGGGAGATGGGTGTGTAAGGATGACGAAGAAGATGACTGTTGGAACGAAGAGATGAAGGCTTGTGAGAGCTGCAGCGGTGTTATCCTCCTGGCTAAAAAAGGAGATCAGATAGATGAAAAAGATCTGATGGATGAAAAAGATCAAAAAGAAAGTTCAGATGAGGGCGATGAAGATGAGTGAATTGGACGAGACCATAAATACTTTGGAGTGGGATAAAAGACTGGATGAGGTCCGCTATGGAAGAGTGAAAGATGAAGAAAAAGAAAAATATCTGCTGGAGAGCTACACACTCGAGATACTCATAGCGTTCTTTGGAGGCTTGATGTTCGGATTGATCATAGGTACTATAGTGATACCTACCCTAGCAGGCATACTATAAAGGTGATATAGATGAAGATACTTCTGATACATTCGGATTATCTGAAATATCAGGTGAAAAAAGAGACTCCCGTAGCTGAAGAGATCGAAGAAGAGATGAAAAAGGGAGAGATGAACGAATGTCTCTCAGTATTCACTGCGGTCGAAGAGAAGGACGAAGGGAAGGTAGAAAAAGTGGTAGAACAGGGAGTGAAAGAGATAAAAGACACCGCAGAAAAGCTCGACGTCTCAAAGATAATGATCTATCCCTACGCGCACTTGAGTCCAACTCTAGGAGATCCCGAGACCGCCGTGGAGGTGCTCAAAGGATTAGAGGAAGAACTGCATGAAGATGGCTATGAAGTACACAGGTCTCCTTTCGGCTGGTATAAAGCATTCCAGCTGAGCTGTAAGGGACATCCTCTCTCCGAACTCTCCAAAGAGATCGTCGTGGAAGAGGAAGAGAAGGAAGAAGTCGTTTCAAAGGCTCTCGAGGCAGAAGAGACCTTAGAATCGACATGGGGTGTCCTCGAGGAAGACGGAACCTTTCACGAGGTCGAAATCGATGGTAACGAGGTAAAAGGATACGATTTCGAAGACAACCAAGATCTAGAAGACTTTTTCGTTTACGAAGCGGGAGAGAAAAAGAAGTCAGGTGAAAGATCACCGCATGTCGATCTGATGAGAAGACATGAATTAGTGGATTACGAACCCGGTTCAGATCCAGGAAATCTGAGGTACTACCCGAAGGGTAGGATGATGAAGGGGCTCCTTGAAGAATTCGTGAGCGAAAAGACCAGAGAATACGGTGCTATGGAGATCGAATCTCCCGTGATGTACGATCTTGACCATCCGACATTGAAAAAATATCTCGACCGCTTTCCGGAGAGACAGTATCAGATCGAGACTCCAGATAAGGATGTCTTTTTGCGATTCGCGGCTTGCTTCGGTCAATTTTTGATGGGTCACGACATGACCATCTCTTATAGGCAATTACCTGTAAGACTTTACGAACTGACCAGATATTCCTTCCGTATGGAACAGAGGGGAGAGCTAACAGGATTGAGGAGGCTGAGAGCTTTCACCATGCCCGACAGTCACGCCCTATGTGGGGACATCGAGCAGGCTCAGAAGGAGATGATAACCAGGATGGACCTGGCTATCAGAGTACTCAAAAATATCGGTATAGATCTTCCTGAAACGCTGGAATTGGGTATCCGATGTACCGAGGACTTCTTTGAGGAAAATAAAGATCATCTGATCGAGATAGTAAAAAACTACGGGAAACCCGCGCTGATAGAGATATGGGATGAACGTTTCTTTTACTATGTGATGAAATACGAGTTCAACTATATCGATAAGCTGGGCAGAGCGAGCGCGTTGGTGACCGATCAGCTCGACGTGGAAAATGCTGAAAGATATGGGATAACATACGTAGATGAAGAGGGCGCAGAGAAAAATCCTTATCTCCTCCATCTCTCTCCAAGCGGTGCCATAGAGAGGGTGATCTTTACACTTCTAGAGTTGGCAGGAACACGGGAAGACGAAGGCGAAAAACCAGCGTTCCCCTACTGGTTAGCGCCGACACAATTGAGGTTCGTTCCCATCTCGGACGATCAACTGGAGTATGTAAAAGAGTTGGAGAAGAGCTTCAAAGGGGTAAGAAGGGATATCGACGATACTGACAGGACCGTAGGGAAGAAGATCCGCCAGGCAGAGAAGGAGTGGATACCTTTCGTGGCGGTCATCGGCCCCAAGGAGGTCGAAAGTGGAAAACTCTCGGTCAGGATCAGAGGTGAAGAAAAAGAGAAAGAGATGGAGTTGGATGAATTGAAAAGATTGCTCGAAGAGAAGCAGGGTGACATGCCTTTCAGAGAGCTTCCACTGCCCACTTATCTCAGCAAAAGACCTTCCTTCGTAGGCTGAACTCCAAACTTCAGGCTACCTGGTACAATCGAAGTTCATCTTTCATATCCTTTAATTCATTCTCTGAAAACGAGTTGGGATCGACATGCACCAAGAGCGTGAATTTTGGCTCTCTAGTGATCCCCCATACTTTTTTCAAGAACTCTAAAGTACTGTCGAAGCCGTTCTCAACCTTCATCCTTTCCAACTTATCTATGAATATGACCCCTTCCTCGTTCTCTTCTACAAAACTTTTGATCTGCGGTACGAGTTCGGCATGTATCTCCGTAGGGCTCACCACCTGGAATACATCGGAATCTATGTTAGATAGCCAGATAAGATTTTCTCTTGACACCTCCACTCCGAACTCACCCGCTATCTTGTTGGGGGGTGTGGTAGTCACCACTAGAGCTCTTTTCTGCTTCGAGAAGTACTGGGCGAATATAGAATAAGAATGGTGTATCTCCTTGCCTTCCAAAAGGTAGTTAGAGCCTTTCCTGAGGAATTCCTCCTCATCTTTGACTTCTTCCTTCAGATCTTCCTCGGGTATCTCAGATTCCTCCTCTACCTGTTCCATCTCCTCCTCTTCCTTTTCTTCCTCTTTTTCTTCCTCTTCCTCCATCATCTCCCTTTCCATGGTCTTCGGATAGAGTTTGAAGGTGACTGAAGCCGTGGCAGAGGGTTCAAGCCACTCGACGACTTTCTTCCTCTCCCGTGAATCGAGAGATTCGGGGATAAAGGGTCTCAGAGTTATATTTTTCAGAGGCCTCTCACTGATGTTCTTTATGGATATCTTGTAGATAGGGTATTTATATGCACAGTCCAGGTTGGAGGTCAAGATTATCTTGTTGTTGAGGATGAGATCGGCCAACTTGTTCCGTTCTATCTTATTATCCGACTTCAATATCGCCTCAACGGACCGGCTCTCTTTTGGTCTTATGACGCCTAATTTTTTTTCCGGAAGATCTTTGAATCCCTGAGGGGTAGAGAGATTTATCAATATCTCCCCAAGGGGGGAATCCATCCTATTGATTATCTGGAAGGTGAAATTTATCCTGCCCACGTCGTTCCTTATGACCGTCCTGAGGCTGACATTTTTCTTCAAGAGAGGGAAAGGCAGGAATAGACTCCTCTCAAGGGCGGTCCAAGAGTCCTCCATGAGCTCAAAGGCACGGCCGAAGTCCATCTCCGCTAGCGCCTCTTTGGCTTCTTCTAGTATGGACCTAGCCTCCCCAACATCATAGCCCTGTTTCTCTTTCCTATCTATATTTTTTCTGAGTTTTCCAAACTCAGATAATGCTTTTTCCTGCTGCTTTTTGACCTGGTCTATCTCCTTTTCAAGTCTTTTAGTTTCCTTTTTAGATCCCTTATAATCCCCTGTCTTGAATAGTTCCTTAGAATTGTCTCTTAGCTCTTTCAATATCCTCTCGGAGCTGGCGGATGACGGGTCTTTCCGCTCTAACGGTTTTCCCTCATTCGGAGACACTCTTTTCACCATCCTTGGTAAATTGCTGAACTTTCACTCTCAAATCTTCGATGACCTTTTCATTTCCAGATATCCTCATCCATAGTTCTTCATGGAGCTTTGCGGTCCAGATCGCGATGACCAGGCCGATAAACACGTATACACCCACGAATATGAGGCTGGGTATATATACAAAATTGGAGATCTCGAAGAAACCAGTCGTCAGAGCACCAACGTAATCGCCCATGAAAATAAGATCCAGATTTGTCATCAATAGGAAAACAAGGTAGGTGATACCGCCTGTCAAAGATAGAGCTAGATGATAGTAATAGGGCGAGGGAGTTTCCTCTTTTTCAGGCTCTTTCTCTACTGACCTTTCTTCTGTTAACCAGCCTCCCTCTTCTCTTTCTCTCTTCTCCGATTCGTCCTTTTCCGCCCTCGGGTTGAGATCCTTCTCGGGCTTTGAAGACTTCTCCTTTATTATATGCCGGGTGACAGAGCTTAAGAGATCTTTGATCTCGAACCGGATCATGTAAAGTAAAGCTGCGAAAGAGATCATCCCCAGGATGATTATCCCCATATTTATCCTGTTGATCAGTTCAGATGACCCGATGGTCCAATACCATGGGAACATCACCATTGAGGCGAACAGAACGCCCAAAGAGAGCCCCATGGATACACACAACCCGTTGTGCTCTCTCAGAGCTCTCCAAGAGATGATGAAGGCCAAAAGACTGACAACGAAAAGGATCAGCGGAAGCCAGTAGGGTATGCCGTGATACCTCGAAATCATCATATCCCGGCTCATCTCGTTGTTATTTTCAGCGTCACCAGCAGCATTTATCATGTAGATCTCATCGTCTGGATCGACTATGACTTCTACATCGTGCCGCCTGACCGTTTCCCCCCATTTCCAATCGTCCGTCTTATGGACCAATTTGTATCTGAATACCTCTTCGCTGACGCCCGTTCCTTCTCTCCCCAAGAACTCTATCTCTTCTTCCGGTATGGTATGGTCGTCGATCACCAGCTCGAACGGTATGGCGGGTACGGGAGACTCCTCATCTGGCAGTAGGTCTTCGCTGCCGGAACGTTCTATAGAAAATGTGATCTCAAGCTCCCTCCCGTTCTTGCGCGGATCGATGGATATATCTACGGGTCTGATATCGAACCAGGACATCTTGGTTCGGGTCACGAGCACATTGGTCTCAGCGGGCAAGCTCTTACTCCTCGAGTTCGCAACTATTTCGAACTCCTGTACATCCTCGCGTTCGACCCGGGGAGCATCCATCTCTAATATCAGCTCTTCGCTCTCATAGGCCTCTTCGAACTCCAAGGTATCTGAATTTACATCAAATTCTGAACCTCTATGCTGGAACGTTATTTCCCAGCCCTGGCTCTCGAGTCTTTCTACAGGTGCTGAAAGGTTCACGACATCAGGAAGGCTTTCTCCAGCGTTTTTGTCTTCTTCTTCCAGTGGCACGTTCATTATTGTGATGTCATATCCTGCGGTCTCGCCTATCTTTATGGTCTTTGAGGGTTCTTCAGCATCTATCATCACCACCCTGGTCGTGGTGGTGGTTTCCTCAGAAAAATCTTCATCCCCTACCGTCACTTCGATCTTTTCGCCCAAGCAGGGTTCCAAGCTCAGCGGCAGTTCGACGGTGAGATTCGTGACTGCTTTTTCTCCTATCCCCAACTCCAATACGTCCTCATCAAGATGAGCGTTCCCAAGATAGGCTTCGTCTTCCTCTGAGGTAAGATTCAGATCTACCTTATCTTCTGCGTTCCCCAGATTGAAGACCTCGATCTGGTGTTCCGCACTCTCCCCCGGTAATGCATTCTGAGCTTCAAAAGACGTGATCCGGTGCCTTTTGACCTTTTCAACGGTCAATTCTTCTTTTATGCTCTCATTCACGCTCGAGTCAGTTCGAGATGTTGCGTTGATCATCACCTCGAACTGAGTTCCGCCCAAAATGTCCAACTCCTCCAAGCTTTCATAAGACGGAACGTCAGGGATCTCTGGAGCGGTCACGGTCACATTCCTTATTTCAGATGTTAAAGGTGCGAGCTCCACCAGTTCTTCCTGCACGTAGATGTTCCATGCGTCGTTTTCAGACCCTGCCTCAAGTTCAAAACTGTCGTTCGTGTTGCCGTTGTTATGTATCTTTATGCTCATGTTTGCGGTCTCACCCGGCCTTATCGAAAGCTCAGGATCGACCGCTTCTATCTTCACATCCGGAACTTTCACCACTTCTGTTGTCGTATTGGCGGTATCGGTTTTACTCCTGTTCCCACTACTTCTCCCTATGACCGTAACGTTGAAAGGCTTCTCGTGTACAGCGTCTGATGAAGGAGTGACGTTGAGATGGGTCGTGGTGGTATTCCACCGGTCTATGGTGAGAGAAGCGTCCACCAACTCAGCATCCCACCTCTCGGTCTCTGAGTGTTCTAAAGAGAGGGTGATCGTATCTCTGACATTTCCCGCGTTCGTCACTTCTATCTGATAAGAGACCGTCTCTTCGGGATAAACTGTGGTTTTGTTCATATCCGGCTCTAGTATGACTGAATATCCTTCACCCACCTCGATGAAGGCACTACCCTGATCAGAGACGGTCTCGTCCCGCTGATTCCTCTCGAACAAAGAGGTAGCCGATAGGATGACCTCCTCGGTGTGGCCGAGTTCGACCTTCCTCGGGATCTTAACCTCGACTGTGACATTGGCTTCCCTAGAGGGGTGAAGATTTTCTACCAAGCTTTTATTCTCTCCTTCGACTTTGACTATATCAGATTCCCAACCGTTCTGGGTCGATGAATGGAGTTCATAGTGGTCGATGCCGTTACCGGTATTTTTGACGGTGAAATCCAAGCGGACCGTCTCCTCAGGTCGACCATCGACGTTCTCCTCCACCGGAGAAACTTCGACGCCGCCGCTCTGATTCACTACCACTTTGACCTCTCCCGTGCCGTTATGTATATACTGGTCGGAGACGTCTGAATGAGGGAATGGTCGAGCGACGAATTCAGCTGTGAAAGTTCCGTTGAAGGGCTTACGGGGTGCGGTGACCCTGGTCCTTATCTCGTCCGTTTCACCACCAACCAAGGTCACGTTAGGGGCGCTGATAGAGGCAGCCCACCTTTCAGCCTCCCCTTCCTCATCTAGATCCACCCTCGTTTCAAAACTTTTATTTTTTTCCGATACAGATATGTCCATCTTGGAATCTTCTTCGTCCCTCACGTTACAGAGATTTCTCACTTCCAGATCGAAATCTATGTCAGTGGTGGTCTCAGCGTATTCGATAGTTTTGAACGGCTCTATGGGCCTTAAAGTAGCCGAGTAGTACGGTCCGACAGTCACCGAGGGTGTCGGGGAAGTCGTGTTGATGATCCCGTTACCTGCCTGGGCGTTCAAAACTATATTCTTCGTGGCTCCGCGGTAGATATCTTTCTCTTCAAGTTTGTATTCCATCCCCACTTCTGGCATTAGAACGTCCACGTCTACCGTGATAGCTTCTGAAGGTTCTAACAGTTCTGTCGTATCCTTCGAAGAGACTTCCCAATAAGGATTATCCACGTAGGGCATGAGCTCGTAGGAATCCATTATGTTACCCACGTTCTTAAGCTCATAAGTTATGGTGAACTCGGAGCCAGGAGTCCTTTCAATATTTTCTACCATGGGTTCTATCTTACAGCCGTATCGGGCATCGGTGTAAGTGTAGGTCACACCTGTATCCGTAACACTAGAATCAGTTCGAGATGTCACTTCCAAAATCAGCCTATCGGCAGTGTAAGGTTCTGCATCTTCAGGGATCTGGATAGTCAATAATACCTCTGCTGTTCCGTTAGGGGAAAGATCAGTTATAGATCCTTCATCATCCGATATCAGCCATCCACGGCCAGATTCTGCTGTCCAATCGTAAGAGTCCATCTGAGTACCGTTGTTCAATATCTCGAAAGTGTATGTCAACGTCTCTCCATAATTTCCCTCCCGCTGAGAAGGCGCATCTACAACCACTTCGTACTCCGCATATTGGGATGAGCTGTTTTCAGAAGAATATCCTCCAAACCCCGACTGCGAAGAAAGTTCCGCCATAGAAGAGTTACCCTCGACTTCATAGACTGAAGTTATAAGGGGTAGAGTCATACTCACCAACAGGAGCATAGTGATGGACGAAACGATCAAGAGGGATGTAAATTTTGCATTCATCTGTTCAATCATTATTTTGATCCATGTATTTAGGTATTTTTCAATTTTACTCTCGATCATATTTTTTTTCATCCGAATATTATCGAAACCCCCAATCGAGCGATATAATATGCTACCGCGGCCATCCATATCATAACTGCGAATTTTGCCATGGATATGTACTTGTGCTCTCCTTTGATGTGCCAGCAAACCACGGTGCCGGTCAAGGCTTGTGTGAGTATCATCACCAGGATGAGCTCATGATAAGCGGCGAGGTCAATCGGAGCGGTGCTAATGAATCCAAAATCTCCGAACATACCTTCCATCCCTCCCGGCATCTCTACTTCGGCTATTATATCATTTATCTCGTCCACGATCATGAATATGGAGACCATGGTCAAAGTGATCACTACCATCACACCGTAAAATACACTCTGCAGAGATTTTGCTCTCAATATCTTCTTCTTCCTCAAACCGGTCACTTCGATGAAATTTTCGCTGATTATCGGGCTCGTTTCTTCAGGGTGGGCTCCGTGCTGAGATGCGGTCAAAAATATGTTGCTGAATTCGTTTATCAAAAAGCTCCCTGTTTCAGAGCCGAAATAGCGCCAAGAAGATTCAGATTCTATGTTCATCTTCAATCGCCGATAGAGCGATCGTATGTTTTCGGTCAGCTTTCCAAGATCATGATAGCGGAGTTTTCCTACACTTTCCGTGTGATCAGCGGTCTGTGCTGGAGTGTTACCTGCTAGAGAACGTATGAAGGAAGGAAAATTCGAATCGCGTCGGAGCACCCTGTTTTCTTCTATACCCGCTGCGATACCCGGTATTATCAAAGGGCTAAATATGATCGCGAGCTTCAAGAGCGAAGAGATATCGACAAATAATACCAGCGTCACGGCAAGTATCGCCGAGGATATCAAACTACCGATGAAAAGTTTATCTAATTTATCGTCGACTTCGGTCCTGAGATCCCCGTCATACCATATCCTGGTCCTGGGGATCACCTTCAAGAATACCCAACCTGAAACGAAAGATACTATCACGAAGAGGAAGAAGACCAGCGTGATCAACACCCGACTGTTGACATCTATAAGAAGAGGAGTTATGACGGCCAAAACCATCCCGAAAAGGGAGATCGTGATCCCAGCTATATATAGCTCGCCGATGATGTCCAGCCGGAACAGCATGTTCTCAAATTTGTTAGAATAATCATCCATAACGGTCTCCTGTTCATCCTGGAAAAATTCTTTAGGACTAGTCTGGGTCTCCAAAGCGTAAGCGAGCCTTTCCAAAAAATCGGAAAGCATCTCGCTGGGCGTGTTTTTAGATATCGTCCGTGCGGCTTCAGGTAAGGACATGTTCCATTTGGTGGCCAACCGCTCCAGCCTTCTGATCTCCTTTCCCAATTCCCCATACATCTCCATCTCGGAAAAGATCTCTTGGAATCCTTTGTCCGATATCTCCGAAGCCGAAAGGGCTCCCAATCTAGTTATGAAAAGATGCATATCCCTATCTATCTTTATACTCTTTATCTCCTCTTTGATGACTGGATAGAATATAGCTACGGCGGTGGTAAAAACGGGCAATACGTAAAGAGTGATGACGAAATAAGAGTCGAGGAATACCAAAGGGAACGTCAATCCCAGTAGGAGAGAGAGCAAGATACCCAAAAAAGTGGTCGGTAGGATCACCCTGAATACGTAGTTTGGTATAGATATATCAAGGTTCTGATAGGAATTCACAACCTTCACTCTTCGTCCCTCCTTTTCTCTCTTATGTCCGCGAGCTTCCTTCTCATGTTCTCCATCCCTCCGTAGCTGTAACTCTTGAATATCTCGGCGACTTTTTCGTGTTTGGTGATCCCGGCCTCGACTATCTCACTCAATATCTCCGTCCTCTTCTCCAGCTCATCGTAGATCTTCTTCCTGTCATCGAATCGAAGTTTCGGGGCTACCAGATTTTCAAGAACATAGCTGTTGTTCATCCCGATGAAGTTATGCTGGTCCTTCACTGGGTCCCAAGTAAAGATCCTACGGGTCTGTACGCCTTCCCTTTCCCGAGAATATCCCAATATCTCCACAACTGAACTGCATCTTCTCAATATCTGACCCTCGTGATAGATGATCTGCTGGAAAAGGCAGACGTTCAGGTTGTCCATGAACCTTATAGGAACGTTTATGGGATCACCTGTAAAACGCTGGATGAGCTTATCTATGGAGGACGCATGGAAGGTTGATATGACCGGATGTCCCGTCTGTATGGCCTGAAAAGCTGCCGAACCTTCTCTTCCCCTGACCTCCCCGATCACTATATAGTCAGGTCTAGAACGCAGCGCCGTCTTCACCAGGTCGAAGAGTTCCACATGCGAATCTTCAGGTCCAGTTTCTCGCGTCACCAATCTCTGCCACGTCGGTTGGGGGACGTTCACTTCAGGGGTGTCTTCCGCACTGTATATCTTCTGGTCGTAGCCGATGAAAGGCAGTAGGGCGTTCATGGTGGTGGTCTTTCCTGATGCCGTTACCCCCGAAACTATTATGCTCATATCGAACTCCAAACACAGCCAGAGGTAAGCCGCCATCTTTGGAGAAAGTGTGTTCCAAGCGACTATCTGAGGTATGGTTATGGGTTCAGCACTGAAATTTCTGATCGTGAAGCTCGGACCTTCTTTGCTGACATCCTTGCTGTAGATTATATTGACCCTCGAGCCCATAGGGAGAGCACCGTCAGTGATAGGGTTGCTCTCAGTCACGTTCTTCCCCATCCTATTGCTCATACTCCTGACATATTTTTCCAATTCTTCTTTACTTTCAAAAGAGAGGTTCGTTTCTAAGAGTCCGAATACCTCGTGCAAGACCGACAGATTGTTGAGAGCAACACCGTGGATATCTTCCACGTAGGGATCGTACAGCGTAGATTCTAAAATACCATAACCCATTATCCTCTTTTTGAGGTGATAGCGGACGGTATCCATATCTTCTGGACCCACTCTCACTTTTCCCTCCCCAAAAGAGATCATGCTTGATATGCCAGATCTGCTTGCCGTAACGTTATCTATGAGTTCGTCGAGCTTCTTTTCAAATTCTTGGCCGTCATCCGGTGTGGGTGTCCGCGATGCTTTGTGAAGTATCTTCTTCCTTATATCCTCTACTTTCTGCTTGAGTTCCTCGTCGAGAGGAGGTTCGATCACGAGATAGCGGCCTTTTTCTTCCCTAGGTATGTCGAGATGGATAAAGATGGGGTCTTGCACCGGATAGACTATATTCACTTCGTCCATAGAGGCCATCTCACGGCTGAGACTTTCTCTAAACTCTGGTCGGACCCCTCTTTCTTCCTCCAGATCATCCAGATAATCCCTGAGATGAGGGTTATTATCCAAAGCCTCTCCGAATTTTGACGGCATGATTATCACTCTTTTAATATCTTCATCTTATTTCGGCTGTAGGCAGGGTCAGGTCACCTGCGTTATATCTACAACAAATCCAGCATTAGGTTCTATCCTGAACTTTATCACGTCCTGCATCCGGCCTTTTGCAGAGGTGAACCTTCTCACGTGTATCATCCTTTCTGTTTCTCCCCCGATGGTTTTCCTATCTAGTTGAAGATAGATATCAGCTGCTGACTTGTAAGGCGTCATTATGTCTTCATCTACTTCGTCCGGATCTAACGTTAAAAATAGGGTCTTACCCTTGCTGCAGATCTTTTTGAAAAAAGAGAGAGCTTCTAAAGAAAGATTTTCCTTTCTGCAATCTTCGATCAAAGACGAAAGGGTGTCGACGATGGTGATATTTCTCCCGTACAACCCATCACCTTCTATAAGTCGGGGAAGCGCCTCTTCTCTCGCACATGACTCACCCACTAGAGGATTAACTGGAACGAATTTGAGCTGTTGGTTATATATCTCTCCCTTTATCGGATAATCCAATGAATTCATCTGATTTATGAAGGGTTTCGTGTTAGTCTCGGACGAGACATAAGTGGCGGTGTAACCGTTTTTGACGAAGCCATAAGTGAATCTCTGGCATATCACGCTCTTGCCGCTGCCGAATTTTCCGGTTATCAATACCATAGATCCTTTAGGTATACCTCCTCCCAGAGCGGTAGCTAAGGTGTCTTTGTCAAGATCAAATTGGTAATAGGTCAGGTCGGTCTCTTGAGCCATCTCTTTCACCTCAGATCAGATGAAATTTTAGGGAATCGCTGTCTCTTCCCCTCTTTTCTCCCTGAAATATCCCCTGCACTTCTATCCTGACTGAATGATCCTCTCCCGTTTCTAGGTTCGGTACGGAAACGTTTATCTTCGCTACGCTGCCCTGCGTCCAATCGGTGTCGTTCCCCATCACGGTAACATCCGTTTCGTTCACGGAATGCATCACTCCATCCACATTGATCAGGGTCTGAGATATATCCAATTCGTACATCCCTACATTTTTTGCATATATGGTAAGATTTCCCGTATCATTATCGTAAGGCACCTGTACTGGATCATTTATTATCTCAACACCGACGTAATAATCGGCAGCTTCCCCCTTGGCGCTCTGCTGTATACTGTCGGAGTAGCGGTAGGCGATACCGACAATAGCTCCGACTATGGATATAGCGACGATAACCGATACTGCAAACCATATCATCTCCGTGGCGCTCCTTCCCGCCATCCTTATCCCGCTCCCTCGACATGATAAGTTCCGGAGCCGAACTCGCTAACCACCAGCACCCGGTTCGTCTCTTCCTCCACGTCTTCTAAACTCAGGACGAGTTTTTGACCCGGATTCCACAGGTCCGTGTTTTCGATCTGATCATCTATAATTTTGCTGGTGACCTTATCGGTGCAGTAAACACCGTCCAGCAGTACCTCCAATTCGTTTATATCTAAAACAGTGTCCCCAGTATTGTTCAGACTTATGTTCAAGATGTTCTCTGCCCCCAGGTAATTCACATCACTTATCGTCATCTCGGCCCGTTGTTTTTGATCCTTCCATTCTAGCCAATCGTTCCTCGCCTCTTCCTCTATCTCCTGTGCTCTTTCTATCGCGGGGTATAATGTGCCAAAGATCAACACCACGCCGACCAAGACGATGGCGGCGGAGGCTGAAACACTCAACCCCATCTCTACTCATCACCTCTTTTATCTTTTTGACCGTTCTTTATGGCTTTGATATATCGAAGGGATTCTTTGTGATCCTCAGGAGATAATCTCCAGTCCCCTTCTTTCTTTTCCACTCTGCCGTCTTCACCGATTATCCGGTCCTCATCGCTTTCACCAGAGATATCCAGCTTCATACCTTCCATGTAGGTCTGTATGTTCTTCTTCAGATCATCTTCGATCCAACCCAGCTCTTGATAATAATCCAGAGCACCTAGGATGTTACCGCTAGTCTTTGTGTAAAGAAAATCTATCCAATCGATCATCGCCTCCATATCGTAACGCTCGTTGATATCTGAAGGAGTTGTTGTCTCTCTTTTCACATCCTCATCGAAAGGTTCACTGTGATCTCCATGATTAAAATGGTTCAGATTGTTCATCGTGCCATGATTACCAACGCCTTTTTTATCTGAGTCTTTACTAAGGTCTCCTAATTCTATGAAAGGACTCACATCTGATGATAGAAGGTCATAGAGTGCTGAAAGTTCTTTCAGTTTTTCCTCTACTTTCTCATAATTCACTTTGCGCCTCTCCAGTCTATCCATACGTGATATCACCAACGAGATCTCTTCCTCTATATCATTCATCTCTTCAGAAAATCCATCGACTTTATCGGATAGATCGGCGACTTTCTCTTTCAGATCTTTAACCAATTCAGAATCTGGCGGGGCTTCGGGTTCGAAGCCTTTTTCTAAAAGCTTTTCTTCCAACCTGGCCAATTCTTCCCTAAAGTCTCCACTGTATGATCTTTCAGCTGGTTCACCGTCGACCTCTGGCATACCATGCCTTATCTCAAATTTTTCTATCTCCGATGGGGGTTCTTCTGCTCTTTCTTCCATAATCCCCTCTTGCTTTTCTTCTGCTTCTGGAGGGGCTGGAGATGATTTCACCCTTTCGGTTTCCTCTTCCCAGCTTTCGTCAGTTGTTTCTCCTGCTATCTCAGCGGCTATATCTTCTTTTCTCTCGGAGGTTATCTCCTCTACACTTTCCTTCTTCCGTTTACTCCTGAGATCTGCCCCCGTACCTGATGGCTTCTCGTATCCTTTTTTACCATCGAAAGTCCAATCCTCTTTTCCAACGGACCCTATGTTTTCTTCTTCCTTTTCAGAACCCGCTTGAGACCCTTTTGCTTTCAATTTAGGTTTGTTACGTTTGTCCTTCTCTTCACTTCTTTCTTCAGTCATCCTTGTTGACTCCTTCAACAATCCAAAAGAAATAGAAAGGGGATGTAAGTTCCCCTGAATATCTTCTCGACTCAGTAGGTCAGATCGAACCAACCCTGGTCGGGATAGCTCGTGGGAGTTACGGTCTCCAATATCTCTGAGGTAGCCCCTTCAGCGGATAAGAATCTGAAGGTCACATCGCTATCAGCGCCCGCTGGATAGAGGTCCTCGCTGATACGAAGGCCCACCATCTCATCGGTATAAAGGTAGCTTGGATTTTCAGGATCTTCATTACTATATCTCAGTATCTCAAAGGTGCCGTTGATATCGTCGAGTTGCGTCGAATCGTGGTCCTCGTGGACGAACCTCTGATTGAAACCGTCGCCTGTAACACCGTCTTCACCGATTATGTGGATCACCAAGTTGTTCAGATCGTATCCTCGGGTCCCTTCGTAGGCTGTGACGCTGATCTTCAACTCGTCCATCGTATCTCCATCTGATGTATGACCTTCCGCCTCGCTGACTTTTACTGGAGGATGTATATTTTCCTGCGTCTCTCGACCAGTCTTTTTAGCTTTTTCCTGCAGATCGCCCATGACCCCAACGATCACGGCAGAAGCGATAGCCGCAACCAGGATGAGGCCGATGAAGACGATAAGCGTGCCTATACCTATAGCACCGCTGTCTTCTTCAGGGAGCCTATTTATCCTTTTCACATTCATCTTTTTTTTCCTCCATTTTACAATATATTCATTACTTTGCTGTTTTGATGAGGTTCTCAAGGTAAATAAAATTTGTCATCTAGTACTTACCGTTTGCTGTATATTACATCGTTTTCCCTCTTGATGATGATCCCTCGCCACATATAACTGCTATATATTTTATCAGCACGACAAAACATAAATACACTTAAATTCAATTAGGATTTAGGCGGGAAATCATGAATAGAAAAACGTCGAAAAGAAACAACCCACCCCCTACACCTAACAACCAAGAAAATTTGAAGAAAAAGATCAATTATCTGAAAAGAGAGTTGAATCAATGCCAAAAAGAGAAAAATGAGCTTCTCAACGAAAAAAAGATCGAGCTGAAGAACAAGGAGGATGAGATCGAGGAGCTCCGATATAAATTGAAGCAATTAGAGGAAACTCCCAGCACTTCTCCCGAAAACACCGAATTGGTCAACGAACTCCAAGAGGAAAACAAAGAATTAAAAGAAGAAAACGAACAGCTGATCATGGAGAGTAATCGATTAGAAGAACGTGTAGAGAGTTTAGAAGAGGAAAACAGAGACCTAAACAAACAACTAGAAGAGGTGAAAGAGGAGAACAAACGGCTAATGCGAGAACTGGAAAAATACAAAGACGAAGGTAAGATCGGGTTCAACCTTCCCTCAGGAGCTGAGATCAGAGGAGATATCGAATCCGATGATCTGATCCAAGTGGAGAACAATGTTAAGGTGCTTGGGTCTCTCAAATCGAAGATAGACATCATTCTTGGACACGGAAACGAGGTGAGAGGTGACATAATCTCTGAAGGGGGCGCCGTCAAGATAGGGAACGCCAGCGAGGTGGGGGGTATGATCAAAGGTGAAGAAGTCCACCTGGCCGAAGGTGTGAAGGCCAAGCAAGTACAGGCGAATGAAAAGATGGTGATAGAGAAAAACTGTAAAGTCTCAGATATCATTGCTTTGGGTGATGTAAAGTTGGGAGAGAACGTAGAAGTCGACGGTTCTTTAGAATATGCAGGTAATTTCAACGCTTCTAAAGGTGTAAAGATAACGAAGGCCGTTATCCCACGCTCGGAAGAAGAATTAGAAGAAAAATCACAAGAAACTTTAACGGAAAAACCTGCCTTCCCTCCGGTGATAGTAAGAAACGAATCAGAAATACCTGAAGATGTAGCGGAAGAAGAACGAGCTCTCATGGAATCGGTTGAAAAAAAGATGGACGAAGTCAGAGGTGCGATAAAATCGGCTAGGAAACAGAGGATGGATATCTCCGAAGAGAGAGAACTACTCAGCCAGGGCGCCTCTTTTTACAAAGAAGGAGAATATGAGAAAGCAGAAGATCTGATATCCCAATGCCTCTCTCAGCTCAAAGAAAAGTTATCTGAGGGGTCAAAGGCTGAAAAAGGGGTTGATAAAGAAGAACCCTCACTCGATTCGGTTATCGAAGGGGTGGAAAATGAACTCGAAGAGGAAAAAGATAAAGAAGAGGTCTTGAAGGACTTCACCAGCATCAGAGGTATCGGACCTTCCGTAGCGGAAAGACTGTATGAAGGAGGATTCTATTCTTTAGAAAAATTGAAGAACGCCTCCGTCGAGGACCTACAAAATGTCGAAGGGATCGGCCAGGCTTTCTCCAAAAAGATAAAAGAAAATATTTCTTCGGAAGATTAAAGTCAATTTTTCTATCTCTAGTCTCTACTAGTGTCTCATATGTCCGATAATTCTTTTACAGGCCCCGCAGACCTATTTATATTATACCAGTGGAGGAGGTACACGGTGAGGTAACTGATGAAAAGTATGAAGGGTACCAAGATAATGTAGAGCAAAATTATGACAGCCAGGCTTTGAAGTAATATTGCCAGATTTGTGATGGTAAGGTCTGTAAGATATGGGATGGAAAAGGGAATGAAAAGCAAGGTCATGAAAACTATACCAGAAGATATAAGAGCCGAGAAGAAGATCTCTGCTCTCCATCTACACCCCAGATAGTACGCCATACCGGAGGAAAGAGAGACCAATCCAAACACTACCCACAGATCTATGCCCAAAAAATAAAGAGGTACAGCGAGAAGACCGATTGATGATGCATATAACGGTTTTTTTGGGTCGAATTCTATTACGTTGACTCCCCTCATCCAATCAAAAAACTCAATTATCCTCGTTTTTGCTTTCTCTTTCACCGCAGAGATCCTCTCCCATATAGAGAGCTTAACTTTTTTATCTCTCATCTTTATAGCTTTCTCCGCCTCACGGCACTCTTTCCACTGAGTGTATCTATCTATGATATAGGAAAGGGAAAGCATCACTCCTAGGGTTACTAGGGTGAACATCAAAGTGGTGAAAAGATTGAGTATCAAAGCGCCGTGAGAAGGGTTTCCCTCTATGACCCTTCCCACGAAATTTTTGGGATAGATTATCCAAAAAGGAGAATAGTGATCCACGATTTCCTTGTTGTAGGTGCCCGGTTCAGCATCATCTGGTACCTCTATCTGGAAATTTATCGTGTGATTACCGCCTGGACTCGTTCGAAAATTTTTTTGGTCCATACTGACCCATTCCGACTCTTCTCCTCTCACGGTCACGTGATGGGTCAAAAGAGCGTGACCAGGATTATCAACCGTCTGATTGCCCGGGATCACCTCGCCCTGCTGAGCATAAGAGTAACTGTGATCTGCACTCTCTTCAGCACTCTCGTCAACCCCTATGGAGATGGAGACGGTTTCGGAGCCAAACCAGGTGCTGGGAACGATGATGAAAGCAAAGACTATAAAGATGATCAAAAACAGCTCCCATATGTGGGATTTTTCCTCCTCAAATATCAGCCTCTTGATCTTTTCATCTTCGTCCTCCTCTTCAGGCGAGATGAAGAGTATGGTGAGTATTATCATGATACCAGCCGTGAGTAGGGGTATCAACATGGCTATGCCGCCGCTGGCTAATCCACCGGCCATGGCTGCTGTCACGGAAACTGAAAGGAGGATCCAGATATGGCCTATCAAGGGGATCTTGAGAGACCAACCACCGATAGACACCGGTGTTCCAAGGAGATTCTTTTCTCTCACCGGGGGTTCTAGCCCATTTTGATCGGGATTGTCATTGGCATCACCTTGGGTTATCAGTTCCTTCTCTCCGCTTTCTTCCCGTACCTCGACCACCCTGTGTATGATAAGATCTCCTTCTCTACTCTGGCTAGAATAAACGACTATATCTCCTTCTTCGACTTCATCTATCGTAGTGGGTCTCCAAAATATCAGATCCCCTGCAGAGAATGTAGGTTCCATGCTGTCAGATTCCACCACGGAAAGAGGGGTCGGCTGTACCTCTCCCACGAAAGATATACCTCTTGCAACTAACAGTAGGATCAAGACAGTGAGAAGCAGATTGCCTAAAACCTGTTTGAGGTCCAGCTCCATTACTTATATACGATAGGTTGTTAGGATTTAAAATTTGTCTTTTGAGTGGGAACTTTGATGAGATTTCTACAAAATTTAACAAAAATATATATATCAATAAGGGCCTTTATATGCAGATGTAGAAACCCGCGGGAAAACATTAAAGTGTAATGACCTATAACCATCTTTAATATATAAGATAATGTGTTATCACCAAGGAGGAAGGCTGGAATGGAGAAAAATGGGGTATCTAGCGAGTTAAAAGACAAGTCAGAAGATCAAGATATAGAACATTCTGCTCTGATAAAAGATCTATCCAGCCTATTTTACAGGTCTAAAAACGACAAAGATCGGACCATGGAATCCATAAGTGGAGCATGTCTTGAGATTACGGGCTACAAATCCTCCGAGCTCATCCATAACGAAGAAATAGCTTGGGGTGAATTGATAAAACCAGAGGATAGGGAGAGGATATGGAAGGAAATACAGGATGCAGTTAGAAAAGATGAATTCTTCAAGATCGATTACAGGTTATCAACTAAAGAGGGCAAAGAAAAGTGGGTGTGGGATCAGGGAAGAGCTATAAGAGATCCAGAAGGCGAGATAGAAGCTCTTGAGGGCTTCATAACTGATATCACCGAGGAGGTGAGGGCCAAAAAAAAGGCAAAAGAGAGGGAAAGAAAGATAAAAAAACTCTATGAAGCCGCGACTAGATTTGAAAGATGTAAAACAAACAAGGAGCTATTCGACTCCGCATTAAAGTCAGCTAAAGACATACTCGGATTTTATACTTGTGCTATCCTCATGGAAGACGATGGAGAATTCGTAGTAAAAGCAAAAACGAAAAAAAGTGCGTTTGAAGAGAATGAGCGTGTTACGATAAAAGGTTTAGGAGAGAAAGCCCTTAGAAAAGGGGAAGCTTCGTTGGTAAAAGATGTGTCCAAAAGAGACGATGCCGGCGCCACTAAAGAAGTATTGAAATCGGGCGTGACCGTCCCTGTAGGGGACAAAGGTGTTTTTGCAACAGCTTCGGATGAAGTGAATTACTATGACGAATTCGATCTAGAGATGGCAAAGACCCTTGCATCTCACATATATGAGGGGTTAAAAAGGATAGAATCTGAGAGAGAAAAATCTCTTATCTTGGACACGACCGAAGAGCTGGTCGTCTATCAGGATGCTGATTTCAATGTGAGATGGGTCAACAGGGCCGCAGCTGAATCCGTAGATGAAGATATAGAAGCGCTTCAGGGTAAAAAATGTTACCAGATCTGGCACCATCTTGATCAGCCCTGTGAAGGATGCCCCGTAAAAAAGGCGAAAGAGACGGGAAAACAGGAAGAGGGAGAGCGTAAAGACAGACATGGAACCCATTGGTTGGTCCGAGCGACACCCAAAAAAGACGACGAGGGGAACATCACAGGTGTGGTCGAGATCGCTCTAGATATCACGGAAAGAAAGGAAGCTAAAGAAAAACTAAAGGACAATAAAGAAAGGATCAAGGAGCTCCTTGGATACACCTCTAGGCTAGAAAAACAGCAGGATATGGACACAATCTACGATACCGCGGTTGAAGCGGCTGAAAAAATCTTAGATATCAATATGGGGGGGATCTATATTTTAGAGAACGATAAGTTGGTGTTGAAGGCTAAATCATCAGAGGTCCCAGATGATCCCCGAATCGACGAAAGAGAAAAAGATAGGGGGGTCGCCGGCAGGGTTTTAGAAACGAAAGAACCGGATATAACAGGCGATTTCAGCGAGTCCGGAGAACCAGAACCTCTCCTCGAAATCTTTGAAGAATACCGGTCGGGCATTACGGTCCCCATAGGTGAGATAGGTATATTTCAGGCCATGTCGAAAGAAAAATATCGGTTCTCAGAAGACGATCTAGATATGTTAGAGCTACTTTTTACCCATGTAGTCGAGGCAAAAGAGAGGGTCGATCTCCATGAAAAACTCAAGGAGAGCGAAGAAAGATACAGGACCATATTTGAACATACCGGAACTGCCATGATGATCATAGAAGAAGACATGACTATCTCTCTGGTGAATGAAAAATTAGAGAATATCTCTGGATATCCAAGGGAAGAACTCGAAGGTGAAAAGAAGTGGACCGAGTTCGTTTTCGAAGAAGATAGAGAGAGGATGAAAAGATACCATAAGGAGAGAAGAGAGGACAATAAAGACATGCCTGATAGGTACACTTTCAGGGGAGTTACCCGCTTCGGAGACGTGCGGCATTTCCTGATGGAGATCAGTATGATCCCCAATACCAAAAAGTCCGTAGCCTCTCTTATCGATGTGACTGAATACAGAAAAACGTTTGGAGCTCTTAGAGAGAGCCAGGAAGCTTTCCGTATCCTGTTTGAAAACATCACTCAACCTATCATCTTGATAGAAAAAGATAAAACGGTGAGAGAGGTCAACGATAAGTTCATGGAAGTGTTCGGCCAAAGTATGGAAGATTTCGCTGGAAGTTCGTTGAAGGATATACTAGATCCCGACACTCCAGAGAGAATAAAAGAAAAGATCGAAGAACTGCTCTTGGGTAAAAGAGACAAAGTAAAAGATGAGATCTATATTGAACTTAAAAAAGGAGAAAAGAAACCTGTTGAATTAGATCTGAACTTGATAAAAGACACCGACGAGGAGCCATCCTACGCTATGGGGATCCTCTATTTAAAGTGAGATAGAATCTAATTTAGTAATTTAGGACTATTCTTCAGGGAGGGACTCCAAAGCCTCTTTGGCTTTGTTTACAAATTTTTCCGTCGCCCCTATCTTCTTGAATGTTTCGTAAGCATTTTCGATGTGTTCTCTAGCCTTCTCGAACTCCTCCTTCTCCTTATAAGCTATACCGAGGTCCAACCTATATTCCGCCCTGTTGAAGGGAACTTCAAGATCTTCCATCATCTTCCAAGCTTTCTCATAACGCTCGATCGCCTTATCGAGGTCTCCCTCTTTGTGATAAATCATCCCTTTCTTGTGATGAACCGCTGCCAGACCCAATTTATCGTCTATCTCTTTCATCAAATCTTCTGTGCCTTCGATATACTCGGCAGCTTTCTCGGTTTCGCCCATCCGAGTGTAAGCTTCCGCAGCGTTGAAAGAACCCCATCCTAGGAAGTTCTTATTATCTATCCTATCCGCATATTCCACACATTTTTCGAAATATTCTATCGCCTTGTCCCACTCTTCCTTTTTCATGTATTGATCGCCCAGGTTGTTATGAGCCCTGGCCAATTGACGGTAGATGTTCCTCGCTTCAAGCGGTGGAAGGCTCCTTTTGTAGTACTGTATAGCTCTATCGTGTTCACCCCTTTGGGCATAAACATTTGCCAAGTTCAGATAGTTCAATGCGAGCTCTTTATCATTATCCGCATTTTTCGCCTTCTCTATCCCGTCCTGATAGTATTTTTCAGCCTCTTTGTACTTCCCCTCTCTCCACCGGAGATATCCAAGACCCCTATTGCACTGGGCTATGCCTTCAAGATCATCCAGTTCTTTACATATCTTCAACGCCTGCTCAAGATACCCTTCGGCCTTCTCAGGGTCACGGATCTCCTTATACACGTGCCCGAGCCTCATCAAACCCATCCCTTCCATCCTTTTATCTCCTAATTTTCTCCCTCTCCTGATCATATCAGTATATATCTTCCTAGCGGAGTCCCAATCGCTGATATCGTAATAAAGGTTGCCGATCCGCTTTAAAAGTTCAAAAGCCTTCTCATCTACATCCTCTATTTTCTTCGCTTTACGAACAGATTTCAAAGTTTTTTCAAAATAATCGACCGCGGTCGCTATGTCCAAACCTTGAAGCGCCTTTTCACCGGCTTTTTCAGAATACTCGTAAGCCTTCTCGTAATCTCTGCCTTCAAAAAAATGCCGACTCAAATCGAAATAATGCTCTTCAAGTTCACCTTCATAGAAGTCTTCTAAGATCTGCCCGATCTTCCTGTGAGATACTCTTTTCCTGCTGCGCCCCATCTCGTCATATAATACGGTTCTAGTCTGGAGGTGATGAAAACGATATAGCTCTTCTTCCTCAGCCCCTTCCACTTCTTCTATCAGCCCCTGGTCCTTCAAACTGTCTATGACATCCAAGAGTTCTATCACATCCATATCCATTACTTTTTCCAATATCTGGAAATTGAACTCGGTACCGAGCAAAGAAGCGAACATCAGGACCTTCTTCTCCTCTTTATCTAAACTCTCTATCTTTCTACTCGTGATGTCCTTGATAGATGAGGGGATAGTTATATCCGATAGCTCTTCATGAGGGTCCCAGGTGAAGGAGTTGGGATCTATAACGCCTTCCTGCATCATCGATTCCAGTATCTCCACGACATAAAAAGGGTTGCCTTCGCTCTCTCGATAAAGCGTCCAGAGGAACTCATCAGGTAGATCTTCACGCTGCAGGTATCTCTTCACCAGCGCCGAAACCGACTGCTGGTCGAGCCTTGGAACGTTTATTATCTCCACTATCTTCTCTTCTTTCATCCTATCTATCGTGTCTTTTAGAGGGGGCCTCTCCCCTTCATATCGAAGTTCTTCAGGTCGGTAAGCGCCCAAAAGCATTATCCTCTCGTCGGAGATGTTCCGAGCTAGATGATGGAGCAGTTGAGCCGATGAATCATCTATCCACTGAAGATCATCCAGGAAGAAAACAACGGGCTGATCTTTAGATATCTCTATCATTATGTCTGTTATCCGATTGAACATCATATCCTGCTGGTCCGAAAAAGACGTCTCTTCGTGAACTTCCTCTTCTTCCTGTTCACCAACGATAAAACTCATAGGGGTAGCGTCCTCGGTACCTGTAGCTGCAGCCTGCCCCATAAAGCCAGGCCCCATCCCCTCCTCTACCTCCTCTTCGTTTTCTTCTTCTCTCTCGATATATTCATCTAGTGCCTCGTAAAAAGGGAGATATGGCTCCGTACTTTCATAATACAGACAGCGGCTCTTCAACACCTCGAACCCGCTCTTTTCACAATCCTTAAGGAATTCTTCAGCTATACGGGTCTTTCCCACACCGGTCTCGCCCTTCAGAAATATACACATACCTTCTTCAGAGGTTACCACCTCTTTATAATGTTCCAACTCCATCAATATCTCTTCTCTATCGACAAAAGAGTACGATTCGTCGAATTCCTTTCCTACCGGCTTAGCACTCATCTATTGTGGTAGAACAGTTTATTTTATTAAAATTTATCCTCCGTCCCATTATAGCTTTATAGGTTCCTCTCTCTTATAAATGCCTACAGGAGTTCCCAATCGTTTCCGCTGCTTCTTGAGTGATGCTCTACTGATCGAGATCGTGATGTTTTATTGCCCCCATCTAGTGCCCTTTTGTCTTCAAATCTTGAACTAGACTTTTCTTTCAACCTCTTCGACTCTCTATCGCTTTTTTTGTCCTTCCTTCGTCTACCATCATCTTTAAATCTCACTGGCTTTAGATCCTGGAGCCTCCTCTGTGAAGCTGCGGAGGCATTATTAGGTGCGGCAACTTGACGTTTTGGATATTTCATTCGTATCGTAGTGGTTGTTCCACTCTGGGCACCACCCGCCTTCCGCATCCCATCTGCATATTCTTTCCTCTTTTCCGCTGAAATTATGCCGCCTATATAAGCAAATATGATCGTTATCAGATAACTATTGGTTTCAAAAGGTACGCTGTCTACGACCCTTCCGAAGAATGTGCTCCAATATAGTGTCAAAAACTCGAAGTAAGGGCCGAGAAAAGAATGAGCTTCCGCGGCTGAAATCATCCCAGTCGGATAACTAAGGATACTCCCCAAGGTTACCGGTAAAAACCCTTCTACCAGGACATAATACACCACACCGATGACTCCTAGAGAGACTATAGAAGCCACTAAACCCTTCTTCGGGCCGCCGGTCCTTCTGCCGCCCACATATCCTGCTATCATGGGACCAAATAGAGGTATCCACCAGAGCAGTGACGATAATACGATCATGTACTTCACCCCGCTCCAAAAATCATAGGTGACCCTCCCAAATTCCCTGATCTTTTCTGTGTTGATCCGGCTTTTCTTCTCTGAGTGTAATCTCAATAAGCCTTCTTCTTCCAACTTCCTGGTCGCAGGATCTTCCTTATTTCGTCTTAGGCGCATCCTATCCCACCGATGCATGTCGGACGGATTGTCCGACATACATAATAGGTTTTGCCGTCTATATATATTTTATGACGGTATACGAGTTTTTGTCATACAAAAGTATTCGAGCGATAGTTCTCTACCTTATCTTTTCCAGCAGCTTTCGAAGCTTTTCTTGATGTTCCGAGACAATATTTTCCGCTTTCTCTTCGTCTTCAGCTTCACAGTAAACTCGATACTTCGGTTCGGTGCCAGAAGGCCGTATCAGTATCCATCCATCATCGTAGTATATCTTCAAACCGTCAGTATCATCATAATCTTCATCTTGGAACTCCTTTTTCAGTTCTTCCAAAAGAGGTCCTTTCAACCTGTCGGGACACTCGACACCTCTTTTCTTCAGAACGTACTTTGGGAGTTCATCTATCAGAGATGACAATTTTCCTTCTGTGGAGACCATCTCGACGATCTGGGCCGCTGTCATAGCGCCGTCCCTGCAGAACTGGTGTTCAGCGAATATAAGACCTCCGTTCTCCTCACCACCGAATATAGCGCTCTCTTCTTTCATCTTTTGAGCCACGATAGGAGACCCGACGGCGGTGTAGATCAATTTCCCGCCGTTTTTTACCACCACATCTTTAACGCTACTGGAGGATGAAACAGGGGTCACCACGGTCCCGCCTTCATTTTCTTCCACCAGCTTTTTGGCTACGAGTGTCAATATCCTATCCCCATGGATATAGTTCCCCTCCTCGTCTATGAATATCGTCCTGTCCGCGTCACCGTCATGGGCTATACCCAGGTCAGCATCAGTTTCTCTAGTCAGTTCTATAAGGTCTTGAAGATTCTCCTTTATCGGTTCGCTGTTGTGGCCTGGAAAAGAACCGTCCGGCTGAGCGTTAAGGGTTATAACGTGGCAACCCAGTTCTTTCAGCAGGTAGGGGGTGGAATAACAGCCAGCACCGTTAGCGCAGTCGAGGACGACTTTCGGTTTGGCCTCTTCTATCGCCTTCTCATCCATCTTTTCCTTTACGGCTTCTTTGTACATCTTCAGAGGATCGTCCGATCTCTTTCGTCCCACTTCACTCCACTCTACAAGCTCGAAATCCTCTGAGAGATATATGTCTTCTATCTCCTCTTCCATCCATCTCACGAGTTCTGCCCCGTCCTCGTTTATACATTTGATACCGTTGAATTCTGGAGGATTGTGTGATGCGGTTATCGCCACCGCCAAGTCAATATTTCCACTACGTTTTGTATAAAATTGGATGGCGGGGGTGGGAGCCTCCCCTAGATCCATAACATCACATCCAGCGGCCATAAGGCCCGAAGCCACTGCGTTCTTCAACATCTGATTGGATATCCTCGGATCGGTCCCTATAGCCACTTCGTTGTCCTTACCCACCCAGGTTCCGATGGCTTTGCCCAGACGTAGAGCTAGATCAGTATTCATATCTTCGTTGACAACGCCTCTGACTCCGTTGGTACCGAAGAGCTCAGTCATCGTATCCCTCCTCGGGTTTCAACTTTTCACCGGTGACCTTTCGACCGCTTTCCAAGTAAAGTTCATCCGAGATTATGGAATCCTCGACGGTGACGTTCTCTTCCACGATGACGTCATACCCCAATATGCTGTTCTTCACTACGGATCCAGGGGCTATCTCAACACCGTCGAATATGATAGAATTAGAGACTTCGCAGTCTTCCAAAGTACAGTCCTCTCCCACGGTCACGTAGTCGCCCAGTTCTGTATCTACGAGACTCTTTTCTCCGACGAGATGTTTTTTCCCTTGAACGTCTAGCAGGGTTCGATGTGCTCTAAAAAGACTGGACGGCCTTCCACAATCTATCCAGTAGCCTTTGAACCGGTAGACGTAAAGACCGTCATCCAGCAATTTGGGGAATATCTCGTCCTCCATGGAGACTTTCTGTTCCGGGGGGATCCTATCTAAAACCTCCGACTCCAGTATGTAGTGCCCCGCGTTCACCAGGTCGGAGAAAGCTTCTTCAGGGTCTGGTTTTTCCTGAAATCGTTTTATCCTGCCATCTTCATCGGTCTCCATTATACCGAATTCGGATGGATCATCCACTCTCCAGGCAGAGATGGAACCGACTCCTTCCCTAGCTCGGAAAAAGTCCAGGTACTCTTTAAGATCGATACTGGAGACTATATCGGAGTTTATGACGAAAAAGGTATCATCGAGATATTCTTCAACATTCTTGACGGCACCCCCAGTCCCTCTCGGTTCCGGTTCGTCTACTACCTTCACTTCTTTTTCCATCTCCGCCTGGTCGAAGAACTCTCTCAGCATATCGATCTTATAGTTCGCTGCAAGGATCACCTCTTCAACTTCTTCCGGCAGAGAGTCGATCACGTGCATTATCAACGGTTTATTCAGCAGTGGCAGCAGCGGCTTTGGCGTGGTATATGTCAATGGGCGCATCCTTGTTCCGAATCCACCCGATAGTATTACAGCTTTCATGGTCGAAAATCATCGGAAAAGCACTAATAAAGATTACGCTCTTCTCTATCCGCTGTAGCCATATATTACATGAATTTTTTTGTCCGCTCGTATCCTTTTTCGAAGGCCTTTATGTTCATATCTACGAATCTTTCTGGTACATTCTTCTCTATCGAAGCTTTCATCTCCTCCTCGCTCATGGGCAGTACGTCAGTAGCGGTGAGTGCCCCTATCATCACGATGTTCTGTGTGATCGCGGCTCCGGCTTCCTTGGCTAGTGTTCCCGCATTTAAAGTTATAAGTTTGTCTGACGCTTTTCCCAGCGAGGGGATTATCTCCTGCTCTATGTCCGGATACTCTTCGTCGCCCACAGAAACGGTGAACGGCACAATCGGTTCCGTGTTGGTCACGATCCAAGTTTTATCCGATGCCTGCTCTATCGCTCTGTAGGTTTCTATAGGTTCAAAGCCTAATACTACGTCAGCTTCTCCTTTACCTATCAAAGGACTGTAAACTTTCTCGCCGATCTTGACGGTTGTGACCACTACACCGCCCCGCTGAGCCATGCCGTGGACTTCGCTCATGTACACATCTAAGCCCTTATCCAAAGCGGCACCGCCCACGACCTGAGAGGAAGTCAATATCCCCTGGCCGCCTACGCCGACTATCTCAAGGTTGACCCTTCTCATCCTTCCCCCTCCTGTTTTATGGCGTCAAAGGGACACACTTGTGCACACTGCCCGCATCCAACACATAAAGTCTCGTTGATCATCACCTTATCACCTTCTCTGACCAAAGCGATACAACCTAACCTATCGGTACATATATGACACTGCTTGCAATCGTCTTGGTCCACCTGGTAGGGCGTCCAATCAACTTCCCTCTGCTCTATCAAAGCGCAGGCATGTTTCGGAACCACCACCGATATGCCGTCATGTTCGATAGCTCTTTCGAAGACATCTATCGTCTCTTCGATATTGTAAGGGTCAACGGTCTCCACGAACTCGACTCCCGCACCTCTAGCTAATTCCTCTACAGAGATCATAGGTGCGGGGTCGCCCATGCCTGTTTTTCCAGTACCTGGGTGTGGCTGGTGGCCTGTCATCGCAGTGGTCCTGTTGTCCATTATCACGTAAACGAAATCGTGTTGATTGTAGACTCCGCTGACAAGGCCTGGAAGTCCGGAATGGAAGAAGGTAGAATCACCTAGAAAAGCGAAAACCTGCTGATCGGTGTTCTTCGAAAAGCCTCCAGCAGATCCCACGCTGGACCCCATACACAGCTCAAAATCAGCGGTGTTCAGGGGGTCTTGAACACCCAGCGTATAGCAGCCTATGTCGTTGGAAAAGACCGCTTCTCTATCTCCAAGAGCCTCTTTGACCGCATAATATGTAGCTCTATGGGGACAACCCGGGCAGAGTGAAGGAGGTCTTGAGGGTAAGTCGTAATCTTCAACATCTAAAGGTTCCTTTTTTTCTTCAAAGTCTATCAGTGAAGAGAGCGCATCCTTTATCCTGTTTGGATTGTACTCGTAAACTCTAGAGAAGTGTCCAGTCTTTTTCCCATATATCTCGAGGTCCGGGTTCACGTCCTTGGCCAATGCGGTCACTTTCTCTTCAAGGAACGGCTCGAGTTCTTCGACCACCAGTAACCTTTCAGCATCTTCGATAAAGTCCTCGATCGAGGAAATGGGCAGGGGATTTGTCATGCCGATCTTCAATATAGATATGGGTAGGTCGAATTCTTCTTTAGCCTCTCTGACATAGTTGAAACCCGCTCCCGACGAGATCACATGGATTTCAGGATCGTCTGCCTCTACAGGGTATGTGAACTCAGAACGCTCCGTGAATTCCTCCGCTTTTTCCATGCGCTCTAAAAGTATAGGGTGGTTCCTCACCGAGTTCTGAGGTACCGCTACGAACCTTCTAGGGTCCTTTTCGAAATGCCCCTTACCGTCTGCTTCCTTGATCTCATCAAAGGTCACGACCCCCCGGGCATGATTCACCCTTGTAGTGGTCCTGATCAGGACGGGCAGTTCTAATTCTTCTGAAAGTTCAAAACCGTACTTGACCATCTCCTTCGCTTCTTGAGGGGTAGTAGGTTCAAGCATAGGGATGTTGCCCAGTTGAGAGTAAAATCGTGTATCCTGCTCGTTTTGACTGGAATGCATGGAAGGATCTCCTGCAGCTATTATCACCATCCCCGCTCTCACTCCAGGATACATCAATGTCATGAGGGGGTCGCTAGCCACGTTGACTCCCACATGCTTCATCCAGACCATGGACCTTACTCCCGATGCTGCGGCTGCAGCTCCCGTTTCCATAGCTACTTTTTCATTGGCGGAGTATTCGAAATGCATGCCGTAGTCTTTTGCGATCTTTTCAAAAGTGTTACCGATCTCAGAGGAGGGCGTACCTGGGTAAGTAGAACCGTGTCCTATCCCCGCTTCTAAGGCGCCCCTCACTATCGCTTCATTGCCCAACAGCAGCATCTCTTTTCCCGGCTCGTCTTCTAAAAGTTCTTTCATCTGTCATCACCGCTCCTCATTCACCCAGTTCCTCTTTTGTGAATTTTTCTTTCTTGAGGAGTCTCTCCCACTTCCTGTCCACGTTCTTCTGTATCTTTTCGACTTCCTTCTCTGGAAGGTGTCTGAACCTACCCTGTGTCTTCAGGTAATCTTTTACAGGTATCACATTATCTTCCTTCGGTTTCTTGTAGATGTTATAAACCCCGTGCTCTATCTCATAGAGCGGGAAGACCTTAGATTTAAAAGCCAATTCGCCCAATTTCACCGAGGCACTGGGCTTAGCTCTCCACCCGGTCGGGCAGGGCGCATAGATATGTATAAATTTTGGACCCTCTATCTCTGCGGCCTTTCTAAATTTCTCTATGAACAGATCGGGATATGCTATATTCACCGTTGCCGCGTAGGGTATATTATGGCTCTCCATTATCTCCATCATATCCTTCTTAGGCTGTTTTTTCCATGCCTTTTCACTACCTACTGGTGTCGTGGTGGTCCACGCACCTTCTGGAGTGGCTCCGCTGCGCTGGATACCGGTATTCATGTAAGCCTCGTTATCGTACATCACCTGGATGGTGTCGGTGCCTCTTTCAACCGCACCGGATAACGCCTGTATCCCTATGTCGGCGGTACCTCCGTCGCCGGCGAAACCAACGACTTTGACTTCTGCATCCTCGATGTCCTTTGCCCTTAGCGCAGCTCTTATACCGGACGAAGAAGCTCCAGTGGTTTCAAATGCATTATAAAGAAGCGGCACTTCGAGGTTGCGGGAAGGGTAAACTCCTGGGATGACCGCCCAACAGCACGCGGGTATGTTGACAGTTGTGTTCTTACCCAATGCTTTGAGCATGTACCGCATCGCATGAGCGGCTCCACAGCCCGGACAAGCGTTGTGACCAGAATTCATCAATTCCTCTTCAGGTATATCAGCCATGATTATCGCCTCCATTTTTTCCTATCACTTCTAAGGTCTACCCATTCGACCTCTTGATCTAACCCTTCATCTTGAAGTTTGATCGAATCCAGCATGATCTTTTTCAGTATATCGGGTATCAAGTCACGACCGCCAAGACCGACTATGTAGTTCTTGACTATCGGCGAGTTGTGGCCGTAAAGGGCCTCCTTTATCTCACGTGCCGCATCACCTGCACGACCAAAAGAATAACTCCGGTCCAGTATTCCTACCACGTTGACGTCCTTCATCAGCTCTCTTATCTCTTCTTTGGGGAACGGACGGAAAGTCCTCAAGCGGGCAAGCCCGATATTGTAACCGTCGTCTCTCAACTCATCGATGACGTCTTTTGAAGTACCAGAGATGGACCCCATGGTTATCATCAGAACATCCACTCCATCCGTCTTGTACTCCTCTATCAAGCCGCCAGGGTCTCTGCCAAAGGTCTCCTCGAACTCTTCATTGACCTCTTTAACCTTATCTTTCGCATCGTTCATAGCTATCTCCAGTTTTTTGGCAAAATCCATATACCAATCCGGCATGACCAGTGATCCGAATCCTTTTGGATCCTCGATGTCCAATTTGTGTTCAGGGTCATAAGGGGGTAAGAACTCATCGACCTTCTCCTGATCGTATATCTCTACAGGTTCTCGAGTATGGCTCAAGATGAAAGCGTCCTCGACGATCATACCGGGTAGCATGATGTCTTCATCCTCACATATCTTGTAAGCCATCAAGATGCTGTCAAGGACCTCCTGGTTATTTTCACAGAAGAACTGGAGCCATCCTGTGCCTTTCTGTGCAACGGTGTCTAGATGGTCTGCCCACACACTCCACGGTGGGCCCATGGCTCTGTTCACATTGGTCATCACCACCGGTAAACGGGCTCGAGCGGCCCACATCAACATCTCGTGCATCAATGCCAATCCATGAGCTGAAGTGGCGGTATAGGTTCTAGCTCCTGTATTTGAAGCGGCTATACAGGAAGCCATGGCGGAATGCTCACTTTCCACTTTCACATATTCGCCTTCCATCTTGCCCTGTGAAACGAACTCGGCTATCTTTTCAACCACCGAAGTCTGAGGAGTTATGGGATAAGCCGAAACGACCTCGGCCTTTGCCAATCTAGCTCCGTAAGCCGAAGCATAATTTCCAGTGACTATCTTATATTCAGACATATTTTTCCTCCTTTTCCATAACAATAGCGTCTACGGGACATCTTTCTGCACATATTCCACACCCTTTACAGAAATCGAAATCCACCACTGCGCCTTCATCTTCAACAAAGATCGCAACATCTGGACAGAATTTCCAGCATAAACCGCACTTTATACAGGTATCCGTATCTACGATAGGCCTAACGGTCCTCCAGCTCCCCGTTTTATTCAGATATTCCGAATTGCAGTCCGCTATCGGGGTCGGTGGAAGATCGTTGTGATCCTTTGGATCTCTGCAGAGGAGGTCTTCTGACTTGGGGATATCCATCTGCTCAGAGGTGACGGTTTTATCTGGAGCCTCGAGTTCCTTACCGGGATATGGGCCTTTTATCTCATCGTAAGCCTGTTTCGCGGCTTCTGCATTAGCCTCGTTTTTGGCGGGAGCATGCTGTAATATCACGTCGATCAATGACTCTTTTTTGACCATCCCAGTAGCGCTGCTGACCGCCCCGAGGATAGCTGTGTTCACTATTGGGGCCACTTCTGTACCCAATCCATGCTGGACCGCTATATCGCTTGCATCTACAGTGTAAACGTCCGCTTCAGTATCCACTTTCATCTCGCTCGGGTCTTTTCCAGTATTTATTATTATATGTCCATCGTCTTTAAGACCCTCAGTAACGTCCACCGCGTCCATGAGTGCGGTATCCAAAACGATCACCACCTCCGGAGTATGGATCTTGGAGTGATCCCGCACTGTTTTCTCGTCTATCCTTGTGAAGGCGGTCACGGGTGCGCCCCTTCGTTCGACTCCGAACATCGGAAAAGCCTGTACATCCTTTCCCTCTTCAAAGGCGGCCCGGGCTAGGAGTTCAGAAGCTACCACTGAGCCCTGTCCACCTCTTCCGTGGAAGCGTACTTCAATCATTTTTAAAAGCACCACTACGGTATTAGAGAGTGATATAAAGACCTTTTTGTGAGCTTGGGCTGCAACAGCCAGCAGAGCAAAAGGATTAAATAAATATACTTCTTCTTCCAACTCACCCTCGGCCATTCAGTCGCTATCGCTCCTTCATGGGCCGGTGGTCTAGGGGTTATGACGTCGCCCTTACATCCACTGAAATGTGGTAAGAAAGGCGAAGATCGGCGGTTCAAATCCGCCTCGGCCCATCCTCTTCTTTATACTTGTTTTTATAAATCTATTCGAGACGGGCAAAAATATTATATGCTAGTAATTGTATATATAGTACGGGATTAGGTGATATAGATGGCAAAAAAGACTTTGACGAAGAAGGAAAGAAAATTGATCGAAAGACTGATAGAAGCGGGCCTTAGCAAAAACGTGGCAAAAACACTCGTCTATGTCGGAGGTAAAGACGAAACCAAGAGCAGAGAGATCGAAGAGGCTACCTCGCTGAGACAGCCGGAGGTTTCTATCGCTATGCAGGAACTCCGGGAGCGAGGATGGGTAACGAAAAGAGATATCAAGAAAGAGGGAAAAGGCAGACCAGTCCATGCATACTCTCTCGATAAGCCCATGAAAAAGATCATCGAGGAGATAGAGGAAGAACAGATAGAGCGTATCGAGGAGATAGAAGAAAACACACAGATGATCAAAAAACTAGCGGGTTCAGCCTTTTGAAGCTAAATCCTTTGTGAGACGTCGAAAGCGAGAGGAAAACTAGAAACTACGATCATCCTTTGTATTAGAGTTGAATCTGTGCCAAGATTTTGATATCAAGAACTCCTTTTTCGAGAAAAACTTTATTTTCACCCGTGATTATCCCCCTCTGTGAAATATATGTCTGATCAATCTACGAGTGCAGATGGAGTAGAATGGGACCTTACCGATCTCTACGAAAGCCATGAAGATCCAGAGTTAGAAGAAGGGATGGAAGAACTGATCCAAAAAGCAGAGAGGTTTAGAAAGAAGTACAAAGGGAAGATAGAGGAAGAAGAGTTAGAACCCGACGAGTTGAGAGTCGTCATAGAAGAATACGAAGAGATCTACGAACTCCTAGGGAAGATAAAGTCGTTCGCCTCTCTCTATCACGCCATGGATACCCAGGATCCCGACAGGGGTGCCCTTCTCCAAAGGGCCGAAGAGATAGGCACTGAAACCAAGAACAGGGTCATATTCTTGGAATTGGAATGGCAGAGTCTGCCCGATGAGACCGCCGAAAGATACCTAGAGTCCGAAGAATTAGAACATTACGAGAGTTATTTGAGACACTGGCGCAGATATACCCCCTACATGCTCTCAGAAAGCGAGGAACAGATAATCGAATCAATGCAGACCACTGGCAAGGAGGCCTTCAAGAGACTTTTCGACCAGACTGTGGGGAAGATCAAAGTAGAATTCGAACATGAGGGCGAAACCCATGAGATGGTCTTGGACCAGGCTCTTTCAGTCCTTTATGAGGAAGATAGAGAGAAAAGAAAAGCTGCCGCAGATGCGGTCACCGAAGCGCTAAAAGACGACAACAAACTCCTCAACTTCATATTCAACAACATAGTCCAGAACCATACTACCGTCTGCAACATCAGAGATTATCCCGACCCCATGACCCCAAGGAACCTAGACAACCGTGTAGATAGGGAAACCGTAGATGCTCTCATGGAAGCAGTGGAGGAAAATACTGATCTTGTAAAAAAATTCTATGAGTTGAAGAAAGAGATCGTTGAGCAGGGCGAACTTTATGATTACGATAGGTACAGTCCTCTCCCAGGCAGCGTCCCGGAAACGGATTTTGAAGAAAGCAAAGAAAAGGTCTTGAAGGCCTATGAAGAGTTCTCTCCTGAGATGAAGAATATCGCGGAAAAATTCTTCAAAAACGACTGGATAGATGCAGAGTTGAAAGAAGGTAAAAGAGGCGGTGCATTCAGCGCAGGTACGGTACCTTCGGTACATCCTTACATACTCCTTAATTTTACTGACAAGCCCAGAGATACGATGACCATGGCCCACGAACTCGGCCACGGCATACACCAATACCTAGCTAGGGACCAGGGTGCGCTTCAACAGAGCACACCTTTGACCACTGCGGAGATGGCGAGCGTTTTCGGCGAAACCATCCTTTTCGAGGACCTTCTAGATGACGTGGAAGACCCAGAGACCGAATTAAGGCTGATAGGCGACAAACTGCAGAAAGACTTCGCCACGGTCTTCAGACAGGTCATAATGACTAGATTCGAGCAGGAATTGCACCAGGCGAGGAGAGAAAAGGGCGAACTGAAAAGCGGGCAGATAAACGAACTGTGGATAGAGGCTAACGAAAAAGAGTTCCTCGATAGTGTAAAATTGAGAGATGAATACGGCTGGTGGTGGAGTTATGTTCTCCATTTTGTCCATTATCCATTCTACTGCTATGCATACGCCTTCGGAGAACTGCTCGTCCTGGCACTTTACGACATGTACAAAGAAAAAGGCGAAGAGTTCGTACCTCAGTATCTCGACTTGTTGAAGGCCGGCGGTTCCGAAGATCCAAAGGACTTATTGGCCAATATTGGAGTGGATATAACGGATCCTGATTTCTGGCAGAGAGGTCTCTCCGTGATCAGAGAATCCGTCGATCGTATGGAAAAACTAGCCGAGGAGACTGGCAAAATCTAAACCCTCTTCCGATCTTTCCTTTTTTGAACGTAATATTTTTAATCCAGAAGCTGTTATAAGTGGGCGATAGAATGGAATGGGAACAAGAAGAAGTCCGAAACCTTAAGGAAAATCACTACGTGATAATAGACGACGAACCCTGTAAGATCAAAAGCATAGATACCTCTAAACCCGGAAAGCATGGAGAGGCAAAGGCTCGTATAGAAGGCGTTGGTATCTTCGATGGAAAGAAACACAGCATGTTGAATCCAGTGAGTGCCAAAGTAAGGACTCCCATAATAGACAGGAGAAAGGGACAGATAGTCAACAAAAGTGGAGGCGAGCTCAACATCATGGACATGGATTCTTATGACACTTTCCAGCTGAACGTAGACGAAAAAACGTTCGAAGAACTGGAACAAGGTCAGGAGATCAGATATCTGGAGACTATGGGAAGAAGAAAGATAACCAGAAAATAGGACACTACGAGTCCAAAGTTTTTCCTTTATACATGACCCATGAGACAGCTTTTGCTGGAGCAATTTCTGATTTCAAAGATGCAGATTATTCCATAGTGGGGGTCCCTTATGACGGGACTTCTTCTTTCCGTTTAGGGAGTAAAAAAGGCCCTGATAGGATCAGAGAGGCTTCGTACTGCTTCGAGCCGTATCTTTTTGAATATGACATATGTTTGAGGGACGTAGCTCTCCATGATCATGGAGATATCTCTAGAGTAGACGATCACTTTAGATTGAAAGATTCACTGAAAGATACGATAAGAAAGATCGTCAGTAGAAAAAAATTTCCTATCGTGTTGGGTGGAGAGCATTCTATTTCACCCATTGTGGTATCAGCTTTAAAAGAGGAACATGAAGACCTCAATGTTTTGATCCTAGATGCTCATCTGGATTTCAGGGATGAATATGAAGGGATGAAACACAGCCATGCCACGACATCTCGAAGGATATCGGAGATCGTCGGTCTGAATAATACATTTGTTTATGGGGTGAGGTCTAAAGCTGAAAATTATGCATCTGAAGATACACCTAAATTCTTCACCTGTGAAGAGATCCACGGTGCTCAGGATGGTGCGGGTGAAGAGGATAGGCGTCCAATAGAACGGGTCTTAGCCGATATAGACGAGCCGGTCTATCTCTCCATGGATATGGATGTGGTGGATCCCTCTTTCGCTCCCGGAGTGGGTAATCCTGAACCCTTCGGACTGAACCCATCAAAGATAAAAAAATTGATCTCTAAGATATCGCCCTCCTTTGTAGGAGTAGATATAGTAGAAGTGTGTCCTAAACATGATACTTCGGATACAACGTCCAACCTCGCTGCTAGATTCGTTTATGAGGTGATCGGTGCCAGAGAAGCAAGGAAGGCTACGGAAGAATAGTCAGTCAGGTTAGGTAGAACCCTACAACTCATGCATGGGAAAGAAAAATCTTAAAGTGGTTTCCTAGTTCGCCAGTTCGAGTCCTTTCAACTTACTTCTTTTATCCCTTCTTTTTTCACGTTTTCGGGAGCGCTTAATATCTGTTTAGATTTAACCCCAGTAGCGACCAACATCACTTTGAGCTTCTCCTCGAGCGTTGGATCGACACTGCAGCCCCATATTATGTTGGCACCTTCACCGGCCTTTTTCTCCACTTCTTCAGCTACGAGTTCGGCCTCATGTACGCTCATATCTTCTGGTCCCGTCACATTGATCAGTACTCCAGAAGCGCCAGCTATCTCTACATCTAAAAGTGGTGAATTTATCGCGGCCTCGATAGCCTCTATCGCTCTTTTATCTCCTCCAGCATCCGATTCACCCATGCCTATCATAGCTTGTCCGGCTCCTTCCATTATCGTCTTTAGATCGTTATAATCGAGATTGACAAGACCGGGTTTCGTGATTATCTCCGTCATACCTTTGATGGCTCTCATCAGTACCTCATCTGCTACTTTGAACGCCTCTTTTAGAGGCAATCTCGGAACCAGTTCTAGAAGTTTATCGTTCGGTATCAGGATCACAGTGTCGGCAACGTTTCGTATCCTTTTCATACCCCATTGAGCGTTTTTCATCCTGGATTGACCTTCGGCCGTGAAGGGCTGAGTCAGCACCGCTATCGTGAGGGCACCAGCGTCTTTTGCGACCCTTGCCACTGTTTCTATAGAACCAGTACCTGTCCCGCCGCCGAGTCCGCAGGTCAGGAAAACGATGTCGGAATCGGTCAAGATATCTTCGAATTTGTCTTTCGCTTCCTGCGCTGCTTTCTCCCCAACTTCGGGTTTAGCACCCGCTCCAAGGCCCTTCGTCAAGTTTCTACCCATCAGGACCTTCCTGTTAGCTCGGATGCTCAAAAGATCCTGTGCGTCGGTGTTACCAGCTATGAGTTGAGCCCCGTGTATACCTTCTTCTGATACCCTATCTATGGTGTTACAGCCGGCACCCCCTAGACCTACGATCTGGATGTTGGTCCGGAGGGACTTTAGAACATCCCTGAGTTCCTCGTCCGTCTCCGTGTCTTGATACCCCTTTTGGCTTGTATCTTTATCTTTTTCGGAAAGAGCTTCATCTACCAATGATTCCATAGTTCATCTCCTCATATGACTTCTCATCTGCTTCATAATTAACAAACTCTTATTAATATTTATGGATAGAATAGATTTTTATATTCGAAGAAGAACCAATTTTATATAGGTATTTTGCCTTTAGAAGCGAACGATAGGATGGAAAAAGATTTAACGGTCATCGGGAGCGGGCCCGGAGGATATGTAGCAGCGGTATTGGGAGCGAAAAAAGGGTTAGATGTCCAGGTAGTAGAGAAAGAAACCATAGGAGGAGTCTGTACCAATAAAGGTTGTATACCTTCAAAAGCGCTCCTCTCAGTGGCGGAGAAGATCGATACCATCAACGGAGCTAGAAGAGACGGACTCAACGCCTCACTTGACGGTATCGATTTCAGAAAGGTCATGACAAAGAAAGACAGGGCGGTAAAGATATCTAGAAAGGCTATAAGAAGCCTTTTCGACAAACACGGGATAGAACTCATAGAGGGAACGGCAGAAGTGATCAGTCCAGAAAAAGTAAAAGTCAAAAAAGATGATGGAAGCACAGAGACTTTACTATCTGATCACACCATAATAGCTACAGGTTCCGAACCGATATCCCTCCCAGGTCTAGAGGTAGATGAAGAGGATATACTATCCAGCAGAGGGGCTCTGAACTTGACAGAGATACCCGGATCGATGTTGATAGTCGGTGGAGGATACATCGGGATAGAGATGGCTTACATCTTTTCTTCACTCGGAACCGATATCACCATAGTAGAATTGGAGGACAGAGTATTGCCCACCATGGATAAAGACTTGAGCAGCGTGGCAACACAGATGATGAAAAGAAAAAGGATAGAGGTTTACACCGAGTCTAAAGTTGCAGGGGTGGATAAAGATGGAGAACTAAATGTCAAGATAGAGGGAACTACCGAAAAAGAGATGAAGGTGGAAAAGGTTCTTAGCTCTGTGGGTAGAAGACCGACTCCCCCTGAAGTAGAGCTTGATATAATAGGAGATAGGGGGGAGATCGAAGTGGACGATCACATGAAAACGGCAGTAGATAACCTATATGCTGTAGGCGATGTCACCGCCGAGTCCATGTTAGCCCATTCGGCCTTCAAGCAAGCCGAGATAGCTGTAAACCATATCTTAGGGGAAAATGTGAGAGGGTTTTCCGAGTATTTTATCCCTGCTGGGATCTACACCCATCCCGAGATGGCTAGTGTGGGATTGACAGAAAAAGAAGCGAATGAGAGACTCAGTGACGTCAATGTCGGCAAATTTTCTATATCCAGAACAGGCAGGGGATCGTCAACTGGAGAAAGAGCTGGACTCGCAAAGATCATCGCCGGCCCCGACAATAAACTCGTGGGTTTACACCTCGCCTGTCCCGGAGCAACTGATATAATCATGGAGGGCACTGCAGCCCTTGAAAAAGATATGGATGCAGAAGAATTTGCAGAGATGGTACATCCTCATCCAACATATTCAGAAGCTCTAAAAGAGGCGGCGGAGAACGTCTTCGGAGAAAGTGTACATTCGGGCTGAAGGGTTTATACTTTGATCCGAGAGAAAGAAAGATATAAATAGATAAAGAAATATACTAATTTGATCTTGGTAAGTAAGCAGGTGAAGGGCATGGAGAACCACAGCGAGTATGGGATGCGGAAGGCGGATGCGTCTGATGAGGGCTTCGAAAGAAGTATAGGTATGTCAGAGACCGAAGGACTCGAAACGGAGATGGTGGACCTTTTTCATATCAATCATCTCGATCCAGATTACATCGTTCCCTGGTGCGAGAAAGGACTGAACTATCTCAGAAACGATGAATACAAAAAGGCGATGGAATGCTTCGAAAGGTCTATTTCAGCACGAAAATGGGACTCTAGATGTCTCTATTGGTATAAGAGAGGGATGTTCCACCGTCAAAGAAAAGAACTAGAAAAGGCCAAACTTTGTTTTGAAAAGGCCATCAACAGCTTACTCCATTCTTCCAATATGATGTACGATATGAAAAACCACGTTTTCCGCAAAATATAGATTCAAAACAGAAGAGAAGAAATCTATAAAGGCAGGAACAAAGAGGATCAGTTCTGAATTTCTCTCTTTTTCTTCTCTAATACCCTGAATAACTGGTATATCTCTTTTAGAGCCTGGTCTAGGTCTCCACCGTTCGCTTTCTCTTTTATCTCTTTCAACTCCTGACTGGAGGCAGAGGTTTCCACGCCCAACTCTCTTATCTCCCTCAATTCTTCCTTCGCCCCCTCGAGTATAGAAGAAAATAAAAGCACTTTCTGGATAGAGACCAATTCCTTGTTCAAAATCTTTAGACTCTCAACTAATTCTCCCGATTTGCCGAGTTCCAGAGCCTCCTTCACCTCTCTTTTTATATTTTTCAGGTCTAGACCAGTTTCTCTTGCGATCCGCATGTTTTCCCGTATCTTCATCAATCTCTCTTTGAAATCACTCTCTAATTTTTTTTCCTCCTCCGATGTTGGTATGTTTTTGAGAATTTTTGCTATCTCTAGCGCCCTAGAGTACTCTCCTTCTCTGCACTTTTCCTCTATCCTCTTCAACTCGCTTTTGAATTCCTCCGCTGCCCCATCTGTTGAAACTTTCCTTCTCGTAGATCCTAAATCAGACAGATGGTCCTCAAGGTCCTGGAGGTCCTCTACATCCAAAACCAATTCGAGAGATATTTCCAGCGCTTTGTCATATTCGCCTCGTTCCTCATGGCTTGAAAGAATCTTCAATCTTTCCTCTATGGGAGTCATGTCAATGATCTCATCTTCTATATTTTCTAATACGCCCTTTATGTAAGCCTTATCTTCCTCCAACTCTCCCGGATAACCTTCATGTCTCTTCCATTTTTTCTCCGGCCCTTCCAATTCTTCATGATGCTCGCGCTCTTCGGTCTTTCTGACTCCTTCAACTTGCTCCGTCTCTTCGACCGGTTCTGGTCCTTCGATCTCTTCAAATCCTTTCGATCCATCACTCATCTCTACTCCTTCGGACCCTCTCTTTTCTTCGATCCCATCTTCACACTCCCCTTCTACCAGCTCAACATCGTCGAAAAACTGATCAGCCTTTTTTCCCTCAGAATCCTTCACATCATCTACCTTCAGCCTTTCCTCGCCCGAAGGGAGATCAGTTTTTGTTATATCTTCCTCCTCCGGTTCAATCTTGACTTGGGAAGATTTACAGATGGGACATCGATCCATGCCTTCTTTCAAAGGTGTTCCGCATATGGCACACACTCTTTCTCCCTCATATCCTTCCTTCTCTTTCCCCTCCCGTCCACTCGGCTCTTGATCAGAAAGAGGTTTTCCACATACTGGACATTCGTCCTCCGCGTTCTCAATAGAGGTCCCGCAGACCGAACAGACCTTTGGCGAGAGTTCCTCGGTCCCTCCTGTCGACTCCCTGATATCAGCTTCTTCCTCCTTATTTTTTTTACCTCTCTTTGCTCTCTCTTCACATCTGGGACATTCTTCTAGGTCTGCTCCCATCAAAGTTCCACATGTTCCGCATATCTTCAGCCTGCCTTCCTCATCTTTTACGTCCTGGATAAAATCATAGATCTTCTCAGCAGTAGTCGAACCAATACCCTGGATAGAGGCGAGTTCTTCCTTCTCCATCCTTTCTAGATCCTTCACCCGGGACAATCCAGCGATAACCACCTTTTCCGCTCTCGCCATTCCCACGTCCGGTATCCTTTTCAGGTTATCGAGCACCTGTTTCTCTTCCTCGTCAAGATCCACCAAGCTGCCGCAGATCTCACACCTATCTACATCAGGTGGATTTTTGCTGCCACAAGCTGGACATTCGAGATGATCTTTTTTCACTTGGTCCACCAAGTCGGTTGTAATTATAGCTTTAAAAGATATATAAGTTTTGTGAAAAAATATGAAAATTATAAATATTAAGAACTTCATCCCCGTTAAAAGGAAATTAATTTAATATAGGAGTGTATTAGGGGATGAGATAAGATGGGAAATATTCCAAATTTCAACCCTCGGGAGATGGAGGAAAAGACTCTGGAGAGATTGGAATCCAACGATATCGATGAGAAAGTAAAGGATTCGAGGAAAGGCGGCAGGAACTATTATTCTGTTTACCCTCCTTTATCGATCAAGGACGACCTCAATTGGGATGATCTGTATAAGATCTTCTTGTATGACGTTTGGAACCGATTCAAAAGCATGGAAACTTTCAATGTCAGGCATGGCCTGGGGTATGATCCTTACAATCTGAGAGTGGAAAGGTCTGTCTTTGAAGACCAAGAAGATGAAAGGAAACTGTTGAGGGGCGTGGATGATGAAATTTGGGATGAGATAATAGATGAGCTGAATGAAAAATCCGATGAGTTCAAAAACGAGATGACGGACCAACTTCGTGACTTTGGACTGTGGAGAAATCTAGAATTCGAATACGATACCAGGACAGAATCTTTTGTGGATTCTGTCTGGTGGGCTGTAAAAGAGTTGATAGAAAAGGACCTCCTCATGAAGGAGGAAAAACCGGTCACCTGGTGTCCAAGATGTAAATCACCAGTGGTGGATACAGAGACACTTCAAAAGGAGCAGACCAAAGAGAAGACTCTGTTGAAAATACCGACATCAGGAGGAAAGGAAAGGTACTTTTTGGTAGAAGTAGAAGATCCTTGGATGCTGCCTTCCAGCATGACCCTAGTAGCTGACCCAGAAGAGACCTATGCCGTGGTAAGGTATCTCTCACAGGAAGAGAAAGCCATTCAGCTCCTCATGAGGGAAGATAAAGTAGAAGAGATGATGGAGAAGGGGGGGGTAGAAGAATATGAAGTCGTCAATACGGTAGAGGGTGAAGATCTGGAAGGGCTGAGATTCAAGTATCCGCTTTTTGATAAAGTATCCGCTCATACAGACCAGGAAGGGAAATACATCCATAAGATAATGTGCTCAGAAAAGATAGAAGGGGAAGGAACAGGTCTAGTTTTACTCACCCCCCCACATGACGAAAAACATTGGAAGATAGCCAAAGAGAACGGCTTGAGTATCTACAACCCAGTGGCTAAAAACGGACACTATGATTCCGGGGTCAGGGAGAACAAATATTCAGGACTTTCCGCCCCCCAGAGCGATCAGATAATCTTAGATGACCTAGAATCCAAAGATCTGATTTTCTCGAGGAAAGAGGGAAAAAAAGAAGTCAAATTCTGCGCGGCCTGCCTAAACAAAGTAGTTAAGATACCCCATAGAGAATGGTTCTTCAACGTATCGAGGAAAGAGGATACCGTCAAAAATATACTTGAAGATGTAGATCTCATCCCTCCTGAAGAAGATATAGACCTGAGAGATTGGATAGTGACCAGGAAGAAGCGTTGGGGGATATCTTTTCCCCGATGGCGATGTAACTGCGGAAACTCTTTCGTGCCCTCCGATCGATCCGATCTGGCAAATAATTCAGATTATAACGAAGAGGATCCAACCACTCCTGACATAATCTCTGATGTGAAGATAGAATGTGAAGAGTGCGGAGAGATGATGGAGTGGGAAGGGAAGATATTGAATCCTATCTTCATACAGGCCTCTTCACCCTGGGCGCAGCTCGGTTACCCCACTAAAGAAAAAGAATATCAATCGTGGTGGCCTGGCGAGATATTCATAAGTAAAAATGCAAAAAGAGACGACCTTCTCACCGCAACTGTGACGCTTTCAGGAGCTCTCTTCGAAGAAAACTCTCTTAAAAACATGTTGATGCAGGGTCCTATAGTCAGCGAGATCGATTACAAGGACGTTAGAGGTTTAACGGAGAAGCAGGGTTATGATTCTCTGAGATTATACATGCTTTCAGGGGATCCGCCCTGGAAAACCCGGAAGATAGAGGGAGAAGATCTTCAGTACACGCATCCTCTAGTGAGAGTTCTGTGGAACTTGAAGAGCTTTTTAAAGGATCATCTGGAAAAACACGAGGCCGAACCCGGTGAAACCACTCTCGAGTTCCTCAAACAAAACTTGGATTTCGAGGACGAATGGATACTGTCTTGTGTAGAATCAACAAAAAGCAGGGTGAAAGAATCATATGAAAGAGCCCGATACGATGAGGCTATAGAGGAGCTTAAGAGTCTGGTGATGGAGGATTTGGCCCAATGGTATTTCAGCCGTGCGAAGGCCAGACTTGAAGGAAAGGATGACGAAGATGTTATCTCATCTATCTTGAAGGTGCTTTACGAATCCATGATGTCGGCTGCCAAGATGATCGTTCCGATCTCACCCTTCATCGCTGAGAATATATACGATGATCTGGACGGGAAAGAAGAATCCGTATTTCTGTGCGATTGGCCCGAGGCAAATCAGCTCTTACAGAATCAGGAATTAGAAGGAAATATGGAAGAGATCAAAAATATAGTTGGAGATATAAAAGGTATCAAGCGGAAGCACGGGATACCCGAAAAATGGCCTTTGAAACACATCGTATATAAAGGGAAAAGCAGCGAGTCCATGAACGTCGTCAAAAGGTTCGGAGAGATGATCAAAGAGAAAGCGAAAGTCGAAAACATAGAAACCGTGGAACCGGATGAAGAATGGGATGAAAAGATACTAGAGGTATATCCAAATAAGGAGGCCATCGGAAAGGCATACCAGCAGTGGAAAAGCAGGATCGCCACCATGCTCAACCAAAGGAAACCTGAAGAGATAAAAGAAGGCGTCGAAAGGGGTGATTTCACCATAGGTATCCAAGGACAGATAATCGAGATAAAGCCGGAGATGGTCACTTTCGAAGCAAAGCTCCCAGAAGGTTTTGAGGAGATCACTCGAGAGGAACAGGAGATCTACGTGGACCTCGGTATATATGCTGACATCTGGGATGAGATGATGGCGAAAGAAACAATCCTAAGATTGAAGAGCATGCGGGAAGATTTTGATCTGGAGGAGCAGGATGAAATTGAAGCCTATATAGAAGCCTCTGAAGAAGTGGCTGAAGCTCTAGACGTACACAGAGACATGATAGGGAAAGAGGCAAACGTAAGAAAACTATCCATCAATAGAGAAGAGGAGGAAGAGCTTGAATACGTATATGAATGGAATATCAACGAAGAGGATGTCGAAATCGGGATCATCCCTCTTTATAAAACAAAACTTTTGGAATACTACCAGACCTTTTCCGGCATAGACCAAGAGATCGCCGAGAACTTGTACAAGGGAGGATTCACCTCTATGGAATCTCTAGCCAACGCTTCTGCTTCAGAGTTATCTGATATAGAGGGGATAAAAAGATCCCTCGCTAGGAGTATGATCCAGGCCATGGAGGAGGAGACGAAAGAAGTCGAAGAAGGTGGAGAGGAAGTCGAAAGGATGAAACCTAGCCTGGAAGAAAGAGAGAAACAGGTGGCAGAAAGGACGGAAACGGAGGTCGAAGGCGAAGAGTCCCGAGAAAGCTATCCCTCCGAGGGTCGAAAGGCATCTGAAGGTTCAGCCGAAGAGGAAACACCAGAAGAGGAAGAAAAAAAGACTTTGCCAGAAGGTATCTCAAGGAGCTCGACTTATCTTATAGATGAAAGAAATTCTGATGAAGAATCGTCTTTCGAACTGTTCAAAGAGATCTTAGAAACTGGTGAAAAAGGGCTCTGCGTGACGCGAGATTATCCTGATAAGGTCAGAGAGAAATATGGGCTAGAAGATGTAGAGATCGTATGGCTCTCCAATGTTGATAGAGAGGATGTCATAAGGCCGAAGAGCCTGGAAAAGTTCAGCTTGACTATAGAGAATTTCCTGACCAAGAAGAAGGGAGTCATCCTGCTGAACGGTCTCGAATATTTGATCACTAACAACGATTTCAGAACCGTTTTACATCTGATCCAGTCTATAAAAGATCAGGTCGCCATCAACAAATCGATCATGATGATCCCGGTGAACCCGGCGACACTGGAAGATAACCAGATGGATCTTTTGACCGGGGAAGTTGATAAGGTCATAGAGCCATGAAGTTCTTGGCGTTTTAGAAGGTGTTTCCGATGGATATCGCTATCATAGGTCCTGGAGCCATGGGTACTTTTCTTGCCGGTCTACTGGCTAAAGAGAACAAAGTGACTTTATTCGGTCGTCGGGAGCATCAAGATATCAATAAGGTGAAGATAAAAGGTAAGACCGAACTGGAGATAGGAGTAGATTATGCCACGGACTCCAGTAAATTGGCGGATGTAGAACTCGTCGTCATCTGCACTAAAGCCTTCGATACTGAAGAGGCGATCAAGAGTGTCGTCGATCACATACCTTCGAAGTGCGACATACTCTCTCTACAGAACGGATTGAAAAATGAAGAGATCATCGAGGACAATGTAGGCGAAGATCGCACTATAGGCGGGATCACCAGCCACGGTGTGACTTATCTAGGGATCGGAAAGGTGAGACATGCAGGGGAGGGGGAAACGGTGATAGGGGCATACCCTCACGGGGATCGAGCGGAGATAAAAAAGGTCGCCTCTACATTGAGCGAGGCTGGGATGAGAACGAAAATCAGCGATAACATACTGGGACACATATGGAAAAAAGTGATTATCAATGCTGGTATCAATCCGATTACCGCATTATTAAGGATCAAAAACGGCTTTCTGTTGGAAGATAAGGATCTTCTTGCCCTGTTGAAAGAGGCTGTGAAAGAAGGTACAGAAGTGGCCGAAAGATATACCGATCTGCCTTTAGAGGACCTATTCGAGAAGACGAAAAGGGTGGCAGAGAGCACCGCTGAAAACCGATCCAGCATGCTCCAAGATATCCTGAACAACAAGAGAACCGAAATCGACCAGATCAACGGGGCGGTGGTGGAAAAAGCTGACGAGTGCGGTATTTCCGTTCCGGTGAATAAAAGTCTCTATCGACTGGTCAGAGGGATGGAAAGTACTTATCTCTAGATCCTTTCGCCAAGAAGATAAACGTCTTCCGCCTTCTTGATATTCACCTTAACCCGTTCACCGATGAGGTCTTCATCCTCGTTCTTTAAAACCACTACCTTGTAATTGTCCATCCTAGCCTTCAGCGAATCGTTCTTTCCTTTTTCCAATACTAGTACGGTTGTCTCCTTTCCTACGTACTCTCGGTTCAACTCTCTGCTTATCTGGAATCTCAGCTTGGTCATCTCTTTGGATCTCCTCTTCTTTTCTCTCGAATGAACCTTATTGTCCATCTCTGCGGCCCTAGTCCCTGGTCTAGGACTGAACCTGGTCACGTTCACTATATCCGGTTTCGCTTGTTCGATCACCTTTTTGGTCCTCTCAAAATCCTCTTCGGTCTCTTCAGGGAATCCCACTATCACGTCAGTAGAGAGAGTGAGTTCCGGGAACTCCTCTCTGAATTCTTTTGTCAGTTCTTTCCATCCATCCACATCGTAATTTCTGTTCATCTTTTTCAGTATGGGATCGGACCCGGATTGTAGAGGAAGGTGGAGAAAGGTGTATATCCTCTCGTCATGCATCAATTCCATGAAATCGTCCTTGATCTCCTTCAAGGCATCGACGTTCATCATCCCCACTCTTATGCGGTAATCTCCTTCTATATCCAGCAGCTGTTCGAGGAGTTCGTTAAGGTCGGTGGAGATATCTTTACCGTAAAGAGCCGTATCCTGACAGGTCAACCTGATCTCTTTAGCCGAGGAGGAGACGAGTTCTTTGAAACGCTTTTTTATCCTTTCGGGCGGTCTGCTGGTCAAACTGCCTCGAGCGATCTTGGTTATACAGTAGGTGCAGTTTCCATAACATCCGGAAGCTATGGGTATGGTACCTATGATATTGTCTTCCATTGGCGAAGAAGTCATCTTCACCTCTTGTGGCTGTATGAAGTCTAGCAGTGACTCTAGATAAGCGAAGTTATCTTTGGATCTTCCAGAACTTCCGTTAGATATGGAGGACAAACACCCTGAGACCATCACCTTAGAAACTTCTTTCTGCAGCTCTTCGATCCTGCGCTTCATCCTCTTCTCGGTTTTCTGGATCACCACACACGTCCCGATCAGAGCCTGGTCCGCATCCTCCAATGAATCCACTCTCCGGTGACCCTTTTCTTTCAGAGATTCGGCTATCATCTCCGTTTCTCCCTGATTCATGGTGCATCCGTAGGATTCCACGTAGAACTTCATCAAAAGTGAATTTGGACGGAGGGGTATTTATTTTTGCCTATCATCTGAGGGCTAGGTAAGGCTTTTAAGCTACGTCTCCGTTATCAAAAACGATGCGGGTCCTACATCTTTCGGAAAAAGCGATAAAAAATCATACTGAAAGGGAATTAAGAGATCTGGATAGATATTTTGATCCTGATCTCACTTTGGCTTCGGGTTTTGGAAAGAAAAGTAGGAAAAAAAAGGAAGTAGAGAAAGCCAGTTCTTACGAGACCATATACCTTGAAGACGTCGACGGTTACGAACAGAGGAATTTAGGTGATGAGTCTCTTATAGTGGTAAGGGACGAAGAATCGGTAAAAGAAGCTGTAAAAGAAAAAGCGTCATTCAAGGGTAAAAGAACTCTAGTCTTCACGGACTTGATAAAGGAGGAGATAGATCAGTCAAGTTTTGAATACAGGTTGATGAACACCTCCATCATAGATAGACTTTCTGATGAGGTGGACAACTTCCACGTATTCTCGACTGAGATGGAAGCCGGAAAGAAACAATCCCATAAAAGCCGATACATCTATGGGCTGGGACCGTGTTTCGACAGAGAGGGCGTAAAGATACCTTTTCTTTCAAGCGGGAAAGGTTTTAAAGTGAAGACATTTCCCGCGGAGCGGGTAGGCCTTCTAGCGATACCTGACCTCGGAAAAAAATTTTCCAACGTTTTGAGAAGAAAAGGTATAGAGGACAGAGCCGCCTTAAAAGAATGCGAACCCGAAGAACTGATGAAGCAGGAAGGAGTAGGACCCTATCGGTGCACCAAGTGGATCTCTTCCGCAGAAGCAATAGAGGAAGGAAGTGTATACAGGATACAGGAGAACGATCTGGAAGGTAAGCACCGGATATATATCGATATAGAGACCGATTCATTAAGACCTAAGATAGTCTGGCATATCGGGCTTTACGACGATGTAGAAGAGAAATACCTCTCCTTCCTTGAAAAGGAACCCGATAAGAAGGGAAGGATCATCAAGAGATTCGGCAGTTACTTGGAAAAACATGGTGAACCGGAAACTGTGCTCCTAGCCTGGTACGGGTCGGGTTTCGATTTCAAGGTCTTAGACGACTTCTTTGAAAAGTACGGACAGGAATTTCTAAAAACCTGGCGTCGAACAGAAAAGGTGGACCTGATGAGATGGGTGAAAAAGCACGCCGTCACCTCCTGCAGGACCTCAAAACTCGATGATGTGGCAGGATGTTTGGGATATGAAAGGGGAAAGGAGAGCATGGAACTCAGCGGAAAAGAAGTTGCCCGCATCTATTCAGATCACATGATCGGAAGAGGCGGAGAGCCTGACTGGACTTCTCTGAAAGAATATGCCAAAGACGATGTGATATCTTTGAAATTTATCTATGACGAGATCAGTCAAGCTCCCATGAAGTACGATCTGAAAGAGATGAAAAAAAGATACAGGAGAAACTGTTTTTAAGGTAGTAAAGAAGAGACTCCATCAAAATTTCCAGATTACCTCGTCACCCGGCTCGGAATAATGGAATATCTCCGTTTTTGCGTCCCAACCCTCCTCGACCAGATCGTCGATCCACTCTTCCGATCCAAAGGTGTGTATCGGCACGAAATAAGTGGGTTTCACTCGCTCGATGAATTCTATCGGGCCCGCCCAACTGGGCAAACGCTCATCCATGTTCGAAAAGGCGATATCGATCTTTTCTTTTTCCAATGATCTCACGACTTCATCGAAGACCCTGACGTGATCTTCTCTCTTCTTTTCACTCCACTCAGGCCAGTCCCATTTAGCAAGGTCCCCTCCAAAATAGACCTTCAGACCTGCGAATCTGATGAGAAAAGCCACCCCTGCATCGTTGCTCTCGAAGGTTCTTATCTGCATATCGTCAAGGGAATAAGTCGAATCCGGATTAGCTTCGAGTAAATCTCCATTCAGCTTAGGAAAGAGAGCGGTATACACATCGCTTGAGAGTATGAAATGCGTCTTTTCAGCGTCTGAAGAGAATTTGACCACGTCTGGAGAAAAATGGTCGCCGTGGGCGTGTGAAATGAATACGTAGAGCTCCTTTCCCCTCAATTGTGTCTTTAATCCCTCTTCCGCTCTTTTATCTACCCTACTGCCAGGATAATCATATAGAAACACCTTCTTATCTACTTCCAAGGAGAAACAACTATGGTACAGGTAAGTTATCTTCACTTCCATCTTTTTCACCATGTGTTAAGAGCAAAGCTGTATATCTATACCTCTCGCAGGTTTTTACTTTTTTGTTTCCTTATAGCCAAGTTTCACACCTCCCTCTCTTCTCAACCTTTAAGTAAAGCTTTTCACATCTTGAAGACGATGCTTGAAGACTTATATGAGGCCATGAGTGAGCTTTCACAAACTCCAGAAGAGTGGGGTGAACCTTCCTTCAGCCAGGAACAGTATTACGAGCCGGTTCCGCTGTCCGAGAACAATCTAGATCACTATGACGTCAAAGAAGACAAAAAGACCGTCTGCTGTATCGATGGAGGTAACAACAAGATATACGAAACTCCTACGGACAGTATACACCTCATCAAGGTCTATTTCAACCTGTTCAGGGGGAAAAGAAGGATGAAGAATTTTGATCCGTTCACAGCCATACTGGTTTCAAGGTCCGAAGGAGAAAAAGTCGAATGTGAGTTGAGGCCGCAGAACGATGTTTTGCCCCTGGAAAAGACCTCCTATGTTCTCAATGAAGATGAGCTGGAAAACGGCAGTCCAGTGAGTTCCGGTCATACCATCAGAAAGTATATCGAATGGAAAGCTCTTCAGTACATGGCGGAGGAACTTCTAGCTCCAAAAGATATAGTTGTGAGGGACGGGGTATTGCAGACCACTGTGGAAAGGGAGAGAAGATACGCTGAAGAAGCATATGATAGGGTGGAAAAAAACGGGGTCGTCCTGGTGGGGATAGCCAAGACCAGCTCTTTGAAAACCACCACGGGTTATCCTTTGGTCGCCTCTATACAATCCATCGCCCGCGAAGCAGGTAAAGGTGAAGAACGGTGGTATTATCATCCAGTAGCTCACACCTCACATCCGGACCACAAAGGAGAGATGTACGTGGTGAAATATCATCCTTCTTCTCAGTATGCGTTCCGGACCGAATTTTACAGGGAAAACCATGAGCAGATGGAAAAGAAAGAGGTGGAAGAAGTCTTAGGTCATCTTGCATTTCAGGCCCAGGACCCTATATTTCTAGGTTATCCCTACGGTCTGGTGGACGTTGACAAAAGGGCAAGAGTAACCGACGAGGAAGTCGAGTACCTCAGGAACATGGGAGACAATAAGATGAGCAAAACCTTTAGGGACAAAGTGAATGCGGTCAACGCCCACGATAGGTTGAGCGAGATATGAAACTATAGAATATAAAGATAGGAGACGATATCATGCCTATAGGTCAGATAGTAGGAGGAGAGTACGGCGAAGTTTTGATCAGACAGAAGAGTGGGAAGACTATAGAGATAGGAGACCTTTTAGCAATAGACGACCTCATCCTTCAGGTGCTGGACCTAGAATACGGTTCCCTTTTAGAACAGACCGATATAGAGAGGATGAGCGGGATGGAATTAGAGGGGTATGAAGAAACGGCACTGATGGAAGAAGAGATAAGGAACTATATCTACGCCAAGGCTAAACCTCTGGTGAGGATCAAAGATGGAAAACCCAGGATACCCAAGATATTACCTCCCTTTTTCGGAAGTCTGGACCGAGTGGATAAAGAAGATTTTGAATTTTTGGAAGAGCCGGAGAACAGCCTTTACCTCGGTAGAGTCAGGAGCGGCAGTCAGGAGTTAGATGTCCCTATCCATATAAACGGTAAAAAGGCACTCTCACATCATATATTGATACCCGCAACCACCGGTAGAGGGAAAAGCAATCTCGTGAAGGTGATGCTCTGGAATCTGATCCCAAAGGATTACGCCGGCCTTATCATAATCGATCCTCACGATGAATACTACGGGAGGAACGAACTGGGGGCAAAAGATCATCCCGAAGCTGGAAAGAAGGTCGATTATTATTCTACCAACCCTCCTCCAGGTGGTTACCACCTGCGGATCAATCTTTCGATCTTAAGACCCTGGAATCTGAAAGGCGTGGTGGAACTCTCCGAGGCCCAGAACCAGGCGCTCTACGTTTACTATGCCCACCATAGTAAGAATTGGTTAGAAGCTCTATTGACCTCGGACGCCGAAGAAGTTGGCAGGTACGGGATACAAGAGACCACTTTGGACGCATTAAAGCGGAAGCTAAGGCTCACTTTCGATCTCGAAGTGAAGAACGGAGAAGTGAGACCCATGGGCAATATATTCGTCAATAAAGGTTCGGAGAGCTTGGTTAAAGATATAGCAAAAGCTGTTGAAGAAGGAAAAAAAGTCATCCTCGATACCAGTTCTCTGCCGCAGAACAAAGAGCTCCTGATAGCCAGCATAATCACTGACAGAGTCTTTAAAAATTACAAAGAATACAAAGAGAAGGGCGAACTGGACAAAAAGCCCACCGCCGCTATAGTCATAGAGGAAGCTCCTAGAGTTCTGGGCGAGAGGGCGGGGAGGAACGTCTTCCACCAGATAGCCAGGGAAGGAAGGAAATTCAGGACTGGCCTTATAGCGATCACGCAGCTTTCTAGTATGATACCTAGAGAGATACTGGCGAACATGAACACGAAGATCATACTGGGAAACGAGATGAAGAGTGAGAGGGACGCGATAATAGGAAGTGCCGCTCAAGACCTCTCCAAAGACAGCAAGAACATCGCCAGCCTCGACAAAGGTGAGGCCATCGTGAGCAGCATCTTCACCAAATTTGCAGTACCTATCAAGATCGATCTGTTCGATGATCTGGTCGAAGAAGAAAAGGGGAGCGAAAAACAACTGGAATTTTTCGGCTGAGCAGAAAGGAAATTTTAAGTCAAAGCATTCCTCACGGTCAGCAGTGTCAAGATCCAACTGAGTACTCCGCCCCATCCTCTATTAGGTCTGATCCTGGGGGCTGGCGCCTTGGTCGAACTACTCTCAGTTCCTTCCCTGATGGACCTAGCACTTTATTTCCTATTGATAAACTTAGTGTGCAATATCAATTGTTTGTACGACGTGAATATAGATGAAAAATGTGAACCCCACATTCATAACCGACCCGATATCCCCTCCTTTTGATGGCCGCTACTGCTCTATATATGACCTGAGTGAAAATCGCAATTCTTGACCCCTGCTCAACCTCTAGGACCTCTCCTATCTTTTTCGGTAGTACTCCTGTTTTGAGCCTCCTCTACTTTGTCTGCATATCCTATACACAAAGGGCAGGGGCTCCTTCTTTCGATCATCGTGGGCTCTCTTTTTTCTTTTAAAACTGGTTTTTTGAGACGACCTATGAAGAGCTTTTTGATCCTTTTGAGGAGCTGCATCAAACATGTATATGTTCTTAGAGACTTATAAAGTTATCCTACTCTGAAAGCGGGAGCGCAAAGAACTCAAAAAGATTCGCCGAACCTATCTGGTTCATCCGTATCGGCCTGTGGAATAGCTCCTTTACCAGCTTTGAAAAATACGATTATGAAGAAAACTGTAAAGATCATCAATAAACAAAATCCATCAAAATCCCCCATAAATTTTCCTAGATACCACAATACCCATAAGACGGCGATGAGAACTGCGACACTGGCCAGCAAAGCCAACCGCACTTTCGGATGTAATCCTTTCATTTTTCTCCCCTTTGCTTTCGGAATCAAATCATTTATATTTTCAGTCTGAAAGCTTTTCTGGGTGGAACCTTTCTATCACATCCACGTATTCCTCCACCTGATCCATCGAAAGGTCCGTGATGGAGGCGATCTCTTTTTTCGAGTAACCGTCCTTCATCAACCGCTGTACTCGGAGTGGATCCTTTATCTTGTCCTTCTGGACTTTCTCCTTTTGCTTCTCCAGCTTCTTCTCTTTCTTCTTTAGAGATTTGTTCCTTCGTTTTACCTTCTCTATCCTTTCAGATAGTTTCTCTTCTTTCTCTTTTAATTTTTCATTTCTCTGTTTCAACTTCTTTCTACGAGTGGATACTTTCTCTTTTTGCTTCTTGAGCTCCTTTCTCAACTCGGTGATCTCCTCCGCCCTATTATCCAATCTTTCTTCTCTCTCGTCGAGCTGAGCTTTTCTCTCCGTGAACCTCTCTTTTTTCTGTTCGAGTTCCTCTTCATCCTCCTTGATCTTCTGTTCTCTTCGCTGTAATTCAGTTCTCTTCTCTTCTATATTGTCCCTTTCTTCCTCCAACCTTTCTTTTTCACTCTCGATACGTTCACTCTCGGTCTCTATCTTTTCGAGTTTTTGTTTGACTTCCTCCTTTTCATTTTCTATCCTCTCCAACTTTTCGTCAACATATTTTTCCCTTTTCTCGAGATCGTCTTCCCAGGTATCTAATTCCTTCTGTCTTTCTTCCAGCTCTGATTCCCATTCATTCAAATCTTTCTCCTTGCTGGATATCTCTTCTTCTCTAGCGTCCAAATCCTCTTCGGTTTCCTGGAGTTCATCCCCCAACTCCTCTAACTCTGATCTTTTTTTGACGATCATCCTTTCTTTTTCACCGAGATTTTCTTCTAATTCTTCTAGTTCTTCCTCTTTTTCTTCGATGTTCTTTCTAGCCCGTCTGAGATCCTTTAGTTTACTCTCCATATCTTCCTCCCGTTCTTTCAGTTTTTCTTCCCTCTCTTCAAGGACCTCTTCCTCCTCCTCAAGTTCTTTTGATTTCTGATCCAGCTCTTCTTCCCATGTGGTCAGTTCAGCATCTTTGTCCAACAGATCCTTCTCCAAAGCTTCCAATCTTTCTTCCTTCTTATCGACCTCCTCTAGAGTCTCTTCGGCCTCTTCCATGAACTCTGCCTTTTCGGCGACCTGCTCCTCTCTTTTTTCGAGTTCTTTTTCCTTCTCCCTTACGTCTCTGTCTTTTTCTTGTATCTCTTTTATCTTGTCTTGAAGTTTTTTATACTGTTTATTTAATTTTCCTTCAAAGTTGTTAAGATATTCTTCCTTTTTCTCTAATATATCCTCCTTCTTTTGCAGATGTTCCTCCTTTGACTCTTCTTCGGATCTTGTTGGGGTCTCTATCTCATCCATCTCCTCTATCTTCTCCTCTCCCTCCGATCCAATTCTATCAGGAGGCGGGGGTAGTGTAGTTTCCTCATTCGGCTCTGTTTTTTCTTCATCCATATCCGCATCTTCTTTTTCAGAACCATCTCTTGTTTCTGAGGAAGTTCTAGATGGCATAGCATCGTCCGGATCCATATTCAAAAATCTATCTTCCTCTTTTTCCATAGATCCATCAACAAAATCGGGTGGTGGAGGTGGATATTCCTGAGATCTATTTACTTTCTTTTTTCGAGTGTTATTTTTTTCCTCGTCCTTTGCCGACATGAGTTCCGGAGGGGGCGGTGGAACGTCCGAATCGATGTCGATGGCGGGGCTAGTATCATCATGAGGCCCTCCTCCTCCTCCCTCCGAAGAGAGCTCCGCTTCACCCTCTAGTTTTTCTTCGCTTTCTTCTCTCAACTCTTCATCTCCCTCTTCCAAACTAGACCCACAGTAAACGCAGTAAGAATCTCTGTCAGAGTTCAGCTGACCGCATCTAGGACACACAACAGTTCCTTTTTTTTTCTCTTCAGCCGACGGCGAGGCAGTATCTGATTCGATTTCGACTTCGGAACCAGTATCCTCAGGAACTTCTTCAGGCGTCTCTTCTTCAAAATTTTCTACATCCTCAGGTGGTGAAGTAGGATTTTCTGATCCTTCAAGCTCATCAGGCTCATCTCCGTTCTCACTGATTTTTTCCTCGGCCAATCCCTTAAGATCCTCTGCCTTTTTCGACGTGACATTCCGTATGTCTTCCAGATAGGACACATCTACTTCTATGATCTTCTCAAAATCATCCACTCCGGAATCGTATATATTTTCCGCTGTGGCATGACCGATACCATTTACCGTCATCAGGGCATCGAGAAATTCTTCCTTTGGCACGGCCTCGTCTTTATTTTCTTCATCATTACGTTCATCATCCATCTTGACACCTTTTTGATAGAGGGCCTTTCGAATTCGCTCACATTTCTATGCCTTCATTGCTTACTTCCGATACGAATGAAAATCATCTTTTGGTCCTTCTACTTTTTACACCGGGTTGAGAGGGTCGCGACTCCTCGAAGGACAGGTTAATCACTATCTATCACTTTAAGTGGTTTATAGGTATAATAAATTTACCCCGGCCTTGATGAGACAATACATAAGAAGGATAAGCGCCGAGAAGGGGATTCGAACCCCTGAGGTGCAAGGCACCACGAGATTTCAAGTCCCTATGGAGGGATCTCCAATCTCGCGCCGTACCAGGCTAGGCTATCTCGGCAGAAGGTAAACAGAACTATACAGAAGGGCTATATAATTCATTTCCATCTTCGTGGATACTCACCTGAGGGTGAAAAGACCCTATCCGTCTTGACGATCAAACCCTCGTCTTTCTCAACGACCTCCTCCGCATTGTACAGGGCTTCTCCCACGGCTAAACCTTCGCCTTTCACTGATAAGATAGCGACTCGATCTCTCGAAGAAAATCCGTCCATCTTCACGATCCCCGGCGCTGCTAGGTCCGCACCGTTCAATATGGATCCCGCAGCGGTATCCTTGACTACGATCTTTGGAAAGATGTCTAACGCCCTTTCATAAGGCAGTAGGACGTCTTTCAAATTTTCTTCATCGCCCTCCTTGTAGTATTCATACGCATCTCTGACCTCCTGGAGAAGTACCGTCTCTTCCTCCGTGAACCCTCCTGCTTCGATCCTCCTGAGTTCCATCATGTGAGCACCGAGACCCATGGCTTTTCCGACGTCTTTACATAGGGTTCGGATATAGGTTCCAGACTCACACCTCACTTTCAAAAGATATTCTCTTCTCCTGCTATCTAAGAGTTCTATGGCGTAGATCTCTCTCTTTCTCCTTCTCCTCTTGACCCCTGAACGCAGCGGCGGTATTTGGTATATCTCTCCCATAAAATCCTCAAGCACTTCCTTGACTTCACTCTCCTCAACATTCCCATGAAATTTCATAGCCGCCACATATTCCTTTGGAGCTGAATGTAGCAGATCAAGGACTCTAACAGTATTCCCCAGACCCATGGGTAAAACGCCCGTCACGTTAGGATCGAGAGTTCCGCTATGAGCCGCTTTGATTTCGAATATCTTTTTAACCCATGCAGAAACTTGGTGGCTGGAAGGACCTTCGGGTTTATCGACGATCATCAACGATCGTGGTATCGCCTCTTCAACGGTCCTCCTGAAAGGGTAAGTTCCCCATTCAGACACGGTATCCACTTCATCGATCACGTACTCGCATTTCATCTTTAACCCCCACTATTATCTTATCAACGATCTCTTCAGGCCTGTTCTTCACTGAATCTATCACCTCATCGTAGAAAGATGTATCAAAAAGATCTATGTCGTAATATTCTCGGTACCTTTTCTCCTCGCTCCTTTCCCTCTTCAGAACCCTTTCTTTCAACTCTTCTAGATCTCCATAGCTTTCTCTTTCCGCTATCCTCTCAACTCTGGTCTTCAGAGGGGCCTGGATCCATACTTTGTAAGCTTCTTTATCAGACATCTTTAGGAGATGACCCGTTAACCTCCCTTCCAATATCATGCCTGGCGAAGCCCTCTCGACCATCCTTTCATCCAATTCCTTGTCTATCTCATCGTCTTCTTCGGCAAGCTCGCTGAATTCTTCCAGCGACATATCCTTTTTTTCGGCCATGTTACGGAAGACTTCGCCAGCTGAGAGGACCTCCATACCTGTAGCTTCGGATAACCTCTCGGCCGCTGTAGTAGTACCGCTGCCGGGAAGGCCACTGATAGTGATGATAAGGCTTTTAAAGGTTTCAGAAGATACTACGTCTCTCCCTCCTTTAGGCGTTTTTTGAAGTCGTACATTTTGAGCAGGACCATAAGGACCTGCGTGAAGGGCAAAGAGATGAGCATGTAAACACCTATCCACTGGGGAAAGGGCATGAAACAACCCGATATCAACGGATCGGTCAGAGTCGCGTTCAACGCCCAGGGAACAGAGAAAGTTTTATTGGGGAGATCACCCACAAACTGCCAGATCCAACCGAATATGGATATCACAACGATCATGGTGATCGCCATGGATTTTAATTGAGGCTTGAAAGAGTCCATGGACATCTTGGAGATCTCTTCCTGCTGTTTCTCCATCTTCTTCACTTTGGTCTGCTTGTTGGCTCTTTTAGCCTCCATCAGTTCCTGGCGGAATTTATTGCTGATCTTCTGTTTTTCCGCCATATCGACCCAATCGATGAAGAAATCTCTTATCAACGTGGAGAAAGTTATCATGATGATACCCACGCACATCAGTGTGAGGATGGGATATTCTCCTCCAAAACCGACGAGAGGATACAATACCTTACCCAAAGCTTCACCCATCTGATCTCTTAGATCTCTATCGAACATCACCATCAGGGCCATCAGCCCCAAAAATATATAGATGAATCTGCGTAGACTGAAGATGGACTCACCGGACGAGCCGCCGGAGGAAGCTTTCTCATTTTTCTCTCCCTTTTCAGTCCCTTCCTTTTTTTCCTCTTCGCTGATATCATTCACCTCGATTTTAGCTTCTCATGCTACTGCTCACCAAAGAAATCTCTGAGTGCCGGATGCATCTCCATCATCTGCTCCTTGCCTATCTGTTCGTATAATTGGGTGAGTATAGAGACAGCTAGGAACAGACTGATCCCCGTGGCGTTACCTACCGATCCTAGCATGTTAGATACAGCGGCGATAGCCCCGATAAAGAAACCGCTGAAAACGGTGACTGTGGGTATATACCTTTTCAGTACCCTTTGAAGCACCCGAGGGTCTCGTCTAAAACCTGGGATCTGCATACCACTATCCTGTATCTGTTCAGCAACCGATTCTGCATCCATGTTCGTGGTCTTCACCCAGAACTTGGAGAACAGAACACAGAAAACCGACATGAACGAAAAATGACCTATGACCTTAAGTATGACCTTCGTCTTGGTGTGGCTCCACTCAACGCCCTCTGGAGAGAGCATGTATTCATACCTCTCGGAGATCAGAGGGAGAAGCCACTCCTGTATACCGTCGACCCTAGAGATGTACCATACAGCTCCGCTCACCGGCTCCGTACTTCCCTCCTGGAAAACACCTAGCCATGATTGTCCTCCTAACAAAGGAAAGCTCTGAAAGGTCGGGTTAGTATAGAATAACATAGAGAATAAGTTTATATTAGATAGAAGGGCAGAAGTCAATATGACTGGAAGTACTGATGCATAGGCTAATTTGATAGGATACCTACCCCGTGCACCTCTAGCTCTCCCATGGGCTAATGGCAACTCGATCCTGCTTCCTTGAATATAAGCTACGATCAATAATATTAAAATGGTAAAGACCAGGCCCATGACTGGATTTGGCGGCTGTATCAGCGCGCTTTCGAGTTCCCCTCCCGCCCATTCAGCCGCACTTTGGTGTCTCATCATGTGGATCACCTTTGGAACGGTCCCTGCAGGCACGTCACCCTCTGGTGTAGACTCCCAGTTGAAAAGACCAGTGAACAGACCTTGAGCTACCCCTGCAACGATGAAAAGGCTGATCCCGCTGCCTATACCCCATTTAGAGACCACTTCATCCATCAGGAAAATGAAGTAACCGCCAAGAACTATCTGGGCCACTATAAGGATCCGGGCAACTAAAAGCCCATTACCAGTAAAATAACCGCCAAGAGTAGAAACTAAGGCATCTGCGGGGATGAGATATCCATAAACTTGAGGTACAGCCTGAACGAACAGCATCACTATAACCAGGAATTTCTGAGTATTTTGGAATATGGCTTTGTCATCTGGATCCTTCATATCGAGATCTACGATCTCTGCTCCCTGAAACAACTGCATGATTATAGAAGCGTTGACTATGGGCGTTATACCAAGATGAACTATAGAGCCGTGTTCTCCCGCAAATATGGCCCTGAACTGCTCGAAAAGATCCAGTGACCTTTCGAGGCTGAGACCGTAGATGGTCACGTTGGTCATTACCAGATAAGTGATCAGGACCAAGATCAGCCAGAACATCTTCCGACGGAAATGAACGTGACCTTCCGGCCTCTTAACAGCGGGCATCCGATCGATCAATGGTTTGAGTTTGTATAGAAGACTTTTATCCTCATCCTCAGCCATAAAAATCACTTCTCATCTGCGATTATTTCTCCTCCTGCATCTTCTATCTTCTTTTTCGCTTTATCACTCGAGTTGGAAACTCTGATCTTCATCTCTTTGGTAGGGGTGCCTCTGCTCAGGAGTTTGTCGAATCCCGCCTCCTCCAGATCTACCTCGTAAACGGAACCTTCCTTCTCCGCAAAGCCCTGATCTATAAGATCATCTAGTGATTCCTCTATCTGATATATATTGATGACATCTTCCTCTTCAACGAGTTGTTGAGGACGGCTGAAACCTTTAGGACCGAAGTAATCAGGGTCTTCGTTAGCCAGTTTAGACCACTTGTGCTTTCCTAGGCCGGCTTTTCCTCTTCCACCTCGTTCACCGGCTCCTCTGCCTTTCTTTGTGCCCCGACCATGGCTGCGGGAACCTCTTTTTTTCTTGGTCTTTTTTTTGCCCATATATATCATCATCCTTCTTCTTCAACCGCTTCGTCATCATATTCATACTCTGGTCCCAACATAATCATCAACAGGTCGTTGATGTCTTGACCTCGATAACCCAGAGCGCCGCCGTTCTTATAGGCCTTTTTGATACCCTTATATCCGCCTTCGGGTGGATGGAGCCTGAACAGATTCCGTAAACCATCGACTTCATCGATGGTGATCTCGTCTTTTAAGACGGCCTCGACGAATTCTTCTACACTTCCGCATGACGTCTGGTCCTTTATTTTTTTTTCCATCTCTTCCAATTCTATATCTGATCGATGTTTCAACAGTTCAGATAGTGTCTCTTCGTTCACTTCCCCCCACGTGATAAAATCTTTGACTCTGTTCAGCATGCCTTTATAGGTCTCTACATCTGGAACCACAGTACAGTGATTGACCCTGTTCAATCGGAGCATCTTTAAAGTATCTTCCATCTTCTTCTGTTTTTTCCTAGGACTCCTTATCCTTAATACCGCAAAAGCCATCTTTAGCCCTCCTGTTCTGATGTTTCCTCTTCAACCTTATGTATTCCGGATATGATCCCGAGTTCCTCGGCTGTATCTTCTTTTACCCTCATCTTTGATGTTTCTTTCAGAGCATCGAAAACGGCCAAGGCATAATTCACCGTCGTCCTTGTCTTCCCTTTTGAGAACCCCCACATGTCTTCGATACCTGCTCTTGTTAGTATAGATTTAGCTGTTTCACCAACAGCGAGGCCTATACCGCTCGGCGCAGGTTTCAATTGGATCTTCACCGAACCAGCTTTTCCCTCGACTTCAAACGGGATCGTATGTGGATCTCCACAGCCACACTCCCATGAGCCGCAGCCTCTGCGTATCCTGACGATATTCAATTTGGCATTGTTCATACACTTCCGGATGGTGGGTCCGACCTCTTTTCCTTTAGCCGTGGCCACTCCCACATAACCATCGTTGTTCCCCACCACGCATGTGACGGTAAATCTGACCCTTCTTCCAGAATCGGTCATCCTCTGGACCATGTTGACATCCAAAACATCATCATCGAGTTCAGAGAATAAAGCATCTATTATCTCAGGCTCCTTTATAGGTAACCGAGTGGCTAAAGCATCTTCCATGGTGGTTATCTCGCCTCTTTTTACTTTTCTCCCTAGTCGGGTCTTTGGTTCCCATTCGTACATCATGATTCCTCCATCTCAGATTTAACTTCTTCAAAATCAGTCACTACCTTATCATCGATGTGCTCTCCTCTCATCCTTTCTTCTGGAGGGAGGACTTCCGGATCGTGAGGTATCTCAACTCCAGCATCGACCATCCCTTTCAGAGCGGAAAATAGCCTTCCACCTTTCTCTGGGTGATTGAGTCCTATATCAAGAACGGCTTCGTCTATCCCTTTTTCTCTAGCCCTTTTACCCGCTAGATATCCTACCAGATAAGAGGAAGGGACATTTATACCGCTGCCTTCCCATCCTAAATCTTTAAGATGTTCGCTGGTAGCCACCGCCTCTACATCATCACCTTCCGGCCTATAACGGATGAACTGTACTCTCATCCTTTTGTTGGAGGGTCTCACCACGGCTCTCACCTTTCCAGACTTGAGTAATCTCAATCTCTCCCTGTAGTCCGTTTTGCCTTCTCTTCTTCTCTTCAAAGGCATCTTGTAACGTGATCTTTTAGCCATCTTCATTCACCACCTTTCTCATCAGGTTCGTAATCATCATCTATATAACCTTCCATCTTCAGGTGGAGGAGCATATCCGAACGGTCCTCGAAGGTGCCGCCCTTTGATCTGTTGTAAAATTCTCTATAAGTGGACCTGTCGATGTGATCGTTATCTCGCAGATATTTCAGTTCTCGCCTTATGGAGCGCATCCTTTTCTTCCATTTATCCTTAGAGGCCTCTCTTGCCCCTTTGGTTCCTTTTCTTTTGCCGTAACCCTTCCTTCTCCCTTTTGATTTTTGACCTTTTTTGTAATTGATGCGGCCGCGAGAGTTGCCCTCTTTAGGCAGTTTTTTGATCACTCCTCTATTGATCAACTCCCTGACTTCCTCCCTGGTTATGGCCTCTATGACTTCATCCAACATGGTGTCGTCTATCCAGACTCTGTCCTTACCGCAGTCCAAGATTTCCGCTGCCAATCTTTTTTGATATTTTACATCCATGTACATCACCTCAAGACGGGTTCAGCACCCTCAGGTCCATCTCCTCCGCTTTTTCTTCGATATCGATCCTTTTCTTCATACCCACAGTGTGTGCGATCCTGACCGCCTGCTTGTCAGGGTCCAAGTCTTCTAGGTCTTCTGTATTGTGGACCAACACTTCTTCGAATCCCGAAGGATGCAGTCCTCTCACCTCCTTCGGTGATCGGTATCCAACTTTCACGTTTTTCGGCCGATATCTCAGACTCTGCCTAGCTTTAGAGTGAGTTCCCCTCGGCTTTCTCCATGTATCTTTGTCGATCTTGGAGCGCCTGAACCACTCCTGATGAGAGAAATCGGGTCTTCGGGACTTGATCTTCTCTCTTTTCTTCAGCATCTTCTTTGTATCTTCATCAAGGTCAGGTTTTTTCTTCACTTCGTAATCTTCCTCATCATCCATCTTTAAGCACCTCTTTTATCCTCATCTAACAGGTTTACCAGCTTTTTCTGTGATATATATACCGTCCTGAAAGACCCTGGGATCTACCTTCGATATCTTAGTCATAGATTCGATGTTCGCAGCGGTCTGAGCTACCGCTTCTTTATCAGGCCCACTCACTATCACCTGATCTCCTTCGATCTTCGCTTCAGTCGAGCCCAACACTTTAGCTCTTCTCGGTTTGTTTTCACCGACGAAGTTTTTGATGACCACTTCATCTCCTTCAGAAGTCACTTCCATGGGAAAGTGAGAGTAGATTATCTTCAACTTATAAACGAAATCTTCTTGAGCACCTTCGATCATGTTCTCTATATGAGACCTATAGGTGCCCGCGAGGGCCTTTTCCTTCTTACTAGGTTCATCGACTGTCAGTACGACTTCGTCCTCTTCAACCTCTATCTGTATCCCAGGATGAGCGAACTTCTTTTTCACTTCTCCGTTCTCACCGGATACTATCAACTCATACTTTCGTTTTTCGACGGACACGTCTTCGGGTATTTCTATCCTTTCTTCTAATATCGTTACTACCGGCATGATGATCCCTCAATAAACGTAGGCTAACAGCTTACCTCCAATTCCTTTTTCCTTTGCTTTAGAGTGAGCCATAACTCCCCTGTTGGTGGTCATCACGAGCAGACCAAAACCCTGGGCAGGGAGGTATCTTGATTCGTACTCTTCTATATCGGCATTCGATACTGACCAGCGGGGTTTGACCACGCTGCATTCATTTATGTTCCCGTTCAATATAACGTTATAGGTCCCTCCTCTTCCGTCTTCTATGTACTCAAATCGTTCCAGGTAATCGTTCTCCTGCATGACTCTCAACACACGACCGATCAACTTCGATGCAGGTTCTACTTCACATTCTAACTTACCGCTGTTCTCTGCATTTTTTATCTTTGACAGAGCGTCATTCAATGGATCATGTTTCATACATTACACCTCACGAATATTTTTCGAAACCGAGGTCCTCGGCTATCTCTCGGAAACACTGCCTGCAAACGTGAAGGCCATATCTTCGGATTATGCCCCTCTTCCTGCCGCAGCGTCTACAACCTTTTTTCCTTCCGAAATCCTTATCCGGTTTCAACCCTTCTTCTTCACTCATCACTCATACACCTCCAGATCGAATTCAGTCTCCATGAATTCTATGGCTTCTTTCTTCGTCATCTTGTGTTCCTCCGGTATACTTTTTTTCTGTTTTCTTCTCTTCTTTACCCGAAGGCCTTTCCTCCCTATAACTATGGAAATATCCATCCCAAACACTCCTATCTCGGGGTCGTAACTCGCCTCTTTGAAATCGGTATAATCCTGTATGCCGAAGTTCACGTTCCCATGGTCATCAAAACTCTCTTCTGGCAGACTATTCTCTTTCACCCAGAAGGCTTTCTCCAAGAAATCATATGCCCTCTGCCCGCGCAAAGTCACTTTGCAGCCGATGGGCTGTCCTTCTCTTATCCCAAATTCTGCATTGGTGGTGGTCGCAATTGTCTCCACGGGCTGTTGATCGGTGAGCATCTCCAGCACGTCGAAAGCCTTCCGAAGTTTTTCCCCACCTTTTCCTACACCGATGTTCACCACGCACTTCAAAAGCTGAGGTTCACGCATCGGATTTTCGTAATTATCGCTGATAACTGTGCTCATACTATCCCCACCTCGGGTACCTCTATCACCGGCGTATCTTCTCCTATCACGAACACGTAATCTTCGATGGTGGTTATACCGGATTCAAAGTGGACAAAATTGGGCTGGGAGCCTCTTATGACCTCGTGTTCCTTTATCGTGTCGATCTCACCGATATGCTTTCCACCGGTTATCAGAGCCATCATACCTTCATTGAATCTATAGGAGTCCAATACTTTTTGAGAGGGGATCTCCAGTTTCAAAACGTCTTTCGTGTTGTACAGCTCCGGGTCTTCATCTCGTAGATTCCTCCCGTCATGCAGGTTGTACTGGGTGAGACCGCCTTTCAAATTAGTTTTACTCTCCACTTTGACCAGTTTCCAACCAGCCTCATTTTCACCTATGGCTTTCAATCTTATCTTGCCCTTCTGATCGAAGAGTACACGGTAATTCTCCATCAGCTCTGGTATAGAGACCACGTCCATGAGGCCTACAGGTCTGTTCTTATCTGTTACCACTTTCCCATCGACCTCGACCTTCCTCTCCGATAGTATCCTCTTAGCTTCTCGAGAGGTGTTGGTATAGGCCAGTATATCCCTGATCACGACGACCAAGGGAACACTCCTATCTTTTGGGTGTGGACCAGCCCTAGGTTTAGGGGCCCAGTGATGTTCTTTCGTGGGGATACCCCACTTCTCCGTCGGTGTATCATAACGCTTGCTGTGTTTCTTCATCAGCTACCCTCCTCGCTTATACTTTCAACTTTTTCTTTTCTCCAAGGATCTGATAAGTCTAGATTTCTTATCTTGAGATTTGAAGGATGGACACCATAAGGTTCTTTGGATTCGTCTGCCTTCTCTACGGTCACTTTTTCCACGTAGACCTTCTCGTTCCTCCTATCCACTTCCGCTACTTTTTCCACGTGACCCTTAAAAGCGCCCCTCATGACCTCGACCTCGTCTCCTTCGCGAACAGGTAAACTCCTGGTACCGTACTTCTCTCTGAGGTCCTCCGCTAGATTGGAAGACATTATCTTTCTCTTTTTGTGGTGAGGGGCGTTCTTTTGTCTTTTTCTCTGCTTACTTGCTTTTTCACTCATCTATAAACACCTTACATTATCATCGATGCAGCCGCTCCTACTCGGGGCCATCTCTCTGCAGCTTCTCTCGCTACAGGACCTTTTATCTCGGATCCTCTCGTCTCTCCGTCTTCCTGAGTGAGTACTACCGCATTATCCTGGAACTCTACCATCACCCCGTCGGGTCTTCTGAACGGCCGTTTCTGTCTAACTATCACGGCTCTTGTGAGCTCTCTTTTCATCTCTGGAGTTCCTTTCACGACCGAGGCGACGATCTGATCTCCCACACCCGCACGCGGATATCTTCGGTGTACGCCGTGATAATTGATCACCGAAACCACCCTGACTTCTTTTGCACCGGTATTATCTATACATTTGAGTTTGCTCCCTACCGAGAGTCCTTTCGTCTGGTTCCCTGCGACCCCTTTCATTCTTTTCCACCCCTTGATATGACCACGTAGGATTTACTCTTGCTTATCGGTTGGCACTCCATTATCTGTACTTCATCCCCTTCCTCAATATCGATGCAGGGTGGAAGATGACTAGGGTAGTGACTCTTCCTCTTTTCATATCTCTCATATTTTGGTATGTGTTGGAAGTGGTCCTTTCTTACTATCACTGAGCCGTCCATCTTTGCCGATTCCACTACACCCCTGATGATCCTACCTCTAACTGAAAGGGTGCCGTGGAAAGGACAGTTCTCATCTTCACACTTCTTTTCTGGAGCTTCAACGTCAACACCTATATCACGAACGTCTTCTTCTACCATGTTATCATCAACCTAATTTCTTAATCCTATCTTCCGGGCGGTATGTGAGAAGCGATCCATCTAAAGTTTTCCAGTGGTCATCGAACTTGATCCTGAACCTGTTGCCCTGTTTCGGGATCGTCCTTTCTTTTTCATCTCCAATAACGAAGGTATTCTTCGTCTCGTCCAGAACCTTTCCAGCAACTCCTATATAACCTTCGTGGTCTGAATCCTCGATCTCGATATGGGATCCGATGAATTCATAGGCATAAACTGTGTTAACATCTCTTTTAGCACTCATCTTACCTTATCTCCACTGAGAATCCCTTACTCTCCAGGTAATCCTGGACGGTCTCTATATGATTGCCCTGCAGTTCTATCCGACCTTTTTTGGTCGTTCCGCCTGCAGCGCATTTCGTCTTGAGTTCAGATGCCAGCTCTTCTATATCTATATCGCTCGCATCGATGCCGTCGACGATGGTCACCGTTTTTCCGTACCTCCGCTGATCGGTATATATCTCGATCTCCTGTTGCTCTCGGGCTATGTCTTCACAGATACATATTTCTTTAGGCAACCCGCAAGTTGGACAAACTTCTTCCGCCATCAATTTCCTCCTTTTTGTTGATTTTTCTCTTCATTTACTACGGTGAGTATCCTAGCGATGTTTCTCTTGATAGTGCTGATCTTCCCAGGGCTTTCAGGGGCGCCGCCCATTGCGGCCACGCCCTTTTCGTGCAGAAGCTCGTCCCTCAGTTCCTCCAACTTCTCTTCTCTTTCAGATCGGTCCATATCTCTTATCTCCTCTGTCTTCAATAATGGCATATTATCCTTCCTCCTCTTCTTCTATATCCTCATATTCTCCTTCGGTTTCTTCTTCTACTTCTCCCTCTCCATCATCTTCTACTATTTCCATCTCTTCCACATCTTCTTTTAATTTATCTTCTTCAGTATCT
>JBKHKA010000007.1:0-69676 GCA_046537845.1 Candidatus Aenigmatarchaeota archaeon
CTTCATAGTTCGATCCAACGAGCCCGCCTATACTTGAACTTCCGCTCAAGTCTGCATCGACTACGCCGATATTGGTAACTACTCCATCTCTTACCTGTCCAAACATCCCAATCGCACCGGCAAAAGACATATCTATATATAGATTGGAGACGGTATGACCAGCACCCTCGAATTCCGCTGAGAGATAGGGGATATACAGACCAGGTTCGTTAGATAGATCTATGTCCCCTGTTAGACGAAAATAATATTCTTCGTCACCTGCGAATCCGAGAAGGTCACGTAATCCGTCTACACTACTTATCTCGTAGTGATCACCTACTGGAACGAGCGTATCGCTATAGTCTGCTATGTCTAGATTTTTGTCTTCTATCCAATCTTGATATTGTTCATCGAACAGTCCTCCGATGGTCACGTGATGTCCACCGTTGATCATCACGGTATCGATGTTGTAATGCGAGTTATCCAATCTACCACTGTTCCATCCAACGAGTCCGCCTACGCTTCTACTTCCACTGACGTCTCCTGTATTGTACGAGTTGTTCACGAAGCCACTGTTCTCTCCAAGGAGTCCGCCTACGCTTCTACTTCCACTGACGTCTCCTGTATTGTACGAGTTCGACACCGTGCCACTGTTCTCTCCAAGGAGTCCGCCTACGCTTCTACTTCCACTCACATCTCCAGTAGCATACGAATTCTCCACCGTGCCGCCGTTCCGTCCCACAAGCCCACCTATGTACTCCCCGCTCCCGGTAACAGTTCCAGTAGCATGCGAGTCTGATACCGTGCCAGAGTTACTTCCAACCAATCCGCCTACGAGATTCTCGCTCCCAGTAACAGTTCCAGTAGCATACGAGTTGATAACAGTGCCACTGTTCTGTCCCACGAGCCCGCCTACATACCAGTTCCCGCTCACGTCTGCATCAACCACGCCGGCATCGGTTATCTCGCTCCTATTCTCTGTACCCCCAAATAGTGCAACATAATATTCACCAGTTCTATTGATGTACAGGTCTCTTATCTCATGTCCGTTTCCGTCAAAAGTGCCGTTGAACCCGACATCTTTATCACTATCCCATTCACCTATCGGCTCCCAACCATCTTCAGTATCGACCAGATCATCGTAACCTGTCGTATTTTCGCCCAGATCGTTCATCAAAACATAGTCTCCGTTCAAGTCACTTCTTACCTCGTCTAGATCATACCAGTCATAGATTTCTTGGGCGTCTTGGGTTTCATTTTCTTCGATCCCCTCGCTAACACTTTCCTCTTTATTCACTACCTCGCCTCCGACCGCTGCAAGCATGGTGCTGATGATCAGAAGGAGGCTCATGGCGAAGACCGATATTTTCCCCTTCATCGAACTCACTCTTCTATGAACTATATTGAAGAGCCTCTAAATATATCTTAGGAAAAGAGGATATTGTCAACTTTTTAGCCTAGCCATAACGTGTTCATTCGCGGACATCTCATAGGTGGGGGATATATAGGCTAAAAAACGAGGACACGATGCCTCATGACAGCACCCATCTACACCTCAGTCTATAGGATGGGCATAAGCCACGAGGATATAGGCCTCATGGGTAGAAATACAAGCCGATTTTTGCACGTATTTTTCTAAGTAAAGAAATAATTTTCTCTTAATAACATATGAGGGTGCAGTAAAAAGGTCCCTCTCCATCAACACCCTTCACCAAACGAACTTTTCCTCCAAAAAATCAGGGGTTTCAAAGAGACTTTTAAATTACACACCAAGACCGAATAATCGAGAACCCGTTCCTAACGGGCCTCTCTTCGATCCCAAGCTCTGCTAACCACAGTTCCATCACCATGTCCTTGTGCTCAGATGTAGATATCCTCTTCTATGATGCCGCAGGACCGTTCATCTCCGACATAGATATCTACATCTGGAGGTGACTACAGGTGAAGATATCTCACTTCTTTTTCGCCTTCCACCCTGAGTTCCACGGCACCGATGAGGTGGCGCTCAGGAGAGTGCCGCTCCGCCGCATCCCTCATATGATCTTTCAATCTACTTTTTTCATCCTCTCCCAATTCGACCTCGCCTCTTGCATCGATTATCACCAGGGCTCTTTCACTGTGCACATGCCCTTGTCCCTGGAGCCGGATGAAAAAGTCGTCCATGGTGTTATCTATCAATCTTTCGAGTTCGCTCTCAGAAAAGTCCTGTGAGACGCTCATGTTGTAGTACCCAATCTGATCATCGATCAACAAGGGCGCTCCCTCGTCTCCGAAGGGCATCCAATGTGTATCAGAGCCGTCGGAACGGGCGGCGAAGTAAAATGAAGGCAGGTTTTCATAGTTGCCCGAGTTCATCTCCTGGACGAAATCAACAAAGTATCTTGAGGAAGAGAGCTCATCCAAGTCCTTTGAAAACTCGTCGATGTCTATCTCGTATTCAGTTTCGTTCAAAGCGGTCGGGGTGAAACCGTGAGATACGGCGGAACGTACTAAGTCATCTTTAAACATCTCAAGGAGATATTCCAGCGAACCGGCGTCGTCGAGATCTTTTATGCTCCATCCCCTCGCTTCGGTGAAATCCATCCCCAACTCTTCGCTCAGTGCCTCCACAGCCTCCTTATAACTCATGTTTCCTTCGCCGACCTCTTCAGGAAGTTCGTTCAGAAAAGTTCGGTTGAAGGAAAGGAAAGCCCTGAACTCTTCCGCCGGCTCGTTATATTCATCTTCGAACCATTCCAGCGCCTGTTCCGTCCGATTTTCTCCCAAAACGTCCAGGCTCAGCGCTATCGAACCTTCGCCAAAGGTAGGAAATCCGTCGTGCAGTTCTTTTACCTCTTCCATCTCGTCCCCGGCTCGGCAAGCGGCCAAGAACAGTTCAGCTCTCTTGGACTCATTAGAGGCAAGAAATTCATCGAGAACTTCCGCTTCTCTCAACACCTGGCTCCTATCCCCTAAACCGTAAAACACTTCCCGCTTCTCACGATCCACCTTTATTCCGTCCAACACTTCGCCGAACTCCTCCACCGGCCGCAGAGCGTGTTCCACCCTTTCCGGACCGTTGTGATCCTCCAGGTCATAATACACATAGCCTCCGGTACCGAGTCCGGGATCTCCTAAACCACCTTCACCATCCAGATATATCTCCCCCGTGGTCTGGAACAGAGCCGGAAAATCAAGAGAAGCGGAGTTGCCCACCAGCCCGCCTCTGCCCGTCATTCTCTGCTGAAAGGTGGACCATGTCTTCTGGTCGAGTTCGGTCCCGCGGCGGTGTGGAAGCACCTTGACGGGATAAAAATGATTCTGCTCGTCCGAAGCCGCCATGAAGACCGAGACGAAGGGACTCTCCAGCGAAGACCGGTAGCCGCTCTCGGGCAGATGAGATATCTTAGTTCCGGCCCCTCTAGGGTCGATGACCACTTCTACCCCCTCATCATCTTCAACGTGCGCCGCCGGCCCGCACACACCGGCTATCACGTCCCTATATTCGATGAGCTCTTCAAAGCCGACCATGAAGGGGATACCGTCTTTTTCTATCAACCAGGAACTTTTTGGAATCTTATCGAAGAAGTCGAAGTCGCCGTTGTCCGTATGATCTTCATCCATGGAAAAGGCTCCCACGTATGCCTCACTCTCCCCTCCGAACAGATAGGCCTGCTCGGCACTGGTGTATGAAGGGGCGTAAGAAAACAAAGGCTCCCCGGAGGTATATTCTCGTTGAGTGAGATTGCGTGTGTCCGGCATCTGGCTCATCACTATCTCAGACCTCACCCTCAGCACAAGATGTTCCTCCAAACTTCCCTCCGATGGAAACAGGTCTTCTTCGAGTTCGAATGACATGTTCACTTTTTCTTCCCCGCTCTCCACCTGGATGTCCTCCTCGTAAAGTACTGTAGAGTCCGCCATCCCTTCTTCGCTCTTCATGTTCCGATAGCGGTTGTATTCACCCCACACTTCCGGTTCGAGCTTTCTTTCGCCTCCCGTCTTCACGACTTCTACCGTGAGATCGGTCTCCTCCTCACAACCCAGAACATCGAAACTCAATTCCGACCCTCTCTGGGACTCGTTGAAAACGTTGCGGTGGAAGGACACGTTGTCCACTTCATGATCGGCCGCTGAGACCGGTATGTACCTTTTCTCCAGAAGGGGCATGGGAGTGAGCACCTCCGCCAGAGTGGTATGATCCCGAGGCGCATAACTCCGGCTCATCTCCCCCAGGGTGTACTTTTCAAGGGTGAATACTCTGCTCTCGTTGATATCCACTTTCAGTTCGATCCCGGACGTGTTGAATTTGGGAAACAAGATGGTGTTGTAGTGATCCTGATGATCCTCCGCAAAGGGGTTGATCCATTCTTTGGTAGATGAGGACGCTCCCTCGTATCCCCTGATCCCTCTACCAGAGATGTTGTCGATCTCGATCAACTGGTTTTCGCTTTCCAACTCAAGGTCAAGACCTAGAGTATAGGATGTTCCGTATTCCACAGACCTGTTGCTCCACACCGTCAACCCGCCTAGAGGTAGGTTGCAGATCGGAAGGCTCTTCACTTCGCCTCCCACTTCAAAGATATTGCCCTGCTTTTTTTCCGTACCGCTTATATTCTCTCCGTAACTCTCCATACGTCCGATTACGCTGTTCAGCGTCATCACCGCGGTCCGATAGAAACTCGCGTCCCCGAGCCCCTCCATCTCGCCACTGAATCCCTTCTCGGCCAGCTCATCGGCCGTTTCCTTCAGTTCTTCGTTCAATCCTTTCAACGCCCCTATCGAGCGGTCGAAGCTCTCCTCGACCCACCACGTCTCTATGTCGGAGAGGTCCTCCGAATGTATATCTTCCAGGTCTATATCCAGGGGTTCGATGACGGATCCACTACCAAAAATGTGCTCCGAGTAGGGATCGCCCCGGCCCAAAAGTATCTCCCACAATCTACTCATCTCCTCTTCAGGAGCGCCTCTCGAACCCGCTAGATCGAAGACGTTCAGGTTCAGCCGCCTGAAAAGATCGTGAGTGTTGGTGTAGTTGAGCGGGAACAAGAACTTCGTCCTCGCATCATCTACAAAGTAACCCAGTGTCACGTGCCCCACGGATTCATCCGGATCTTCGGGCGGCACCTCTATATCCTCGCTCAGCCGGTACTCTTCAAGGGTCCAATCATACCTGTCGGTCAATTCGGAGGAGGATGCGAAGAGAAAATCTTCTATCAGGTCCAAAGCCTCTTCGCTCTCTTTTTCATCCTCCACATCCAGCAAGAAATCGTATACCTCGTACGACCACTTGTTCTCGGTAAAATTTTTCTGCATCGTCGTTATGTTCAAAGTGTCGTTCTTAGCGGCTTCACTCCAGCCTTCTATCTTGTTTTCGATCTCACCTTCGATATCCTCCAATCGAGAGTAGTTATCGTTCAGCGCGGAGGTTGTGTTCTCTTCCATCTCCTCTTCGAACAGCTCTTCAGCGGACAAGTTTTCCACCAATCCCCAAGTGATATTGAGGTCCTGCCACACCTCTTCCCATTCATCCCTTTCTACATCGTGGTCCTCCATGGTCTCGTTGTAGTTCTCGATGGACTCTTCTATCGTCTCGTATTCTTCCTTTCTAGCATCATCGTATCCCTTCCTCTGGCTATCGAGTTCGTTCCTGATCTTCCCCTCGATGAAATCCTGCATCGCCCTGGTGTTGATTCTCTCTTCCGGGTCGTTCTTCTCGCTCTCCTCGTCGAGCCCCCAATCCGAGAGAAAGTAGGTGTAGTAAAATGGAACGGCACCATCGTTGGAAGAAGGGGTCTGAAAGCCCAAGGAAACTGACAGATTCCGGGCGGTGTAGAGTATCGATTCCGTCACTTTCTCGACGCCCTCTTCGCCCACCAATCTCGATCCTTCCATCCAGGGCAGCGGGCCGAGCCGGCTGATGTTCTCTTCCACGTACTCTCTCATCTCCGGTTCGTCGATCTTGAAAGCGTCGAAAGTCATGTCCATGGAGTTAGAGTAAAGGCTGACTAAAGCTCTCAGGTAACTCCTCTCTGGCCCCACCTCCGGAAGGGGAGTCACCTCTTCGGAGAGTTCTTCGAACTTCCACCTGCCGCCGTTCTCTTGAGAGAGGAGTTCTCCCTCGAACAGCCTCTTCATCATCCCAAAGGACGTGTTGACCCAATCTTCGTTTTGCTGGACGATGCCCACGAAGCCGCCTTCCAAAGACCTGTTCAGGAACGACCCGGGAACGCACATGTCCTCTGAAAGGGTGCCTTTCTCCTGGAACAGTTTCAAAACCAGCGCTTCCAGATTGACCATGTTTTCGACGCCCTGACCCAGATGATCCAGTAAGGTCTCCGAATCTATGTCGAAACTTTCAGCTGTCAGGTCCAAAAAATCTTCATCCAATGAACGAAAGACCCGCCCCTGTTCGAGCAGCAGCGCCAACCTGCATATAGCTCTCAGCTCCTCTTCGTTCAATACATCGTGAGTCAATACCTCACCCATATCTCTCTCATAGGCCAAAGCGAATGTCTTCCCGCGGTCCTCTTCTTCGTCCCATCCTTCATCCCTGTCCTCGCCGACACCGAAGTCTCCTGAAGTGCCGTCATAGTCATGCAGCCAGTCCGTTTCGAAGTGCTCTTCAAACGGCACTTCGAACCAGTCACCTTCCTCCCCTAAATTTCCGCCCTGGAATATCTTCATGTGAACGTACGTGGAAGTCATCAGATTCACGGTCTCCCTCATCCTCTCCGGTCTGAAGCTGTCCATGATTTCGTTCAGGAGAAAAAAGTTGGTCTGCACCGTTCGGTTTATGGTAAATCTTCTTGTGGAAAAAGTATCGGCCCTCTCGTTCCTTATGTCAGCGTGGACTGTCCTTTCTACGTTGAAGAACCCCGGCAGTTCTTCCCACCTCATCTCGTCGTTCCTCTTCTCCCTGATGTACAGAGGCATGACTTCTATGTGCGGCTCATCGCTCCGCAGCGGTCTGAGATGAAGGTGTATCTCGTAGTCGCCAACGTTTTTCGTGCCCTCGTGGTTGTTCTGAAAGTATTCCTCGAAGAGGGCGGTGGTGTTCTCTCCGACTTTCTGCTGAAGTTGAGCGGTGGTGTAACCCTCGCCGCTGTTCGTTCCCTCCTGCACATCCACGACGGCTTTTTGACCCGCCTCCCAAACCGCACTTTCCAACTCGTTTTTAAGGTCCTCGAATCTTGCGTTCAACTCTTTTATCCCTGCGGTATCGGCCACTTCTTCCTGCGCCTGTAGCTGTATCCTGGCAAAATAGGCTCCCGCCGCCAAGGAGAGCAGCAGTATCACGATCCCTATCAACACGAAGACCATCACGGCTCTCTCATCATCCACGAGTCCATATCGAGATCTCAATCTGTCCCCTCCCTCGTTATGAATATATGATTTTCGTACCTGGCACCGTCGTTCAAACGCAGCATTATCAATCTTAGATCCCTTTCTCCCGCCTCCAATTCCAGCTCCGGATTCATCTCGTCCCTCCATTCCATCTCATCCTTCCCTAAAGTACCGCTCTCGTTCATCCCCCCGGGCCCCCATAGGTGTACATCGGCGCCCAAACCCTCTACCGTGTCCCTGCCGTCCTGCTTCAATCTAACATAACCTTTAGTTATCTGGACGGTGTAAGGATCTCCCCCGACTTCTGGAGGTAGGTAGATACCCTCATTATCTTCATGAAAAGTGATCCTCTGGACCATCTCATCCGCATCGGTATTCTCCATGTCGGTTATTATCTGAGAGAGCTTCCGAGCTCGATTCTCCAATTCCTCCTGCTCGAACTGATCCATCTGATGATAGAAAAAACCCGTGACAGAGGAGACCAATATGATCACCACGGCTATGAGGACTATCTTCGATTGGAGCCATTGTAATATATTCATGGGCACTTCACTCAGAGATAGGAGATGAAAAGGATATATGCTTTTTATGTTTTGCGGTGTATACTTAAAGATCGTGAAAATATAAAAATCACGAAACCTTTTCTAGGTCCAAAAAAGGTGATAGAGATGGATTCAAAAAAGAAAAACAATGTCTTCATCACGGGACCGCCCAGGAGCGGTAAAAGTACCTTGATCAGCGAAGTCATAGACGAGTTAGATCTAAAAGCTGAAGGCCTGCGCACGCCAGAGGTCAGAGAAGGGGGAAAAAGGAAAGGCTTCAAGCTGTTAGATGTTAAAACAGGAGAGGAAGGGATCTTGGCGCACGTCGACCTTGAAGAGGGACCGGAAGTGAGTAAATACACCGTGAACAAGACCGACTTGGAGAGGTTCACCGAGAAGTCCTTGAACAGCGTGTCTCAAGATTGCGATATAGTGGTGATAGACGAGATAGGCACCATGGAGCTGTTCTCCACCAAATTCAAGGATGCGGTGGAAAATTTGTTGAAAAACGAAGTCCCGGTGCTCGCGGTACTCCATAGAAATCACACCGACGAGTATGGAAAATCCGGCGAAATATTGGATCTGGGTAAAGAAGATTACGCCGGCGTGAAGAAAAAAGTGAAAGAGATTTTGAGTTAGGGCCGGTTTCACTCCGCCTTTTCCTCGTCTTTCAACCAGACAGTCCGCTGCGGGAACGGTATGGTCACCTCCGCCTCTCTGAATTCACTGTCGATCTTGTTCCTGATATCGCTGGCCACGTCCCACTGCTTCATGTAATGGTCCACCCAGAACCGGACGGTGAAGTTGAGGCTCGAATCGCCGAATTCACTGAACCGGACGATGGGTTCGAATCCTTCCTCATGCATGATGTCGTCGTGGTCTTCCAAGACCTCGTACAGTATCTTTTTGACCCCCTTTATGTCGGACCCGTAGGCGACACCGACGTTGACCACCACCCTTATCATCGTGTCCGGTTCCGCCACGTTGACTATCTTTTGGTTCGCCAAGGTGTTGTTGGGTAGAACTATCATCTCGTGATCGCGTATGTTGTACAGCCTGGTACTCCTCATACCTACATCTTTCACTCTGCAGAACTCTCCAGTCTCGAGCTGCAGTACGTCTCCAACCGTGAAGGGTCTATCCAGCAGGAGATGTATGCCGCTGAAGAAGTTGGAAAGCGTGTCCTGCGCAGCGAAGGCGACGACCAAACCGAGGACTCCCGCACCCGCCAAAAGTGCGGTCACCTGTATCCCCATTATCCTGAGGCCTATGATCAGTCCTCCTAGGAGTATGACGATCGCTCCGATCTTCTCGAAAACGGGTTTCAATATGTTGGCGAAGGGGGTACTCTCTCCACCACGCTTGACCGATATCTCTTGGAGGACCCCGTGAAGTATCTGATAGGCCACGTAGACACCGATAATGAGCACCAGCAGAGAATAGACCCTATAGAGTGTTGCTCTTACATTGAAAGATATGTTCAATCTGAGGATAGAATGTATCAGCCCGTACAAAAATACCAAGATGAGAATAGGCCTCCTTATCATCTTTACGAGCAGATCGTCCAGGTCGGTCTCGGTTTTTTTGGTCAGTTGATAAATTATGGGCGTGACCATGAAAAAGATGAGAAACGCTATACCCAACCATATCGACACATTCAAAAGAAAAGCGCCTGCAGGTCCATCCAAAGGCGCTGGAAGGGGATTTTCAAAACCTCCGACTATGGTGTTCTCGGACTCCACCGGGGGAAGGCCCGTGATATCTATCCTGGCGTGTTTCGTTTCTTCGAACCACGGCTCTTCCTCGTCCAACCGGCGGAACGAAAAAGATATATCACCTTCTTCCACCCTCCGCTCAGGGGATTCGGAAAGTCTGATCTTCAAGGTGACGACCTTGTACTTCGTATCTTCATCCAATATGAAAAATTGTGGAGAAACGCTTTTCTCGCAGTTACCGAACCCCTCCACGTTCACCCTGACCGCAACTTCCCCTGATACGTTCTTGTAAACGGTCCAGTTGAAGTTCGTTTGGCCTCCGACCTCCACCTCTTTCGCGTAGTCGTCGTCTTCACCGATGAAGGGTCGGCCGTCCTCCTGTCCGGCGGAAAGAGGGAGTGAAAAGGCAAAACTTAGGAGTAGTAAGATCACCGATATCGAGATCGCTCTATCCCATCTAATCATCGTCTTTTGGTAAGGTTGTTCCTATTAATAAATTTAATCGGCTCGAGAGGATCGAACGATCATCCCTTCCCTATGCCCAAGTAGGTCACGTCTTTGTCCAGTTCTTCTTCATCCAATATCCTTCTAGCATCGACTACGACTTTATTTTTCATCTTGGCGAAGTCCTCGCCGCTCAGAGCTTTGAACTCCAACCAGTCGTTCTGGATCATGCAGGCGTCGGCACCTTTCAAAGCATCTTCCACGCTGTCGGCGTAATCCACTCTTTCAACGAGGGCCGAAAAATTCTTCATGCCCATGGGATCGTAAACGGTCACATCCGCACCTTCTTTCAGCAGCTTTTGGACCATGGGAAGAGCCCTCGTCCTTCTGACGTCGTCGGTACCGCCTTTGAAAGTCACACCGAGCACCACTATCTTTTTACCTCGAAGCTCCCCGAGTTCCTCCTTCAAGAGCTCCACGCTGTGAAGAGGCTGTTCTTCGTTCACTTCGAGGACGGCGTCCAATATTTTGGTCTCTATGCCTTCCGTTTTAGCCAGAGATCTCAAGGCTCTGACGTCCTTGGGGAAGCAGCTCCCGCCGAAACCGCATCCCGCGTTCAAGAAATCTCTGCTTATCCGGTGGTCCATACCCACTCCTTCCATCACATCGTAAACGTCTATACCCTTTTTTTCGCACAGCCACGATATCTCATTGGCGAAGGATATCTTCGCGGCTAAAAGAGCGTTGGATGCGTACTTTATCATCTCCGCGGTCCGCATGTCCGTGACCAGTATCGGCGCCTGAAAAGCCACATAGGCTTCCCTTATGATCTCCCGACTACTCTGGTCGATGCCCCCTATGACTATCCTGTCGGGGTTCAAGAAATCTTTCAAAGCGGCGCCCTCTCTCAAGAATTCCGGGTTCATGCCCAGTCCCAGGTCTTCACCGACCGTCTTACCGCTCTCTTCCAAGATCGGCTGGACCTTTTCGTCAGTCGTTCCCGGGGTAACGGTGCTCTTCACGCAAACTACGTGGTATTCTTCTTTCTTCTTCAGAGCTTTTGCGATATCTCTCGCTGCCTTTTCCACGTAAGATGTGTCCACGCCTCCGTCCTCACCAGACGGTGTACCGACACAGATGAAAGTCAACTCGGTATCCAGTACCGCCTCTTCGGTGTCCGTGGTGGCCGACAACTTTCCGGCGGAAACCACTTTCTGGAGCATATCTTCTAGACCTTCCTCGTATATCGGGGGTTCCGCCGCATTGATCTTCTTCACTTTCTCCTCGTCTATATCAACGCAGGTCACTTCGTGACCGTGGTGTGCAAAACCCACTCCGGTCACCAGACCCACATATCCCGTCCCGATTATACTTATCTTCATGGTCACCGATTTGAAAGGATATTCTTATTTTTTATCCCCCCGCTCGCGGCTTCACAGTAAAGTTAAATAATCAGTATCTAATTTAGCCCTTGCGTGAGAAGATGACAGGGATAGAGAATTTAGTCGAGAAAGCTAAGGAGTATAAAGAGAAGGGACTCTCAGAGAAGGACATAGCCAACGAACTCAATATTTCGCCGGATACCGTCACTTGGCTCTTGACCCGTGACGTGAAGAAAGATGAGAAACCTCCCACCGACGTGAAGATAGGGTGGAGATCCATAGGAGTTTACGGGGGAAGACTCGGGCTGCTCGCCGGGCTTTTTTCAGACATCATAATGGAAGAGATGGAGCGGATGGATACTGATTTTGAAACCGTTGTAGGTATCGCCATAAACGGCATACCGCCGGCGGTCATGGTATCAGACCAGCTGGGAAAGGAATTGGCCGTCTACAGGCCGCCGAGTGAGGAAAATAAAGACGTCGGTGGCTCCCTCGCGTCGAATTACGCCGGAGTCACTAACAAAAAATTGGTTATCGTCGACGATGTCATCAACACGGGAGAGACGATCCGCGGCGCTGTAAATGATCTGGAGGATAAAGGTGCCGAAGTCGTACTCTGCACAGTCACTGTGAACAAGAACGGTCGAGATGATGTTTTAGGAGTCCCACTGCGTGCACTCGTGAGAGCTCAGATAATAGGCTGAAGGTAGGATGCATTGGGCGGACGTAGAAGCGGAAGATCTGGGCCCCGAACCTCTTATAGCCACGGGTGAAGCTCCCTCTGGACCCATCCATGTGGGTCATATCAGGGAAGTCCTAACGGGGGAAGCGATAGCTAGAGCCTCCGGAGGAGACTTAGTATTGATAGTGGATTCTATAGACCCGTTGAGAAGACTCTATCCTTTTTTAGACGATCATTACGAAGAACACATCGGCAAACCCCTCAGCGAGATACCCTGCCCGTGCGGTGAACATGATAACTACGCCGAGCACTTCATGGAACCTTTTTTGGCATCTTTAGATGAGTTAGGAGCCGATCTAGAAGTCAAATACGCTCACGAGATGTACGCTTCAGGAGAGTATGAAAAGGCTACGAGAAGGATCATCAAGCACAGAGATGATGTGGCTGAGATAATAGAGAGCGCATCGGGAAGAGAACTACCGGACGATTGGTTCCCCTACACCCCGATTTGCTCTGATTGTGGACGGCTAGATAACACGACCGTACGGGGTTTCGAAGATCCCTTTGTAAAGTACGTGTGTGAATGCGGACACGAAGGCAGAGCCGATATAAGGAGTGATGACGGAAAGCTACCTTGGCGCTGTGACTGGCCCGCTAGATGGTGGATTTTAGGGGTGGACTGCGAACCTTTTGGTAAAGATCATGCAGCCTCAGGAGGTTCCTGGGACACTGGGAAAAGGATGATCGAAGAGATATTCGATAGAGAAGCTCCACACCCTGTCATCTACGAGTGGATCCAGCTCAAAGGAGAAGGTCCGATGTCATCTTCCTCGGGTGTTTCTATAAAGACCGAGGAGATGCTGGATATGATCTCCCCTGAGATCGTGAGATTCCTTATCATGCGATCGAAGCCGAACACTCATATCGATTTCGATCCAGGACTCGGCCTATTGGATCTTGTGGATGAATACGACAAGTACGAGGAGGTATATTTTGAAGATGGTGATGAAGATAAGGCCCGCACCTACGAACTGTCTCAAGTTGACAGCGTACCGGAAAGAGAGCCGCAGAGGATCCCTTACAGGCATCTCGTCAATTTGGTCCAGATCTATGACGAAAAAGAAAGGATCTGGAAAGTGGCTAAAGATACTGGTCTTATCGAAAAAGATGATGAGGAAGATTTCCAAAGGTTCGAAGAGCGGGCGGAGAACGTCAGATTCTGGCTCGACAACTATGCGCCCGACATGGTGAAGTTCTCACTGGAAGACGAACTCCCGGATGTGAAGCTCGAAGAGGATGAAAAAGAATTTTTACGATCTTATTCCAAAGGTCTAGCAGGAACTCCATGGAAAGCTGAAGAACTGCACCAGCTGGTGCACGAATCCGCCGAAAAAAACGGGATCAACAAGGGCAGAGCTTTCCGATCTTTTTACAAGATCCTATTGGGCAAAAACAAGGGGCCTAGGCTGGGAAGGTTTTTGAGCCAGCTCGATGAAGACTTCGTCAAAGAGAGGATCGATGAAGCGCTCAAGGATTGAAAGGTACAACATGTCAGATATAGAAAAGATGCGGGATGAACGGGACGTCGAAGGTCTGATCGAATCTATAAAGGAGGGAGAGAAAAAGGAGAGGGCGGTGGGAGCTCTTCGCAACGTTATAGAACAGCGCCACGACGACGTCCCAGTAGAACCTTTGATAGACCTTTTGAAGGACGACCTTTACGTGGCCTATTTCGGCATGATGATAGTCGAGAGGCTGGCGAGCAAAGGCAGGGACGTCTCTGAATGTATAGGTGCGCTCAACGAACTGGTAGATGACCAGGTCAGAGAGGTACGAAGAAAGGCGGTCGACACGCTCAGCGTGCTCACGGAGAGAGGTTTTTACTCCCCTTCCTCTATAAGCCACCTTACGGAAAGGCTGGACGAAGATGACAAAGATATCAGGCTGGATGCGGTATGGACCCTCTATCTTCTGGCCAAGGAAGGTATAGGCAAAAAATCTTCGATCCCTTCAGTGAACGAGCTTATAGAGGACGAAGATAAAGAGGTCCGTTCATGCGCCATACTGACCCTGGCGGAGCTCGCCGAACACGACATCTACCGCCGGTCGTCGATAGAGCCGTTGAATAAAGCTCTAAAAGATGATTCAGATGAGGTCAGAAAACATGCGACCTTCGCTTTGGGTATCCTGGCCTCTAAAGAAGTCCACGATATTTCATCTTTAGACCCGCTGATAGAGCTTTTGAAAAACGAAGATTCTAAAGCTCGTTACGACGCCCTTTTCGCTCTAGGAGTCATGGCGGAACACGGACTCGGGTGCGAATCGTCGATCTCGATCTTACACGAGCTGCTGAAAGACCCTGATGGAGCGGTACGTAAGAACGCCGCTCTGACTTTGAACGAGCTGGCTATAACCGGGATCTTCAGAAAAAAGTCCGTCGAGAAGCTGAAGCCTCTTTTAGACGATAAGACCGAGGACGTCAGGAAGGCGGCTTCAAGGGCGATGATGACCATCAGAGCTAGAACGTCCGACTGAGAAACGCTCATGACTGGAGATTTATTATCGCTTCCGCGGGTTCACCGTCCGATTCTTCCAAGGCCTTCTTAGCTTCTTCCTTTGAAACTCCTGCTCTCTCAGCGACCATCTCTATATCTTCATCGGGTATCAAAACCTGACCTTCGAGAGCCTCTTCAGTGGGTTCGCCGACTACCTGATACATCTTCTGGCCTTTCATGTTCATCTCTACCACTTGGGGTGCATCGAAGACCAACTTCTTTTCGGAGGTCTCTATTATCACTTTTTCCGCGTCAATATCCTCGCTCTCCAACCCCATCTTTTTCATCATGCGTTTCATCTGTCTTGGATTTCCACCGGGCATCATGGTTCTCTACCTACTCCAACAGAAAACGGAGATTATAAAATGCTTTCGGAGTCAATTGACAAAAAAGGATTTCGAAGGGGTTTTGGTTCCTTCACAGATCACTCGAAGACTACACTGATCAATTCGATCTCGTAGTAGGTGTCTTCATCTCCCACCCTCATGTATGCTGGTACTGTAGGCTGGGAACGAAAACGGTGTAAAAGTCGTCACTCAAAAAAGATTTATTTGAGAAATACGTTTGGCAGATGGGTATCAGATATGTTGATCAAAGGCCCCGCTTCCACCGACCTGTGCGATAAGATCGCGGAAAGAACTGGAGTGGACACCGTCGGAGTGAAGACGAAGATCTTTCCCGACGGAGAGGTCTACGTGAAATTGCAGGAAGATGTGGAGGGCGAAAGGTGTACTTTAGTTCAGACTACCTATCCAAACCAGCACCTCCTTGAACTCTACATGATACAGGACGCCTTGAGGGAGAACGGAGCAGAAACCATAGAGGTCGTAGTGCCTTATTACTCCTACGCAAGACAGGACCAGTTGTTCGAAAAAGGAGAACCTATCAGTGCTAGAGCGTTCGCCAAAATGATCGAGCTCGATGCGGACAGGTTTTACAGCATAGACCTCCACTCCGAGAAGATCGTCGACTTCTTTGATATAGAGGCAAAAAATCTTTCCGCCATGCCCTTACTGGCTAGGCATTCTAAAACTAAGGATCCGGATTTTCTGATATCCCCAGATGAAGGCGGTATAGAGCGGGTGAAAAAAGCCGCCCAAGAGATCGACCTGGGATGGGATTACCTGGAAAAGAAGAGGATAGATGCTAAAACAGTGAATATAGAACCCAAGAGTATAGATGTAGAAGGGAGATCCGTGGTCATACTCGACGATATCATCTCGACAGGAGGGACGATGAAAGAAGCCGCCGAGCAGTTGAGAGAGGAAGGCGCTGAAGAAGTACACGCGGGCTGCACACACGGTCTCTTCGCCGAGAACGCATTAGAAAAGCTGGAGAAAGTCTGTGACTCCGTCTTCTGCACCGATACCATAGAACAGGAAAGCAGCGAGATCTCGGCAGCTCCTTTGCTGTCAGATATCGTGAAGTAGTCCTTCAAGATTTATAGGGGAGATCCAAAAAATCCGCGACCTCCTTTATCCCTTCGCCGTCTTTTGCATTGGTCTTCAATAAAGTTCCGTGGGGATTCACTTCTCTGTAGTCTCTCTCTATGACTTCAAGGTCAACGTCCATGGGTTCAGCTAGATCGATCTTGTTCAGTACGGTAAGGTCCGACCGTGAAAAGATCAAGGGGTGCTTCCTTATCATGTCGTCTCCTTCCGTGACTGAGATCACCACCACGTCTCTCTCGGTCCCCAGGGGAAAATCTACCGGACAGATCAGGTTGCCCACGTTCTCGATGAAAAGTATATCTATGCCCCCTAAATCTATATTTTCGTCCTCTAGAGCGTGGCTGACATAGTGGGCGTCGAGGTGGCAGTCCTTCCCGGTATTGATGGTGACGGAAGGCATGCCTTTCTTTTTGAAACGCTGGCTGTCGTCTTCTCCGGCCAGGTCTCCAGCTATAGCCCCCACCTTTTTTTCGACCATCCCTTCCTTTAAGCTCTCTATCAGCGTGGTTTTACCGGATCCTATAGCTCCCAAGACGTTGAAAGCCCTCACGTTTTTGCTTTCGAAGAGCTCTCTGTTATCTTGGGCCAGCTTCTCGTTTTCCTCAAGGATGTGTTTCTCCATATCTACGTCGGTGATCTTGTGCATGGGGATCGTTCAACTGATAGGCGAAGGGATTATAAAGTTTGTTCCGTTGCCCGTGAAAAAAATCCTTCGATGCTTTCACACGCGTCCTCTACAAGCTGGAGCCCTTCCAGATAACTCTTGAAGTGAACGGCTCGTTCATCTAATATCACCGAGACACCGACATCGTCCTCGCTCCTTATCAACCTGCCAGTGGCCTGCAGGACTTTTCTCACCGCCGGCGCCTTCACCGTGTACTCCCAACCCTTGTTGAATTTCATGTCGTAGTAGTGCTTCAAGCCTTTCTGTCTGGCTGTGGGCTTAGGGTAAGGTATTCCAACCACCACCGCCACCTCCAACTGCTCGCCTGGAAAATCCATCCCTTCGCTGACCCTGCCCCCAATAACCGAGAACAAGACACCGCCCTCGTCTTTGAACCTGTTCACCATATCCATGAGCGCGGGCTGATCCATCGACTGCGTCTCAAAAAATAGATCCTTTCTCTCCGCCGAGATATTTTTGGTTATCTTCTCCATCAACCTGTAGCTCGGGAAGAATATCACCATGTTTCTATCTACGTTCTCGATGATATCGCTGAGTTCTTCTTTCAGCTTGACGAGCATGTCTCCGCTGCGCTGAAACTCCTCGTAACGGGTGGTAACACCTTCGAGGTAAAAGAGCGCCTTATTTTCAGATGGGAAGGGACTCGTGTATATCTCGCTTTTGGTTCCACTGGGCAGACCGATAGAATCTCTATATTCATCAAGAGGTTCTAGGGTTGCGGACTGATGTATACTGGAATGGCACTCATTAAGAACAGAAGTGACGTTACTGGGATCTAAGCAAAAGGCTTCCAAACTCGGATTCTCCCCGCTGTTCGCCAACTTTATGTAATCTTCTCTTTTGATGGAGAACCAGGATTTAAGGAAAGAAGAGAGAGAATTTATGTAAGACCGTGGAAGTTTTTTCTCCTCTCGCCTTTTCTCCTGAACTATCTCCCCCTGAACTTTCAAGTCCTTTATTATACCCTTCAGCTGATTAGTATTCATACCCAGTGAGTGCAAAAGTTCTGTCTTCAGTTCACTCGGCGGTATCAATCCATCTTCCTCGATGACGAATTCATCCACTATATCGAGCATTATGGCTTCGAAGAGCTGGCAGAAGTCAGAGATCGTCCTGTCGTTTTGGAGCACAGGATCACCGAACTCCCGGCTCTCACTTTTAGCTCTCTCTATTGTGACTTTCGTTATCTCCGAAGTGGAGAGGTCGCGTGCATAATCCGGAAGGTTATGGGCTTCATCCACCACGACGATCAGGTCTGAAAGTTCGACGTTCATCCATTCCAAAAGCTGCCTCCTGATGAAAGGAAGGAAGAAATAGATGTATGGTGCGGTAACGAGTTTTGCTTCTGGTATCAAAGCTTTGGTCAGCTCGTAAGGGCATATCTCTTTTTTTTCGCAGTTATGCAGGGTCTCGTCAACCGTGGGTACCTCCCGTTTAAACCACTCTTGTAATTCATCGAGGTCGGACTGGAGGAGGCCCGCATAATAGGGGCAGGATGTCGGCTCTCTGTCCTCATTCAAAGCGGTCCGGACTTCCTTCTTCCGGTCGCTGCAGTACTTGGAGAGTTCTTCGGCACTCCCTTCCTTCAACTCCTCATCTTCTTGGGCCAATAGACAGGTATTGTTCCTCCCTTGAAGACCTAAACCGTAATGACCACCTATCTCCCGAAGTTCAAGTAAGACCTGCCGCTGCTGGCTGTTGGTCCTGGTCAAGTAGAGGATTTTTTTATCGTTCTTTCGGGCGAAATCCAGGGCGGCCGTGAGAGTGCAGACCGTCTTGCCGGAGCCCGTGGCTGCTTGATATATTAGTGACTCGCCGTCTTCGAGAGAGTTCCGAATCTCCTCCATCATCTCTCTCTGATTTTTACGCTCGTTGTAGGGAAAGAGTTCCTGCATCTTGTAATCCGATACGCTCATGATTCAAAAAATCTACGGTTAAAAAATCAGATGTCGGGGACTCACGCTTTTTTGCCCGTAAAAAGTTTTAAATTTATAATTTTTCATAGAGAAACTTTTCTAGATACATACCGAACCTTTTAAATATATACAAAATCATCTTTAAACTGTATGAGTGAGAGTAACACAAGTGAGTTGGATGAAGAAAAGATAATAGATATGATCGAAGAAAATAGAGAAAAAATACGTTCTTTTGGAGTTGAGAAATTAACACTTTTCGGTTCTTATGCTGAAAAAGAAGCATCGGAAGGGAGCGATTTGGATTTTTTAGTGGAATTCGAAGAAGGTAGAGGCGGTTTTAAAGATTATATCCATCTTTTACAATATTTAGAGGACCTATTTGATAGGGAGATAGATCTAGTAAAACGACACTTGATAAAAGATGAATTGAAGCCCTATATCTTAGGAGGAAAAAGGATTGAAGCGAGAGTATGAGGTCAATCTTAAAGACGTATTGAGACGTGTTGAGATCATCAAAGAAAATACAAAAGGTATGGACTATGAGGAGTTTAAGAACAGTGAATGGGATGTTAGTGCCGTTGTTAGGAACCTGGAAGTGATCGGAGAAGCGGTGGCTAATTTACCCGATGATTTTAAAAAGGCACATCCCGAAGTCGAATGGAGAGATATTAAGGGATTCAGAAATTTAGCTATACATCAATATTGGAATGTAGACAAAGAGATAGTATGGGAGATAGTACAGGATGAATTAAATCCATTACAGCAGAAAATAGAAAAGATCCTTGAAAGTTAAATATGGGCCTATCTCATATTAGGAACAAAATAGTATGTCGGGGACGGGGTTTTAGTCGGAAATCAAAAAAGATTTCCAACAACTCACAAATCGCAGGAAACAAGGGTTTCTGAAGATGAGGGGGACGAAGTCCTATGAAATCAGAGATTTGTTCGTGAACCCGCTTTAAAAGATAGATAGAGTGTCGGGGACGGGGTTTGAACCCGCGACCTCTAGATTTCTCAGGTCTGCTCGGGTGGAGCATAAACTTCCCTATGAGTCTAGCGCTCCGCCAGGCTGAGCTACCCCGACAAAAAGTTTCTTCGTTTTGTTTCACTCGTGTAGAGCTTTGTAGATCGTTTCCGAGACCGCTTCACCTATACCTTTTACTTCGGTGAGCTCCTCCTGTGAGGCCTCTCTTAATTCCTGTATAGAGTGATAACCGCCTTCATAGAGCTTCTCAGCCGTCGTGGGGCCGACGCCTTTTATCTCCCTGAAGTGTTCGATGACTTCCGGTTTGCTGGGCATCTCGGCTTCTTCCTCCTCCTCTTCTTCAGCTTCTTCAGCTTCTTCAGCCTCTTCAGACTCATCCTCAGCCTCTTCTTCCATCTCTTCTTCCGTGATTATCTTAACGTCGATCTCTTCCTGGTCTGGGACGGAAACCACTTCCGATTTCTTGATCTCGACCTGTTTCAAGGGATAAACGACTTTACATTCATTAGCTAGCTTTTTCGGTAGTTCTCCGAACAACATCTTCTGTGCGAGTTCTCCAAGTCTCGAATTCTTAGCCTCTTCACGTATGATCTCATGCTGCTTTTTTCTCAGTGACCTTTTAATGGATGAACTGATCCTTTTGCTCGTGATCGATAACGGTTTTACCCTCACTCTGTAGCCCTCTTTGGTCCTTACAGTAAATACGGCTTCCAACTTGGATTGCCTTCTCCGGGTCAGCCTTCTCACGTAATCGGAAGTCATGTCGTGGCCCACGAATCTGGTCTTGCATTCTCCTCCTCTGACGCCGTTGACTTTCAACTTTACTTTGATGTGGGTTCTGGAAAAATCTCCCGTTAGGTCCTGAAGGCTTATCTCCGAGACTCTTCCCAGCAAAGATTCTGGGTCTGAAGCTACAGTTTCACCTACTACGGCCCCGTCGAATATCTCTGGAGCGACGATCCTGTACCAGCTCTTACTCTTCCACTTATCTTTTACACGTCTGCCAGCACGCCTAGATTTCTTAGCCATCGTACTCACTTGAATGTTTGAGATTTATAGATGTTATAACTACTTTTTGGTTTATTATTCTTGCCATCATCACATCAGTTCTATACCTTCAGGCATCTCCCCAAAATACCTTTTGAATGGCTCGGGCCAATAGTCCGGATCTAAGCCTTTTTGAGCGAGAAAAGCCACCGCCCATCTCTCTATGCCTATCCCGGTACAGCCAGAGAGGAGCTTTTCTTTTTGACTCTGGCTTTTTATGTTGAAAGCCTCGGTGTACTTGCTGAATATGGACAGATTACCGAATTCCAGCCAATCGCTCTGGTCTCTAGGACCTCTGAATGGAAGGTAAGCTTCAAAGTCAATGGTACCCAGACCTTCCTCTTCTTCGTCTTCACCACCCCCTGATTGCTGAAGGTAAAAGGGCTCTACTTGGGCCATCCTCCACTCTATGTCCATGATCTCATTGAAGATGTGTTTGTATCTCAAGATCAATTCCTCTTTCAGCTCCAAAAGCTGTTCTTTCGTTCCGATGTAAACGGGTTCGACTCGATGGAACTCGTCTACCCTTTCCATACCCTGTCTTCCACCTGACTCGTATCTAGTGCTTGGGACCGTCTTTTCGTATACCAGCAGTGGAAGGCTCTCCTCAGCTATGGTTTCATTCCGCAAGGACCAGTATATCGGTGGGCACTGAGCGTAACATATGCCGGCCTTGGGTGTCTCGGTCATCCCGGCCAACTTCTCTTCAGGCACTTCCCGGGTGATCTTGATCTCGTCTATTATATCCTCCCATTCATCCGGATCCCTCGTGACGGGTTCCGAAACATAATAGGCCTCGTTGGGTATCCCTTCCATGTGTCCCGTATCTATCCAGACATCGAAAGGTACCATCATGGATTCGATGACTTCTTGAAAACCGAGGGGTTCTAAAACTTCTTCCACGGCTATCTTCTCGAAGGTTTTCAGCAGCTTCGCAGCCTCGGGCCTATAAAACCATTTTCCTTTGGTAGGCCCCCTCTTTATCCATCCTTGCTCTTCCATCTTTTCCGTCGGATTCTCATCCCAAACCATCTCTTTTTCTTCGGACCGCCATATCATTTCCCACATCTCTTCCTTCCCTTGATAGTATTGGGCGTCGACCTTTTCTTTCACCCTGTTTATGATCCTGTCCACGTAATTCTTTGAGAGCTGCTCTTGAGTGAGCCCCGATATATCTAGTTCACATCTTTTTCCGTCAAAGTCAACTCTATCCACATAGGGCAGGGTTATATCCTCTTTAGCTTCAACATCTAAGTAGAATACGATATTGTAATCTTCGACTTCGATCTCTCTCACGCCGACGTGAAACTTCGGGCCTAACTCCTGATTCAACTGCTTTTTCAATCTCAAGAGAGCGTCGTGAGCTCTAACGTATCTGTCCGACACCACCTCAAGAGAGAGATGTTCTCTTTCCACGGAGTGTTCTACAACGCGTGCTCCTCCATCCTCGACATCTTTGGGCAGTCCTCTTTTCAAGTAGTCCTCGTTGCCCTTCTCGAGGATGCTTTCGATGGAAGCTTTCGCTTCCTCTATATCATCACTGAACCTCAAGGCGGCCTTCAAGTTCAATTCCATTGTCATCCGAGAGACATCTACAGGGAAGTATAAATATTTTGGACTTGGACATTTAATTTCATTGGAAAACATTTAATACGATGAGTTCCCTTCTATCTTCTAGGTAGAAATATATGGAGGACGAGGAGAGATTCAGAGGCCATGAAGTCTTGGTGCAGGATGTGATGTCCAAGAATCCAGTGGTGATCAACGAAAACGAAACCGTGGAGAGAGCAGCAAACTTGATGAAAGAGGCCGATATCGGCAGTCTCGTCGTGGTCGACGATGACCAAAACATCTCAGGGATCATCACTGAGATGGATATAGTAAAAAAGATCGTCGCCGAAAACTTACCCTCCGATGATGTGCGTATAAAAGAGGTGATGTCAAAACCCGTCCACACCATAGACGTTGATAGGTTGGTACAGGAGGCGGCTGAAACCATGGCCGAAAAAAACATCAGGAGATTACCGGTCATGGAAAATGGCGAGATGATCGGAATAATCACTGAAAACGATGTTCTAGAGATCTCGCCCACCCTCATCGACATAACTAGAGAGTACGAAAGGATCCGAGGGCCCAACGATCTCGAAAAGTATGAGGAACACATGAGGAGAGAGTCTTCAGGGTATTGTGAAAGCTGTGGAGTATATTCAGACAGATTGGTGCCAAAGAACGGTCAACTCCTCTGCCCGGAATGTGAATAGAGCAGTCACCTCACCCTACATGCATAATCCTTCCTCGATTCATCATCCTCAAAGTTAAATAGGTGAGTTGTATTAGCGTAAAAAGGATGCGATTTGTAAAACTCTCTGATGAAGATATAAAAAATATCTCCCGCTTTTATCAAAACATGATCGGGGATGCTAGAGAGATTTTACTCTACCTGTGGGGTAAAGCGGTTGGTGAGAATATAATTGATCAGCTTTCCAACGATAGTAAACCGCTCAAAAGAGCGAGCAACATGCTCAAAGGTAGAGGGTGGGCGGAAGAGATCATCTTGGAAAAGAAATCAGCTATCGTAAAAGGAAGCATCGAGATCGATAAATCACTCGATACACCTTCTTGTAACATAATCAGAGGAATCCTGAGCGGCATATATGAGGGCGCAACAGGAGATCTGGTTGAAGTAGAAGAAGTAAAATGTGAAAGTATAGGTGACGAGCATTGTGAGTTTGAAATAAAGAAGAAAGAATTTGAGGGATAATATGGCAGATGAATTTGGAGATGTGCTTGAAAATCTGAAACGAAAGGGAGTGTACGGCTCCGCGATAATAGACAGAGAAGGTGGTATAATCACCTCTGATCTTCCGCAAGAGGTGCACGAAGAAACTTTCGGTATAATGTGTGCCACCATAATCGGTGCGTCGAACAGTGCCAATTCCGAATTGGAACGAGGAAGCGTGAAAAGGATAATAGTGGATTCAAAAGAGGGTAAGATGATAATCAGCAACCCCGGGAAGGATATCATACTTTCCGTGGTGGTGGATACCTCGGGGAAATTGGGGGCCCTGTTCGAGGAGATAAATAAAACCGTGGAGAATATAAAGGCCAGGATCGATTGATATCATCAGGGCTTTTGTCTTACTCCCCCTGATGCTCTATTATCCATTCTAGGGCCTTTTCTGAAGTCTGTTTTTTCACATCCCGTCTGTCCCCACCAAAATTGAACAACCTGTTCTCCGTCTTTTCGGCGGTCGAAAGAGCCATGTAGACCGTGCCAACCGGTTTTTCTTTGCTGCCGCCCCCTGGACCAGCTATCCCCGTGGTGGCCAACCCTATATCTGTTTGAAGCTTTTTTCTCACCCCTTCCGCCATCTGTTCCGCCACTTCGGCACTCACCGCCCCCTTCTCTTCTATAGCCCCGGGGTTCACACCCAACAGATCCACTTTTGCCTCGTTGCTGTAGGTGATCAAGCCCGCGATGAAATAAGCAGACGAGCCCGGAACATCGGTGAGCCTGTTACCGATCAGACCCCCTGTACAGGATTCTGCGGTACTTATGGTCATATCATTTTTCGTCAGCAGATGGGCAGCCTGCTTCTCAGTCTCGGATCTCACTCCTATCACGGGTTTCATCCTCTCTTCCATATCTATCTCCTCCAAATATTCAACAACTGCCTTCGGGACCAGATCTTTCCAATCTCCTCCTTCTCTTATCCTTTTTCTTATCTCGGTCCCAGAATATCTATCCCTCTCTATCCGTTCGAGCTCCTGGGTTTCGTAGCCGACCTTCTCGAACAACTTCAGGACGGTGTGAGAATTTCCAAAGACCTTTTGAAATTCGGGTAGTATCGCTTCCACGTAATAAGGCCAGGCGGGATGGCATTCCAGGTCCGGGATAGGATATATCTCCACATCATCTATCCTCTCCTCCTCTAGGACTTTTTTTATCATCGTGATCCTCTCACCACCCGTCAACGGATCCTCCTCTTTTCTGTGCTTCTGGGCACTGCCGACACCGATTATCAAAGAGTCTGAAGCTCTTAATATCTGTTTGACCGCCGAAAGATGCCCTTTGTGGAAGGGTTGAAACCTGCCGATGAATAAACTTTTCATGGCAGTGGCGATAGAGATCCGTCTCATTATAAACATTGTCCTGATTTATAAAGATAAAGAAATAGATAAGTATATATACTTCTGTGAACATAGTATAATGGGACTTTCTCCTCTCTATGAGGGTGAAGGAGAATTGATGTATAGGATCATTCGTTCCATCACTTAGATTATCTACTCTAAGACCTGTGAGAGCGGATGTTCTCAGTCCTATCGATTTGGAGTTGATACTATGAAAATATTTGATGAGAAAAAAGTTGGAGACAAAGTCGAGAAAGAAATAATACCTGTCAGAAAAAAATTTCTAGAGGGGCCTAATGTATATGCTTTATTCCCTGTGATGGAAGCTTATATTGATCTAGGTGATTGGGTGGAGACCCCTTCCAACGTTGAGTTTGCTGATAAACTCGTTGAGCTTCTACCCGAACTGAGGACTCATACCTGTTCAAAAGGCTATCCCGGGGGGTTCATAGAAAGGTTAATGGAAGGAACTTATCCAGCCCATATAATAGAACACGTTGCTCTTTCTATCCAGAATACTGTAGGAACCAAAGTGAATTTTGGGAAAAGCAGAAGAGAAGACGGCAGCGTCTACAAGATAATCATGGATTATGAATATCCTTCATTAGGGGCTCTAGCTTTCGAGGAATCTATAAAGCTAGTGAACAAGCTATTGGCAGGTGAGAAAGACCTGAAGAGTTTCGTGGAGAACGTGTTGAAAGAGGCAGAACGGGCATATCTGAAAGAGAAGATAGGGCCCAGCACCTCTGCCATATTGAAGGCCGCCAAAAAGATGGACATACCTTACAAGCGCGCGGGCGAAGAATACAGCCTCTTCTCTCTAGGGTGGGGTAAAAATAGGAAGATGATATGGGGGCCTGAGACATCTGAAACTTCGTTGATAGGCTCAGAGATCGGTCAGGAAAAAGACATATGCAAAGAACTCCTCCATGATTATGGTCTTCCTGTACCGCGAGGTGAGGTGGCTAACTCTCTAAAAGAAGCCCTGGATATCGCAGAACATATAGGATATCCCGTGGTGATCAAACCCGTCAGCGGTCATCACGGCAATGGTGTTTTCGTTAACCTAAAGAATCCAGACGAACTCAGTGAAGCTTATTCACTCTCCGAAGAGTTTTCGTCACATATTCTAGTAGAAAGATACCTTCAAGGATACGACTACCGTGTTCTGCTCGTCGATCACAAAGTGGTAGCGGTGGCGAAAAGGATTCCCGCTCACGTTGTGGGAGATGGTTCTTCGACTATCAGGGAGCTGGTAGAGCTAGCCAACAAAGATCCGAAGAGAGGAGAAGATCATGATTCAGTCCTGACCAAGATATCCCTTGATGACGAAGCCAGGATCAATTTGGAACGGCAGAATCTGGGTCTTGAATCCGTTCCAGCTAACGGAAAAAAGATATGGTTGAAAGATACCGCCAATATAAGCACGGGAGGCACCGCTGAAGATCACACCTCGGACATACATCCCACGCTTAAAAAGACACTGGAAAGGACCAGCAGGATCATAGGGCTGGACCTAATGGGGATCGATCTGATAGCGGAAGATATCTCTCTGCCAGCTGAAAAGATGAATTGGGGGATAATCGAGGTGAATTCAAGTCCGGGTTTGAGGATGCATATATCCCCTTCTTCCGGAGAACCGCAGCCAGTGGGAAAGAAAATAATAGAACACCTGTACCCCTCCGGGGAAGGAAGGATCCCTCTGGTAGCTATCACTGGCACCAACGGAAAGACCACCACCTCTAGGATAGTTGAATGGCTCGCGAGAAATCAGGGTCATCATACTGGTTTGGCGGTCACCGGGGGCATCTGGTCCAACGGCTTAAAAGTTGCCGATGGTGATACTACGGGGCCTTGGAGCGCAAACGTAGTTCTGCAGGATCCGGAAGTAGACTATGCTGTTTTGGAGACAGCTAGAGGCGGAATCTTGAAAAGAGGTCTGGGCTTCGACAAGTGCGACGTAGGGGTGGTACTGAATATCCGAGAAGACCACATCGGTCTCGATGGTATTGAAGATACAGATGACATATTCTGGGCGAAATCGCTCCTGGTCGAAGTGACCGATAAAGAGGGCTACGCTGTTATAAACGGGAACGACGATTATGCGAAAAAGTTGATAGAAAGGGCAAAAGGTACGCCCATCCTGTTCGGCGTAGAAAAGAACGACCTGATAAAAGAGCATATAGATAAAGGTGGAGAGGCCTTTGTAAAGGAGGGAGACGAACTGGTAGCTTACCTGATAAACGGAGGGCGCCAAAAGATAGCGGGTGTTAATGATATACCATACCTTTTGGGCGGGGTAACAATGCTGGTGGAGAATACGTTAGCGGCCATGGCTTCAGGATACGCTAGCGGACTTAAGATCGACAAATTCAAAACAGCTTTGAAGAAGTTCCAAACCGACGAAGAAACGACCCCCGGCAGGCTGAACGTGTTCGAGATAGCGGATAGAAATGTCGTACTGGATTATGCCCATAATCCTGACAGCCTTCAGAAGCTGAGTGAATTCACCGACCGTCTCTCCGACGATAATAACAACATCTTAGTCTTCACAGGGGTTAGTGATAGAAACGATGAAAGTATCCTTGAAAGTGGAAAAGTGGCAGCTCAGAAATTCGAAACATTGGTATTCACGGAAAGAGACCACCTGAGGCGGGGCAGGAAAAAAGGAGAGATCACTTCCCTCCTCAAAAAGGGTAGTGACTCGGTGGGAAAAGATCCAGTGATCATAGATGATCCAGATAAAGCTCTGGGCTTCGCTATGAGCCACAGTAAACCAGGAGACATGATAGTCTGCGCGAATCTAGATTTTAATTCTGAAGACCTGGTCCAGATATTTGGTCCTAGAAAGATATGTGCTCATACTGGAGAAACGGGTGAAAAAGGTATCGGGACCTTGAGCGTGTGAAGATCTATTCAGTCTACGGGCAGATGGACTGCTCAACCCTCAACCATGGTTCTCTGGGAACCATGGTTTCCTCTCTTTCAGATCGAATCCGCAGCCGTTTGAAAGGATATGTACAGTGATCCCCTCCGCATGGAGAGGTGAATCCGTATCTATTTCAGGAACGTTAGTATGCTGGATCTGCTTTCCATCCACCACCACTATACTCCTGCTGCCAATCACTCTGAATTCATTTTTTTCCAGGTCCCAGACCGCAGCGGTATCTTCTCCCAGGCCGATCCCCAGACTCACCGGGTTTTCCACCACGACGTGGACAAGTCGGGGGAATCTACCTCTCGCAGTGAAATGTGTGTCCAATACAACCGTTGAGAGAAAACCGAGACCGCGGGTCAATTCCACGACGCCGGTCATCAACGCGTTTTCACTCTCACCGTATGATATCATGAGGTCGGCCATGCAAACAGAGCCAGCGCTTGTCCCTGCTATCAGGGCGCCCTCCTCGTGTCTTTCTCTTATGGTCTTGAGGATTTCCGTTCCACCCAACAAGGTGGTGATCCTGAGTTGGTTACCCCCTGTAAAAAAGAAAGCATCGGCCTCTGAAGCTTTTTTAATGAGGTTTTTATCGTTAGACTCGGCTCTGTTCTCAGGGTCTATGATGACGGTTTCGGCACCCAATTTTTTAAAGATTTCAGAATACTTCCCCGCACTTTTCTCGGGCTCTTGGCTGGCAGTGGGCAGGATCGCTATCACTGGTTCGTTTTCACACCCTCCTCGGGTCAATTCACAAAATTCCTTCAAGATGGGGCTGTCCTCTGCCTGACTTATGTTTCCACCGATGGTCATCAACAAGCCCTTGGATTTAGACATGATGTTTACCTTTTTGTTAAAGGAGAAAGTTCTTTACTTTTAAGTTTTCGCACCTCCATCAATGGTTTTGAGTCATTTTGACCCCGACTTTGTGAGAAAGATTTATATTCAAAATCCTTTTTTATATGAGTGCGAGTTAGAGAGCAGAAATGTATGAAAAGAAAAATTGACGACCGAGGTGTCGTAGGTTTTTACGAAGATGTACCCGCCCTTCTCATCGTCGTAGTTGCAACTGTTATATTTTTGGGCAGTATGTATTCTGCGGTACAGAGACACGGCCAAAAGAGTTCGGTCTCTGACTTCGAAAGAGATGCTATCGAATTCGCCGAGGCAGTGAAAGCTTCGCCGCTCCTCTTATACGAAAGCAATGTAGGACAGTTCGACGCCACTAAAGTTCAGTATATAGGTTCTGAAAATTTAACACAATCTCTCAACTACCCCGATTTCTATTATAGAATCACCCTTGCCGATGTGAGCAATTATTCTATACGATACAACCAGACATGGTCCAGGGAGCCCGATTTTAATTTTACTGAGGAACATTATGAAGAGGGGAGAAAGGTGATCAATCTTTCGGTGAACATAGTGGTCGACAGCGATGAAATACATCCTGCTCGACTGCGGGTGGAGGTGTGGAAATGAGACTTTTGGTCAGATCAAATAAGGGTCAATCGAGTCTTTTAGACGCATTGATATTTTTCAGCATCGCATTGATCGCTTCCGCGATCTTGATCTTCGCACCATTCCCTGGAAGCTCTCCGGAAACGAAGGAAGTGATGAGACTTTACGGTGAGAGTACTCTCGATTCTTACCTTCACTCGACTCTCAACCACACCTCCTACGAATACCAAAATGAAACGATCCATCTCGACGATAGAACGGTATCTGAATTGGTGGTGGAGAACCTATATCTGAGAGATAACACAGATGTGAATAATGGCAGTTTGAGAGAGGGTATAGAGAGAGATCTCAATGAAACATTAGATGCTCTGGTCATATCACAATATGATTACAATTTTACCGCCTGGTCTTCTGAAAACGCTTCTTTCGGGTACGGCCAACAGACCAAAGGTGTGGATGAGATGAACTCCTTTTCACAAGATTTACACACACCGGATCAAAACGCGACCTATACTGCGAACCTCAAGATCTGGCTGGCGTGAGGATCGAACGTGAACCAAGATTCACCACCTAAAAGCGGAATACATAAATAATCATCCCAACAATTATGATATAATAAAAGAGGTATAGTTTTGACCCGTAGAAGATTGGATGATCGCGGGAAGATACCCTTCGCCCTTGTAGGAGTCGTTCTTATCATACTTTCAACCACCGCTTTTGCCATGATAGGACAGGTCGAGAGATCTGACCGGGATGTATCTGTATATGATCCAAATCGTCAGACTTCAGAGGCCGCCGAAGAAGCTCGAAACGATCTAGCCAAGAGAGCACATCACCTGGTACTTCAAGAGATACATGAATCGACCAAAGAGCGAGACCCGGATATGAGCTCTCTTCAAACAAATGTGGAGGAATCTTTTGAAGGATATATCAACGCCACCTATCCCTCTAAAGCGAGTAACAGTATAGTTTATATCGATGATTGGTCCCTCCAGATAGTATCTGACGCTAGGTCCACTCCAGAAACGAAAGACCATTTCCACTCCCAGGGAGAATCGGTAGAGCCCTTCCAGGCATCCTCATTGTATGAAGGGGATCACAGGAACAGGACACAATATGGGGATGAAAGAGCTCCTCTCTACGGCAGGGTCATGGGCGAACTAGACATGTCTGTGTACAGCGAGGGGTCTGGACACACCGTGAACTACACCAAACGATTTCACGAGAACGTGTATTCACCTGTATTCTACTTGAAGGGGCGGTTCAGAGAGTTCAAAAGCGAATCACGAGACCCGTTCGGAGAAGTCGGAAAGTTGATCCGGTATCAGTTATCCACCATCACTCAGACTAGAACTCTCTTCGGTAATGCTAGCGGAGGCTACGGAGAGAACGAGGGAGATATAGAAAGTTTGCTTAGTAAAGAGGATGTGGAGATCGCTGTGAATCTAGCTCTGTTGTTGGAAGCGGCCAGACTGTACGGAGATTATGACCGTGAGATAGCGGAAGAGATGGGCGTGGATTCTGAATTAGAAGATTATGCCGATAACGGGACTATAGATTCCGCGGATGTTTATATCATGCATAGGAATGTTAATAACCAAGAAGTCGACGCCGGGAAGGTGCTGGCACAGGCGATCTATCCTTATGGAGAGGATTTCGTTCTCGACCTTTACGAGCTTTTTTGGGGCGGGGAGATAGTAGATCCTACTCTTTCCGAACCTGTGGTCGATTGGGATGCCATGGAAGATAAAGGGGAAGATTGGGCCGAAGAGCAGGTGAGGACTTGGTTGGAGGTATATAGAGAATGGTTAGATATCCCGGAACAGCTGGATTCCCAGCAGGCTTCCGCTACCATAGAGACCATGGAAGGAAGCATGTCTCCATACGAGTGGGAATGCTATTCTACAGATCCCCCTCATCCCGTCGGAGGACGATACTATGTGTTCAGCCGAGGTCCATATGATTATTCATCTGGAACCTGGAATATGGAAGCGGAGGAAGTTCCAGATACTATAGACCTCATCCTTGGAGACCCTGACAATCAGGATATGGACCCTGAACCCTATGTACTCAATTTCGATTCGGATTTCAGCAACGTCGGGAGCAGAAGTATCGAGTATTATCTTGTGGAAGAATCGCTGATCGCCAAGCATGACCAGGGCCGTAATACGCCTTATTACGACACCTTGGAGTACATCCTGAAGACCATCAACCGAAGCATAAGACAGCGATCAGAAAATGTAGACGGTGAAGAAGAAAAGGGATTCATGGACACGGTCAGTCACAATATGGCCGAAACGATAGGCACGAAAGGATTCGATTACGAGATAGATCCAGAAGATAACAGATCCGTGTTGACCAACGGTACTGATTTTATGATCCAAAATGATGATGGAGCGATCCAAGAAGGGTTGAAAGAATTTGAGGATGAAGCTCAGGACTTCAATAAAAGGGACGATTGGTGGAGTGAAGGGGCCTATAAGCGGGAATATGAGGACGATTTTCTATACCACTTGACGAGCGAATCCGTGGACCTTTGGTATGAAGCCGTAGTCAATCTTTATGACGGAGGGGTCGAAAGGCAGGATAATCCAACTGGTTCAGTTTCGTTGAGCACACCGGACGAAGAGCAGAGAAGCGATGGTGAATCTTCAGAAGGAACCTTCGCCTTCCGCCAGGATGCGATGGAAGATGTCAATGAAAGGGTTAGAGACATAGCTGTACCTAGGAGAGATTCATTTAAAGACGGAGGGTGGCAGACCACGATCGCCCCGCCCTGCTGGAGCTGTCCCGAATGCCAGAACTACAGGAACAACATAATCCCAGGGGACGCACAGGCCACTTGGACCGATCAAGCTATATGGGACAGATTGTGGAACAACATCCAAGATGCGACGGAACAGGTGGTGGGTGAGCAGGGACTCATATCTCAGAACCAGATATCCCAGCAGTTGAAGGAAGATATGGATGAGACCACCGATACCGGCGAGTACGAGGGAGAGCGTTCCGGAGAGGGGAACTTCTACGATTTCGTTCTGGAGAATGTAGCGGTCAGGACTATAGGCGAACAGGGTGAAAGAGAAAATATGCTTTTGAACCTCTCACAGTCCGAGGGTTGGCTCCAGCATAAATTCCAGGAGAGAACTTTGCGCGACATCCAAAGGAATACGTACGTGAATCAGGAAGAAGTCTTTTTGGCCACGAACTTAACGCAGCCTAGATACAATTGGCGTGTCAACCGCACCTACGACCGAGAGAGGCAGAGGATACTCAACGAGAGTTATGAGGTCGAATTTTCCAATTATCTGAGTGAAGATGGCGACCTTTCCATAGAGATAGACTATCCTGAGGAGGGTCAGCACTTTGTGGACGTGCAGGATAGGTATGCTGAAGAACCGGAACTCCGGACCAACATGTCTTGGAGCTCTTTCCAAACCGCCATAGAGGTCTCCATAAAAGGTAATCTAGATGTCAACACTACCACGGACCGAAGGAACACGCCTATAGGTGTCCATAAACCGACTTGGTACAACGGCACACTAGAACTCGATTACAACTACACTTTACCCCTACACACCGCCCAGCCCCTTGAATCAGGGTGGAGAACCGGCGATATAGATTATAAGATGACTAGGAGTTATTTCGGCCTCGATGAAGACGAAACTGTACAATCGGATAGACCCCTGAAAGAAGATGCTATATACATATCTCGACCTATGATGAACCTTTCCCGGGCCCAGAGTGATGTTCTTTCAAGGTCGACAAATACCATGGACTCGCTCCGCGGACATATCAGAGGGTATCCTCATTCTGTCCTTCCTTCAGTGTATAATACCAGTTCCGATCTGACACTGCTGATGAGCACTATAGATGATGTGTATTATGAGAACTACAACGATACCGACTATTTCCAATTCATGGACGATCAGGAGCAGATAATCAGCAGAGAAAGCGAAGACAAGAGTGTCTTTGAATACCCATACATGGGCTATTCCTTGGATTACGACTTGGAAGATGACCCGTTGAAGCCTAATTACCGATGCAACCGGACGGATATCTCCTTTGAGTTGGCTGACCAGGAATTCAGCTTCGAAGCTCAGCGTTGGGGAAGTATGGACTTAAAAGTAGATGTGGATCCATCCCGAGATGAAAGATTGGTGATAAAGGCATACAAGAACACAACGGACGATAATTTCACCCTTGAGACGAGCTATCCTCCCAAACGCCTCTCAGCCGATGAAATGAGTTTATACGATGTAGAATCTAGATTTTTCTCAGACATAACTCTGCCAGCTCTGGGGCACAACTACTCAGTGGACGTAGGTATCCAAGCAAGAGAAGGTGACCTTCCCGCTGATATCGAGGGATGGTTCGAAAAGGCGGTAGAAGGAAAAAATGATTCCTACGACGGTTTGGTCCGTTTCAGTAAGGACCTACTCAAGCAGATGCATGAAGATCCTGAGGTCTTCGAAGAGACGGAGATAGAAGATATAGGTATCTACTTCCACGTGAATCGTAGTATAGATCGAGATGAAGATATGGAAAAGCGTTTCATATATTGGACCAACCGTACCTCCGGCCAAGAAATAATCCGATACTCTAGACTCCTCATCAACGACATGAGATCTATAGGAAGAAAGTTAGGTGAAGAATATCCCGCTCCGTCCCTTTACAGACGTGCTGATAAAGACATGATGAGCAATTATTCCTTTGAAGCAGTAGAAGTAAGGTCTGATGGTAACTACTCTAAAGGAAATCTAGCCTGGTGGGCCTCTGCAGAACCTTCCATAGGTGTGGGGCGGAAAGGGGAATACTTCAAGGCGGAACTCGGAAGAGCTGTCTTCGAGCACGAAGAAAAATACGGGATAAAAAGATATCAGAAGTACGGGTCGTTTGGGAATTAGAATAGAATGGTGAGGATACTCTTTTTTACTCTTCTTCATCCAGGTCGGCACCGCAGGCCCAACACTTATCCGCCCCGGGTTCTAGTTTATTATTGCAGACAGGACATTTTATTTTCTCTTTCTCTTCAACTTCACCCTCAGTTTTTTCTTCAGACCCCGGCTGCTCTTCTTGGTCAAGTCCTGACCCTTTGTGGCTCCATATGCCTCCCGAGGAAACCTTATCAGACTCGGATTCTTCTTCCAGCATCTTCGTCACTTCATCCTCTAATTCCTCTTCACCTTCGCTCTCTTCATCATCCAATGCTGGGCCAACGGGTTCAGATCCCACTTCTGATCCCGTGAAAGAGCTATCTGGTTTCTCCGTGGTGACGCCTTCTTCACTGAAAGATCTTACTTCCGCATAATCTCTTCCGCATCCTAGACACTCTCCTTCGACCATGAGACAATCGTTGTGGTAAGCATTTCCACACTGGCATTCTAAGCTGCTCTCGGGATCTATCGGGCTGTTGCAGATATCACAGTCTTTTGATGGCTTAGGCCGTGATTTGGAGGAATATATACCCATACCAGCAGCACCAGCCCTAGCCGCTCCGCTCTCACCCATATAGTTCCCGTCTTGAGGCCTAGGCGGTGAAGACCTTGATGAAGATGCCCTAGACGTAGAGACTCTAGTCGGTCTAGTCGATCTCTTTTTCTTTAGTGATTTCAATTTTTCGCCTTTTTTCTGCCTGATCTTGGAAAATTTCGATTCTTTAACCGGAAGCAGTTTTTCTTGTTCCTCCCGTCGCCTTTTCCAGTAAACGAATAACCCTATCAATATAACTGCGATAGGTATCGGGAGGAGATACCACCAATTTATCCCAACGGGGCCAACTTTGGTTTCTGACTGGTATTCGTTACCGGCGGCATCTTCTACAACGATCTGGTAATCCACATCACTGAATCCCACATCATCCCCTGATATAGTCGCCTTATACTCCCCACCGGCTCTTTTCATCTCCTTTTCTTTCCAACCGTCATCCTCTTCATATCTGAGGATAACTCTCTCTACGGAGCTCGCTCCACTGTCTATAGAAGCTGTCACGGTCATCTCGTTTTTCCAAACCGTATCCGAGGTGTCAAAGTCTTTCAAAGAGGGTGTGGTCAGATCTATCTTCAGCCACTCTGTTTTTCCTTCTTCGTTCAGGTTTCCCGCATTATCAAGTGCTCTTACACCAAGATAGAACTGGCCTTCTCTATCGATCATAAAACTCCCTTGATATTCCTCCCAATCTCTATCTTCGCCCAATCTATACTGCAGTATCCTTACTCCTGATCCCCCTTCATCGTCAGCATATATCTTCACCTCGGGAGGAGCGTTATACCACCCGTTGCTATCGGGCTCGGAGATTTCGTATTTGATCTCAGGCTCCTGTGTATCTACTTTAATCTGAGATGTGTCGGCATTTTCTTCATCTGAGCTTTTCAGACCTGCATTGTTCTCGGCTAGATATTCTACGGTGTGTTCGCCGTTCTCAAGTTTTATCTCCACCACGTCAGATTCGGCTTTTTGCCATTCACCTGTTTCATCATCACTGATTATCCTGTACTTTATCGAAGACACTCCCGAGTTACCGTCCTCCGCGCTTATGTTGACCGCTGGCTCCTCTATATGCCAATCGTTTTCCCCCCCTGGGTTTGGAGAATTGAGTTCTACAGATGGAGCTGTTTTATCAATCCTTATCACCTGGAGTTTTTCTTCTTCCACATTCCCTGCGGTGTCTACAGCCCTGTAATACAGACTGTTCTCCCCCTCTTCTCCTATGGTTATGCTTCCACCGTCACCCTCTATTTCCTCCCATCCCTCGCCTACTCGATATTCTATATGATCTACTCCTGAATAGCCGTCTTCAGAACTAAAGCTCACCTCTACATCCCCTATGTACCAGCCATCTTCTCCCTCGGGGCCGTCCAAAGCCACATGAGTAGTGGGTTCGATAACATCTATCTTGAAGCTTTCATCATTTATATCTTCTTGATTTCCTCCATTATCTATGGAATAGAACTGAACCTCGTGGGTTCCGGAACCTGAAACAGTGGTACCGCCGCTGGCACCATCGATCTCCTGCCACTCCCCATCGTCTATCTTGTACAATATACTGTCGACTCCTGAATGGGCGTCCTCCGCACTGAACTGTAGCTCGACATCGCTCCTGTACCAACCGTTCTGAGGACCCTCGCCTTGTAATGTAAGGGAAGTATCCGGCGGATCTTTATCTATGGTAAAGGAGTATTGATTGGATTTCTCTTCGTTCCCAGCCACGTCTACCGCATATATGTAATACTCCACCTCGCTGCCTGCGTCCTGATCAGGGATATCACCGCTGTACTCGTCACCAGTTGTAGAATTCATTGGGCTGGCCTGCCAAACACCTCCGTCGACCCTATACCTCACCTCGAGTGAATTCTCGTCGACCCCGCTGTGCTGGTCGGTTATCCTCGCCGTGATCGTATATGGGCCATAACCTTCCCACCCTTCGACAGGATCGTGTTCTATCTCGGGAGAATATGTATCCTCCATGTATTCCACATTGACCTCGCTCAAAGAGGGCGTGATCTGCCCGTTCGATGTTTCAAAGGTGGCTCTGTACTGTATGTATCTGTCCACTGGACTCGGCACCTCACCACCGTTCGAGGCCTCTGCCCAATCTGACCAGCTGTTACCGTCGGGAGATGTCCTGGTCTCCATAGTGAGTGAAGTACCTGAAGGTTCATCCGCATCCCAGTGGATGGTACCCCAATCATACATCCCATCTCCGGTATCATAAACGCTTGATACTAAGGTTCCAGAATCCTCGTGGGTTTCGACTATCGCCTCCATGGTCGTTATCACATCGTCATCCGCCCAATCCATAGTTTGCGGACTCGTTGTGATCTCCCCATTATAATAGTATTGACCATTTTCTCCAGTGAAACCTACGGTGCTCAGATCTCCCAGTGTATATTGACCCAACTTGTCACCTCCCTGTACAGGGATGGGGAGTTGATCACTACTAGTATCCCAAGTCTTGATGGTCCAAGATTCTGGATCAAAGGTTTCAGTTTCAGCTGAAAAATATTCATCTTGGTTACCTGTTGGGCGTAATATCTTGAGCTTGAAAGCAGAATGGCGGTCGGCACAGGTAACCGTGAATTCGATTATCTCACCACCTCGGTCGATATTGAAATCATCTCGACCTGGAAAAGTAGTATATCCAGGATCCCAATAATAATCGTCGTTAGGCGACTCCGCCGCTCCCACCTGAAACTCATACGTATCCAGCATCACTTCGCCTGAAGAAGTTGTGGTATCCAAATTTGTTAAGTCACCGGATTCAAAATCGGACTGTGTAGTCTGGGTCCATGTTTCCGTGGATAAGGGTTTCCGAGGTTTCTCAGCTGTTGGGGATACATTGATAGTTGAATTCTCCTGAGGAGTCGAAGCCGAGGAGGGCATGGACATAAAAACGACTAACCCTACAGAAGTCAATAAGATACCTATGGTTAGGATTATCAAGGATTTTTCGAACGATTTATTTTTCATACGTCCGACTCCTTCTTTCGAATATATAATTTGTCTACGGTGGTAAATTATATATGTGTCTTAGACTATATATGTTTTTTGTCCTTTTCGGGCACTTTTGTAAATCTCTATTCTTTTCAATCTTCAAAGATGAAAGTATGATATTGGGTCTCACCGCTGACTATCAATTCGCACCTCATCACTCTGAAACCCTCTCCTGAGACAAGATCAAGATAACGGTGCTCGTCATCGATCTCCGCAAGCTCCGTTTCGTTGGTGGTATAATTGATCTGTGATGGATCCCAAAGATGTACCCTTTCACTATCTTCAGCGGTGATATCGGATGATGCGAGTTTACCTTGCGCTTCAAGACTCACCTCACTAGAACTTATCCTGATCTCATATTCTTCCCCATCTATCTCCGATGGTAGTTCCACAGCGGAAGCGTTCTCCCTGAAGGTGAAATAAAGTGTAGAATTAGAATGGGTGTTAGAAAGTTCATTCACTCTAGAAGAAATCTCTTGAGAGAGGCTCTTTAACCTAGTTTCATCTATATCCTCTCTTGCAGCTGAAAAAACGAAGATTGAAAATATCACCAAAGCCATGGTGAAGATAGAGACGATGATTTTTGAAAGTGCCCAATCCAACATCTTACCACTCTAATACATCCAGCTCGACATAGTAATCGTTTTCGACGCCGTCTTCATTCATATCGAAATCCGCGGGCTTTTTAACTATAGATATCCGCTGATTCCCTCCTGGGATTATCAGGGTATCGTTATCCGGCGAGCACATAGGGATGCCCTTACGACCGTGGGTGACTAATATCGATTTTTCAGGTTCCTCTCTGAGTTGATAATAGATGGCTCTTGTGTGAACAGAACCGGACAAAGGAGCACCCACCTTTACCTCTTCAGTCTCGGGAGGAAATTCTATTTCTAAAACCGTGCTCGCATTCACACCTTGGATATACACGCTCTCCACGGCAGATGCTATCTGATTTACTTCTTGGGAGAGCTGTTCTTCTGCACTGTTAGTGCGGTAGTGAGACAGGGCGGAGAGCATAGACGGTATAGCTATAGCGAGTACGATAGCTATTATCAAAAGCCGGAAAGGATAATCCATAACTCCTTCTTCGGAGCGTTTCAAGTTCCTTGGATCGCATCTTTTCTTTTCTATTCCATCCATCTGATCTCAACCTCGTCTTTTATTCCTCTTCATCCAGGTCAGCACCGCAGGCCCAACACTTGTCTGCCCCTGGTTCTAGGTCGTTATTACATATCGGGCATTTTGTAGGACCTTTATCTTTATCTTCTTCTTCAGTGGATTCCTCCTCGATCGACTCCTTTTCCTCTTCTGACCTTTCATCTAAGTTTTCTTCGGGTTCTAGGTCTTCTTTGCCCCCTTCCTCTTCCTGCTCTTCATCTATCTCTTCATCCTTATCCTGTTCCATCTTTTCTTCTTGCTCACTGACTTCACTCGGTTCTTCTTCCATGTCCTCAGCTTGCTCATCCTGCTCGACCCCCTCCTCCAACTCTTCTTCATCCTCAATCGTCTCGCTCTCTTCGGACTCCATTTCATCTGAGGGTTCCTCTTCTTCTTTAGCTATCTCCTTCATCTCCTCTGCTTCTTTTTTGACTTTTTCTTCGGGCTCAGTACTGGTTTCGTCTGCTAATATCTTTATATCCGCTCCATCCTCGGTTGTCTCTTCGGTCTCCCCCCTCTCTTCCTCCTCAGTGCCTTCATCAGAACCTCCTTCTTCCGTGAAGGATTTAACGGCCGCATAATCTCTTTCACATTCAGGACACTCTCCTTCGACCATGAGACAATCGTTGTGGTAAACGTTCCCGCATTCACATTTCAATCTACTCTCAGGATCGGTCGGGCTGTTACAGATGTCACAGTCTTCTGAAGACGTCTGTGAAAGAGCCGATACAGGCATCGTTTCCCCTCTAGCCCCTGGTGGAGGGGTGGAGGATCTACCACCGTTCCCTACGTCTGCCGTTCTTTCGGCTCGTTGACTCTTCAATTCTTTCAATTTCCTCCCTCTTTTCTCCCTGATTTTTGAAAATTTAGATTCTTTTATAGGCATCAGTTTTTCGTGTTTTTCTCTGCGCTTTTTCCAGAACACAAAGAGAGCTAAAAGCACCACCGCGATGGGTATCGGTACAAAGTACCACCAGTTTATGCCGACATCTGCTACCTTTGTCTCCGTTTCCTCGACATTTCCAGCTCCATCTCTCACCACTATACGATAGTCAACATCGCTGAAGCCCACTTCGCCGCCGGAGATGGTGGCGACATATTCCCCATTTTCTAAGTTCATCTCTTTTTCTTTCCAACCGTCTCCTGAGTCATATTCTAAGATGACTCGATCGATGTCGGAGTTATAATCCTTCGCCTCCACAGAGACGGTGAGATCGTTTCTCCAAACCGTAGGACTCGATTCAGCAGATTCTATCCTGGGTCCTTCAAGATCCATAAGATATTCAAAATCCTCAATATATTCATTCCCCGCCTCGTCTTTTACGTATAATTCTACCTCTAGTTCACCCGACATGCTCACATCAAAAGTGGTGTTCATTTTACCGATATCACCTGAATTCTCACGTGTCTCATTCTCCCATTCTCCCCTCCTATTTATCCGACAACTCACTTCACTAACGCCGGATAATTCGTCCTCGGAGTCCACAGAAATCGTACCTGGAGAATTTACCCATCCTTGCTCATAAGGTGGATCGGTTTCATAATATAGATCGGGAGAAGAGGTGTCCACTTTGATCTCTTTTTCATTCACCTCGCTTTCCCTACCAGCCTTATCTACACTGTGATATTCTACTGTATAAATACCGTCTTCAAGAGTTATCGTTTCCTGGTATTCTGACCATTCTTCCTCCCCATCTATCCTGTAATTGATGTGTGATACTCCAGATATATTATCCTGAGCATTCAATTCAACTTCGGGGGCGGTGACATACCATCCTTTGTTGCCTTCCTCGCCAAGGACCTCGGCAGATGCTTGAGGATCTTCCAGATCGATCTTGATCTGAGTCGTTCCTCTTTCTTCATTGCCGGCCCTATCGAAACACCGATACTCTAACTGAAACTCACCAGATTCATCCAGATCGATCTCGCTTTCATATGTACGCCATTCTTCTTCACCAAACCTGTACTCGATGGTTTCGATATCTGAGTTTTCGTCGGTGGCAGATATCTCTACCTGAACATCTTCAAGATACCATCCGTTCTCACCTGAAGGCTCAGGCTTTATCACTTCCACCTCTGGTGGAGACATATCGATCTTCACCTCTACCGAGTCGACTCCCTCCTCGTTCCCGACCTGATCATCAGAATAGTATTCCACCTCGTATATGCCAGATTGCTGCAGCTCGATGGGCTGAGCGTACTCTTCCCACCCATCATCGAGTCTGTACCACGTGGTACCCACCCCGGAGTCCCCATCACTTGCATCCAATTGAACCTCTACTTGACTCGCAAACCACCCGTCGTCCCCCTCCTCGCCGGATAGCACGGGCTCCGTCTCCGGAGATTCCTTATCCACCTTGAAAGGATAATATTGATCCTCATCAGGAGATGTTGCCACTAACCCGGCTTCATTTTCCGCCTCGATATAGTACCTGACTTCAGTAGAGTGGTTAAGATCTGGTATCTCGGTTTCATATAACTCATCACCTACCTGCCCCATGGTCAGTTCATTCCAGCTGCTGCCCTCATCGATGCTGTAGTAGGTGCTTGGGTTTTCGGCCAATCCGCTCCCTCCGTCCTGGACACTCGCGGTGATGGTATAACCTCCCTCGGCCTGCCATTCATCCAAAGAGCTGTGCTCTATATCCGGAGGGTCTTCATCCACTCGGTACTCTATACGGATGCTGTTCAAAGAAGGCGTTTCTCTGCCAGTTGCAGACGTGAAGGTCGCTCTGTACTGAATATATTGGTGAGTATCATCACCCGGGACGTTCCCCTCATTCTCAGCTTCCTCCCAGGATGTCCAATCCTGCCCGTTTGCGGAAGTCCTCGTTTCTATAGTCAGGTTCGATCCTTGAGGCACGTCGGCATCCCAACTTATGCTCTCCCACTCGTACATGTGCTGTCCCGCATCGTGCACGTTTGATTCATGAACGCCCTCGTCACGATGGGTTTCTACTTCAGCCTCCAAAGTGGTTATCGCGTCATCGTCGCTGATATGTCCCATCTCCGTAGGAGTACTAGTTACCTCCCCATCATGACTCCAATAACCATTGTTTCCAGTCAAAGCAACTGCAGCGATGTCGCCAAGTGCGTAAAGACTCAATCGATCTTCTTTTTCTATAGGTATATCCAGCCCGGTCCGTTCATTTATCTGCCCAGGGTTCAAGTTTGAAAAGATCTCTGATTGAGCCGCATAAAACTCGGCGCTCTCACCAGGGTTAACAGCATCTGGATCGGTGGGCCTGAGAACTTTCAGCTCTATGTCTCCAGCTAGATCTGGGTCATCCCCCACATTTATCCTGAACTCTCTGATCTTGCCTCCTCTATCTGCTCTAAAATCATCCCTACAGCCGAGGAAAGTTGATCCCTTGGGCCAATAATAATATCCCCCTCTGCTCCCCTGTTCAGCCGCTTCAGCCGCCCCTATCTGGATCGTGTCAGTATCCAACTTTACCTTACCCGGCTCCGAATCGAGGTCTAGATCTTCGCTGTCCCCCTGTTTGAAGTCGCTCTGCGACCACTGCTCCCAAGAAGCTACGCTTTTGACTCCCTCCTCCTCTCTTGAGGGGAGATCTTCTTCCCTTGAAAAGAATGTTTTCGCTTCGGAGATACCTCCGTTAGCTAAAAAGGGCCCCCAAAACGAGAGCATCAAAAACACGACTATGGCCGTGACAAAAATCAATGTGAATACGAAAGATAGTTCGGAAACAAAGCCGTTTTTCATTTTATCATCCATGGAAGCCACCTTTAGGATACCATCGGCCTCTCTACATTTACCTTAACAATATAGATAGGGAGGTAAATACTTAAAGATTTTGGGATAATGGGTTTTTAGCTGATAGTGCCTTGCTGCCACCTATTTTCCCTGATATAAAAAATAAAGGGAAAAGAGGTCCCTGTTCTGTCAATAGCACTTTAAGGTCTTTCGACCCATATGCTCGTTTGGACTGATTCGGTTCCGATCAGACCTTCGTAGGAGGCCTCGATCTCTATCTTGGCGTGGTCCTCGTTTTGGCGCAGTCTGCAACCGTCTAAATCTAATTCCGCCTGACCTGTAGAGTTCGTCGTAGCAACTGCGCTAGCTCCGGCACCTTCTGCCTCTACGTCAACACCGGCCATCACATTACCGTCTTCATCATATATCGTTACAACCAAATATTCGTCGTATTCCTTCTCCGGTGGCAAGGTGTTGTCCGAATCATCCGGGTCGGGCCGTTCAGATCCCTTGTAATATGCTCTTCCATCTTCGTATAATTCCTCACAGATCACACTTTCATGGGTTTCGTTAGTACCGTGTTGAACCTCGTGCACTCTGACGTCGTCTATCTTCGGCTCCGTTGTCACCATGAATCCCAGTATCGCCGCTAGGGAGACCGCCGCTATTATCACTATCAGCAGTATGTAGAGAGGTATGCCCATGATCTGGGCGTATTCGTCATCCTCTATTCTTCGGGGGGGTAGCGAGTCCATTTTTTCTTACCTCATTATTATCCAATACGGTCAAACAATATATATTTTGCTGTGTATCTCTCCTACACCATCCCGCCCAATAAGGACTCAGTAAATAACAGCGAAATAGTGTAAAGCAGCATAGAGACAGGGAGGATCCTCACCACGTTCATCTTCCGACTGGCCCAATCCTCCCCGCTCTCGATACCGACCGTGAAATAAACCGTCAGGAGAACGAGGGTTATGAGGTAGATCCCCACGACCATGGAAAATGTGAAACCCGCTATGGGTACCTCTTCACCTATTATACGACCGGCCATCCCGGCCAACGGCCCCTCCAATTCGATCTGAGCGAAATAATTCGAAAGTATTACGTAAAGGACCGCGGTCACCCCCATGACAAGGGGAGCGATGAATTGGGCGGTGACTTTCATCATCCCTGTTATCTCCGTCAACCTGCTCTTCATCTCCTCTTCGATGTTCTGAAGTTCGGTCAGGTATCCAGATATCCTCACCAAAGTATCTCCTGCGGTCTCCGGATCTTTTTTTATCGCCCTAGATATCATGGTAGTTGTAGCTTTGATCATCTGTGAGGGATTCTTTTCCAGAACTCCTCCTCTACCGAATAACACATCTGAAAGCGATTTCCTCGTGACATGTAGTGAATAAGAGATCTTCTCGAAAAGGACACTGATACTGGAGGAATGTATACTCTCAGAAACTTTTTCGAAGGCCCTTTCCGGCGGGTCTCCTCTACTTATATATCCTCCAAGATGAAAGAGGGCGTTCGGAAAGTTGTTCTCCATCTCCAATATGTTATCTCTCTGCTTATAAGGGAAGTACGATGTGAAGAAGCAGTATATGGTTATGGCCGCCGCGATGCCCCACAAGGGGAGCAGTGATATCAGATAAGAGTGATCGGGTCTCAAGTAAAATCCCAAGAAGACCAGAGTGCCCCCTACTCCCAGCGAAGCCCCTATAACGGCATATTTTTCGCGGTCCGTTAGAAGATCGGAAAGTGAGAGAGGTGCTCTCATGGTCGGGCGGTATCCCAATATGTGGATCGAATATATCAAAAATCCGAGAGGTATCACCACGTTTAGAACGAAAATTATGAGTTCAGCAGCAGTTTCTCCGATCGCCAATACAGGTAAAAGAGCGGCCAACAACAGCGGCAGGATACTCCCCAAAGAAAAGAGGCTCATCGCTGGGACGGTCAAAGATTCCGCAAAATTCCTCATCTTATTCTCGGTACCTTTCACGGCTATATCGTTGGCTTTTTCCAAGCTCGCAGTGACTTCCTCCTGCGTCTCTTTATGGGCTGCGTTCCGCAGCGTGTATAAACTCCTTCTGAACTCTTCACTCCACTTCCCCCATTCATCGGCGAAGGCTATCAGGGAGTCTTCGATCTTTGTGTGTTTCCTCATCTCTACGTCCCATATTATCCTTCTTAATTCAGAGGACAGAGGTTCTTCGACGCTGTCGGCGGCATACTCTATCGCCCTTGACAGATTGGGAGTCAAGGACATAGCCATTACCATGTAATTGATGGCCTCAGGCATGCGCCCTATCGATTTGGCTCTTCTCCTCTTAGCCATATAGTTCGGTATATTCATGACCAAAGCGATAGCAAGGATGGGCAAGATTATGACAGGCATCAGGGTGGTCAATTTGAACAGGAAGGGTATGTCCGTGAAAAAGAGGGTGTAAAGAGAAGCTACCAAGGATATCAAGAAAACTATCATACCCACGAAGTAAGCAAGATATCTGACTTCGAAGGGTTCTGCGTCTATCTGGGCGAACTTTATCGAGCTCTTGAACTCATCCTTTTCAAGCTTTTCTTTTTCTATCTCGTGGTCTCTTAATGCGAGTTCATAACGCTGTTTCGCCCTTTTAAATATTGGACTACCAGGAGGATGTTTCTTTCGGATCTCTTTGAACTTCTCCTTTTCCTCCTCAAACTTCCGATCGAGTTCTTTGTCTTTCTCTTTGCGCCTCTCCTGTCTTTCCTGCCTCTTCTCAGATAGGTCCAATTGAAAAAGGGCGCTCGCAAATTTGCAACCTTTCGTGAAATAACCTTGGCTTTGTGTTTGATCCATCGAAGGCATTTCAGAAACTCTCCTGGAACCATCTTTCCCAATCTTCTACAAGCTTATCGTAATCCACTGAACCATACTCTTCCAATTGCCATTCCAACATGTGCCAAAATTTGGTGTTGTATTCAGGCACATAGTCGGCTTCCAACAGTTCCAATCTGCCCTCTTCCCGGGCCCTCTCCACCACAGCGGATTTCACAAGTGCCCTAGCACGGATGTTTTCTTCCGCCTCTTCCATCGACATATCCCAATCGTCCGCTATTTTGGTCAGCAGCTCTGAAGACTCTCCAAAGTAGTCTGTCTTTTCCAATGTGTCATTTTCGGGAGAGTACAGCATCAGATCGTTGAACAGATCATCACCTCTATCCAAACCTATATCTGCATCTACAGTGGAGGGTACGGCATCTTTTCTCACCTCGGATATCTGGGTCGTTTTTCTCACCAGCCGGTGTAATCCTTTAGGCCGTCTGTAGTTCACCATTATCACCCCGTCGGTAGCTGCGAAAGATTTCGGGGGTATATTCAAGTCGTAAACAACTCTTTCGTAAACCGCCTTCGGAGAATCCGCATGGATGGTGCCCATGACGGCACTGCCCGCTGTACCTGCTCTCATAGCTTCGTACAAAGTCCTAGCTTCTTCACCTCTGACCTCACCCATGACTATGGCCGATTCACCTAACCTCAATGACACGCGCAGCGATTCTTCGGCCGACATCTCGCCGAGGCCGCCGATTCCGCTGGATTGGACATGCATGGACTGGACTTTGTAACCTTCCTCCTTGAGGGACGAACAAGGCAATTCTAACGTATCCTCTATGGTAACGATCCGTTGACTCGGAGGGAATTCAAACATCAAGGCCGCCGCAAGTGACGTCTTACCGGCACTCCTTGGACCCGCGACCAATAAAGTCGCATTGCCGTCGATCAAGAAGGACAGGAGACCGGCAGATAGGGGTGAAATACTTCCCTGATATATCAATCTCAAAAGTGTCCATGGATTCGGAGAGTGCCTCCTGAAAGTTATCGAGACCCCTTCAGGCGAGAGAGGTTCGCCTATCACCGTAGCCCTGGTTTTGTACTCCGGAAGACTGCATTCGAGAACCGGTCTAGCCTCGGAGAACGCTCTGCCGCTCTCATACTGCAGCCTCGATATGATCGAGTCAGCACTGTCTTTTGTCAGAGTTATGTTAGTTACACATTTAGATGGTAGAGATTTATCCAGGCCGGTAGAAGAGATTATAGTATATATCTGGCTTTCTTCTACAGGTGCATCTATGTAAACGTCCGTGGTCCTGGTATCTCTCAATAATATCTCGACTATCCCAAGACCGACGGTGTATCTTGAAAGGATATTCGATAACATCCTGACCCTCGCCAATTCCTCTGAACGGGTGCGTCCCAGATTGACTCCTTCGATGTTCGCGTACTTGTATATCAATCTGTGGCCTTGTTTCTTTGCGTATTCCCTGATGAAAGTGGGCCGATGACCTTTTTCTTTCCCTGGATAATGGTCCAGTATCTCCTCTCGTGCGAGGGTTATTATTTTTTTCTGGCCGGGCGGCAGAGTGTACTCAAGGGGTTCCACGTGGTAGAGTGTTTCAGTTTCTCCCGGCAGCCTGTAGAGGGTGATCCGGGTTTCTTCTACCAAATATTCTTTTACCTTCTGGGCACCCGGGGGAGGATTGAGAACAATCCAGGAAGAAGAGAATTTGGGTTTGACCCGCTGGTACGACTCGAATATGCTGCTGAATTTTCTCTTTAGATCGTGATCGACTTTGCTTTTCACCAGCGATCCTCTATCTGATATCGGGCCGGTTTCTGCTTCCATTTTCATTCATCTCCAATATTCCTCAATATCTAATCGAGCCTTACTTTCCGTTATAAAATCATTCTGTGGAGGATCCAACTCCTATCTCTCTCATGGTCATCTTATACAGCTTTTCGTACTCCTTTTTCAGATAATCCAAGTCCTCTAGAGTGGAGTAAGTACATTCCTCACATTCTGAATGAGTGTTGGAAGACCTGTCTATCTCCCGGACCACTCTGTTGAATTCAGCTTCATATTTTCCTATTCCCTGGGTGAATTTAGTGTATAATCTGGAGAACACGTTGGAAGGATTGAATCTGCATCCGTGACATTTGAGTTTTTTCTTATCTTTGTTATCTAGATAATCAAAGTATTTTTCCACAGGATCTCTCATCGTGAAATCTTCGATGCTGTCCATAAAATCCACTAGGTTGTTCAGTACTTCCATGGATGGACCGAAGTACTCCGTATCCTCGTAGTGAGATAACACAACTGTATCGAGTCCCATCTCTTCTGACATTATCGTGAGGACAGAAGTGAGGCATTCCTGATCGTTCAGGGATGGTGCCTTGTCACAGTCTGTACATTCGAGCACTAATCGTTTTTTCGAGCCGCTTTGATCTATATGATAATCACATCTGAAGGCTTCTTCTTCTTCATCATCCCCTCCCAACCCGATCAATTCTTTCATACCTTTTGTTTTCTCGGCCATGTTATTACCTAATTAGAAGGTTGTTAATAAATATTTATTTTCTTCTTGATGTTTTTTTACACTTTTTTACACCTGTTATCGACAAGTATATGCAGTACAACCTTTATATACCTTTCCAGAGATAACACCAATATATGGATACCTTCGCCCACATCACCATCCCTCTGCTGATATTGTTAGCACTGAGGGTCCATACCCGGAAAGTTCTATTGATGCTGCCGTTCACCGTGGTGATGGATCTGGATTTCTTCTTTCCGGGGGCTCACAGGCTCCTGTTTCACAATCTCATCATAGTGTTAGTGCTGCCCATCTTTATAATCATATATTTGGACAAATATTTCCCCAGATACAGGCAGTACGGCTTGATAGCTTTCTTTTATCTGGTCTCGCATTTCATCTTGGATCTAGGCGTGGGGATGGCGATCTTTTACCCTCTCACCACTGACTACTACTTCTTCGAAGCCGAGATGTTCTTCCAGTTTTGGGGCCCACTTCCGATCCCGGATCTTTCACTCGATTACGGTATCATGGTGGCTGAAGAGACCCAGATAGTCAGTGAAGGTATGAGTGCGGGTGATACCGCCACCCAATACTCCAGCGTTTCCAATATATCTTCTGGCCTGTTCCTGACCTTGGTGGTGGCCGCCTTGATGTACTACGAAAAGAGTTTTACATTCTTGAAAGAGATCTGGAAACTGCTTGTAGATATCAAAGATTTCTTCCTCGAAAAACTCAGGTCCATTTTCAAACTGTAGGATTCAGATCTCCCTCGGTTTAGCGACGACCTCTTTCACTTTCATATCGAAGAAGCGTCTGCTGTTTCTTCCCTCAACCAGCAGAACGGTGTCAGCGCCGTAACCGGTTCCAGCTATGGCGACCACGGGCTCGGGCGGTACCAGACCTGCGTCGACAGCCATCGAAACGATCTCTACGCAGACCTTGGTTCCCTGTCCGAATAGACGCAGGGTGTCCGCGATCACCGTCGTGGTCATAACGGTCCCTTTTTCTTTGCGGTAGTAATCGTTCCAGGAGTGGAAAGGCATGGGCCCCGTAAATATCCTTATCCCTTCCTCTTCCATCTTTTTCCTGTTCTCCTCTTTCAACTCCTGTTCGTCTTCCTCTCTAAAACCGGTTGAATGCGTCACCGCCACCACATTGTATCTTTCTTCGAATATGTCAGCCGCCAATGCTCCGGTCTCTCCTCGTGTAGTGGCGAGAACGATGTTTTGGACCGCATTCTCCTCTGCATACTCCTTCGCTATCTTCAGGACCTCTTCAGTTTCTAAGGTCGAGGTATCTATCATACTATCACCTTTTTGGGGCATTTGAATCAAGATGATCGCTTAAACCTTAGATTTATCCACTTCCCCCGGGGTTCCTTTCACCATAGCTACGGTACATTTGGCGTGTTTCAGTAGGCGGTTAGTCGTGCTGCCTAAAAAGAGTTCTTTGAAGCCCGAGCTGCCGTGAGACGAGATGTATATCACGTCGTCTTCCTCGGCATATCCAGAGATACGTTTGTAAGGCGTCCCTTTGAATATCTTCGTTTCGAGCTCAACGCCCATCTCGTCCGCCAGTGCTTCCACTTCTTCCAATATCTTTTCACCGGACCTTTTAAGGCTTTTCTCCATATCCTCCGGGATATACAGATCGCCCATCTCGATAACGTGGATGGCGGTAGCGGGAACGTCCAAAAAACTAGCCAGTTTCATACCTTCCTTGACTGCTTTCATCGATTCTTCCGACCCGTCCGTGGGCAATATGACTCTTCGATACATAGTCTTTCATCGAATAGGGTTTATTATAGATTTTCGAAAAATCCGCCTAAATCTCACCCGGAACTCATACCATAACTATATATGCGAGGAGGGTGTAGAATGGTCACTAAGCAAAAATAAAAAGGAGGTGAACTACGTATGAAAGGCGAAGTAAAGTTTTACAACACCATGAAAAACTTTGGATTCATAAAACCTGACGAGGGTGATGAAGATCTTTTCGTTCACAGAAGCGATATAGAAGGCAATTATCTGAGTGAAGGAGACATAGTCGAGTTCGATACAGAACAGAGCGAAAGAGGTCCTAGAGCTGTCGGTGTTAAAAAGATCGAATGAACGTTCTTCACTTGTCGACCCGTTCAATTTTTGATTTGAACCTACTTACATCTTTTTTATTTTTATAATTTATATGACAAACAGAACTTATAAATATTTTTCAGACCATCGACTCTAGAGGACAACGAAGATGGATGGAAAGACCCTGGCGGAGCACGCCGTGGAGTATGGTTTGTCCAATGGAGCGGATTACGTTGAGGGCCGGTTCATAGATTCTGTGAGTGAAAATTATTTTTGCCGCAACGGAAAATTTTTGAGCATACAAAAAAGGCCCACCAGCGGTATGGGGATAAGAGTTTTGAAGGATGGAAGCCTCGGCTTCGGCTCGGTGAGCTCGCTCAGAAAAAAAGAAGTGGAGGATAGGATAAACTCCTTGATGAAGATGGCACAGATGAGCGAAAGAAAAGAACCCATCCGATTCTCGGAAGAAAGACCGGTGGAGGATAGTTGGACCGTACCCGTGAACATGCCTTTCGAAGACGTGTCTCGCGAGGAGAAACAGGAGTTCATCAAAAGTTTAGATAAAAATATCAAGAGCAGCGGTTCTAAAGGACTCTCTTTGCGCAGCAAGATAAAGAACAGGATACTCTTTTTTCACACCGATTCATCTAAAAAATACATCGTCACTTCTGACGGCTCTAAGGTCGAATCCGACGAATCCTTCATCTCCATATACTGTGTGATGAACGCCAAGGTCAAAGCCGAGAAGGAGCAGAGACTATTGGGCCTCGGAGGTGCCTCAGGGTGGGAATGGCTGGAGGAGAAAAACGTGTGTGACGTGATAACCAGGGAGAGCGAAAAACTCGTCGAAACGGTCCAAAGATCTGAGAGTATGGATTTCCATGACCCTATTGATGTTATCGTAGGTCCAGAAGTTTCCGGGATCATGGCTCACGAGAACGTTGGGCACCCGAGCGAGAGCGATAGGATAATGGGCCGGGAGGAAGCACAGGCCGGGGGTTCCTTTTACAAGGAGCTTTTAGGGTTAGAAGAAGAGGGAGAGTTCAAAGGGATAAAAGAGGCGGACATCAAGATGGGATCCGAAGCGGTCTCGGTTATAGACGACCCGACCCTCAAAGGAAGTCCGGGTTTTTATCTGTATGACGACGAGTGCGTAGAAGCTAAACAGCGGTACCTGATCAAGGAGGGCCGCCTCAACGAGCTTCTGCTGAACCGTGAGTTCGCTTCCAGGTTCGGAACTTGTTCCAATGGAGCCGCACGCTCGGCGGGATACAGCAGAGAACCGATACCTAGGATGTCCAACACTTTTTTCGAGCCGAAGGATCACAGCAAAGAGGAGCTGGTGGAGGATGTTAGCCAAGGGCTGTTGATAGAGAGTTTCACCGAATGGAACATAGACGATAGGAGGTATCACAGCAAGTACGTTGGGTTGGAAACCTACCTTATAAAGGACGGAAGGATAACCGACAAGATGGTGAAGCGTCCCGCACTGGAACTGACCACGCCCGCGCTTCTGGACAGCATAGATGCGGTTTCAGACGATTATGAATCCCGGATGAATTTCTGTGGAAAGAGCGATCCCATGCAGCCGGTCAGCGTATCCACAGGAGGGCCTTACCTCAGGATCAAAGATGTACGAGTGGAGTGACTAAAATGGCAGGAAAAAGATTTGATAGAGATTTTTTGAAGATCGCCGTCGAGACCGCTGTGAAGTCGGGAGCGGACGAAGCCATAGCCAAATTGGTGGAGGAAAAAAAACACCAGATACGATTTTCCAATTCGTCCATAGACGTGAACAAAGAATGGGAGAACTTTACTTTAGATATTTTCATATCTAAAAAGCCGCGTCTTTCTCTCACCAGGAAGATAGATACTTTGTCGATACAGGACCCTGAAGAAGAAAAAATAAAAAAGAGAGTGAAAGAGAAGGTCAAGCTCTTGGACGCTCTACCCAAAAGCAAACTCTACTGGGGCATGGACGAAAGTTCTCACCGGTCCTATCCCTCTCTAGACCTCTATGACAGCAGGATGGAAGGCTTCCATAAAAGTGGGCCGAAACTGGTCAAAAAGATGATAGATTCTGCTTTAGATTCCGGTGCTAAGAAGGCAGCCGGGGTCCTGCACTCTGGAGTGCAAAAAATCGGACTGCTCACCAGCCGTGGGAACGGAGGGTCTTACAAATCTTCGTTCTGCCGCGGGACCATCAGGGCTTTTCACGACGACGAGAGCAGCGGTCAGGGTTTGGTGGTCACCAGGGACCTCTCCCGTATAGAAAAGAAATTTGAAAAGGCCGGCAAAAAGGCGGGCAGATTGGCCGAGCGGAGTGTGGGGCCCGAACAGGGCGATCCCGGGACTTACGATCTGATAATGAGTCCGACCGTAGCGGCCAACTTGTTCGGCAACCTTCTGAACGGCACGAACCCGATAATGATGATCAGTGGGATGAGCTGCCTGAAAGGAAGGATGAACGATAAGATAGGGCCGGAAGAGTTGAGCATCACGGACGATCCATTGATAGAAGAGGGGCTCAACAGCAGACCCTTCGATGACGAGGGTACTGCCTCCAAGAGCACCAAATTGGTGGAGGACGGCGAGTTCACAGGTTTGATCCACAACACATCAACGGCCAAATTTTGGAGATTCCTCAAAACGATAAAGCTGAGATTTTGGGAGAGACCGGAAACCACGTCCAATTCCACTCTGACTCAGATGGGCATGACCGATACGGAGGAAAATCCAAAGGTCCTTTTACCGACTCCCTCTAACTACCGTTTCGAACCCGGCTCTTACAGCCTAAAGGAGATGATCTCTGAGTCCTCCCGACCGACTATATATCTCACCTCCAATTGGTACACCAGATTCACCAACATGGCCGAGGGAGAATTCTCTACAGTTCCGAGAGATGCGGCATTTTTGATAGAGAACGGGGAGATCAAAAAGCCGATAAGGAATCTTCGGTTGAAAGGGAACTTGGTAGATTTGTGCGAGAATATGACCGCTCTAGGAAAAGATGTGAAACAGGTGAAATGGTGGGAGGTCAATACCCCTACTTTCATACCACACATCAAAACGAGTGGATGTGAGTTCACCAAAGCTAAAGAAAAAGGCAGTTAAAAAGGAAAAGAAATGGTTTTTGATCGGATACTTAATTTCGCCCCACCATTACATACAACTCGTTAGCGTGTTCGTAACTCGGGTATCCGGTTCTTCTTTCTTTGAATCTTTTATTTTCCATCATTTTTCTCACGATCATAGTAATGCGGCGGGAGTATTTATATCATTCTTGAAAATAAAAATAGATAAGTGTAATGTTGATGTGAAGAAGTTCAACCCGGGAGTTGGAAAAGTGTACTGGATAGTTTTTTGCAGAAAATGTAAGGAAACAGTAGAAGGGGTCGGCTCGGTCGAACCCTCAAAGCAGGAGGTAAAGCAGACACGAACCTATGAGCAGGGGGTTTGATGCCGCGTAAAAACCATCCCTCTACGCTGGCTTTTCTCCCGATAAACTCTTCGACTTTTTTCCAGGCGAACCAAAGATTGCCGAGCCCTGGGATCCAGCTCTGATAATTTAGGTACATTAGGCCGGTGTCGTCCTCGTCCCAGACGCTAACAGCATTCCGTACCGCTCGTTGTGCAGGTACGGGTTCTGCCAGCCGCCGTTGGCCACACCGTATTCCTTCTCATACTCCGTCGGCATGCCGTCCCTGGACATGTCCTCTGCATCTTCGTTCGCTACGCCGTCGCCTGACATGTCGTCGAAGCCGATGGGGTTGCCGTCATCGTCTCGTTCAAGGTGAGGGTCGTTCTTCACCGCCCACGCCAGCCGTTCGACATAGTAGTCCGAATCCGGATCGATCAGGTCAACATGGTTTATCTTCCCGTCCCCTGTGATGTCATAGTCCTTAGGTATCGGGTCGATGGAATCGTCCAATCCGGAGAAGTCAGTGTCCGGATTGAGTGGACCTGTACCGTACTCATCCGCCTCCTCTTCATTGGTCAGACCGACTATCATCCTATCCCTATAATATATGTGAGTTACCGCATATATAATTTTCGTTTTTTTTAAAAATATTGTATAATAACCTATATCTAGGCTTGAGAGAGCTGATCAGACGGCGCACAAATGACAACCCATGATCTTCGCATTTTTCAAGCACGAGCTTAGAATGCCCGGTGAAGTTCACTTCCTCCACTTCATGACGTGTGTGAAGGTGAGGGATACTTTCATCAGTATCAACAGACAACCTATCACTCCGAGGATCGCAATATTTTTTCGCAAGTGAAGTTTTCAGGTATGAGAAAAAGCAGGATGCCGTAAAATATTGGCAGTGCACAAAAAGCATGGAAAAGGCCAGAGAATGTGTGATAAAATGAGGTGAGCCAACTGGTGTGAAAAATATGATGATCAAAAAATAACTGAGAGGAGGAGCTAGAAAGTTAAGGTCCTCTCGATCCGTACAATGATGATAGAGATTTTTCGAAAAAACGGTGAAGAAGCTCTTTCAATGTTACTCATCTTTCAACTCGGTATAATCCCACCTATCCTTGACCTCTTTCACTTTTTTCTTATATATCTTCTCAGATAGATCTCCCGATGCGAGCTTCATATCCAGCTCTTCGATCTCGTTTTCGGCCCTCTCCACCATGGTACCTTTATACCTCTCCGCGAGTTTATCCAAAGTGTTCATCAATCTTTTTCCTGATTTAGTGAGCTCGTAGACGATCCTGGGTCTTCCTTCAGGCGGGAATACAGCGTTCCTCTCCACCATCCCCCGATCGTGGAGCAGGATCAGATGTTTATCAACGGCCTGTCTCGTGAGCTCCAGCTCTTCCGCCAGGTCGTCTGGATGGTCATACCCTTCCCGAAGCATCTCCATTATATCACACCTCGTGTCAGAACAGAAGATGCCTATCATATCTTTGGTGAAATCTTTCATCATCGATACATGCAGCAGGGATTATATAGTTTTTATAGGTTCTAGGCGTTTTTCAACCTGAAAGTTAAAGAAGTTCACTCGAGAGTTAAAACTATCTAAAATTATATTCAAGATAGATATAAATATAGGCCGGCCTTATACCTGATCAAAGGTGAAAAAGATGAAAAAAGAGATGTTAAAGAAATTGGACGCAAGGTTGGCTAAAGGTGAGATCTCTGAAGAGCTCTACAACGAGATCGTGTCGAGGTACGAAGATGAAGAAGAGGACATAGGTGAGGACTTAGAAGTGGAAGTGGATATAGGAAAAAAGGATGAAGAGGTATCAAAAGACGAAAAGAAGGAGGAAAAAACGAAGCGTGTCAGCATATCTGGCGCCTCAAAGATAGACGGATGCAACTGCGAGATCTTCAGCGCCTCCGGCGCTTCCAAGGTCGCAGGTGATCTCAGAGCGGACGATGCAGATGTTTCTGGCGCGACGAAGATAGAGGGCGACGCATACTTCGGAAAACTGGATTCCAGCGGTTCGCTGAAAGTGATGGGAAAGAGTGAAGGTGAAAAACTCGACCTCAGCGGTGCTGCAAAGTTCGAGGACGACGTGAAAGTGGACGTGATCGATTCTTCTGGTTCCTTCAAGGCGAAAGGGAACGTAGATTGCTCTTCTATGAGCGCTAGCGGTGCCATAAAGATACACGGTGTTTTGAGAGGCGATATAGCGCTCAAGGTCTCAGGCAACTCTAAGGTGAAAAAGATAGAAGGCGGAGACGTTATGGTCGAAAGTGGAGGATCTAGATACTTTTCCTTCGGCTTCGGAAAATCCGGTTCGCTGGAAGTCGAAAGCATCAGCGGAGACGATATCTATCTAGAGAACACGAAAGCTGAGAGCGTCACGGGGGACAAAGTTGTCATAGGTCCAGGATGTAAGATAGAGAATGTGAAAGCCAAGGATCTCAAAGTGCACGAATCCGCGACCGTGGAAAACAAAAAGACCTTGAAAGAGATAGAAAAGTCATCATAGGAAAATTTCATATCTCTTTATTTCAATATGCGTGTAGAGATGATATGTCATGGATAGGTTGAATGTCTTCGCTGTCATCGCCTTGCTGATATTGATAGCAGTGGGATCGGCTTTCACGGGATGCATAGAGGAAGATTTCGATCCTAAAGTTGAGATGACTATACCAGAGGCTGAGATGAAAGAGAAAGACATCGACAACAATCCTCCAGAGGAAGGCCACTTCTTCTTAGACCTCAACGTGAGTTTAGAGAACTCGGGTGAAGACAGGCATCTATATCCCGTGCCGAGATATTTCAAACTAGAAAGTGATGCGGGAAAAAATTATACGTGCTACAACGAAAGAGGTATGCCGGATGAGATAGAACCCGGTGAAACGAAGAATTTTTGGATCACCTTCGAGATCCCTAAAGATGAGAAAGGGGATATACTTCGTTATGAACCCGATTGGATCAATGAGCCTCTCGAAGCCGAAGTACCGGGGTATTGAGGCGGGTCCTTCAGCCATTATTCTTTGAGGTAGTCGGGCAGCTTCAAGATCAGAACATAAACGAGGGATAAACTGAGGAGTCCAAAGGCTAGAGAGCTTGCAAATGTGATGGGGTGAGCCTCATAGGTGCTAAAATCAAAAGATCCCGCCGCTATTACTAAAGATCCCAGCAGGGCGATGATAAAGGACAATACAGAATACCTGAAGAGAGAATCGCCCCACTCTTTCTTGTATCTATCAATTGTTTCTGCAAATGTGCCTTTGTTTTCTCTCAAGAGGATGTCTCTCCTGACGAGTTCTTCTATGTACACCGCACCGCCGTAAAAAAGGATGAAAAGGACACTGAACAGGGAGATGGTCAGTAGAGAGAGCGGCGTATTTAGATTATACATGTAGAATATCCCAGCAGCGAGGACGAGCCCCATATAGATCAAACTTTTCTTTTTATAGAGCACGCCTAGGGCGGAGATGAATCCTCCCATGATAGTAATGAACCATCCCATAGCGGGATAGAGTAACACCGCTGTGAGCAGGACCAGAAAGCTCAAGACGAAGATGGATTTGACGAGCTCTTTTCTTTCCTTGAGAAATGCAGGGAAGTTATAAACGAGTTTATAGTTCATCTTCTCATCTGATATCGTTTCACCCCCTCCACAGCGACCTCTAGTGGTTCGTTGGGATCCCAATCGATCACAGGTCCGTAATCCCTCAACCGGGCCATCCTATTCATCCTCTCGATCCTCTGCAATTTTTCCGCTAGATCTTCATTCCCTTGTATATGTTTTTTCTGGAGTTCTAAAGGCGATGGAGATAGTACCGCGATCTCATATCTTTTTCTAGCTAACTCCGCTATAGCTTCCGTTACCTTTTCACTGCTCAGTGGAGAGATGAAAACCAGCAGACACCTAGACGGGAATATCTTATCCAGGATGTATCTAGCGTGCTCCAGCCGCCAGTAACTCCCGCTCTCTAGGTCCATCAGGTTGTTCATAATCTCGTACATCTGTTCCTGACCGGATTTGGGATATACCCATCTAACGAAATTTCCTATAACCAATAAACCGACCCTGTTCCTGTCCGCGATTATGTCGGAAGCCAAACTCGTAGCGGCTCTAACCGAATGTTTCAACATGTTATCCTCGAAGACACCGACGTTAGACTCGTGGAAAGCGTCGACTATGATCACCACGTCCCCGCTCTTTTCGCTTTCATAAGCGTTGCTTTTAGGGTCCAGATACCTGGCGGTGGCTTTCCAGTTGATGTCTCTCATCTCATCCCCCTGCACATATTCCCTTATCGAAAAAAAATCTGATCCCACGCCCATCTGCCCCGACTTTATGTTGCCGAGCCAACCCCGGGTATGTTTGGGCCTCAATTTCGTTCTGCTCAGCTCTTCTATCGGAGGCAGTGCCACCACGCTCAAAGGCTCATCGAATTCCCACTCCCTGGAAAATAATTTTAGCGGATCTGAATACCTGACCTTGACCGGCCCTATCCTATAATTTTCCGTCTTCAAGAACTTGATCTTGTATTCTATCTTCTTTTCCTCTTGTGGATCCAAAAAGAGAAGATGATGGTTCGATCCCTCGATGACTTTTATGTTCTTCGGCAGCTCGTCTTTTATCTCTAGAAAAACCCTTGAATCACTGTGATTTTCAACGGTCAGTCCAACGGTGAACTCCTCTCCTTCATAGGTGTGGGCCTCCTCCTGCTCCCTTTCAATAACCACTGAATCATCATCAGGGGGGTAGCTCAGATACCCTACGGCGATCAAAACTACAGAAGTGAACGCCAATATCAAGAGTATCTGAGCGAAGAAAGTGAGACTTATAGCCAAGGAGAAGAGAAAAAATGCGAACAGATAAACAAAATTTTTTGTCCTCATACTCACGCTTTCTCCCCCTCCTCCTCGATGCGGTACAGTTCTTCCAACTCCTTGATGGCGAGGTCGACCTTTTCATCAAAATCCATAGATGTGTCTTCAAAACTCTTTGTTCTCTCCTCTGAGAACAGATCGGTCCCTTCCACTTTATCCGCTGTCTTCAGATCATTAAGATCGACAGCGCTTTTCAGGTACCCGCGGAGCCTCTCGTTGTCCACTCTTTTCTTCAGTTCTTCGGGGTCGTTTTTCAATGTCTCTATCTCCTCCTCGGATAGATTTTTCTCTCGTCTGAGAGCCCAGTAGACCTGTTCTTTTATCCTCTCCTCGATGAGAGCCCGTTTCACCTTCTGCCCTTTTCTCGCTTTCCTCACATCCACCATGTCCTTTTCTAGCGGGAGTCTTGAAAACTCCTCTCTCTCCTCCGTGCTTGTCCAAAAATCGGGTGCCGCACTGCCAACGTTCATCTTCTCCGCCATCAGCCATATCGGCACCACAACCAGGATGATCACCACGGCGGCCCTCAACCCCCTGCCGAACATCACGAGAAACAGGAGGGTCAATATGGCTATGATCTTCATGGACAACATATAAACGGATCCTTCTCTTTCCAATATCCTATTTACTCCCCTTAACCCTGGCACGTTATCCGGCCTCTAGTTCTTCTTTTATCTTCTGAAAATTCCTTATCGTTCTCTCACGGTGAGCTTCTTTCAGAGGATGGTCACTGTATTTCGCCTTTTCGAACAATCTCGTCATCTCATCTATGGTGCTCTCTTCTAGCTGTAATCTTTCTATCGCCTTCTTCTCTAGCTCTCTTGGGGTGTAAGAAACCTCCTGAGGAACTCCTTCTTCTTCTAGAAAGATACACATCTTCTGGTAATTCCGGATGATCACGTCCCTCACGTCTTTACCCTGATGGAGTTCTCGGATGGCTTTTTCTGCCGTGGTGGAGATATCTTCCTTTTCATCGGTCTCCTCGTCAGCAGAGGATTTATACATCCTGTAGAAAAACAACGCTAAGATGAGTGAAAGAACGATGATGATCAACCCTCCAAGTGTGTTCGAACCACCCACTTCAAAGAGGGGTGCGGTTATCTCCTCGGAAGAGATGTCCGGAATCGGTACCCAATCAAACAAACCCCCTATCTTTGTAAACAATTCCATCATGAAGTACAAAAATACTATTGATAAACCCAGCACCAGAAATCCCAAAACATACATCCAAGATTTTTTGAGCTCCTTTTTGGACCGGGAGAGAAGGGCGATCACCGCTCCCCCCAATAACACACCCACAAATACATACTTTATATACTCTGGTACGTGTAAAGATAGAGAACTTCCCCCACCTTCTTCAAACTCCTGCTCAATCGGCTCTTTCTCCATCCAAGTTTCTCCTTCCGATATCCAAAAATAGGCCGAAGTGACATTGGCCAAGGTCCAGGCGAGTATCAGCAAGATGATGAGACTTGTGATGAATGTCTCTTTTCTGCTTAAGCGGAGTTCCATCGTTGATCAACTCATATATGGAATGAATTTTAAAGATTGTCGCCCAAAACTCAATTTTCTTTCAAAATAGGCACCACGATACCTCCTTCCAGCAGGAAGGTCGCTTTGCCCCCAGTTTTTGTTAACGCCTCATCTACCGCCCTTTGCACGCTCTCCTTCGGCTCCATAAAGACCTCTTCCAATGTTGTATCATCAAGATCCGTTACAGCCCAAAGAGAGGATCTAGAGCAGAGGTCCACCATCTTGGCCGCCTTGTGATAACCCAACTTGTACTCCTCTTCTATCTTTTTGATCACCCCTTCGGGGCTGTCTTTCGACGCCATCAGTTCGTAGAAATTTTTCGGCCCGATACCTTCGGGGCACCGGGAGAGCAGTATGAGGATGCCGCCTTCCTTCAACGCGAGTTTTCCATTTTCTATCGCCTTATGGCTCTGGTACAGGTTCATATCCATCGGGTGAGCACCGACCACCACGACTTCGGACCTCTGGTCTATCGGCACCGCAAAAGTACTCTCGGCCACCTTCGTCTCTTCCATGAATACTTTTTTCATGTCCCCCGCACTAGCACTGTGGATATCTCCATCTTTGTCGAGCGTCATGTTGATAGCGAAAATCTCGCCGTCGAACATCTCAAAGGCTTCCATCATGTCCTGGTGAACGGGATTGCCTTCTAACCGCAGTGTTCTAGCATCTTCCTCCAAGGCGTGTCGATGGTTTTGAGTTATGGTTTCATATGAAGACACGCCAGGTATGAGCGATTTTCTTCCCCCTGTGAACCCCGCAAAATAGTGTGGTTCTACTGTATTTATGGCCACCACTCTCTCTACACCGCAGACCTTTTCATTGAACTTCACCTCCGTACCCCTAGAAGTGGTTCCATGGTATACCATCTCATCTTCCTTCGCATCGTGAACGTGAACTTTCTCTTTAACTCCTTCATACAGGTCTCCAAATATCCACTCTAACTCTTCCTCCGTGGGTCCCCTATGTGAGCCTGTAGCCACGATGAATTCCACGTCGTGTTCTTCTATCTCATCCTTCACGGTTTCGAGTACTCTAGCAGTCGGCGTGGGCCTCTGAGCGTCGTTCACTATGAACAATGAACCGTCGGTCAAAAAATCGGAAAATTTGGGTCTATCTATGGGTGAGGCTAGAGCCTTCTTTATCACTTCTCTTTCGTCCCTCTTTTCCACCTCGTTCGCTTCCAGAACAGCATCGACTTTGTCGTCCTCCACATCCACAGTCGCTCTTTCTCCTGCATAGGGTATATCGATCCGCATGGTCCTTCAACTTTTCCGCAGGCATTTAATCTTTTTCTACGATCGTCGGGAAAGATTTATCATCGGATCGTGTTTATTTAAGAGGTATGGATATCAAAATCGGTAAAAAAATAAGCCCCCGTATCATCATCTTTACAGCTTTCATCTTAGCTTTCTCGATGCTGAGTGTAGCGGTCATAGCTGGCTGGACACGGGCCCTCGACGAGTATATCTATCTCGTCCTTTCTGATCAAGTTCAAGGGATCGTTCTTGACTTTTTTGCCTGCTTTACATACCTCGGTTCAGTCTATGTTGTACTTCCCCTCATGATAGGTGTGATGTACTTCTTCTACATATCGAAAAAGAGCGATTTGACTCTCAACTATGGGATCATGATGGCCTCGGCTCTGCTGTCTTTCCTGGTAGTCAAATACTTGATAGGAAGGCCGCGCCCGGGAGCGGGGATGGAGCATCCCTCCATATCGATCGTTTACGGTTATCCCAGCGGGCACACCACCGGCATGTTCACTCTGCTCCTCGGATTCTATGTCTTTTACTTTTTGAAGTGGAAAGGGAAGGGGAATGGTTTTATCCTGGCTTTTTGCCTGTTGATCGCTTCGGGAGTGGGATTTTCAAGGCTCGCAGTGGGAGTCCATTATCTCACGGACATCCTAGGCGGAGTGCTGTTGAGCGGTATATGGGTAACTTTCTTTTACATCTGGATCGGTGAAGAAGAGAGTGATGGAATTGCAGACGGATGAAGGATCTTTCTCAAAATTCGTAGTGATGGTCCTCCTGCTGATGGGGGCATTAGGAGTCATGGGTGGTGGATTGGTAGCTCCGGGTCTGCCTACCATCGGGGCGGCTTTTGATGTGCCGGAAGAACAGGTGGGGCTGATCCTCAGCATCTATACTCTTGCGGCGGCGATCAGCTTGCCGCTTACAGGTTACTTCATCGATTCTATCGGCCGAAGAAAGGTCGGCTTGGCCTGCCTTCTCATCGATGGTTCGGCAGGCTTAGCTATCGTCTTCGCCCCTGATTTCTCCACCCTCCTGGTGCTCCGGTTCATACAGGGTATAGGGATAGCCGGTTTGATGCCTGTAGCCATGACCGTTATCGGTGACCTTTTTTCGGGGGACCGACGTTTAAAGGTCATGGGATATCTGTCAGGCACTATCTCCCTCGGGGCGGCGGTGATACCACTAGTGGGTGGATTTCTCGCCGCGATCGACTGGAAATTGGTCTTTATGGTATATGGATTCTCGCTGCTGCTGGCAGTGTTTCTTTACTTCGTGATCCCGGAAACGGGTTCTGAGTCAAGAGGGACCGAATTCGACTCTCCTTTAGGATACGCATCATCCCTCTTTTCGGCCTTGAAGATAAAAGATATACGCAACGTGATGATACATTCCCTTGCACTATACTTTCTTCTCTACGCTTTGGTCACCTATTTGCCGATATTTTTGGTTCGAACACACGGTTTCGACGAGATATTCAACGGCATAGTTCTATCCGGGCAGGCCGTCTTTTCCGCTCTATTCGCCTCTAGAGCGACTTTTTTAGCCAATCACTTCAACTGGCGAAAAAGAGCTTTTCTCGGATTCGGAATGATAAGCTTGAGCTTTTTTCTCCTCCCATTCTGGCCCATAGGCAGCTACTCGATAAGTTTCAGTTTCATCTTCTTCGGGGTCGGCATGGGGATCGTTTCTCCCACCATCTATAACAGAGTAACTCACTTATCTCCACCAGATCTCACCGGCTCGGTCATCTCCATCTTCAACACCATGAAATACGTGGGTATGACCTCCGCTCCCCTCCTGATAGGCCTATCTTTGATCTTCACCGACCTGAAAATCATCTTCCTTGGAGTTGGAGCGATCAGCGCATCGTGGGCCCTTTTCACCCTGGTCCCGGACTTGCGGTGAGCTAATACTCGTACCCTTCCACTTCACCCTTTTCGGCTTCTACACCCAGCCCCAAGGCTATCCGGTTCACGAAGTTGAAATACCCGGTGATAAGAGCTATATTCAAGATGTCCTGGTCGTTGAAATCCACATCTCTCAATACATCTGCATCTTCTTCTTTCATAGAATCGGGATCTAAGGTCAGTTTTTCAGCAAAGTTCAACATCCGGTCGTGCTTTTCGCTCAACTCTAGTGAGTTGTGGTCCTCAGCGAGGGCTTTTACCCTCTCCTCGTCTCTCCAGTAGTGGTCCAAAGCTTCCGAGTGATGAGCAACGCAGTACTCACAGCCGTTTGCGGCGGAAACCACCACGGCTATCATCTCGCCTTCCTTTCTGCTCAAACTAGTATCTTTGAACATCACCGACATGTAAAGGTCGAGATGGGCCTTCATCGCCCTTGGGTTCAAACTGTGCACCTTCAGGATGTTGGAGACCTTTCCCCTGCTTTCCTTCAACGTATCATATATCTCTTCGAGCTCACCTTCAGCTTTTTCAACTTCTATCTCGTCTATCCAGGACATATATCAGAGATAGATCATCGAGCTATTTAAAATAATTCCATCACAAAAAGATTATCATGGTGAATCGGGTCGGGTTACTCCGGATGTATGGTTTGGCTATACTCCTTCAAGGGGTCAGAGATATAGATTTTGAAACCAAACTTTTGTGGGCTAGAAATCCGAGATATTCTACAGCAGATAGATAAGCAATTCATCATCCTCTGCCTTTACTCTGAACTTTTTCTCACCTTTTTCGGAGATCCACCATTTTCCATCTTCTTCATACAGTTTAGCGTTTTCATCTAGATCGTGATCCTCATCTGCAAAGGCTTCTCTTATCTCCGTGATAAGCCCACTATCAAGAACTTCCTCGGGATCTTGGACCTTCACGCTGAAAAGGTGGATGCCTTTCACATCTCCTTCAGCCTCACCTGAAAGTTTTTTCTCACCCTTCATCTTAGATAAAACCAGGATCAAGATCACCGCTGCGGCGGCTATCGATATCACGAGGGGGAGTATCCATGTCATTTCCCTCTCTTCCTCAACCGAGACCGTGCGCTCGTCCAGGCCCACCTCGCTGGTTATTACCATTGTATAGTCCCCTTTCTCACCTCCCGTCCAAGTGAATTCATATTCACCTTCAGAAGTTACCTCTTGAGAGTCCTCATGGATCTTATTTTCTCTCTCATCGTAGACCAAAAACCTGACGCTTTCCGGTTCTTCGATATCTTTTAGCATAGTCACACTGTATTTTACCGTGACCTCTTCGCCTTCTTTCACTTCTTCATCAAGATCGATTATCTCCAATTCAAGCACAGGTTCCGGTACTCTGGGCCAGATAGCCTCACCTTGCCATCGTAAGAATGGATAGGTCTCATCTTCTTTGATATCCCAATCTTCTTCGAAATCCCATCCCGCCTCGGTGAAGGTTCCCTCGTCGGTCATCGCATCCGTTTGAACGCCGATACCGCCGTCGCTGGAGATCATACCAGTGGTTCCAACGTTCCAGAAACAATCACTCACGTCGCCCCTCACTAACTTCCCCACCAACCCTCCGACAGCACCGGGTTCGCCTCCTGAAACTTCTCCTACGGAATAGCAATTGATCACTTCTCCTGTTTCGGTATACCCTGTAACCTGTATACCTATCTGGCCCGCTAGACCGCCTATATTCTCTTCTCCGGTCACATCCCCTGTAGCATAACTGTTCTTGATGAGGCCCCAGATTCCCCCTACAAGTCCGCCGACGGTTCCATTTCCACCGACGCTTGCGGAGGAGCAAGAGCTGGAGATATTTCCGCTGCTGGTTCCCTGCAATCCTCCCGTGAAATAATTTCCACTTACATTCCCTGTAGAGTACGATCTTTTAATCGTGCCTGGGCCATGTCCTACGATCCCTCCAACGATATGATCCCCATTCATGTCTCCTGAGACGTGAACATTATCTATCAACCCCAGGTTTGTTCCCGCCAGTCCCCCGGCCCAGTGGGGTTCATCCTGATACCCTTTGACTTTTATATTTAGGAGAGTTATATCCTTTACTTCGGCATCTTCGCCTATGACGCCAAAAAGACCCGTGTTCTCTACATCCTCTCGGTCCATATGAAGGCCGTGAATCGCGTAACCGCTGCCGGTCAAGGAGCCTGTAAAGCGATGGTCTGAATCACCTATAGGATCGAACCCTTCTCCATCGTTCCAATCTTCAGTTACACCCGCATCTATATCATTGGCTAATCTATATTGGGCGTCTAGATCCTCGCTGATGTTTTGGAGCTGGTAAACGTTCTCTATCAAGTATGGGTCGTATTCTGTGCCGGAACCGCCGGCGAAAGGAGTGGTAAGGATCGTAACTGTGACCTCCTCTTCTTCGTCTTCGCTCGCCACTTTTAGTCGATGTTCTCCGGCCTCACGTTCTTCCGTCTGCCATGTGAAAGTGTCCTGATGTTCTTCTTCTCCGGCTAGAGTGACCTCTTCACTGTCTTCTAACTCGCCGTCCACGGTGAACTCTATGATCTGAGTATCCTCTTTTCCCATATTCTCCAAGCTGTAGTTGACGGTGACCGTTTCACCTTGAGTATATTCAGATCCTTCCGAGGGACTCGTTATCTCGACCTCGAAGAAAGGTTCTTCCAACGCGGTCACGTTCACAGTCACCCTGTCATCATCGTCTTCGCTCGCCACCATCAACTCGTGCTCTCCAGCTTCACCTTCTCCCGTCTGCCAGGCGAAGTTCCCATCGTGGATTTCATCCGCTGCGAGCGTAACCCCCAAGCTTTCCTCCACAATGCCGTCCACCATGAACTCTACGTTCTGCGTGTCCTCTTCTACTCCAGTGTTCTCAACGGTATAATCAACGAATACTGGATCGTTCTCTACCACTCGTTCCTCATACTCGCCTATATCGACTTCAAAGAAATATTTTCTATCAAAGTGGGCCGTCAGCGACTTGTCTTCGCCCATGACTATGGTTATCTCCTCTTGATCTTCTTCACCCGGTGGAACGGCGCCTGTCCACTCTACGAAACTCCACCTTTCACCCGGTAAAGCAGTTAGGTTCACTTCAGTCCCTTCCTGGTACTCAGCTTGATCAGGATCGACTTCTACGTTGCCTTCTCCTTCTACATTGACCGTGAGTTCGTATTTCTCCGGCTCTTCCGCGAAGTGCGCCGTTATCGTCTTGTTTTCATCCATCAATATGATTATATTTTCCTCAGTCCCTGTATAGTCGCCTATCCACTCCACAAAATTCCATCCGCTTTCAGGGTCTGCTTTTAACTTCACTTCCATACCCTCAACGTACTTATCCTGCTCAGGGTCGATATCTACCGTACCTCCTCCTTCAACCTCAACTGTCAGTTCATATTCATCTAGCTTCTCTTCATCTTCCATCGATAAAACGGGATCTCCTATCGTGGTCATGCCGTAGAACCAGCTCCTGCTCATCAGATCGTCCGTGACTGTATTTTTCCACCAACTCTGCATAGCCTCTCCTAAACTTTTACCTTCAGAGAGAGGAAGGTAATAATTTTCGAACTCCAACATGCTTCCAGACTTTGTACTACCCACATTTCCCAATCCATAGTTATCAGTCACTGCGTACCAACCGCACAGATAATCGGGAACGGTATAATCCGCCGCCTCGCAGGTGAATACATTCTGGAACAATGATTTATGACCTCCTTCATACAGGTCTGCAGAAGTGAAATTACCCCCGCTCCCTTTTGGACCGCCTTCCTTCCTAAAAGCATGCCTTTTGGAAGAGTGGTTCGCATGACAATGGATCTGTACCCATTCGTAACCTCCCTGCAACCTATCTCCGTAATCCCCAGCTCTGGTGATCCCAGTATCGTTTATGATCGTCACGTTATCGTACAGCTTCAGTAACCCCTGCTTGTACTCATCGGTCCACGGCACCCAATCATCATCTATATACAATAAAGGTCTCTCCTCGACGGTCAAATTGCCTCTTCTATACTGGTAAACTTTTTCGAAATAATTTTCATAGAGGGCGACCTCGTCCGCCCAATCGGTTTGGATACTCAATCTACCTAACCATATCTCCGGATCTAGATCACCTCCTCCGGGACGATGGTCGTCGTACGCCCCGCTGTTGTTCGTATCTTCCCAAACCCCATCTAGATCGGTGTAGTAATGATCTATAGGAAATCTAGAATATACGCCTTCTCCGTAGTCATTCGCCATTTCAAACTCGGCATGGGGAAGATTCCCAACGAAAAATACTCCCTCTAAACTATCATTTTCATAACCCTCTTTAAGGAAGCTTTTGATTTCAGTAGGATCAGTAAATGTATTTTCGATGATCTCAACTTCTAACTCCGTTATAGCTTCTACGTCCGTTTTGTATCTAGTCAGTTCATCCTCTAGGGGTTCATAAACTGTAGAATTCACCAATATGTACATGGAGGGACTGTTATCAAAACTTAAACGAGCTTGATAGTTCGAGGTCCTTTCCTGTTCAAACTCTATCACCTTATGATCGTTCAAGTTGCTAGAATAACCGGTAACCGCAGCGAAAACACTACCAACCAACAAAAGCACTACACAGACCGCCAACGAACTCCTCCTTATATCCATCCTCGGACCTCTAATGTTTTTGGATCAGATATATAGTAAAAATCTTTTATAAAAAATTTCCGACAAGGCGTGAACGAAGTGAACCTACTCTTGCATTACAATTTTCTTCGACAAAGCTCAGAAAATATGTAAAGTTCGTAGGAAGCAGAGCTTCCTACTCCTATCAATTTTTCTCACTCAATTCGAAAAATAATGATAGCGCCGAGGAGGAGATTCGAACGCTAATTTGCCCGTAAGATCTAAGGATGGGTGATTATCTCTATCACCCCAAACTTGTTTTAGACCTTATTTAGCATTCATGTTCTTCTTAATCGCCTTCGAAAGATTTACTATTAGGCTCCGTACTATTTTTTTGAGGAGGACCTGAAGGACTATAACCCAATAGATTTCTATCTTCCTGTTCTCTTGGAGGTTGACCATAATGTTTCTCATCTCACAATCCCCTTAATCAATTCTTGGAGGCTATTTTGTTCTAGTCTCTTTAGAACTGCTGTTTGTTGCTCTTTAGTTCACTCTAATACTCTGCCCTAGTTCTCAGAATAGGAAGATTTTCCTTCGTATTTACCATTTATACTTCTTGTCGGGTTACAAAAAAGAGAGTTAAGGTATCGCCTGAAAGACTATTAAGTTTAGTCCGATAAAGATTAACTTTTTCTATTCTAGTTATTTACCTTTTTCTTTCCTTTCTTGCGGTAGATGGCAATTGCAAATACAATACCAAGCAATAGAAGAGTCGAGTTAAATCCTGGAATGTCATTTTCATCATCCTCTTCTACCTCTGGAGGTTTAGTAGTGGTTAACGGCAATTTGTCCACACTATCTCCCCTACCTTCAATCTCTTTTGGTTCATCCACGAACCCGTCAGATCCAGGTTCATCCTGATCTGGTCCACTACATTCATCGGGTCCCGTATGATTATCCCAGTAGTTACCCCCGATAGGATAAGGTTTGTTCCAGATGTTGTTTCCCTGATCCTCAGCGTGAACCTCATTATCTATCAAGATGTTATGATAGATAAGATTGTTTTTAGAGTCATTATTAGCAAATATGGCCCTTGCTGCTGGTCGACTGTAATTAGATATATTATTATTATATATTATATTATCGTCAGAATTCCTTATATGAATACCTGAATGATGTGCCACAGGACTCCCATCTTTGATAGTTATATAATTGCCAGACAATGTATTATTATGGGAGCCCCTCAGGACGATGCCGCCATCGTTGTTTATAAAGGTATTGTTAGATATTTCATTATAAGAGCCTCCTAAATTAACTCCGTAACAGCTAAACCTGATCGTGTTGTTATTAACCATCCCGTTGGTTACATTAACGAGTGTGACAGCACCTGTGTACCAGTACGGTTCTGGAAACCAAGCATCGTACAAATAATTGTTCTGGATCACAAAATGTACATCGGTATGTCCGATTATGATCGCATATGTTGGCTCGCTACCGTCGATCTCATACCCTTCTATAATATATGGATACTGCTCTGTTCCATCCCCAGACCAGTTATTCTCCTCCGCCTTTTCGTGAAACTCTTCATTGCCATAAATGTTTATCGGATCTCTAGTGGTGTAATTGTCCTCATCCATCTGATGTTCTATTTTTTCTCTAGGATTAAGCTCCAGGACTTCTTCTTTCGCGTCAAGCCGGACTTTTTCTTCTTGTTTCTTTGGCCATCGATCCCTAGTGTTTAGTTCGATTTCATCTTCTTGAGACCTTTCTTTTTCACCGGACCGATCGATCGAAAGCCCCCTCTCAGATTCCACTGCCTCATTTATTTTTTCAGGAGAACTCTCTACAGAGCCAAAACTAAAGGCAACAGTGCTAACAACGAGTAACAAGATACTCCAACCAGTGAGTAATGATTTACGTTCCAAACCGATCTACCTCCTCGAAAGATGATGTCCTCGTAAGATAATTAGATGCAAGATATTAATATTTTACCAGTACTTCGGAAAGTAGAGAAAGGGAAGTAATATTTTTATAGACGCCTATTAAG
>JBKHKA010000001.1:0-227984 GCA_046537845.1 Candidatus Aenigmatarchaeota archaeon
TCATATCAAGCCATCATCGCACCAAAGACGCCTCACCGACACCTCTTCCGAAAATATTCGCAAAGGATGGCAGTTTTGCATCAAAATTTTGCAAAAGGCGGCAGGTACTTCGCACGCAAAACTCGGCAGTTATCTGCTATCCTTCGCGTGCGAAATCCGGCAGGTGAGAACAATAAATCACACAAAATAATAACTATATCTTTCACCATTTTAGGGGAACGGAGGAGGCGGGGAATTGATTCCCCTCACTCGCCACCTTCTTTGAAGTGGCGGAAAGAGTAACTACTGTTACTCAAAATCACAAAATAAATTTTGTTCGTGTAAAGGAACGAGTTCCTTTTACTCGCAGAAGCAAGTTCTGCTCGAGGGCGGGAGGATCGGAATAATAAAAATAATTGATTTTTTCAAACTTTCTGTTGAGAGAGTTCCTCACAGATCTCCATATTTTTTATGAGCTTCATCTATCGAGGTTATTTCGGTAATTTTTACTTGTTTCTGATCTTCAACTATGAGATAAAAAGCAGTCCAAGACCTACCAATATGTAATCGATATATCTCTTCATTTTGTAAGTTTAATTTCTCCTTATCACCTTTTCCAGAACCGGGATAAGGATTTGAAACTAATTTTTTCAAATTGTTTCTGATGATTCTCTGACTCTTATCATCCAAAGAATTAAGGAAATCTCGAATGTCTTCTGTTATGAGTAATCTATATTTCTCCTGTTTCTTCCCACTTATCCGCAGAGCTTTGCTCGAGTGATGTATGGGACGAAGTCCCTACTCATCGAGATCTACTTCCACTAGTTCCTCTTCATCCATCTCTCTAACTTTTTTGGCTTTCTGTATCAATTCTAAACGATTATGTTCATGGATCAATTCTTTCAATAATTCATCATAAGTCTGACCTGGCTTTTTCATGGAATGTAGTTTCTTCCATCTTTTCTCAGTAACAGGGATTCTCTTTTCGGCTTTCATATTTACAATACTTACAATGCTTACAGTATTTAAAACTTTCACACATCTGATGATTTTAAATCAATAATCCACAAATAACTACATACTACACTCTCATCCAACCAGCCCTATTCTCATCGCCAAAGGCTCGATCCAAGCTGGTCGTCGATCCTACAGATACCCCTCTTCATCAATCACTAAAATCCATATCTTTTATGAGCGTCTCCGATATCAAGGAGTTCATGCACTAAAACAAGATCTTTCTCTTCATCTACAGTATATATTGCGGTGTGCGAACGACCTATATGCATCCGATAAGCTTCCTTACCCTGATAAACGATCTTTTCAGTATCACCAGCACCTGATCCCGGTCTGGGATAAGGGTCTTCCTCAAGCTTCTTCAGATTATCTCTTATGATCTTCCTGCTTTTAGGATCTTGATCTTCATAATAGGGTTGGGCATCTTTTTCGTGAAGGATTACTTCATAAGTCATTCAGTCCAACTCTTCTAAAGAAGTGAAACCCTCTGGTGCTTTCTCTTCATTCTCTTCGATTTTATTGAACAATTCTCCTCGATTTTTCTCCCAGTGCTCTTTCAGTAACTCTTCTATGACCTCATCGTAAGATTGACCAACATCCTTCATCTGATGGAGAAGCTTTCTATTTTCTTCTGATATGCGGATCCTTTTAGTCGCGGCCATCTTTTCATCTCCATTGCACATGTGACACATATGCACCTTGTGAAACATTAATACGTCCTTTCTATTTATTATGTTTTGTGGTGAGCCTTTCACTCACTCTACCACTCTTCCAAAACTCTTTGACTTTCCACACCCCACCCCTCCACCGTACATCATAATTATCACGTACGGTTGATACCCATACGGTCCAGAGTTATTTTTTCTCCCTTATGGTTGACAGTTCATATATCAAGCGCAGTTGATGTCCACCGCAGTTGATAACGAAATCAACCGTCTATCGTAACAAAATCAACCGTAGATCATAATCGAAAACTATGTGATTTTTGATGAAATCTGTAAATTTTTCTTCTCTTATTTATACATAAAATTCTACATCGTCAATCATCACAAATACATTCATGAGATTTTCGAGCGAGTTGTAATGTATGATGATGTATCTTATTAGCTATCTCACTCATCAATTCTGAGCTTTTAGCCGTTCCTATACCTTCCCTGTAATAAGTTCGAGAGCGATTATTCCTCCAAAGGTGGAGAAGATCATCTTTGAAGTCTCTTCCATAAAGACCTACCTCCACACCGCCCTCGTAAATATCCTCATGACTCACGTAATCACTCTCCCTGATATATTCACTCTCCAGCAAATAGAATTGGATCGTCCTTTCTATCGCTGAGAAAGAGGCCTCAATGATCAATGTGTAGTAGCCGTTTTCTTCTTTCATCGTATTTACCGCTTTCAGTAGACGACAAGATTTTCTTAATTGAAGGAGAGAAGGGTCGTCAACGTCCAATCCTTCTTCAACTTTACCACCCCCTGATCGAAACTCTGCGATAGTCCTTTCAAGTAATCTATCTATTTTGCTGTCATCCACGTAAAACACCTCTTCTCAACTTCCGGAACTCCTCGGTCTCTTCTAGTGTTATGCCTTCCAAAAATATCTCTTTCAGCTTTTCTCCATAGTCCTCAGCACTTTCAAGAGATTCAACCATTACCTGGAATTCATACCGATCGCCTTCAAATCTTTCTTCTTCGATCTCCCGCCTCATCTCCTGAACTTTTCGACGTGACTGAAGTAGATCTTCTCTAACTAGAACGAAGATATCGATATCACTCCTCCGGTCAGCATCTCCTCGCGCCACACTCCCAAAAACTAAAACACCCAATAGATTATTTCCTAAGGCTTCAACTTTTTCTATGAATCTTCTCACAGGGGTACGAAATTCTTCCTGAGGTATCTTCATGTATGGGTCGTCAGGTTTTTGAACGAACCTTTGATCTATACTTATGAGTTTCTTCTTTCCCTCCCATCTTATCTCGATAACGCCCAGCTTCTGAAAACGCTCTATTGAATCGCTTACCGTCTGACCTCCGTGCCCAGTTATCTTTCGAAGTTCGCGGATACTGAATTCATCATATGGATTTTCATACAAAAGTCCTAGGATATCATCCATAGCCTGGTTTCGAAATATGTGTTCCTTTGGGAGAGGTATAGGTATAGTAACTCCGACCTTATCTCGGTCAACCATATTGACCACATTCAATTATGTTGACCGGTTATTAATAAAGGTTTGCTCTCTCACTATACTCTTGCACTCGAAAGATACCACACTCTCTTCCCACCGATCCTATTCTCATCACCACGAAGGGTTCGATCCAAACCAGTGGTAAATATATCACCAGTTAGATACTAGACCTCGATTAATATTCGCCAATTTTTGATCGAATTTTTACCCACATTTTATGTGGAGTCGATTTCATCGCCCTTTACGTCATCTTTGATTTTTATTTTTTTCCACATTTTTAATTTTAAAACTTCAGATTGAGAACTATTTCTTCCAAAGCTTTTTAAATCCCAATTCAAATAAAATCTCTTCTCTTGAAAACTACTTAAATCCACTCTTCAAATCTTCCAAAACTCTTTGACTTTTCAAACCCACCATCCCTCCACTCAATTATCAACAACAGCAGTTATCATCACATCTAGAGATCGCATTTCCCGATCCCGTCTGCCATCTTTGATATGTTTCGGAATTTCAAAGAAATCCCAAATATCGATGGAAAATCCTAGATTTTCCAGTAGATATCAACAATAGCAGTTTTAACCCATTTCGCTATCAACAACGTTCAGGATTAAAATCCGTTCCGTCCTCACTTGCGTTACGGGCGGCAGGTGAATCATATATCAACGATGGCATCTATCAGCTTCAATCGAAGCTGTATAGAGAGAAGGAATCTTTTGATTCCTTCGCAGGTAACTGCTGTCTTTGATAATTCCAACTGCCATCCTTCATAATCGATCTTTTCCCTTCCAACCATTTTCGGGGAGGAGGAAGGGCGGGCGGGTCGGAATATAGTTCTTTTACCAAGACCCATCTTTTCCATCGAGAATTCATCAATCAAAAAATTAAATTGTTTCACTAATAAACTCTCGCACCGTTTCCAATAAATGGATAAGATCATCAATTGAGATGGATCAGTAATTGTTCTATTCCATTCAGTTCATTCCCAATCAGTTTCTAAAAATTCTCCAGCATTTATTATCTTTATATCTTCCAACTCACTACCACAATTCTGAACAGCTTCGTCCCCTGAAAGCAAGTAAGAACACTCCGCTTTGACCGCAGATCCGATTATATTTTTATCGCTTTCATCTTCAACATCGATATCTATTGTGTGGTCCCCTACCAATTTCGTATCCGCCAATAATCTCTCTACAAAATCCCTAATATTTTCTCTCTTCTCACCGAATTTATTATTCATCACAGATTTAGTTTCTTCAATTACCTGCATAGAGATCACAGGTGTATGTTCCGAGTCTATTATCTTTGAAAGGACTTCCCGTTCGTTCCCGTCGAAGTAGTAGGCTGAAATCAGTACATTTGTATCGAAGAAGATTCTCATTCCTTTTTCCGCTCCTCTCTAACAGCTTTGATGATTTCCTCTTTCGTTATCTCTTTTTCTTCAGCACTTCTTTCTCCCTTTTTGTACACTTCATCCCAACTCGGCAATTCCAATTTCTTCAAAATCAATTCTTCTCCGTTTGTTATCAAGGCCAGATAATCGCCTTCCTCTATCGACATAGAATCCCTAATCTCTTTGGGAACGGTTATTTGATGCTTTCTGGTAACTTTACTCACAGCGGCCTTCGACAATTCCTTCACCGTAGTAAATTACTACGTTACTCCAATATAAATATTTTCCATCCATTATCCTCTCAATGTCCCCTCTCTTGAGGTCCAGTTTTTTGGCCTTTTTCAATGATTTTACGATCATCGTCAAAATCCCGATCTTGTCCTAGGCTTTTTCTCTGTCAAAATCATCCCTTTCCTTCGGATGAGCCATGAATTTCCGCCAGTTCTTCTCTTTCTTAGACAATCTACCACTCTTCCAACACTCTTCTCCCATCCACCACACATCATATCAGTAGGATTTCATCCCTTGATCCTCGCTAACGCTGCGGATCACGAGACATAATTGTCGAGTGAGAGCCGGAACCCGTTCCGGTGGAATTATCACCTACGGTTGATCCCACCTTCATCCAGAGTTATTTTTTCTCCACTTCCGTCAACTACAGATCATATATCAACTACGGTGGATATCAACCGCAGTTCATAACGAAATCAACCGCAAATGATAATCAAAACAACCGTTGTTCATAATCGATCCTCTCGCTCCAACCATCATAGGGGAACGGAGGTGGCGGAGAACAGGTTCCCCTAACTCGCCACCTTCTTTGAAGTGGCGGAAGGAGTAACTACTGTTACTCAAAATCACAAAATAAATTTTGTTCGTGTAAAGGAACGAGTTCCTTTTACTCGCAGAAACAAGTTCTGCTCATGGGCAGGCGGGTCGGAATTTTTCATTCACAAACTTCAACCACTCACATCTCAATTATCCTCACGTCTTCTTCAGTGACGACAACAAAATTATCTTTCAGTTCACTTTTATGAAACTCCAAAAGCTCATCCAAAACTTTTTTCTTGTTCTTGGAACGCTCATCTTCCAACCTCAAAAGTACTATTCCACTATGATCTTCATTCAATCTAAACACCAATTCCCCGAAATCCTTGTCGTTGGTGATCAAAATATAGCCTTCGGCACTTGCTTTTCGGATAAGTTCTATATCTTTTTCGCCTCTTGCTTCATCATAAACAGAAAAAACTTCGTGTCCTTTTTCTTTCAACCAACTAGCCACTGCAGGACCAGTACATTCATCGACCATAAATCGCATATTTACGCCTCTGCTTTCAAAGGTTTAACGTGCGTATGATCCAGCGATTTAGAGGCGAAGAGAAGACAAGCTTTTATGTCCTTCTCCGATAGATCATCATATTCATCTAAAATATCCTCGATAGAAGCTCCTTCAGCCAACAATCCGATTATGTATTGTACAGTTAACCTAGTACCTTTTATCACTGGTTTTCCGGTCATCACATCAGGATCTTGTTTGATCCGTTCCAGAAGTTCTTCTTCATCTTTTACCATCTCGATCACTTATCCATATAAGATAATCCCACTCATTTATTTAAACCCACCCATCAACACCATCTAAATACTGTTTCATACATCTTCATCTCTTCTTAGCTCAAGTAACGCTTCGGTTAAGTCTTCTTTGCCATGATCCGCGTCTGCTATTTCATCTATCTTTTCCGCTATCTTCATAGCTTTGTATCGTTTTACAAGAAGTCTAATCCCTTCATTTACCGCTTCTGTTCGATTTCTAAATATCCCATGGTCTACAAGAGAATCAAGTTCTTCTACAAGAGTTTCAGAAGTCCTTATATTCAGCTGAGAGCTTTTCATATACAGCATCATGTAAGACATATGTAAAACACATATTTAAACTTCACGGACATCTTCTCTAAAATATAATGTCTGATTCCGAATTATCCTTTGGATGAGCCATGAATTTCCGCCAGTTCTCCTCTTTCTTAGCCAATCTACCACTCTTCCAACACTCTTCAAATCCAGCTCCACCCCTTCCGGGCCACCCCATCTACCGCACATCATAATTATCACCTGCGGTTGATACCCACACGGTCCAGAGTTATTTTTTCACCTCTTCCATCAACCTTAGATCATATATCAAACACGGTTGATCTACAGGAAATTTAAATAATTTCCTTCGATATCAGGAATTTGATTCCTGAAATATCTTGAGGTTTAAAACCGAAAGATCGAAGGATGAAATCCTGTTGATTTACCCCGTTTCATTATCAAGAACGGTTGGCGTGGAACTAGTCCCACTTCATCCTCAGGCAAAGCCTTGCGGATGACAGTTCATATATCAAGCGCGGTTGATGTCCACCGCAGTTGATAATCGAAAACAATGTTATTTTTGATGAAATTCTCATTTCAAAAGTTTAGGGGAACGGAGGAAGGGCGGGCGGGTCGGACTATCAAATTATCTTCTCTTTTACTAACGTTCAACACGTCAGTTCGACCTTCTTCCTGTCAAAAATAGCGGTCCAAAAAATCACTTGGTTCTAATATCTTCATTTCTCTGAATTCTTCGAGTTCGAGGAGATGTTTGTCTCCAGAAATAATAAATTCGGCATCACCTTCCACCGCACATTCCAATATTCTATTATCGGATTGATCTTTTTCTATCACATCTAAACTTTCATCCGGTTCGATTGGACCTTCAAAAATCTCAATGAATTTGATGGATATCTCTCTTATCTTTTTTCCTATACAATCAAAATTGTTTCCAAAGTAGGGACGTTTTAAAACCCCTTCTAGCTCTTCTAGGATCTGATCAGAAATCACAACTTCGATCTTTTCATCTTCTGCCTTTCTGATAATCTCGGCCGGCTTCCCTTCCCAGAAAATACCGGATATCAACACATTAGTGTCAAGCACCACTCTTGGCTTTTTCTTCTCTGTATTCATGTATTATGCCCTCAACGTCCTCTTTCTTGAGATCTAGTTCTTCGGCCTTTTCCCTCAATGGTTTCACGATCTCATCGAATGATTTTTCCAATGCCTCTTTATCTATCTTTTTCAAGACGACCATATCGTCTTTCCCGAAAACCAAAAATTCGTCGGATTCGTCCAATTTAACTTCTTCTCTTATAGCCAAGGGGATTACGATCTGCCCCTTTTTGGATAACTTAGCCACTTTTACTTCCATAGTATGAATATTCTTACCTTTCTTACTAATACTTTTTGGTAAATTCCAAATTCTCTATTTTACAATATCCCCTTCAAAACTTACTAAACAATAATTTATAATTCACAAATAATCACATACCACACTCTCATCCAACCAGCACTATTCTCATCGCCATACTGGCTCGATCCAAGCTGGTTGTCTATACACAGATATAATCCCGTCTCCACCGATCACACAAAATCCAATTATAGTCAATGACTCGACTTTTTGAACTTTTATAGAGTCTTGTATTTTCTACCATGAGGCCTATATCCTCGTGGCTAATGCCCATCACATAGGCTGAGGTGTAGACGTAAAGTTGTGTTTGTATCCTCGCAGGGTGAGCACGACCTTTCATTTCCTCCGTACAATCAATATATCTATCTTCACTTACTTAATGTTACTGGACATCCTAGGGAGGAGGGTCAAAGTTTAATAGTCAAAACCCAAACCAACTCAAATCTTTCTTTTACTCGCGTGCAAAACTGTAAGCCCAATGATCTCGTCTTCTTCGTATCGAATGACGATATCATCTCCAGTCAATTCGGAGTCATCATGATGTGGGGATCTCTTGAAGTTGATATATACCACATCAGCTTCCTGATCGTAACTGATACAAACTTCTTTTTTAGATATGTCAACCATATCTGAGACTGATGGTAAAAATTGATCGATATCTTCTCTCCATATATCTTCTTCCTTTATGGTCATACTCTTTCCCCCTTTTTCATCGATTCTTCTTATCCTATTATGAAACACCACTTCATAAACATCTCGACATACCATCCTCTCATCCCGCCGATCCTATCCTCACAGCCACACAGGCTCGGTCCAAATCAGCAGGAGTAACCAAAGATCACAGGATCACTCTCAAATCCTACACAAGCCAATATTATATTTAAATTTTTGATGTCTTTAATTGGCAAACTTGTATTATACAAACAAGATCCCTCAATTCAAACAAAAATAACTTAATCGAATAGACCAGAGAACTGTGTATCGATTATACTTGTCAATCTATTTTGCTTTCTTTCAGGCCTTAATCCAACGATCCTTTTTAACTCATCATAATTCAACTTGAGATCTTTTTCCTCGATCTTTTCTCGAATATCGATCAGATCCTCGAAGAATTTCTCTTTGGCTGGGTCATCCTCATTTCTATCGATATAAGCTTCTGCTTTTGCAACTATAAGATGTTCATCACTAGGAACAAAGACTCCATCCACCTCATCCGCCTGATCGATCATATCTTCTAGAACCTCCCTAGTCAAAAAATGAGATCCACCGGCATCGATCAGTTCTATAGTCAAAGTTTTTCCCTCGATCTCAGCAAAAAGAGTTATACTAGATGCGTCAGTTTCTATATTAAAAGAACCGTCTAGTTCCTCAACGATCTCTTCTAGATCTTCATAGAAATCAACGTATGGTTCGATAGGAAAAGGATGAACATCAATATCTTTTGTTCTCCTAACACTGCCGTATCTGTACAATATCGAGGAACTACCCAAAAGCAATAGATCGATATCGTGTTCTTTGAACTTTTCAGCGATCTTTTCGATAGCTCTCCTATGTTCTTTTTCTCCTATCATCTTGTAGCGATCTCCTTCAATCTTCCGATACCAACTTTTTCCTGCTTCTCTCTGATCCATCCTGGAAATTTTATCTCTGCGGAAGAAGAATCTATCACATCAAATCCTGAATACCCCAAACCCGATAGTTTGCTTTTGACATCTTCACTCAAATCGATATCTTCAATGAGCTCTTTTCCAGCCTTCACTTCTCTAGACAGGTAAGTACTCATCAACAGTAGTGCAGTTTCTTCTCTACTTAGTAGAGGGAGTTCAAATGTTTTTTCCATCACTTTAAGCTTTAATCGTTCACAAGACTCGAAATCATGAACAAAACTATCTACGTTTTTAAATCCGCTCTCTTTTTTTGTCACCATCATAGGTCTATCAGGGACATAATCCGCATATTCATTCGCGGACAAACACAAAAATGCATGTTGCATCCCAATGTATTCAAAAAATGATTCTAACACCAGCAGTTCTGAATAGTAGTTCTCCACAGCCCAGCAATTTATAGCTGTACAAGGGTCGACTGCAAAATATTCACCTCTATCCAACTTCTTTAAAAGATGAAAATCGACTGCTCGCCTCAAGAACTGATCGATCCGATTTTTATTATTTAAATCTCCAACGATATCCTTCCTTTTAAACTTTCTAGGAGGCTCTAACTTCAAATATATCTTCGTGATCCAACTAGAAGGAATTTGGATATCTTCTTCTGCTAGTGTAGTTATTACTCGTTCTTTCATAGATGTAATCCATACTGATTACCTTATTGTTAAGTTTTACGATTACTTAATAAATAGTAAAGTTTTCTCAATATACAATCACCAAAGATCAAGAATAGTGTTCTGCGATCTTCTTTTTAAGCTCTTCACTCATCTCTTCAACATCTTCCTCCGTCAATTCACTCTTTGACGCTATCTGGTCAGCTAATTTCAATTTGTGAATACTTCCCCTATAATAATCAGCCACACTTCACCCCCTCAAAGCTTCTTCTCTGATTTCCTTTTTCATCTCTTCCATCGATTTACCTTTAAGTTTGTCTGTAACTTTCCGTAGATCTTCAACAGGATCGTCAGAGATAGGTATTAGGCTGATTTCATCCTCCAGCTCGATCTGAAGGAATTTTTGGCCGTACTTTTCCCTAATTCCTTTAGAGAGATACAGCCTTCCTTTCTTATCCGTTTGAACTATTCTAGACATATTCCCACTACAATATTATTTTAAGTATCAATATGAAATATTATTGGAAAATCCTTAATATTTTACCTTGACTACAAGGATTTCCTCTCTTTCAAAAACTCATCCACTGCTTTCTCACCTACATCAGATTTGTCTGATATCTCTTCACCCAATTTCAACAATCTTTTATGAGCTTCGGGGTCTTCCTCCACACCTTCCTCAAGACTTTTCATCAAGCTTTCCAATTTTTTCTCTATTCTATCAGCCTCTTTCATGGGTTTAATCTCCATTACATTTATCTGATTTCCTAAGTTGTCTCACAAACTCAACACTATCAACCTCATATCCCCACGCCCCGATTGAAGACTCCACAATATCTTTCTTTTTTGCCAAATCTATCCCCTCTCTCACAAAATAAATTTTGTTCGAGGGTGGGCGGGTCGGACTATATCAATACTTCGTTCAAAACATAGTCAAATACATCTTCAAATTCAGGGACCTCTTCCATCTGATGTTTCAATGAGTTTTCCCAACTATTCTGATAATCCTCTTCCCTTCCTTGTAATTCATCTAACTCTCTTTCGATCTCTTTGAAGTCACATTTCTCCTTCAAAACATCTTCCACAGTATCTTCATCTATCTTTTCATACAACTTCCAGATGTCATAAAGATCTCTCGGTCGTGTCCGTTCAAATAATGACCTTATCTTTTCAGCTATGATCTCCTCCAAGGGATAACATTTTACCTTTTCATCGATCTGATCTGAATAACTGTGAAATATTTTTCTATATTCAGGAGAGAGAACGACTTTCTCTTTATCAGTATCGGTCATGTCAATTTTTATCTTTAGAGGGCTCCCAGATGTTCTTAATATCCGGAAATACACCTCGATTTTAAATCCATTTTTAACTTCATCTATCTTAAAATCCTCTTCAAAGTTTATCCCGCTTTCATTTACAGTCTTTTCAATAGCTTCTTTTATCAAAATCCGAAAATCGTCTTTATCTAATCTTTTCACTAACGTAAAATCAAGGTCATCAGAAAACCTGTAATCGTCAAAATATACCTTTTTTATACCTGTCCCACCTTTCAGGAGCATATCGTCGTTAGCTAAGTTCTTGAGAAACCAACTCTGGGTATAGTCCCTTTCGATAGTACTAGCAGGGACACCATTCTTCCTCGCTCTCTTTTTGATCTCACTATCACGGATCATCTTCAAGCCTTCAATTCATTTTCATCAACGTTAACGATCAATCGCCATTTCGAACTTTTATCTCCTTTGTCAGGCATGGTGGGATCCAACTTAAGATAGTTCTTTGTATCTACAGTTGGGATATCGATATTCACATCGTAAAGATCACACAGATATCCAAAACGTCTCCGAACACCAGTATTACCGATCCTATCTATATAATCCAATATCTTCCCATTATCGTAATCTTCAGACTCAAACCCTTTAGCCACCTCAATAATCCCGCCGCAATACTTAGGCTTATCCAAACAATCAACGATTGTTTTCTCCTTATCTGTTATATTCACTTGTTCATCACCAGACCAGAGAGTCTCTTTACCGAAGAATTTTTCTTTCTTCAATTTGACTATCTTAAAGTTCACGCCAAATATTTTCCTCTCTCTCCATCTCTTCCTCGAAGTGGTTTGGACAAAAACCGTCGTGGGTATCTGTTCCGTAAAACCGTGATAGTTGAGAGCGCTCCAATAACCTACACAATACGGTTCAACCAAGGTAGAAGCTAAAACGAATTCGTCTAATGTGTATTTCCCTTTTTCACTTCCCACGGGTATGAGCATATACTTTCCTTTTTCGATCCTTTCTATCCAGCCCTTTTCTTCTAGCCTAGAAAGTATAACACGCAAACTCTCTCTTTTTACTTCCGATAACTCCAAAGCTTCATCAACGGTGAATGTTTGACCCTTCTGAGCTAATTTATCTAATAAACTTTTTCTCATTTAAACACACTAACCTTAACAATTTTGTTAATTATCGTGTATGTTATTGAGAAAACACTCCGACTATAAGAATTTTACTAATACTTTTTGGTAAATTCCAAATTTTTTTTCAATATGCTTTTCAACACTAATACTAAACAATAATTTATAATCCACAAATCACCACATACTACCCTCTCTTCCAACCAGCCCTATTCTCATCGCCAAATACTCGATACAAACCGGCGTTCACTACCAAGCTACTTCATTCCTGAACGATCTCCTTCTGTTTCTGGTGCTCCTTAGATTCCTGTTTCATCAGTCGCCTTATCTCGTTCAAGATGAATCCGCTCGTAACGAATATAGAGCCCATTATTATGAAGACGATGGTGAGTAGACCGTAACCAACAGACAATACCTGATGTTGGGTCGCGGTCCTGATCACTATTATACCGGTTATCAGACCTGCGATGTAAAAAGCTAGGCCGGGCAGACCGAGATAGAACAGCGGTCTTCTTTCGACGGTGAGACGGATGAGCTTGTTCAATACACCTAGTCCATGGGCGATAGGACCTTCCGTGCTCGCGTTCTCCACCCCGTCGTATCTACATGAGATCCTGGCGTGTGTTATCTCCAGACCTTTATCTTTCGCCTTGGTGACCATCTCCGACTCTATGGTGAAGTCGAGCTTCTCCAAGTCAAGTTTTTTGATAGCCTTCTTATTCAATACTCGAAAGCCGCTCTGGGTGTCTTTGGCTTTATCCCCGCCCGGGGTGAAATAATCTAAGACGTTCTTGCCGATCTTTCTGTAGAAAGGCATCTCGGTCAATTCACCCCATCTAGCCCCGACGACCAAGTCGGCCCCGGGATTCAAAGCAGGATCCAGAACGTTCGGTATCTCGTACGGGTTGTGCTGGCCGTCGCCGTCTATCAGAACCAGATAATCGTATCTATTCTCTTCAGCATAATCCATTATGGTCTGTATAGCCGCTCCTTTTCCCGCATTTTTTTTATGCCTGACGACTTTTACACCCAATTCTTTCGCGATCTCGGAGGTCTCGTCGGAGCTGCCGTCATCTAAAACCAGTATATCGTCCACAACGTCGACTTTTTTAGATTTATGTAGAACTGAACCGATGGATAACTCTTCGTTATACGCGGGTATCCCGAGAAGTACGTCTTCGTCTTCGTCGGGAACGTTGTGATCTTTCTTCAACGCTTCCGGTTTATTCATCCAACCTGGCCTCCTTGAGCATCGTATTACACTTTTCTACCAAACCTCATCTCTTTATAAGATAACATTTCGGTTAAATAGTTATTCCTTCTTTCCTAACCTTCAACGGCTACATTTTTTCTCGCAAAAGTATTTGGTGGTGAGCACGGTTCTACAATACGTCTTGACAAGACCCTACTCTCCTCCCACCGATCCTATCCTCACAGCCGCGAAGGCTCGGGCCAAACCGCTGAGTGATTTCAGCCAAACAAGATTCGTTCTCTCAAACTCTCTCGTTTATCAATATATCCTTAGCTTGATATCGTATTTAGCCTTTATCCTCACATCTATATTTTTATAACAACGTGATTTCATCCATATCCGCATGCACGTTAAGTGGGCAGTTGTCCTCTACGATCTAGGCTGGGAAATCTACATCGCATCTTCCCTTTCGTCTTTCAAGGTCTTCTCCTTTTCTTTCATATCCTTCACTGTCTTCATAGTTCCATCATAGGACCGAAAAGAAAAAATTTAGATAGTCCATGTCGATTAGAGAACGTGAGACCACTAAACGAGTCGGTGAGGAGAAAAAGATTCCACATATTTTTACTAGCCGCTAGTTTATTTTCACTTCTGTTCACCGTTTTGAAAACCGACCCCGGGGCCCCAGAACCTTCAACAGCGTGGTACGCTTCTTCTCTCCACCCGGCCTTCTACATAGGCCTCCTTCTCTGCATCACCGCTATCTTGCTCTCGATAAAATACAGAAGAAAGTACCTAGGACTCGTCAGCATTCTACCGCCTGTATTCTACCTCTACTCCCTTCCCACCATCGTTCACGATCTGCCTCCGGTCTTCGACCAGTATCACGTCATCCCACAGATCCTCTCAATAGTCGAAACGGGCGGCTGGAACATGGACACGATCGCTTTCCCGGCCTCGCACATATTCCAGGCCAACATCTTGATGGTCCTGAACATAGAGGCTTTAACGCTCGCCAGACTCTTCCCGACGATCCTCGCGTTCACCATCGCTCTCTTCATCTTCACCATGGCGAGGAAAATCTCCACAAGGTGGGCGCCGATAGCTCCCCTCACTTTCCTCGCACTCAACTGGTACATGGAGTACCACCTGGCAAGACAACCTTTCGGCATGATGATATGGACCGCTTTCTGGTTAGCGCTCTTCCTATACTTCGAGAAACAGAACTACCGCTTGGGAGTGGTCACCAGTGTCGTCCTCCTAGCCCTGATCCCGGCTCACCCCGGCATGGTTATAATCACGGCTTTCAACTTGTTCGCTCTCACCCTCGTCATGTTCATCTCGTTCAGGGAGGAAGAGGAATGGAACTACTTCTCCAGGTTCGTGCCCATGCTTCTGATCTTTGGTATAATAGCGGCCCTCCTCTACGCCTCCATCCCCACCATAGGTGAATACATGACCGAAGTGTACCAGGACTTCGACAGAGGGTTAGAGGAAGGAACGCTGGAACTCTCTTTGGGTGGACCCACAGCCACCAGCTTCGGGTACGGGTTCGTCAACCAATTGAGGATGCTGGCAGGCGGATTCCATTCGCTTTTAGCTCTTTTGGGGCTCATCTTTCTTTATAAAGCGGACTCCAAAAAAGCTCTCCTACTGGGAGCGTGGTTCTTCTCTATTTACCTCTGGCTCAGTTACCCTCTGACACACGACGGCCTCTACATCGAGAGGGCCTTCATGTACTCACTGATCCCGGCTTCCATACTCGGTGTGGTCCTTTTAAAACACTCCACCAAAAAGTTCACCATCCTGCAGCCCATCGAGGACCTCCTTCCAGTGGACCTTAAATACCTCACAAGAATCGCGGCCATAGTGATAATAGCGGCCTTCCTCCTCACCGTACCCATCACCAAAAACAGCATCGACGCCATCGAGACCCCTTCCGATCCAGCCTACCGTGCAGGACTCCATGCAGAGTCAAATCTCGACGATAGAGTTTACGTCACCGACACCCACGAAGGGATCTTCAGATATATTGAAACAACCACCAGCGAAGACGCTTCACCGACGTACCAGTTCCGCTCCCGAGGAAAGATGCCTCCAGACCAGCCCTACGGCTACCCTATACCCAGAACGGACAGACATCTCAGCCCCATCCTCTTCACCGATCACTTCAACAACTACATAGAGATTCGCTACGGGAACACCACGGCGGTGAAAGAGCTCGGAAGATACGAAGCAGATGTATCGAGGAGTTCCGCCAGCATATACGACTCCGGCGGCGCCAGGCTCTACCTCCAGACATAACTTCTCTCGAAAAAAATATCTTCAGAGCCAGATCATTCTATTCCTCATTTACCCTTCCTTCTCTTCCTGTCCTGGTAAGAGCGCACCGCTCGCAGAAAATCTATCTTTCGGAAGCCGGGCCAATAGACGTCCGTGAAGTAGAGTTCGGAATAGGCCGACTGCCATAACAAAAAGTTAGAGATCCTCTCCTCGCCGCTGGTCCTCAATATCAGGTCCGGGTCGGGGAAATCCGAAGTATACAGTCTCTGGGCGAACACGTTTTCGTTTATGTCTCCAACGTCCAACTCGCCGTTCTTCACCTCCTCTGCTATCTTCTGGATCGCCTGAACTATCTCCTGGCGTCCTCCATAGCCGACAGCTATGTTGAAGAAGTAATTATCATAATCTTTCGTTTTCTCCTCCGCATAGGATATCGATTTTCTAACATCAGGAGGTAGTTCTTCGATGTTGCCTATAGCCTTGATCCTTATCTCCTTCTCGTGGACCCTTTCGTCTTCGGCGGCCTTCTTGAAATTTCTCTTGAAGAGTTTCATCAGATCCCTGACTTCCTTCGAATCTCTTCTAAAATTTTCCGTTGAAAAGGCGTAAACGGTGAGGACCTTTATACCCAGGTCTGTACACCAATCCAGCATATCTTCCAATTTCTCCTTGCCTTTTACATGGCCCGATCCTTCTTCCAAGCCCAGCTGCCTGGCGAACCTCCTGTTGCCGTCCATGATCACGGCTAGATGGGTCGGGATCTCACCCTTCTCTTTTATCTCTTTTATCAGTTTTTTTTCGTAGGCCTGGTAGGCCGTATCAGATATGGCCTTGGATATCTCACTAATGACGGTTCACCAAATTAATTATGAGTAACAATCACTATAAAAACATGTTGTTTCACCCCTCATCACAACCGTTATATATCCTATATCTCATGCGGCAGTGAGGTGGATTAATATGAGAGATAAAAAATTATACATCCCTGGACCCACACAGGTAAGGGACGAAGTAATCAAAGCGATGGATGTACCGATGTTCGGACATCGGATGGACAGGATGACCGATCTTTATACTACTATAGTTGAAGATACGAAAGAATTTTTGGATACCGACAAACACGTGATAATACTCACAGCTTCCGGAACGGAATTCATGGAATCCTCCATACTGAACTTGGTGGATGAAAAGGTCCTCTGTTCTACCTGCGGGAGTTTCAGCGAGAGGCAGGCAAACGTGGCGGAGAGGCTTGGAAAAGACGTCACAAGACTCGGATACGAATGGGGGAAAGCGGTAAAACCAGAGGATGTGAGGGAAGCTTTAGAGAAGGACGATTACGATGCTTTCACATGCGTGATGAACGAAACTTCTACGGGCGTAAGGAACCCGCTCGAAGAGATAGGAGAGGTTATGGAAGATTTCCCAGACACCTTCTTCATCGTGGACGCCATCTCAGCTCTTGGAGGCGACTATATAGATATAGAAAAGAGCAACATAGACGTGATCTTCACGTCGGTCCAGAAGGCGTTCGCGATGCCTCCTGGTCTAGCGGTCTGCGTGGTGGACGACGAAGCGTACCAGCACGAGAAGGAGAAGGACTCGGCCTCCTGGTACGGAGGGTTCCAGAGGAGCATAGACTATTACAAGAGGAAGGGCCAGACCCACTCCACTCCAGCGATCTCTCTCATGCTGGCTTACAGGAAGCAGATGAAACACATGTTGAAAGAAGGACACCGACAAAGAGACGGACGGCACAAGGAGATGGCCAAATATACCAGAGAATGGGCTTACGAGCACTTCGATATGTTCCCCGAAGAGGGCTACATGTCTCAGACGGTCAGTACCATAAAGAACACGCAGGGTATCGACGTGGCAGAAACGATAAAAGAAGTGAACGAAAAGTACGACCTGGCTTTCGCCAACGGCTACGGCTCTAAACTCAAAGAGAAGACCTTCCGTATCGGCCACATGGGAGATCACACGGTAGATGATGTCAAAGAGCTCACCGATGCGATAGAAGATGTAGCGGGGCTGTGATAACCATGGCTAAAAAAGTTCTGATATGTAACCCTGTAGCGGAAGAAGCCGTAGAGATGCTGGAAGACGCCGGTCTAGAAGTTGAAAAAGAGTTCGGCATGTCGAAAGAAGAGCTCACCGAAAAGGTGCCGCCCTACCACGCCCTGGTGGTGAGGAGCTCCACAAAAGTGAGAGAACCCACCATCGATGCCGCGGAAAACCTGAAGGTCATAGGCCGACCCGGTATAGGCTTAGACAATATAGACCTCGACTACGCCGAAGAGAAGGGCATAGCGGTCTACAACACCCCGACGGCTACGACCATATCCGTGGCGGAGCTCACCATGACACACATACTGGCGAGCTATAGAGATATCGTGGCCGGGACCAACAGCCTTAGAAACGGTGAGTGGATCAAGAGCGAACTGGCTAGCAACGAGATCCACGGAAAAACTTTGGGTATCGTGGGCTACGGCAATATAGGGCAGGCCGTTGCTGAAAGAGCCGACGCCTTCGGTATGGACATCTTAGCATTCGACGTGCTAGATATAGAAGAGCCGGAACCGTCAACCATGGTCGAGATGGACGAACTCTTCAAAAAGAGCGATATCATCACCATACACGTCCCCCATAACGAGGCAACACACCATCTGATCAGCAGCGAAGAATTAGAAAAGATGAAAGACGACGCTGTATTGGTGGACTGCTCACGCGGCGGTGTAGTGGACAAAGACGCCCTTTACGACGCGTTAAAAAACGAGATGATCAGGTTCGCCAGCAAAGACGTGTTCGCCGAAGAACCTCCTGAAGATAATCCTCTGCTCACCCTCGACAACTTCCACGCGACACCGCATATAGGTGCGCAGACCGAAGAGGGACAGATCAGAGCGGGTACTCAGGCGGCCGAGAAGATAATAGATGAGCTGAAGTGAGGGACCAATATGGTAGAGATACTGCCTTTCGAAGGGATACAGTACAACAAGGAAAAGCTCAAAAACACGGAGGACGTGATAACTCAGCCCTACGACAAGATCTCTGAGGAGATGCAGAAAAAATACTACGACAAGAGCGAGTACAACTACTGCAGGCTCATATTGCCAAAGGAAGAGAACAGGTACGAAATGGCTGCTCAGCGGCTGCAGGAGTGGATGGAAGAAGAGGTACTGAAGAGAGAGGAATCCCCAGGTATCTACATTTACTATCAAGACTTCGAAGTGCTGGGTGAGAAGTACACCAGAAAGGGTTTCATCTCGGCCGTGAAGCTTCACCCCTTTGAAGAAGAGATCGTACTTCCCCACGAAGAAACTCACAAGGGCCCGAAGATAGACAGGCTGAACATGTTGAGAGCGACGGAAAAGAACCTAGAAGCGGGCTTCATGCTCTACAGCGATCCCAAAAAAGAAACCATAGACCTTTTCGACGAGATAGCGGAAGAAGAACCGCTCTACGAGGCTACGGACGATCTAGGTGTACACAGCCGGGTATGGAAGATAGAGGATGAAGAGAAGATAGAAAGGGTCGAAAAAGTCCTAAAAGGCGAGCAGGTCGTCATAGCAGACGGCCACCACAGGTACGAAACGGCCGTGACTTACAGGGACGAGATGAGGGAAAAGAACCCCGATTACCAAGACAGGGAGGCGTTCAACTGGCGCATGACCTACATGGTGCCGGTGGAGGACCCAGGCTTAAAGATCCTCCCGGGACACAGGCTGCTTTTGAAAGAAAGAGTGAAAAAAGAACACATAGAAGAATTGAAGGAATACTTTAAGATCAGCGAGGTCCCAGAAGACGGGTTCGAGGACTACCTTGAAAACAACGACGACACCACCTCTTTCGTGCTATTCGACGGAGAAAGGACCCTCGGGCTGCGCCTGAAAGATAGAAAGGCGGTAGAAAGATTCATGTCCGAAGATTACTCAAAAGATTACAAGGGCCTGGACGTAGTTGTCCTTAGGGACGTGATATTCCGGGGGATAATGGACCTGGGAGACCTTCACATCGACGAGGACATCTCCTATGAACGCTGGTCGGACGACGCTGTGAAAAAAGTGAAAGAAGGAGAAGCTTCGGTCGCATTCCTGGTGAACGCTACAAGGCCAGAAGAGGTGCTGAGGGTCGCTAAAAACGGCGAACGGATGCCTCAGAAATCCACGGACTTCTACCCCAAAGCCAATTCAGGCTTCGTCATGATGGATATCAGTGCCGGCGAAGTACTAAAATAGCGCCAAAAAACCTTTCCTATATTTTAACTTTCTATACTTTTCTTCCACCGCATCCAAACAGATCGCCAGGGACAGCAGCAGTCTCCTATCCAATCCTCCGTCCTCTTTTATCTGCATCTTGTAGGAATTCCTCAGCAGGGTCAATCTCTGCTTGTATACGCCTATCTTTTTTCCGCCGTGGTACAGTTCATACCGGTAGGGTATCTTTTTGAGATACTTCATCCTGGCGATGTCCTTCAAAAGGTAGTCGCTTCTCGCTGATCCTATGGTCTCTTTTTCAGGATCTAGAACGGACCACTCGTCCCTGACCAACGATCTGAATCCCTTTCTCCGAAGATAACCGACCACGCTTCCGTCGGACGCCATCACTTCAAAAAGCCCCGTGAACTTGGTCAGGCTCTTCTGCTTGATGCTGAAGAGCTCTTCCGATTTGCTTTCGTCCGTGTACACGGCCAAACCCTCTTTGAAGAGGGATTCCCTCTCACAGTAAGCCACAGTCTCTCTCGTCTCGTCTTTTATGAAATACTTCTTCCCGAGTGAGAAGAATTTTTGATCAACTACGAACTCGTTTCCAGTAAGGTCGGATGGCACCGTTCCGCTGGTTTCTGAAGCCAAGTTCTCACCACCTTCCATATGAAAAAAGACCTATAAATCCTCTTCGAATTCTTTCGCCAGCTCTCTCATCCTCTCTACGCTCTCGTGGTGCCCCGCTTGTTCGATCCTCTGGACCAGATCTTCGAACCTTTCCCTACCTCCCGCAGTGTTGTCAGCATGACAGACGATCTTTTCTTCTAGACTCTGGGGAACGTAGCTCCTCGCGGGTAGACCAGCATCTTCAGCCTCTTCTTTGGTTATCCCCCCGCCAATATGCCTCTCCACGATCTTCTCCAGCTCCTCGGACCACGAATTTTCTTTCACTATGTCGGCTCCCTCCACTCCGTGGTCAACCCCGTGTGAGACAGTACGGCCTATATCGTGTAAAAGCGCTCCGGCGATTATGAGGCGGAGGTCACCTCCGTGTTCGCTCTGAAGGTGTACGGCTCTCTCCAAGACAGCTATGGTGTGGGCCATCAACTCATCGTCCATGCCCCTTTCACGGGCGAGTTCAAAACACTCTTCTGCAGATGGTACTTTGGAATAATCAACTACTCTTTTCTCACCGTTCGACGGCAGTATGCCCATCTCTCCCGATCTCATCTCCGGCATAGACCTCTTGTTGAATCTATCCAAAAATACAGCGAGCGCCGCCACCTCCGAATGGGGTTGATTACCGATGGAAACGTTAAAATCCGCCATATCATAAACATCTTTGGCCACTTTCTGAGAACCGACCACCAGAAGAGGCTCCTTGATATCATGCTCAGAAAAAAAATCATCTATATCCGATCCGTACATCGTCAGATGTACAACGTCACCTGACCACTCCTTCATCAGTTTTCGCCAATCCCTCCTTTCCTTCACCTCGAAATCTCCGCCGAACCTATCGGACACGTCTTTCAACGTGTTCCTGACCTTCTCGTCCAACTCCGGCATGTACATACTGTCCAAACCGAAGGCCCGGGCGGTCAGACCCACGTGGGTGGTCATCCTCTTGTCACGATCCGGTCTGTGTCCCAACCTCAATACCGATGACAATTCATCTCACCATGGACCTTCGTCTTCTTCAAAACTCTTTTCTTCTTCCGGTTCCTCTTCGAATCCTTCCTCTTCGAATTCTTCAAATTCTTCCTCCTCTTCAAACTCTTCATCAAATTCTTCCTCTTCTTCAAGCTCCTCTTCTTCAAGCTCCTCCTCCTCGAACTCTTCCTCGCTTTCAAAGACATCCCACGCTCCTTCGCCCAGCAGCGGGACGAGCACTCCTTTTGTCAGAGGATAGGATGAAGAAAAACCCAGTAAACCGCTGGGTATGATGTACTGGAGAGATAAAACGTCTTCGTAATATCCCGCATGGAATATGATCCAGCCGAAGAGCGCGAGCATTATACCGCTCAACAGCCATCCCACCATATCAGGAACAAGAGTGATGTCGGACAGATTTAAAAAGATAGGGACGCCGAAGCATACAAAAAGAGACAACAGAGAGAACCAGACTACCCAAGAATGATCTCCATAAAGTGGGACGATGGCATAGGTGAAGAATATAAATGTGATTATCATAGCTACACCCGAAAGTAAAGCGAGCACTTCCTCCGACATATCCGAGAATGGATCACTAATATCTCCAAGGTCCATCTCTATTCACCTTCCTTTATCTCTTCCACTCTATGACCCTTGTAATTGAGTTTGACGGATCTTTTTACCAGACTTTCGAGTGTGGTGTCGCTGTGTCCTATCTTTTTACTTATATCGTTGGCGAATGTGGTGCCCTCTCTCACCGATCCCAATATGTCTTCTTCGATCTCCTCGAATTCCTCTTCATCTATCATGGCGGCGTACAGCACATCACTTATTTTGGCTATGGGCACGGAAGCGTCGATATGCACTTCAGAATAATAAGTGTGGTAGGCCCGGCGGGTCTCCCTGCCGGTATGCTGCCACCTCGTCTCAACCAGCTTCATCTTATCGAAGAGTTTCAAGGCTTTCTTGCCCTCATCCCCATATTCTTCCTCGATCTCTTCCTTGGTCTTCCAATCCTCTGCCAGATCGGTATAAACGTCTCTCTTCGTCTTGGTGCTCACCGCTCTAAGTATCGGGACCAACTCCGTCACATCCTTGATGACTTTTACTCTGCTCATCGTGAATCGATACCCCTATTGATTTGTAAAATTTAATATTTTCCTATGCTTTACGCCTCCCTCAACTCGATCCGACGGCCGAGTGTCCTTTCCGCTCTCTTCACAAAGGAGGGTATGCTTTCAACATCCTTTACCTCTTTTTTCAGGTACTTTATCATCCTCTTCCTGTATTCTATATCGTACTCTATTGTGTTAGATTCGCAGGCCTTCTTGACCTTGTAACACAACCTTCTTCCCGTTGGATCCCAGTCGGTCAATATTATGACCTTCTCGTGTTTTCCTCTCAATTCCTCGATTATGCGGAAGATGGATTTTCCCCTCTTTATCTTTATTATCTTCCTCTCGATGCCGAGATCCTTCAGAGCCTCCACGTCCTTCCTGCCCTCGACTATGATAGGGATCTCTTTCCTCTCGGATTTGATATTTTTGAGAACTTCCATCAACCCTTCCAGTTCCTCTTTCAATCTCATCTTTTTTCTCCTATTTTTTTAAGCAGCGCCCGTTCTAGGTCCTTTTTTCTCACATCAGGGATGAAGAGCCTCTTATGCTTTGTCTTCCTTCCCTTGGTTATGGTGATGCGATTCTCGGGCAGTTTCAATACGTCCGCGAACAACCCTACCACGGCTTTGTTCGCCTCTCCTCCTTCGGCTCTCTCTTCAACTCTGACTTTCAATTCCTCCCGCCAAGGGTTCACTCCGTCGATCTTACGGGTAGAAGAGTCTGGAGATACCGTGATATCCACATACACGCCGTCGCTGCCTTCTTTCATCACGTCAGACAGTCCTTCCTTTCCTTTTATACTCATCTCGCCTCGTATAACATCCAAGCAACGTTAAAACCTTTTCGCCGATAAAACACTATCGAATCCCTGGGACAGTTTTTCTCTCTAAAGCGGGTCTTATATTACGTTTTTCAAGACCTGTCAATACTGCCATCATCTTGATCTTATTTTTCAAGCTGTGGTCTATCCTGGCGCCTACTATCACCGAAGCATTGGAATCGAGTTTGGAAGTGACAGCTCCCACCACGTCATGGGTCTTCCGGACCGAGAGACCCTGTGACCCACCCGATAGATGGATCAGTGCTCTTTTAGCGCCTTTGTAGTCCGCGTCCAGGAACGGATTACCTTCGGCACTTTTCACCACCTGTTCGGGATTTTCGCAGTGAGCTTCCCCGGTGAGCACGGTAGAATAACCACCACAGCCGAGCACCGATCGAAGATCGTTGAAATCTAGATTTATCAAGGACTGCCGGGTGATGGTTTCGGTCACGCCTTTCACGAAGTCGGATATGACAGAATCCATCATACCGAATCCACGGTCCAGCGGCATCTCGGGGCTGACCTCTAGAAGCTTATCGTTGTCCAAAGTGATTGTGGAATCGGCGTAATCCTCTATCTTCTGAACTCCTCTCCAGGCCAATCGTCTTCTATTGCCCTCGACGGAAAACGGAAGGGTCACGATGCCTATCACCATGGCCCCGCTCCGTTTAGCGACTTCGGCTATGAGAGGAGAGGCTCCAGTACCGGTGCCGCCTCCCAATCCGGTCGTCAAGAAGACGAGGTCCGCCCCAGAAAATAGCTTTTTGAACCCACCGTACGCCGCTTCTGCACATTCCCTGCCTACAGAGGGATTACCCCCTGCGCCCATCCCCCGGTTGAATTCCCTGCCTATCAGCATCTTCTTATTAGCTCTTTTGTTTTTCAGGTGATCCTTGTCCGTGTTGACCGCTATCGTCGTTGCGCCATAAACGCCTATCCTGCTCAGCCGGTCTATACTGTTATTTCCTCCACCTCCGACTCCCACTACGTAGATATCCATATCGGAAACCGGACTCTTTCTATTTTTCCTTCTTTTCATAGCAACGACCCTAGATAGTCTATTCGGCGATAGGTGGTCTTACACATCTTCGAGAGAACTCTCAATCCTCGATGTCTCTCTTGTATTCTTTTATCCTTTCTCTCACGTACTCTCTTACAGCAGTTCTTATCGCGTCATCTACATTCACTGAATCACCCCTTTCGATCAGATTTTCGATCTCGCCGACCTTCTTCTTCGGCAGATCGACTGTGACCTTGGATATATGCTCTGGAGCGTTCTTATTTTTTATAAAATCATCTATAGCGGTCCTGATAGCCTCGGAGGTCGAAGAATATTCTCCCTTCTCCACCAGGTCATCGAGCTCTTCGGCCATATCTACGGGGATTCTGACGGTAATACGTTTAGTGTCCGACACCTGAGCCACCTTTATTTGTTTTAGTCCGACGTTAACCACATTTACGTCAGACAATAGTATAAGCGAGGTTTTTCTTTATAAAAGTTTCGGAAGATGTCTAACGAAAACTGCTCAAGACAAGAAAAAAAAGGAGAAAATATTTGACCGAGATATCAGAACCTTTTCGCTCTCACTCGTACACCCAAGCCTCTTCGACTCTCTCATAATCGAGATAATCCGATTCGTCGAAGAAGATGTTCAATTCTCTCTCGGCGCTCTCTTCCGAATCGGCGGCATGGACTATGTTCCTACCGATATCTATACCATAGTCGCCTCTGATCGTCCCGGGCGAGGCGTCCCGCGGGTCAGTTTCTCCGACCATGGTTCTGACCAAAGATATAGCTGATCTTCCTTCAACGGCCATAGCCACCACCGGTCCCGAAGTTATGTAGTTCAAAAGGGATTCGTAGAAATCTTTGCCTTCGTGTTCGGCGTAGTGCTCTTCGGCCGTCGGCCTGTCCAGCTGCATCATCTTCGCGGCGGTTATCCGAAGCCCTCTATCTTCTATGCGGGAGATCACTTCACCGATCAGACCACGCTGTACACCGTCGGGTTTCACCATCAAAAAAGTCGTCTGCAAGCTGACACCTCTCAATCCTTCTTCCGGAGGATCTTCTTCTTGCCGCTCTCTTCTTCCTCCTTATCTTTCTTCCGGTAGGTCTTTATCGCCTTTTCCTGAGCGTGTCTCTTGGTCCATCTCGTTTCCCTAGCGGTTCTATCCAACTCCAGCATGTTCCTCTTACACTTGCTGTTGCAAAAATGATAGATGTGGCCGTTGTTCCGGATGTGGAGCGTGCCCGTGCCGGGCTCGATCGGATTTCCACAGAAAGTACATTCTCTCTTCTCAGGCATATTATCTCACACCTATCTGTTTTGCTTCTCTAGCCGTCTCTCTGAGCATGAGGATATCGCCCTTCTGAACAGGGCCCATGACGTTCCGGGTTATTATCCTTCCCTCGTCCTCGCCTTTCAATACTCTGACCTTCACCTGTGTAGCCTCTCCGCTCATCCCGGTCCTACCTACTATCTCGACAACTTCACCAGGGATACTATCATCCGAAGCCATTTTAGACTCCTCTTTTTATTTGGTTATATTTCTCCATTTAGCCTTCATTTAAGGCCCTGGAGTTTCTTTTTCAGGTCCTCGAGCATCTGCTCTCCATCACCGGCGTCGACTATAGCCACGGACGCCGCCCCGGCGTCGATGCCCGCTGCGGCACCGAGCTCTTTCTGTGAAGGAACATACGAGTAAGTCACCTCTTTTTCCTCGCACAGCAGCGGCATATGAGCCAATATCTCCGGCGGGTTCACATCCTCGGCTAGAACCGTCAGGACGGCTTCTCCTCTTTCAATGTATTTCGTCACTTCGTTCGTGCCTTTCCTCACTTCACCGGTGTCTCTAGCTATCTCTACTGCTTCGTACGTCTTATCAACTAACTCGTCGGGAACCTCAAAGTTTACAAACACTTTATCTGCCATATCTTTTCCACCTCATTTCGGACAGGTACCTGTCCACACATTTCATCGGTTTCGCACGACCTTCCATGAGTTCCGTATCAGAACTCCACTATAGAGGTCAATGGTGCAAGAGCTCTACTCTTGGTGTGATATAAAAAAGTTTTTGCTCCCCCTTTGAAACACCTCTCCTACGTCAGATTTATATAACCAAATTATTGTAGTGTGAGTAGCATGGTCGCCGTTAGAGCTAGAGAACGACTTCTTTTACATCTATTAGGGAACGCCAAAAAATTCCGTGAGAATTCTGAAGTTCCGCTGGAACTGTGCCAGCAGGGGATAAGTAAGAACATAGACGTGAGCAGAGCAAGGGTGGTACAACTGCTTCAGAGCTTAAAAGACGACGGCATGGTCAAAGAGGAAAAAAAGCACGTAAAGGGTCTGAAAAGAAAGCGCAAAGTTTACACTCTCAACGAGAAAGGGTACAAAAAGGCTAGTGATCTGAAAGATAGATATGATGAGAAGGAAGTGACATTGAAGGATGAAAAAGGCTCTGAGAAGATACAGCTCAAAAACATCGATGAATACATAGATGATAAAAACCCGATGATCAAGGCCCTGAATCTGATCGAAGAAAACGACGTGATAGACCTAACGAAGGAGTGGAAAGAAGAAGAGCCGGAAGAGATATTTGTGGGGCGAAAAGAGGAGATCAAGGCCCTGAAGAGGTTCATCAAAAAAACAAAAAAGTCCGGTTCTCAGATGGTCTTCGTTGAAGGAGAAGCCGGCATCGGAAAAACGAGGCTGGTCTCAGAGGTCAAATCTTTCGCCTCAAAAGAAGGTTTCGATTTTCTATCCGGTAAAAGCATAAATGAATCCGCAGCCCCCTACCTCCCATTCAAAGAGGCATTTCAACAGTATAGAAATAAAAACAAATCTGAGGAGAGAAACGGCTCCTGGGGCGGTTTGGCTTTCATGGGCAGGGGAAGTGAAGAAGAGGAGGAAAATGTGGATATATTCGAATCCGAAAAGGAAGCGACCTTCCATGACAGCGCTCAGTACTTGAAAAAGATCGCCTCCGAAAGCCCGTTGATGATCTTCTTGGACGATCTGCACTGGGCAGATAAAGCAACCATCAATCTCCTTTCCTACCTGAGAGAAAAATTGAAGGACGTACCCGTCCTGTTCGTAGGGGCCTACCGTCCTGAAGAAGTGGGCAGTGATCATCAGCTGAAAGATCTGATCCATATATTGAAACAAAAAAGGATGCTGGAAAAAATAGAATTGAAAGCCCTCAAAAGAGACTCCACGGAAGAGATCATCAAAAGACTGCTGGGGAAGAAAGAGATACCCGAAGATTTTATCGATCTCGTCTTGGATAAAACTGAAGGCAACCCTCTTTTCGTGAAGGAAACTCTAGAATTGATGAAAGAAGAAAAGATGGTGGACCCAAAAAACGATGAGTTCCCCACCAAAAAAGAGGACATACCGATACCAGACCTCGTAGAACAGGTCATCGAAAGGAAGATTGGTCGGCTCGGCAACGAGACCGGGAGGATACTTCAGATGGGATCAGTGATAGGCAACAGAGTGTCCTTCCAACTGCTCACTTCCGTCACCGAGATGGAAGAGATAGCTCTTCTAGACCATATCGACGCTTTGGTGAGCAATAACATATGGTATGAAGACCCAAAAGAAGATGTATTCCACTTTTCTCACGGTCTGGTGAGGGATATAATCTACAATGACCTCACGAAACCCAAGAGAAGGATATTCCACAAAAAAGTAGCGGATGACCTAAAAGAGATTGAAAAAGGTCCGATAGAAGAGATCTATTCCGAGTTGGCCTATCATTACGCCGAGGCTAGAGAATACGAAGAAGCTGTGAGATATACGAAAAAAGCGGGAGAGCAGGCTATGGATATATATGCCTACGAGGACTCCATCGACCTTTTTCAAAAAGTGGTGGATCTTGTTAAAAAAGGCCCTCTAGAGCTTGAAGACGAAAAAAAGACAGCGTTGGAACTGTTGGGAGACCTTTTCAGGCTGACGGAGGAGTACGACAAAAGTCTAGAAAGACTTGAAGAAGTCTACCAAGATCCTGCGGAGGAACAGAAGGAGAGATTACACCGGAAGATGGCCTATGTTCACCTCGAAAAAGGGGACCTGGAAGAAGCGATGGATCATGTGAATACAGGATTGGAAGAGGTAGAAGAGACCTCGAAGGAGTACTGCAGGCTCCTGGAACTCAAAGGTTGGATCTTCGCCGAAAAAGAAGATTACGAAAGGGCCAGGGAGCTATACGAGGAGGAGAAAAGGATAGGGGGGATGTACGGTTATGAAGAGGTCTTCGGTGAGGCTCTCCACGAGCTGGGATCCTTGGCTATACCTTTCAGTGAGGAAAACAATCCTATAGATTATCTATTGAAAAATATCAAGAGCAGTCAGGAGATGGCGATGAAGAGCCAGATGAGGGTCCCGAAGGTACTGATCGAACTGAGAGAAGATATGGATGAAAAAGAGATATTGGAAAGGGCTCTTCGTATCCATGAAAGGAGCAGAGCAATAAAGAGAGATGTTAACGGCAGCGAGGACTCCGAGATGCCTTTTTACAAAACTGGAGTCATCTATAAGACTTCACAGAACCTATTGGATCAGGCTTTGGACTACTATGGAAAAAGCCTATATTTTTGGAATCAGCTTGGAGAGCCTTCGGAGGTCAGCTTGATCTATTACCATATGGGTGTCATCCATCAAAAGAAGGGGGATGCGGAAAAAGCTATCAGATGTTATGAGACGAGCGTAGAGAACATCGTAAAAGCGGTGAAGAAACAGGAAGAGCTTCAAGCTCCGACGCCCGAAGAGGCGTCTGCTACCGACTCTGATCACCGGGAAAGACTCTTCAGGTTCTCGCTCGACATCGAAGATGCATATCCTCATGCCTCATTGGTCTTGGAAAGATTGGGGGAAATACACAGGGAAACTGGAGACGTCGAAAAGGCCGTCGATTATCATGACGAGGCTCTCAGGATAGCTAGAGATGAGGAAAGAAAGATCTCTTTCAAACTCCAAAAGGCGTTGGACCTCATCGAACAAAAAAACCCGGATAAGGCTCTGGAGCTCGCCACCGATACCTACTGGAGGGCCAAGAGAGAAAATAAAAAAGAATGGATCATCAAATCTAGGTGGGTGATGGGAAAGGCACATATGGCACTCAAAGATTTCTCAAAGGCCCGGGACGAATTGAAGGAGGCTTTAGGGGAGGTCAAAAAGATAGAAGATGAAGTAGCTGAAGCCAAAGTCCTTTATCACCTCGCTCTCTTGAAGAGAAAGGTCGGAGAAGGGGACCTACTGGAGAAAAAAGAAAAGAAGGACGAGGGAGAAAAGTTTCTGCAGAGGACACTTCAGGTCTTTTCAGATAAAAAGATGAAACTGTGGGAAGAAAGATGTGAAGAACTGATGAGTTAGAGCTCTCCGAGTACATCTTTGACCGCCTGTAACAGCTCTTCCTGCTTGAACGGTTTCACCAGGTAGGCATCCACCTCTTTTTTAAGTTTATCACCATCTAACTCCTCTGGAGCGACCACCGAGACCACTATGATTTTTACATCCTCTTCACCCTCTATCTCGGAAAGCACCTCCAAGCCATCTTTCTTGGGCATCTGTATATCTAAGGTGATGATATCTGGCTTCAGCTCATCCAATTTTTCCAAAGTCTCTTCACCGTCGGCGGCCTCCCCCGCTATATCGTATTCAGAAAGCAGGTGTTTTATCAGTTTCCTCATCCTCGCCTCGTCATCCGCCACCAATATCTTGACCATATTAAAAAATTGTTAGAACTTTATATGTACCTTGGGCTTACATGTAAGGCTCAAGAGGGCTCTTGGCGGGATCTATTCAGGCAGATATCAAATTCAGCACCACCCATTTCTGAATCTGACACCTCTATATTGCCATCGTATATCTCCACGATCTTCTTCACCAGGTGCATCCCCAGTCCAGAACCTGAAGAGCCCTCACCCTGATAACCTTTCTTCATGATAGAATCCTTCGCTCCATCTGGGACCCCTTTACCGTCGTCCTCCACTCTGACTACCACTCTCTTTCCCTCCTCCTCCGCCGATATCTTCATCTCGTTTCCATCCGAATGTTTCAGGGAATTCTCTACCAGGTTCGAGAACGACTCCTTCAAAAGAGGACCTCCCTTTACCCTTATACCTTCTTCTACATCCACCTCGATGTTCATACCCACTTCCTTCCTCAGATCGTCATATCTTCTCACGCTCTTTTCCACTACTGACTTCAACTCTACGGGCTCTACCGCTCCCTCCATCCCTTCGGATTCTAACCTGTTGAGTGTCCTGACGTTCTCTATCAGCTCCACTCCCTCTTCTATACTGTTCAAGGAATCTTCGAGAAGCTCAAGGTCAGGTCCGGAAAGTTCCGAGTCCCTGAGCAGTTCCAGAAAACCCATGGTGATCTGCAGTTTGTTACCCAGATCGTGTCTCAGAAGTGAATGTAAAAATTCCGCTCTCTCCTCCGCCTCCTTCCTCTGGGTTATATCTCTCATTATGATCACTTTTCCCATCCGCTTGCCTCTCTTATTGTAAACGGGAGAAAGGCTGGTGTCGAAGAACTTCCTCTCACCTTTTTCCGGACCTTCCAGCTTCACCTCGGCCCTCCCTTCACCTTCCTTTATGAGGTCCGACATTTGAGGAAAGATCCCCTTCATCTCTTCGCCGATCACGTCAGACCCCTCTACGGAGACCAAACCATCTTCTATCATCTTCTCCGCATACTGGTTGTAGTCAACTATCCTGTTCTTGTTGTCTAAAGCGAATATGGAATCCGATATGTTCTCGAAGACCGCTTCTCTCGCTATGGGCAGGATATCCAAGAATTTCAGTTGGAAGATAGCATACCAGATCGCTATGCCCGAGATGCTGAACATGACCACGGTGATGTCGTAATTGTGTGGAAGTGGGACGAGGCTGAAAACATAGATGATGTTTCCTATAAAAGGGACCAATATACCTGTTATCAACATAGCGGATTGTCTAAAATAGATATCTTTTACCTGGATAGCTTCCTGTAACACGACAACAACACCCACGATCACCAGCAAGTAAGCATAATACATGAACAGATCAAAAAAAGGTCCCGCTCTAGAATCGGCGGTGGTGAGAGGACCGATATTCATGTGCACCTCTTCAGAGAAGAAGAGATAGTGATAGGGATTGGTGAAGAGCATCAATAGACAAAAAGCTGGAACTAAAGAGATGGATATCAATTTTTTTTGGTCCATGGTCTCTATCTTGTTAGAGTAAAGAAGGGTGAAACTCACCCAAAAAACTGGGACCCCAGCTATCCCCACATATCTAACTCTACTCAAAAGAGTGTATATCGTCGGATCGGGTATGGTCAACTCTAGAAGGTATGAAAGGGCCCATAGGAACATCGCTGACGCCATGTAAAAAAAGTATCGCCCTATCTCGCTGTCCCTCTCTTCATACGATTTAATCATCAAAAACAAGGAAACAAGGGTGCTCAAACTCAACGGGGATGAATAAGCCACGTATTTGAGAAGCATCTGTAAGAATCATGGCCGCTTTTCTATTTATAATTTTTTGCAAGTGCGCTCTAACGGTTCAAAAAGGGTTCTAGGTAGATCTGTTCAAGTATATGATGAACTCAGCACCACCCATTTCTGAATCTGACACCTCTATATTGCCATCGTATATCTCCACGATCTTCTTCACCAGGTGCATCCCCAGTCCAGAACCTGAAGAGCCCTCACCCTGATAACCTTTCTTCATGATAGAATCCTTCGCTCCATCTGGGACCCCTTTACCGTCGTCCTCCACTCTGACTACCACTCTCTTTCCCTCCTCCTCCGCCGATATCTTCATCTCGTTTCCATCCGAATGTTTCAGGGAATTCTCTACCAGGTTCGAGAACGACTCCTTCAAAAGAGGACCTCCCTTTACCCTTATACCTTCTTCTACATCCACCTCGATGTTCATACCCACTTCCTTCCTCAGATCGTCATATCTTCTCACGCTCTTTTCCACTACTGACTTCAACTCTACGGGCTCTACCGCTCCCTCCATCCCTTCGGATTCTAACCTGTTGAGTGTCCTGACGTTCTCTATCAGCTCCACTCCCTCTTCTATACTGTTCAAGGAATCTTCGAGAAGCTCAAGGTCAGGTCCGGAAAGTTCCGAGTCCCTGAGCAGTTCCAGAAAACCCATGGTGATCTGCAGTTTGTTACCCAGATCGTGTCTCAGAAGTGAATGTAAAAATTCCGCTCTCTCCTCCGCCTCCTTCCTCTGGGTTATATCTCTCATTATGATCACTTTTCCCATCCGCTTGCCTCTCTTATTGTAAACGGGAGAAAGGCTGGTGTCGAAGAACTTCCTCTCACCTTTTTCCGGACCTTCCAGCTTCACCTCGGCCCTCCCTTCACCTTCCTTTATGAGGTCCGACATTTGAGGAAAGATCCCCTTCATCTCTTCGCCGATCACGTCAGACCCCTCTACGGAGACCAAACCATCTTCTATCATCTTCTCCGCATACTGGTTGTAGTCAACTATCCTGTTCTTGTTGTCTAAAGCGAATATGGAATCCGATATGTTCTCGAAGACCGCTTCTCTCGCTATGGGCAGGATATCCAAGAATTTCAGTTGGAAGATAGCATACCAGATCGCTATGCCCGAGATGCTGAACATCAGGAGAGATATATCGTAATTATGGGGAAGAGGTACAAGTTCAAAAATGTAAACGATATTTCCGATGAACGGGACCAATATCCCGGTTAAGAGTATCAAGGATTGCCTAAAATATATCTTCTTGAGTCTAAAAGCCTCTTGTACCATCAACAAAATGCCGATTAATAACAACCCGTAAGAGTAATAGGTATGTACCGAAAAGATGGGTCCTCCTATAGAGTGAGAAGTCCTGAAAGGACCGATAAACATGGGTATCTCTTCTACAAAGAAAAGTTCGTGGTAGGGATTGGTTAAAAGCATGATAAGATTGAAGGTGGGGAGTATCATAAAAAGGATCAATATTTTTTTACCGATGTTTTTTACCCTACCAGTATAAAAAAGAACGAAACAGATCCAGAATACGGGTAGTGTGGCTATGCCAAAAAATTTTAGCCTGCCGAAAATATTATATAATAACGGATCATAAAAAGCTAATTCCAAAAGATAGGAAAGAGACCAGATGAATATAGATGATGAAAGATAGAAAAAATATCTACCGATCGGGTTCTCTCTTTTATGATACGTGTCCTTGAGCAAAAACAGAGCTATTATGGTGCTTCCTACAAGAGGGGCTAGATAAACAACATATCCTACAAACATTTAGCTATCATCTCTGCTTTTTAATCTCGATGGATCTAGAGTTTTCACCTCGATAGGGGCGGCCCTCAACTCATCACTTCATCTATGGTCTCCATCAACTGCTTCTTCTTGTAAGGCTTGACAACGTAGGCGTCGGCACCTTTTTCCATAACTTCGACCACACTTCCTGGCTCGTCCACGCTCGTACACATTATCACTTTCTGAGAGCTGTCTATCTCCTTTATCTCCGAAAGCGCTTCTAAGCCGTCCATCTTCGGCATCTTGATGTCCAGTATGACCAGGTCTACATCGACCTGCTTGTATTTTCTTACTGCGTCTCTGCCGTTCTTTGCTTCGGCAATCACGTCGTGTTTGACGGAAAGGGTCTTTCGCAAAAATTTCCGCATCATCTTTTCGTCGTCGGCGAACATTATCTTGTACGGCATGGTGATCCCATCTAGACCGGTACACCCAATCTCGGATGGAATATATAAATACAATGGTTCGGTCCTGTCAATAAGTCTCCGCAAAACAATTATATTTTCTCTCTTTAACTGTGTACATGAAAGGCTGGTGGAACAAGCTCGCAAGAGTGGACCTTTCTTCTGGAAAAGTCACTTATGAAGAGATAGGAGAAGATGTCCTTGAAGAGTACATCGGGGGAAGAGGCTTGGGAGGGCGGCTATTGGTCGAGGAGATAGATCCCGATGTAGACCCGCTTCAAGAGAACGTCCTGGTCTTCGCCGCAGGACCCTTGACAGGTACTTTCGTTCCCACCTCGGGGCGGTTTTCGGTTTCATCTAAATCTCCTCTCACCGAGACCATCGCGGATTCCAACGTGGGCGGTTCCCTCGGTAAGGAGTTCAAAAGGACAGGTATAGACGCAATGCTGGTCGAAGGAGAAGCCGACGAACCCGTTATCATAAGGATCTCTGAAGAGGGTATAGATGTGAAGAAAACCGAGCTCTGGGGATCGAAAACCGACGAATGCCTTTCAAAGCTCGAAGGCGAAAGTGCGGTGATCGGCCCGGCGGGGGAGAACGAAGTGAGGTACGCTTCTATAGTTACAAACGGTTTCAGGGTCTTCGGGAGAGGGGGCCTAGGGGCTGTCATGGGAAGCAAGAATCTGAAAGCCGTGAGTGTTTCCGGCGGTAAAAAAGTGCCGGTCGAAGACGAAAAGGCGCTGAAAGATTATGTTAAGAAAGCCTCCTCGAAGATAGATTCTTCCCCGGTCACTTCCCGCGGTCTAAAAAAATTCGGTACGCCCATACTCGTGAACTTGATAGCCTGGCTCGGGATGTTCTCCAAGCATAATTTCAGAGGAACTGCGGAGGAAGATGAGGCAGAAGAGCTCTCCGGGGAGAGGATGAAAGAAGAGATTGTGGAGGAGCACGAAGGCTGTTACTCGTGCCCCATAAGATGCGGTTTGAAGACTTCAACCGGTAAGAAGAAGGGAAAGGGACCGGAATATGAGAGCGTCTGGGCGTTGGGTGCGAACCTGGGCATCTTCGACCTCGACGAGGTCACGGAATTGAACTACCTTTGCAATGAGTTGGGCCTAGATACCATCTCTACTGGCGGGACCTTGGCCTGTGCCATGGAGATGAAAGAAGAAGGCACTTGGGATAAATTCGAAAGTTTCGGGGCCGATGTTGAGGAGTTCTTGGATAAGATAGCGCATCGGGAGAACATCGGTGACGAGCTGGCAGAGGGATCTCAGCGTCTCTGCGAGAAATACGGGTGCGAGTTCTCGATGACGGTCAAAGGTTTGGAACTTCCTGCTTATGACCCCAGGGGGGCGGCGGGGCAGGCTCTTTCCTTCGCCACCTCTAACAGAGGAGGGTGCCACCTCAGAGGCTATATGATAGGCGAGGAGATATTCGGAGTCCCAAAGCTATTCGACCGTTTCAAGACCAGCGGTAAAGCTCAAGTGGTAAAACGATCGCAGGAGAGGAACGCCTATCTGGATTCGCTGGTCATGTGTAAGTTCGGCTCCTTTGCGCTGGATGAAGAATTCTATTCACGCTTTTTGACCAGCGTCACCGGTGAAAGATTTACGGTCTCGGACCTCCACCTGGTGGGCGAGAGGATATACAACCTTGAGAGACAGTTCAACGTGAAAGCCGGTTTCGATAGAGGGGACGACGAACTTCCTGATAGATTCAAAGAACCTTTAAAGAAAGGTGCTTCTTCTGACAACGTCTTCGATATGGAGGAGATGCTGGACGAGTATTATGATGTGATGGGGTGGGATGAAGAGGGAAGACCGAAAAAAGAAACATTGGAAAGGCTGAACGTGCCCGAGATGTGACGTAACTCAATCCGAGAATCCCTGAACAAAAGCCCTCACATTCTTTCCCAGGACTTCGTGATTGTAGCCTCCCTCTAGAAGAGCGAACCTTCTACCAGAACACCTCTTTTCGGAGAATCTTTTCAGCGAACTGCCGATCTTTCTGTAATCTTCGGTCTTGAGTTTTCCTCCCCAATCTTCTACGTGCTCGTCGAAGCCGGCCGAGACCCCGAGCATGTCGTAGCTCTTTTCTCTAGCGAGCCTTTCTTTGACCTCTTCTTGATATCGCTTCCTATCGTCTGAAATCGGATTCATTATAGATACGTCTGGATCGTCCCCCAGGCAGTTCATATTCCCATCTCCAGTATGCAGGTCGAAATCCATTATGAAAGCACTTTTTATCTTCCCTTCTTCTCTCAGACCTTCTACCGCCACGGCCATGTTGTTGAAGTAGCAGAAACCCCAGCAGGAATCGGGTGAGGCGTGGTGGCCCGGCGGCCTCACAACCGCGAAGGCTGGGTTGCCTTGGAAAGCCGATCGTGCAGCCTGTAAAGACGCACCGGCCGCCAGAGCCCCCATACGATAGGTTTTTTCCCTCCTCTCCCTGATGCTCCGTAGATGTTCTGCTGTGTGTACTCGCTTTAGATCGGACGGTGATGCGGGACCGGGCTTTGAAAAATTCAGCCGTTCCTCCTTTTCTAGCTCCTCGATTATACATTGTATCCTCCCCCGCTTGGCGGCCGGGTCGGAAGCGTAGCTTGGATCTTTGAAATCGGGGTGGTAGATGATCTCCATGTTTTCTATATCGTGTGGTGAGATGTAAACTTTTTTGACGTATCCCCCTCTTTTCAAAAAGTATTATTACATCCACCACGTTCAGCGGAGCAACAAAGATAAGAGGCGGGAAAGCATGGAGCGAGACATCCTAGAAGAGATGCGAAAGTACGGGAAATTCCTGGAAAATAGAGGACTCAACCTTTCGTCTCACAGCGGAAATATCAGTGTCAGGAGAGGGAACAGGATCTACATCAAGAGGAGGGGGGCGATGATGGGCGACTTGAAGGAGCAGGACGTGGTTGAGACCGGCGTAGAAGAGGACGACAGCGGAGTCATCATAGCCTCTACCGAGGTGGGAGTCCACAGAGCTATCTACCAGAACACTTCCGCACTAGCGGTGGTTCATGCACACACACCCTACGCTATCTCGCTCTCCTTGGTGAGGGACGAGATAGTTCCGATAGACGATGAAGGACAGTATCATCTAAAAAAAGTTCCCGTTCTAGACGTAGAGGATTCCATAGGTTCGGACGAGGTCGAAAGAAAGCTTCCAGATATACTGCAGGATTACAACGCCGCCGTGGTCAAGGGTCACGGGACATTCGCCCACGGCGAGAACCTGGAGGAAGCGTATAACTGGATAACCGTGGTGGAGAGCATCTGTAAAGTGATCTACCTGGTCGAGAACTTGGGTGGAGATACCATGAGGGAGGGAGGATGGTGACTTTCCACTACATCGAATTCAAGACCCACTGCCACGCCACCGAGAGTTTGGAAAAGGTGAAAGAGGCGGTAGAAAATCTTGTAGGACAGGAAATAGAGATGGAGAGCTCGGAAGCGGAAGGCTACTACGGCAATCCTATCAAGATCCTTGAAGGCAAGATATCCCGGAACCAAGAGATGGATGGATTCTTCGAACATCTGCCTGAAAAATTCAAAGCCGAGCTGTTGAAGGACCTTAAGAGGCGCGTCGATGAGAGGTGCAACTTCTTTTTTAGAGTGGACAAAGGCAGCGCTTACCAGGATGAATTGGTCCTCACGGACGGGGGTAACAGCATAAGAGTGAGAGCGAGAGTTGAAAGCTATCCTTCGAGAAAGGAGACGGCCATAGAGAAGATGGAGAAGTACCTTTCGTAGAAACATTTATTTGGGCGCTCTCCTTAGAATGTGCGAGGAGAAATCATGGCTGACGTTGATAGGCTTTTGGAAGAAGCAGAGAAGCAGCTCAATCAGTTCGAATACGAGGATGCTTACGAGAAGTTTTCGGAACTGCTGGAAGAAGATCTGGAAGAAAACTTGGAAGCGAGAGCCCACTTCGGCAAAGCCGAGGCCGCATTGGGGATAAATGAAGTCGAGAGCGAAGAGATCTTGAGCGATTATGAAATAGCTATAGACCTTGAAGACAACCCGTTCTACCGTCAAGCGGCCGGTGGCTTCTGCATAGACATAGGGAAGTTCGAGCAGGCGGAAAAACATTACCGGAAGGCTGCGGAACTCGACCCGGAAAACGAGCATCACTATCTTTCAGATCTCGCCATAGGCTACAGATACAAGGCCCCTGTGATGATGGAAGAATACGTCGAACAGGTCGGTGAGGATATCATACTCAGAAAATCTTTGAACTACATGCTCGAAGCTCTAGATATAGACAAAGAAAAGGCGAAGGAGCTCCTTTCATAACTCAGAGGGTGAAAAGATGTTCTGTCCCGAATGTGGTGCGCTCATGAAACCCGCGGAAGGCAAATGGGTCTGTAAAAAGTGCGGATCTACCAAAGAGAAGAGTGAAGACGACGATGACAAAATCACGACCAAGAAAGAGGAGGAAAAGGAGATGGTCGTGATAGAAAAAGACCAGAGCACGCAGCCGAAAACGAAGGTGAGATGCCCAAAATGCGGCAACAACGAAGCGTATTGGCGCCTTGAACAGACCAGGGCCGCTGACGAGCCGGAAACGAGGATATACCGCTGTACCGAGTGCGATCATAAGTGGAGAGAGTATTAAAAAATAGGTTGGAATGATGTTCGAGATAGGCAAGATAAGGTTCAGACCTTTCAGGAGAGACGACCTGTCGTTTTTGGAGAAATGGGAGAATACACGTGACGTCACTCTCTTCGCTCGAGGAGAACCTTTGGTATTCAAGAATGCAGACGAGATAGAGAGAGAATATGAAGAGGAGCTGGAGAACGAGGATAAGCATCGTTTTGTGATAGAGATGAGGGAAGACAACAGAAAGATCGGTATAGCCACCTATAAAGAAAGAGGAGGGAAAGTGAAAAGCGGCGACGTGGGAACCTACATCGGAGAGCAGGAGTATTGGAATGAGGGTATAGGAAAAAAGATCGCCCTGGGATTATGTGAGATACTCTTTTTTCATAGAAATTTCGATAGGGCTAGCGCATGGAGCTCGTCCTTCAACAAAAGAAGTCACAAAGTCCTTCAGAGTGTTGGTTTCCAGAAAAGTGGAAGAGCCCGAAAAAGCGGGTATGTTTTCGGCAAACGTATAGACTGGCTGATGTTCGACCTGTTGAGAGAAGAATATATGAGCAACAGAGAAGCCTACCTGGATGATATCCTGGGTGATAAAAAAGAAGATTACGTCATCTCACAGTGCAAGCTAAAATTCGAGGACAAGGGAAGCGATTAAGAAAAAATTAAAACCTAAGAGCTCACTAACTCTCTCGATAGACGATGACGGGACCTTCCTCCATCACTTATAAACAGAAAATCCTTCTTTACTTGGAGAGATTCAAGAGTGTAGAGAGGGACGTTAAAACAGAGAAACCGGAAGATATAACCCAAAAGGGTATCGCAGAGAACTTGAACATATCTAGGACCCACGTTTCCAGGATCGTCAAGGAACTGACCGAGGAGGGCTATCTGAAAGAAAAGAGGGCACCTGTCAAGGGGCATCAAAAAAGGCTGAAGAGCTATTATCTGACTTCTAAAGGTCTACAAAAAGTGGAAGATCTTCTTTCTGACCTATCTGAGATAAAGGTGAAAATTATCTCGGACGAACAGCAGGAAGGATGCCCCCTCTCCGAGGTGGAAGAAAATACCGGTGGAAAAATAGATCTCTTGAGCGCTCTTTCGCATCTTGAAAATTCAAAAGAGGATATAATAGACCTCGACGAGATCGGGCCCATCCAGCCTATAACTTCCACCGATGACGCTCCAGAAGTGGACGAACTCTACGGGCGGGAGGAAGAGCTGAAAGAGCTGAAGAGGTGGATAAACGAAGGTACGCCTGTTGCGGCGGTCCTGGGTCGAAGAGGGTCCGGGTCCAGCAGCTTGACATCGAGATTCATCGAACAGATAGAAGGAAAGCACATACTGTGGATAGACTTGAAAAGGACCTCTGCAGAAGCTCTAGAAGAAAGTTTGTCAGGATTCATAGAAAAAGTCAAATCAAAAAAGAAGGATGGCTTTGATATAGAGGGATCTTTTTCAGGCCTCTTAGAGCTGGACGCTCTCCTTGTCTTCGATGATTATCATGAAGTGGAAGATAAGATCGTCCACTTTTTGACCGAGCTCCTACAGGAATTTGAAAGAAAACATAAGGAAGACATACCTCTGAAAGTGATGATCACGGGTAGGATCGGAACTCCTTTCTATCAGAGATTTTACCAGCAGGAACACGTGAAGAGAGGTATAGTGAAAGAGATAGAACTTTCTGCTCTAGATAAAGAGGAAGCTCAGAAGATATTAGGGGATGAGGTCCAAAAGGAAGCTCTCGAACGTATAATGATGTTCACTAGGGGTTCACCGCTGCTGTTGAAGCTGTTGAAAGAAGGGAAAGAAAAAGAGCTCTGTGATATAACGCCCTGGGAAAAGGAGCAGATCTCTCTATTGATGTACCTAAAAACGGAGACCAAAGAGTAAGTTAGAAAAAGATTAAATATATTGAGATGGATTATGAGCGTTGAATAACATGCTCAGGGATAACTTCGCCATATTTTTCGTCATCCTGCTGGGGTTGGTCTTCTTCGCTGTAGCAGTGGCGGTATCGGTGTTATTCGACTACCCTAATGTTGTACCCGTCGGTATAGGGATAGTGGGGATATTTCTCATCATACTCCCGTTCACTTATCAGAAAGGGCAACAAGGCTGAATTTACGCCCGAGCCCTCGCGGGTATCAGGCGTCGGCCTCGTCGAACCTGCCAAATTTGAACTCGCATTTTGACTGAGCCGATGAACCCACGAAGTAGCCCAATATCAGATATGCCACCACGAAGAGCAGCCACCATATGCCGATCTTCTCCACCACGGCTGTGAATCCCAATATGGCCGAAAGGGCCACGTCTAAAAGGATCGTTTTTCTGTGTTGGATAGCCTTCTCTTTCGCGGCGAACCTGTACATGATGAAGGTCTGTGAAGGGATGCCGTACAACAGTAAGAAGAGCAGATAATAGAGATTCCCCGACATAATATAGGGGATGAAACAGACAGCTATGAAGGCAGCCTTCAGAGCCACGCCGTATATGAAATACGGGTGAGCGACTTCGATCTTTTTGTTATTTTCCACACCGGTCACCACGGCCAAACTTCTTACCCCCGCTTTTCGATCCGCCCCCACGTCCTTGAATCCGTTTTCCCACTGTGCAAAGGCCGTGGGCGCAAAGATCACGATGCCGATGAATATCCATGTGTAAAGGGTCGGCATGCCTCCCACTGCGAAGACCCCGAAGAGTACCGTGAAAGAATAGGATACGGAGAAGGAGTAATCGTACGAGATGAGATATTTTTTCCCCTTCCACCCATACCATATAAGCCAGATGAAAGATTGAGCAAAACAGATGAACAACAAAAAGACCAGAAAAAGATCCATCACCAGTACCGTTCCCAGTACCAGAGCCGTGCAGACAAGGATAGAGCCGTAGACGAACCACATGGCTTCTTTAGTGGTCAAGACCCCTTCCGTGACCGGGTTCCTCGAAGGGACATAAGTGTGAGAATCTAGATCAGTATCGCCCAAGGCGATATACACATTCAAGGCCATGTGGGCGAAGGTTGAATAGAGGGTTATGTAAACTATATGGGGCCATCTTAAGTCACCGGTAGAAGTGAGGGCACCGATCAGTATGATCGCCCCAGTAGTGGTTATACCCTGAGTTCTGCCCATGTCGGCGAAGGCTCTGAGTTTTTTAAACACAATTATGAAATTAACATGATATATATAAGTGATTCCCCCTTCTGGCTTGGAATAACAAATCCAACATTCGATAGTTTTTTATCAAGCCGGCATATTGATTTGCCCAGATGATCAAGGAATATCTAAAGCTCTCGCGGCTTTTCAATATGGGTCTTACCGGCGTGGCGCCCATGTTAGGTGCTTTGGCGATGTGGAATGTCAGTCAAACCTCTCTCCCAAGAGTTGCGATCCTTTTCATCATAGGATGCCTTTCTCACATATACGGCTTCGTATTGAACGACGTAATAGATATCGACGTGGATAGATTATCGAACGAGCTAAAAGCTAGGCCCCTCGTGAGGGGCACGATAACGAGGAAAGAAGCCACCTACTTCGCTGTCTCGGCCATGGTCTTATCGTGGCTGCTCGCTCTCTTTTTTTATGAGGATCTCTCCGGGTTCATGATCATACTCTCCATATTGGTATTCGCGGACTTTTTATCTACAGTGTACAATTTCATAAGTAAAAAGTATCCAGGCATGGACATCTTCGTGGCGAGTGCGGTATTTTTTCTGATAATATTCGGAGGTGCGACGGTATCCACGGATAAACTCTTTTCGACCCCTCTGCTGTGGATCGTAGCGTTCATAGGCAGTATCCAGGTCCTGTTCATGAACATGATAAACGGCGCTATAAAGGATATCGACCACGACGCTGAGGGACAGGCGAGGACCCTAGCGATACAATTGGGGGCGGAAGTCGACGAAGAAAGATTGATCATACCCAATGCTTTCAAGCTCGTCGGTTATTCCATCGAGGGCGTAAGGAGCGCACTAGTCTTCCTGCCTTTTCTGATCCTGAGCGACCAGTTTCCATTTTTAGGGTGGCAGATAGCTTTACTGATGATCCTGACGTTCCTGACTTTTTATTCCATCCACAAGCTATTTTCTCAGGGTAGATTTGTGAGAGATAGAGTGAGAAAGATCATAGGCATCATAGTGATATTCATGTACGCCACCACTCCCGTGATGATGTATTCACTGCACCCGTACATAACGGCGGCAGCTTTGATCCCTCCTCTGTGGTTCATATCAAGCAATTTCATCCTCCACAGCTCGGCGCTGGAGCCCAAAACGATGTAGGTCAAAATTTCTTTGAGAGTCTCACGGCGGAATCTACAGCACAGTTCATACCGATCCCCGTGGACTCTATGCAGTCCCCGACGAGATAGAGACCTTTAACCGGTGTTTTCAAGCTGGGCTTTTCATTGTCTATGGTCTTCGCTACGCCGTCGAGGTGGTAAGAAGTGGGATAAAGAGCAAACTTTAGATCGTCTTCAAAGCCCGGTACCAAGAGATCCATCTTCTTATCCAAAGCTCTCCTCAGCATCTTCACCTTGTCTTCATCCTTCGCTTCTTCCGGCGTACATATGATGTAAGCCTGGATCAGATATTCCCCCTCGGGAGCCATACCCATCTCCGGTTTGGCTGTCTGTAGATCGATGATACCCGCCGCGGCACCGCCTTCGACATCTATATCTCTCTCTCTGAACGCAACAGGTTTCTTCGATATATCTTCATCGAGGTCTTCCAGTGCGTAGTAGGCACAGACACTCCCGCTTCCTTTCAGACCTGTGAGATGGTCAACGTAGTCCTGAGGAAAGTGCTTTTTCGGAGCTATCTCGAAGATATCCTGAACCGGTAGGTTCGATATGACAAGATCGAAGGGTATTTTTTCTCCATCCACCACCACCCCCTCAGCTTCGCCTTTTTCGATCGATATCCTTTCGACTTCAGTTTTCGGATTGATCTCGCCCCCGTTCTTCTCTATGATCATCGCTAGACCTTCCGACAACGTGCCACTTCCATCTATGGGATAACCCGTGGGTTTGGACTTCCTGCCCCACTGTTTAAGAACTCCCAATACCTCGGCGGTGGAGATCTTCTCCAGGTCGTTTATGGTGGAGATGAACCTGGCTGAAGTGGCAAGAGCATCTTTTATATGACCTTTACAGTTTTTATCTATAGTTTCCTTGATCGGAGTTTTCTGCATCTTTTCTATAGATGATCTCTTGATCAGTGAAAATTTGAAAAGCATGGGTAAGAGACGGAGTTTATCTATGAGTGGTAAAGATCTGTTGAAGTCGTAGACCACTTCATTTTCGGGTGTGATCACCCCGAATCTAGACGATGAATAGCCGGGGCTCAGATCGTCTTCATCCAATATCTCCATGAGGGTACACTTCTCGATGAACCCCAAGAGGTGAAAGCCCAGGTCCAACTTGTAGCCGCTCAGCAGGTCTTCTTCAAATATCTCCTTGAGTCCGGGTTCTGAGAAAGGCATCCACATGTCAAAACGGGAAAGGATCTCTTTATACTCTCCAACGGTCAGGTCGGACCCGTCCAGAGTCAGGGCTCTACCGCCTAAGAACTTCTCTTTTTCAAATACCTTCACCCTGTATCCCTTTTTGGATAGAAGAGCACCCGATGTGAGACCGCCGAGCCCCGCACCGATAATGCCTACCTCTTTCATCGGACATGGACCTCCTAGATCGTTCAAAAACTAGTCCAGTCAGAAAGATGATAGTATATAAATTTTTTTAAAAAATTCCAGCCCTAGATCTCACCCAGACCGTACCCGGATTCAACGAGTTCTGTAAAATCCTCGGTGAACCTAGCCAATGGTCCTCCGTCCACGATATCGTGGTCTACGATGATGGTGATATGCAGATATTCTCGCACCTGCACCTCCTCTTCGACCACCCCAGGTTTTTCAGTGATCCCGCCGACCCCTATCACGGTCGAATTGATCCCTCCAAGAGGAAAGAACCATCCTGGACACTTACCTTCCGTCCCGATCGACGTGAGACCTACGGTTCCCAGATGCTTCTTTTTCTTTAGGGCGTTCCTTCTGAGGAACTTCAAAGCCAACTTTTTTAGAAATCGAGGTACCTTTAAAAGCCTCTTCTGGGATTCAGTATAATCTCTTCCGACGAGCTGTGTCTCATCATCCAGTTCTTCCCGTTGAGCTTTCCTTATCTCCTCCGTTATCTCCATGACATCCTTTTGGTCCGCTCTTCTCAATATGTAGCCGGTGACTTTAGAGTCGTCATCTACTTTTCTCTCGATAGGGAGAGCTATGTCCACGTCATCAAAGACCACTATCTTCTTTCTGCCCTGCCTATATGCGTTCAATTTTTTGTGCTCACTCACAGCCTCCGCCACGCATTTAGCCAACCATCCCGTGAAGGATACATCCGCCTCCGCTTCCTGGATCATCCTCCTAGGCTTCGTCACGTCGATCTCGATCAGAGTCCTGATGGAGGGTTTTCGACGACCTTCTCTCACTATAAGGGACAGGTTCTGTCGTTCGGTGGTGAACGGCTTTACCTCGTAATCTCCGATAAGATCCATCTGGCCATATATATCCAAAGGAGTATTTAATGTTTGTCTGTTGTTCGTTCAGAAGAAAATTCGACCGTTGGATTCTTATATGCAGGAGTTTATTGATAAGACTCATATGGTTGATGAAAGCCCGGACGAACCTTTGGTCGGTTTTCTACCTTGCTTTTACAATATGGGCGAAACCATCCCAGTAGTGAAGATAGCGAAGGAATACATGGAGAATGGTGGTTCAGCCGTTTTCTTCAGCCACAGGGGGAAATATGAAGATATGGTGGAAGACACTGAAGGAGAGATGATCCGACTCAACGATATCTGGGAAAGCACCTCGAAGAACAGCGATGAATTCTTTAAGAAAGGAAACAAGCTCCATAAACTAGTGAGGACACTTTATCCGCCTGAAAATATCCGTCGTTGCGTGGACGAGGAGGTAGAAGCCTTCCGCGAGACCGATATAGATATGATCGTGTGCTCCTTCAACCTCACCACCAGCATATCTGCGAAAGTGGTGGATATACCTCAGGTAGCGGTGGTCTCAGGAACGGCGATCCCTCCGTACTACGAAAGATGGGCTACGTTCATAGACAACTTTGAGAACTGGTTCACTCGATTGATGCCCGACTCCATAAAAAACAGGTTCACACGGTGGTTTCTCCGGCACAACAAACTCGGCGTACGGTTGTTCAATAAAGTCGCTCCGGAATATGGAGTGAGCAAATTCAGGACTTATGAAGATATCTACTGCGGCGAACACTCGCTGGTATGCGACGATCTCAGCTATCTAGACATCTCGCCCACTGAACGGTTCCCGGAAGAAAATTTTATCGGCCCCATCGTTTATGGTGATCCTCGCGATCTTGTCCCTGAAGACGTGGATGAAGACGTAAAGGACCATATACAGCGAGAGGGAAGGTCGATAGTCGTGGTCATGGGGAGCACCGGGGTGAAAGACATCTTTTTGGATATAGTCGAGGCTTTCGATGGTTCCAATTACAACGCCATCTTCGCCTATACCAACCTTCTAGATGAGGAGGAACTCCCCGAAGTTCACGACAATGTCTTGTTCAAAGAATTCGTCTCCTTAGCGGACGTGTCCAAGATGACCGATCTCGCGATCACTCACGGCGGCCGGGGAACTGTCCAGACCCTAGCTTATTCGGGTAAACCCGCCATATGCATCCCCATGTTCATCGAGCATCAGTACAATGTGGAAAACATGGTGAGGCAGGGAACGACCGTCAAGCTGTCGAAGAAACACTTCTCCAGCGATGAGATGCTTGAAGCGGTCCGAAAGATCTTTAGAAATTATGATGAATACCTCAAAAACGCCAAAAAGGTGGCGGATCGTTTGCCTGAAGAGCCGGGAGAGAAAAAGGGGGCGAGGAGGATCAAAGAACTGCTGAGAGAAAGTGGATGACCTTTTTATACCTCACCGGATCCATACCCAAAATATTCGGAGTAGTGCCTCATGCGCCTCCTTATATATCCTTTCCGTTCTTTTATGGGAGGCTCGGTAGGGGTATCTCTGGGCTCTATATAGGCTGAAAAATCCATATCTTCTTCGGGTTCACAGTCTAAAAAATCCAGTATCTCTTCCATGGTTCGTTGAGGCTGACAGCAGAGTTCTTCGTATTTTACCTGGATATATGCATCCTCTGAGATCTTCTTGACTTGCTGTAGGAACCGCTCGGTGGCTTTTTCTTCCGCCTTGATGATCGCCCTTAGAGGAAGCCCAGGCAAGTTATCGAAGAGGAACCGGAGTAGCTTGAGTCGGAACGGCCTCTGGTACAGACGCCGATAATGATCGAAGATGCGCATCGAGTAAGGATTTTTGTATTTCACGAGATGACGGATCGCCCGAAAGGTAGAATCTATTATATCTAAGGGGTTCCGGGCTATGAAGACAAATCTGGATCTGGGGAATTCGTTTTTTATATATTGTATGTTCTGGAAGTCGAAGGGATTTTTGAGCAAGATCGGTCTTTCATACTCTGAGATGAATTGGATCTTTTTGCACATCTCAGTGAATTTATCTATATTGTTGGGTTTTATGTACATCTCGGTCAATTCACTCCCTAGGATGTACCCGTACTCTTCCGGGAAGTCCGCCGTGATATCCAGCCTATCTATGCCTCTATCGTCGACCCCCACCTGCTCGAATTCTTCGTCAAGGGCCTTTTTCGCCTCCTCCTCTCTTCCTTTCAGGTGGTTGTAGATGAGCCGATCGTAATCTATGACGTGGTAGGAGGTCACGCAGTTAAAGCAGTCCGTTTCCGTGAGCATCTTGTAAAGTATGCTCGTTCCAGAACGGGGCAGCCCCAATACAAAGATAGGGGTGAATGTCACCTCGTCCAATTTTTCCATGTAGGGCCGATCTAGATCTTTCTCGCTCTGCGTAGTGACCACCTTCTATAACGTCATCCAAAGATGCCCTTATCCTTATCACGCGCTCTACGTAGGTCCTTCGGTGTGTTAACGTTGATGTAGGTGCCGTCGAAACGCAGCGGTTTTATATCCTCGCCGTGATCGACCATGGTCTGGATCACGTCCGTTATCTCCACCTGGTCGGTCCTGTCCGAAGGAGGCGTTTTCTCGATATAATCGAACAATTTTTTATGAAAAAGGTACACACCCATCCCGCAGAGATCGTTCACCAATTCAGTCGGTTTTTCCACCACACCAACAATCGATTCCTCTTCGATCTCCACCGAATAGTTCTGTTTTATCTTCTCCTCTCTATCGGTCCTGGATACGCCGATACCCTGCTCAAGGTCAGGAGGTACGTCAAATTCACCATCTACCAAACAATCACCCAGAACCACCATGAATCTATCGTCTATCAGGTCCTCGGTATAAGTGAGAGCGTCAGCTATACCGTTGAGTTCTTTCTGCTCCACGAACGAAGCCTCTATCCGCTCAAACCCTTCGACGAAGTCTATCACCTTCTCCTTTTTGTAACCAACCACGAAGATAAACTCCGTGGTATACTGGGCCCAGTATTCTATCACATATGCCAACAACGGTCTACCTTTCAATGGAAGCATGACTTTTGGGAGCCTTTCCGAGTGAGGTCTCAATCTTGTACCTTTACCCGCGCATAAAACGACACATTTTGGGCTATCCTCTGCAACATCGTCAAAAAATCTACCAGCCATCTTTTTGATAGGAAGTTCGTTCATATATTTATATCTTGGGTTAAATATGCCCCGCCTACAGGAGCGTAGCTAAAGCGGTCAGCAGGAACCACCCTCCAAGGACCAGATAGAAGAGCTGCCAAACTATATCATTTTCCAAGAAGTCTATGGCTCTGTCCTCGCCGATATACCTGTGCATGACTAAGGTGGGAACAGCGAGCAGAAGAAGAAGGGAAAAGGAAGCCGGGATAAGATCAAAGCCCAAGAAAATCAACAGCAGTAAAAAAGATGCGATAGAAGGAGCGATTATTATCTTCTTCAGCTTGGGGACCCCGTGATATACCGCTGGTGTCATGATATCATACTCTTTGTCACCTTCGATATCTTCTATATCTTTGGCGCTCTGCCATCCGACCACCCACAAAAATATACAGATGCCGATCATCCACGGCAGAGGATTCATTACATCCCCAAATATCGACCACGCAGCCGGAAGGGGCAGCATCCCTCTGGTCAATGCCATAGCTATGTTGTTGATCCATAACCTTTTCTTCAACCGGAGGGGTTCAAAATTATACGCCACGATCGTCAGATATATGGCCAGAATCATGATGCCAAAATGTTTTGCTATCAAAAATGCAATCGTGACCGCCAAGAGAGTCAACAGCCATGCGATGGATATAGCTTCCTCCTGGCTTATGATCCCGCTGGGTATGGGTCGGTAACCTTTATCGTTGATCCGGTCGAGTTCGGGAGGGTCACATGCCTGGTTCGTTATCTGGCCCGACGCCTGTGCCAGGGTCAGGCTGATTCCCCCATAGATGATCCAATCGATCCTGTCCCAAAACAGATGTAGATTTCCGCTGTATCCCATCTGGGCTACCACCCCGAAGAGTACCGCCAACATCGGGGCAAAAAGGGTATAGGGCCTAACCAATTGGATAAAACCCCTTATCCTCTCGGGCAGAGGGGTATTAGGATATCGGGCTTTTATACCGATGCCAGTATCTTGAAGGTCATCATCGTCCATACTATTTTCCCATCCTGCAGCCCTTTTCGAAAGTTCCATTATTTAACCCACGTCTCCATCTCTGCGCAGACATCATGGATATCCCTAGATATCTCAAAACATATCTTTTTTTCCTCATATGCACATCGTCTTCAGGACAAAATAAATCGCGATTTCTTAGCTGTATATACCATATCTTTTACCCATATTTGGAAGACCTACTTATATAATTTATGCGATATGGAGGTTCTCCACAGAACCGAGTTCAACACGAGATCCACCAGGATAGAAATATTTTTATCCCACAACTTTTGTTACTCCTTCGATTACCATGTACGAAGTGTTTGAAGTAAAATCAGAAAAGAAGGATATCGTCGGAGACATATTGAGCGATGATCTGATAAGTAAGCAGAACACCGATGTTAAGGAAGGGAGTAGTTTAGGTTTCAAAGAAGAGGTCACCTACGTTATGGTGGAAGGCGAAGAGGAAGCCGTTGAGAAAGCGAGAGAACTTTTCGAAGAAGAAGGTGTAGAAGCGGCAGAGAACGCTGATGAAGTGAGAGACAAGATAAAAGAAGAGGAAGAAGCCGCCGCTCATGGCGTCGGGACCGTATTCGGCTGATTTTTTGATAGCTAGCGGGAAGTACCGGCCAGCAGGGTGACTCTGGTCCTGTCCTCTATAGACGGATCTTTTCTCAGACCCCACATGATGTTGGCTCCAGGCCACTCTTTACGGATCTCTTCCATAGCATCCTGAGCCTCTATCTCCCCCGCACCTTCTCCACTGGTCACCACTGTGAGAATAGTCTCGTAATCTTCGAAATCTTCAAGCCAAGGCGATTGTAACGCTTCTTTTGAAGCTCTCTTTCCCCTCTCTCTGCCCTTTCCATAACCCGCGCCGATCCTGAATTCATCCACATCTTCACAGAACTCTTTCAGAGTGGAGATATCCTGTTTGGTCATCACACCATTCAGGTCTTCCATGGGCAGCCTCATGATGGTGTTCATAACCTCGAAGGCCTTCTTCATCGGGAGATGGGGATTTATATCTAAAAGTTTGCTGTTGGGAAAAACAGCAGCCACGTCCACGTGTTCTTGGATCTTTTCCTGTGCCTCGTCCGCGAACCTTCTTCTAGCTATGTTCTCGCTCTCGAAGGGTTTAGCGAAAAACCCCAGGGTGAAAGCGCCGAACTTCTCACTCAATTCTGAACACGCCAAAGTCGTCCAACTCCCTGTCTCTCCACCTAGGCCTGAGACCAGATAAAAAAGATCTGTCGTCCTTATCCTCCGATTTATCCTTTTCTCCGATTCTGTAAGACCCCTCTTGGTCAAAGGCAGTGCGGACTCGTAAGCGTCCCGCATATCATCCTTCGAGATCTTTATAAAGGATATGTCAGGTTTTCTTTCTGCCGTCCCAACCTCGTACATCCTTATGTTCGATAGGGACTTAGAGTCCATGTCAGATATGATGTTCCTACCGGCTCCACCTATGCCGAGGGCTATGGTAGATGGTCTTTCCTCCGCATCTGCGACTTCGGCACCGAATCTTTTTGTCGACGTCATCTTACCACTGAGCTGTTAGATAAAACAAAAAGTATTACTTTATTCTTTCTTATTCAAAACGTTTAGCTCCCTCTCCTTGTATGACTTCTTTTTAACGACTTTTTCTTTTATGATTTTTTTATCCTTCCACTCAGTCCATTTACCTATCACTCCGCCAACCGCAGGGCCCAAAAAGGTAGCGAAGTAGGAGGCGAAAGCTCCTTTCAATCTAGCTGATATCAACGGGGAGAAAATCAGTCCCATTATCACTCCCGCCCAAAAACCAAGAGGCCAGCCCAACTTCGACCCGGCCCAGAAGCCGAATATCGTTCCAACGACGAGAGATATACCCAAACTGGTCAGGAAGTGAAATCTGAGATGATTGGAGCCTGCTATACCCATCCAGAGAAAAAAGAATCCCAGGACTATAATCAGTATGACGGAAGTTCTTATAACCGAGTTTGAGTATAATCTCTCGCTGATTTGTTTTTTCAGGTCTTTCAAAGCCACTAACATACACCCCTATCGTATTTCGTTTCAACCTCTATATGAAAAAGGTGCCTTATTATTTTTCGCTCTGAAATTTCTCACGCATCGTAATCTATCAGAGGTAGTAAACTTAATAAAGCAGAATCGGTAGTATTATATAAAGATGAAGAAGGGTAGGAAATTTTATATCGCCATAATAATAGTACTGCTCGCATTCGGTGCTATCGAGGTAGGCTCGGGCGGTCCCAGTGTGAGCTCTCATCACAGAGTAGAGAGAGAGTTGGTGAAAAACGACGGTTATGATCACATAGAACTTAAAAACAACACCCAACTGAGGAAATTCGCGGAAGAAAAAGATCTCAGCGGCGACGGTACTGAAGAGAACCCTTTTGTATTATCTGATCATCGTATGGATGGCCAAGGAGAAAGGCCCGGCTTACATATTTCGAACATAGATCTACACTTCATCATCGATGGGTGCAAGATACACAATTCCTCGGATGCGGGGGTGGTACTTTTTCAAGTCTCTAATCTGACCATGAAGGACAATGAGATAAAAGACGTAGGGACCGGTCTGTATCTAGAAGATTCTCAAGAGAATCGGTTCTTCTCAAATCTCTTCTCTGGATCTCAAAAATATGGAGTGCACATAAAAGGTGACGGGACGGACAATATCTTCTATGAAAACAGGTTTGAAGGATGCAGCATTTATTTAGAAGGTGATGGAAAAGGTGTGAGCGGTCAGGAGATATCCCCCACCAACGTCGTAGATGGAAAACCCATATATTACATCAATAACGAGAAAGGTGAAGCGATAAGGGGTAAAAACGCAGGCCAAGTGATCATCACCGACTCTGATGAGGTCCAGGTGGAGAATACTATCATAGACAGAGGCAGCATCGGGATCTTAGTCCTGAACTCTCAAAATGTTTCGGTGAGAGAAAGCAGAATAGAGAGCCAGAACGCTGATGGGATACAGATAAGAGAGAGCGAGAACGTGATCTTGACAAGTTCTAGGATATTAGAGAACGGAGGAGAAGGTATAGAATTGCGCTCCTCGAAAAATATCACCATCAAGGATAATCTGATAGAGGGATCCGACAGTTACGGTATAACTCTCGGCGATAAATCCATGGCTAATGAGATCTACCTCAATGCCTTCAAGTTGAACAGAGCCGAGGCCTATCTTTATTCTGAGTCATATCCTTCTCAGGCTAAAGATGAAAATGACCCTTCATCTAATAGATGGAACTCTTCTGAAGGATTGGGAAATTACTGGGAACCGAACACTGGGATCGACGGCGACGGAAACGGACTGATCGACGATGCTTACGAAATAGATGGGAGCGAAGCAAAAGATAAACATCCCCTCTCTTCCACCATTGGCCCTCCTCAGGATATCACCGTGAATCCACGAGATGAGGGAGCCGAATTGAGCTGGTCCGAACCCAGCTATTCCATCCTAGAACCTTTCAAACAGATCGATATATATCGAGGAACTGAAGAAGGGAATATCACCTTTCACCGCAGGGTGAACGCCTCGACCGAGAAGATATTGGAGAAAAACCTAAGCAACGAGAACAGCTATTACTATCGGCTGCAGGCGTCCAACGGGATCAACATGAGCGTTCTCAGTCCTTCTTTCAGAGTGACACCAGATGGAACCCCTCCCTCCATCGTAGAGTACTCACCGACCGGAGACGAGGTACCGGTGAACTCCACCTTAACGATTAGATTCTCTGAAGAGATGCTGAAAGACAGCGTGAATATCTCCGTGGAAGAGGTACCGGGTGAAGTGACGGGAGAAGGAGCCGTATACCATTTCGAGCCGAGAGAAAACCTGAGCTATGGAGAGAGGTACGATGTGAAGGTGAGAGGAAAAGATAGAGCGATGAACCCCATGGAAGAAGAAAGTTGGAGTTTTACGACGGTCTCAGCGGCGGTGATCTCCGGCAGGATAGTTTCTCCTGACGGCGAACCTATCGAGGGAGTTCTTGTGACGTCTGAGGGAGTTGATCCCAACACCACCGATTCGGAAGGAAGATTCGAGATAAAGGCTCAACCCGGGACTAGAGTCGTCAAGATCAGCAGAGAAGGATTCTTTGAAAAAGAGATAGAGATAGAAGTGGAACCTGGGCAAGAAAAGGATCTCGGCGAGATAGAGTTGGAAGAGGAGAGAGGGCTGAAGGGTTCTAGGTGGTTTTGGCCTTTGATATCCTTCGCTTTTATCATGATAGCCCTCGGAGTCATGGCCTCCTTCACGTATCTACGAGGTTTTAGAGCTGGAACGGGGAAGGAAGAAGACGAAGTAGAGATCTACGAGGAGCATTACGAGGAACTCTCTCAAGAGGAATTCGACAGCTGGTGGGAAAACGAGTGAAGAGATTTTCTAAGCTCAACAATCTTTATATACACTCAAATTATTAATCCTGCCGAGGGGAAAAATGAACAAATATGTTGTTTTGTCTGATCTGACAGACGAAGGAAGGAAAACGATAATGGAGAAACCAGAAAGGATCAAGGAAGTGAACAAAGAACTCGAAGCCAAGGGAGCCAAGATCGTCGAACAGTACGCCCTTTTAGGGCAATATGACTTTATAACCATTTTGGAGGCGCCGTCGAAAGGTGACATCTACAAGACAGTGACCGAAGTGGCTTCAAGAGGGTCCATCGACACCGTCACACTCCCAGCGATGGAGATAGAGGAACTGATAAACAAGATGCAGGAGTAAGGAAAAAACCTTTTCCACTTTTCTATTTTTAACGTCAAAAGGTCGGGCCGCCGTCGAAGAAAGATTTATTATGTCTTCATTTTGTTATAGATGATATGGTAGACGGACAAAGCGATGAAGTACTACCTTCAGAAGCCGACACCGAGGGAAGAGAATGGATATTATCGGGATTGAAAAAGAGTGGGGAGCGGTTAGAAAAATACATGGAAGTGAATGAGGTCGAAGATCCGAACGAGATGGACGAGGACAAATCCAGTTTTCCTGAAGAGGATCCAAAAGTTAGAAAGATAGATCAAAGAGCGGTCAAAGACGGATACCTGAGCGGAAAATGGGAGATCCCCATCGAGCCCCAAAAAGTCGATGACGCCTGGATAGAGATAAAGAGGCTCATCTCAGATTACAGGATATGGGGAGGACAGGTCACCACTAAGTGGATAAAGGAAAAAAGAAAGATGAACGAGCATGTCATAAGAGTTTATACGCCGAATTATCTCGACGAAGAAGACGTTCTGAGGGTAGGACACTTATTGAAAGAAATATGCGAGATAAGTAAAGAGATCTGCTACAAACCGGATATCTACAATGTACTCCAGGTCTACTCCGAAAAGGGCCAGGACATGAAATTACCCAAGGAGATAAGATATCAACTTTGAAGGAGTGCTCCCGACGGGATTATACTATCGGGTTCGAGTTCTCCCGCAATATTTATAAACCCTTCACCGCATTTTAGAGTAGGAGATGAAAAAATGCCTATAGCGGATTATGATAGAAAAAACCCTCAACTTTTGAAGAGGATAGAGGATGCGGAAGAGATTACTCAGGGGAATAAGAAAAACCTACAAGATTTTGCTAGAGAGTTGAAGGTACAGGACTACTCTAAGGCTAGAATCTACAAACTCTTACAACACCTGAAAAAGATAGCGGAAAACATAGACTTCGAGTTTGAAGAAGCAACGGAAGAGGACATAAAAGAAGCAGTGGCTTGGATAAAAGACAGGGACCTAGCTGATTCTACTAAGAGGGATTACAAAGTGGTCCTAAAACGCTTCTATAAGTGGATAGGCAACGGTGAGTACCCTAAATGTGTGAGTTGGATAAATACCACTTCTAAACAAAAGAACGGCTCTCTACCCGAAGATATGCTTACTGAGGAAGATATACAGGAACTGATAGACCACGCTCAACACCCGAGAGACAAAGCTCTAATTAGTTTATTATGGGAGACGGGAGCACGGATAGGAGAGCTGATAGACCTGAAAGTGGGCTCTTTTGAAGACCATAAGCACGGCTTCAAGGTGGTCATAAGCGGAAAGACAGGTCCCCGAAGGCTTCTACTAATATCGAGTGTTCCTCACGTTAAGAATTGGCTCAACTCCCACCCTCACGGGGATGACTCCGAAGCTTGGCTTTGGGTGAACGTCGGAAATACAAATTTTGGGGCAAAAATGCAGTATCGAAGTGTTCTGAAAATGCTCAAAGAGACGAAGAGAAAATCTGACGTGGATAAGCCTGTGAATCCTCACGCTTTCAGACATAGCAGAGCGACCTACCTAGCCAACCAATTCACCGAGAGTCAACTGTGTGAGTGGATGGGATGGGTACAAGGTTCGGACCAAGCACAGACTTACGTTCATCTATCTGGTCGTGATATGGACAGCTCTTACGCTCGATTGCACGGAATTGAAGAGGAAACGGAAGACACAACCTCAAAACTAGCTCCCAGCAACTGCCCACGCTGTGGAGAAGAGGTCCCACCAAATGCTGATTTCTGCCATAACTGTGCTTTTGCTTTGTCTAGAGAGAGCTTCAAAGAGGTAGAAAAGACAGAGGAAGAGCTGAGCAAAAAAACGGAAGAGCTCGAAGAGAGTGTATCCAAAAAGTTCATAGAAGAGATAGCAAACAATCCAGAGCTAAAAAAATTGTTCAAAGAAGCGATGAAAGAAGATTAGTCAGATTCTACTCCCTTAATAAACCCCTTTTCTCCTTTTCTTTTCATTTCTCTACGCTTCTCTCTGACGTATTTAGTCACGTCTCTTTTTTTAACCGACTCACTCAGATACTCACTATAAATCCGCTCAGGGTCCATTTTAAGCCACTTATTGACTTTGTTCAGGAATCTCAACCTATCCTCTTTATCTAGTTCTCTAAGAATCAGTTCATCTAGTAGATTCTCATAAAAGACCTCAGCGGTGAATCTGGCTCTAGCTTTGGGAGATTTGAGGTATTTCTCAGTCAAGAATGAGATTTTTGACTGACCTTTCCATTCTCTTTTCACCTTTCCTTCCTCTTCAAGCTCGTTCAGATGTTTGTTGATGGTCGTGTGACTAATATCTAGCTTATCGTTCAGTTTTGAAGTGTTGAGTCCCTCTGGGTTTGCCCTTAACTCACTCAATATCTTCTCTTTATTCTCTTTTTTTATCAGGCTGTTTATATCTTCTCTCACGTTTAAACCTCCATAGATAGGGGGTTGAAACCTTACAGTAAGGTTTAAAGTTGTTCGAATATTTAATATTAACCCCTATGCATAACTTTTATTGATAAGATGGTAGAGATAGCGAAAGATACGGCCCAAAATCCTGACAGCACAGCGGAAGAAGATGAAGTAGATTTCACTAAAGCCAGTGAACTCGAAGGGACCGAAGAAAAGATAAAATATAAACTGCTCCACTCTAAAAAAATTGACGCTCAACTTTATGAAGCGGGAGACGTGCTAGAGCTAAGCGAAGCTGATTTTGAAAACAGCAGAAAACTAGCAGTCCTTCGACGTGAGAATGAGTTGATTCCGCTAAACGAAAAAATTCTCTGGAAGCTGAAAAAAGGCACGACGATAAAAGAAGATTTCGTAAAATCTGGGTCAGTTCTAGAGTTGAGCGAAAAAGAAATAGAAAATAACAGCAATTTACAGCGATTGAAAGAAAGTGGAGACCTCTACCCGCTTTCAAGCGGGAAAGAAATAGTTAAAGACGTGGAAAAATTGAAAGATTCTTATCGAGAGAAGCTCGAAGAACTAGAAAAGACTGAGGAAGAGATGAGAGGAAAGATGAAAGAGATAGAGGAAGATGAAACTACTCAACTCTCACCCTCAGATTTGGACCTAGACAGATACGTTGAAGCTGAGAGAGATATAAATTTGACTGAAGAAGAGCGGACTTTCCCTTTTAGATGCTCTCACTGTGGCTATGAGTGGGAAACATCGAGCGAAAAACGGTGGATTAGTTGCCCTGACTGTCGCTCTTCTACTCGAAGAGAGGAAGGAATTTTAGATAAACTCACGCTAACAGGTGAATTAGTCCAGTTCCTCCGAGATGGGGTTAAAAAAGTGAGTTCTGTCAGCGACGAAGAAGAGTTGATATACGACGCTGTGAGCTTTTTTCTGTCTGAAAGAGGGTGATGGCTATGAGTGAGAGCCTAAAGGAGTGGGCTAAAGAGCGGGAAGAGATGCTCGAATTTGTAGCCAGTCACGGGCGAAGTAAGACAATCCGAAGTCAAGCTAGAGCTTTGTTAGAAATCACAGATTTGAAGGGTGAGAGTAGTGAGCAGTGAAAAGAAAAAGTATGCTAATGTAAGATTATCCAGAGAGAACAGAGAATTTCTGAAAGGTGTTCAAGAAATCGAAGGAACAAGCTCACTAGACGAAGCCTTTAGTTACTTTCGCAGTAATCCAGATAAGTATTTGAATACAAAAAAACTAGTGATGGACAAATTCGAAAAGATATATGAGCTAATCCCTGACGAACTTGAAGATTCAAAGAGAGCGGAACTGGAAAAAGTCAAAGCTCTTCTTATTCAAGTGATTACTGAAAATTATAGTGATTCTTATAAAAAATTGTTCGAAGAGGAAGAGGAAAGTGAGAGAGAAGAAGAACTAGAAGAGGCTAAAAATTTGATGAAAGCCACTCCAAAAAGAGAGCGGGAGGATTCAAAAGTTGAGTGGTCACGATAAACTATCTACCTCTGTTTCATTTTGGGAGTGAGAGATTAGAAAAAAAGGGTCTACGGCGTGGCTCTCCGTCAGACCGCATCTCTCTCACTCTCTCACTCCCGCCTTTGATTTGTCAGAGTTGAAATGGATATGAAAACTCGAAAGTTCACTTTCACCGAGCAACAGAAAAGATTCATCATGTCAGATGCTCAACGGTTATTGTACAGCGGGAGTGTAAACGCTGGAAAGACCTACGTAGGTTGTGCCAAAGCCTATCTTTTATCCCTCAAATACCCGTCTAATCGGGGTTTAATCGTACGTAAGGATTTAACATCTTTACGTGATTCAACTCTTTTGACGCTCCTAAAGGGAGACCCTAAAACCGACCCTGTAATACCGTCTGAGAACGTTATATCTCATAATAAGACAGAACATAAAATCGAAATAGCTGGACCCGAAGAGCCTAGTGAAATCCTCTATACGGGGCTAGAATCGACTAAAAAAGGCTCAGACTATCCAACTAGCTTAGGGTCCTCTCAATTTGGTTGGATATTTGTAGATGAAGCGGTTGAAATCAAAAAAGAGGACTGGTTATTTCTAGAGTCTCGATTGAGACACCCAGTGGATTTTCAGCAGATATTTGCGGCGACGAATCCAGCCGCACCGACTCACTGGCTTTATGACATGTTCATAGAATCTGAGGACCCCGATAGTCAGGTGATTCACGCTAATATCTATGACAACCCCTTTGTCTCTGATTCATACCGTGAGAGGCTTGAAAAACAATACTCTGGGGCTATGAAAGAGCGTTTGTTAAAAGGTAAATGGAGCAGTGCCGAAGGATTGGTATATCCAGATTTTTCCCGTCAAACCCACGTCAAGGATTCACCCAACTCACACTACAAAACAGTGATAGTAGGAGCAGATAGCGGGTGGACAAACCCCAGAGCTTTGCTTATCATCGGTATAACGGGAGATGATAGGTATTACTGCTTAGATGAATTTTACCGCTCTCAAACACCCGTTGAAGACGCTGTAGACTGGTTGAAGAGTTGGGCAAAGAGGAAGAGCACTAGAATTTACCGTATTTACCACGACCCCTCCGCTCCCTCTGATATTGAAGTGTTCAAAAACGATTTCACGACTAAAAAAGCTAACACCGATGTCAGAGCTGGAATCAGTCAGGTCTCCAAGCTATTACGTGAAGAGCGTCTGTTTGTGTCTCCAAAGTGTGAGAATTTGATTAAAGAATTCAACTCCTATCACTACTCTAACAAAAAAGACGAACAACCAGTGAAAGAGATGGACCATCTGATGGATAGTTTACGTTACGCTGTTCTGACCTATCAAGGCTCTAGCTACAGCGGTGAGAACAGGTTTGAACTGATACGTAGAGGGGAAAAAAGTAAGAGAGCTCACCGAAGAGATTATAGGTCCTAAATGTCGCTTTTCATACATAATCCGACATCTTTTGGGCTTTTGTTATATATGTCTTATCCTCAACTCGCTTTTTTTCCCGATTTTACCTTATTTTTACGACATAAGTCTAAAAATCGGCTTTAGATAGAGTTTAAAATATATTATTGCATATGCTTTAGCCAGTTTTTATATATATCCCGATAGAACGGTGAATATACCCCAAACACACTAGCCTCTTCGGATATATTGAGAAAAGTATAGGGTCTTTTAGAGCTTCCAGAGAAAAAAGACTCTAATCTTGTGATTTTTCTAGTCTCTCGATAAGTTTTAGTTGAATAGCTACTTTTTTGAGTAAGTCCAACTCACCCGCATCTTCCGCTTTTCTCACTCTTCTCTCAACGGCTTTCCAGACCTCTCTAAAGTCGTTCATCTCTTCACCCATAGCTAACCCTACTCTTCCGCTTCAAGCTCAATATTGTCCTCTATGTCTGCTTTGAGGTCAAATTCAACGGGTCTCCTATCTTCGATTTGTACCTTATCTGGGACCCTCTCAACTTTCCCACGATTGAAGAGAAATTCACTCCAATCTTTGAGCCACTTTCGTAATTCTTTTACGTCTCCCTCTTCCCTCAACTCTTTGATAACTGAGCTATAGACTGACTCAAAGAGCAAATCTGACTTTTCACCCATATGTTCCTGAACTGAGTCTGAAATATACTTCAAATCTTTCCAGATAGTAGTTTGTGAGACATCAAACTGTCTGGCTAGTTCACTTTGATTGATTAGCTTGGGATGTCCACGTTCCAGTATGAGGTCTAGGATGTAAGCCCGTCTTTCCTCAGTATCAAACTCTGGCTTTTCCTTATTTTCTGGATAACTCACTTCGTAATAATTCACTTCCGACATCTTTACAACCTCATACACTATTAAGTCTATATCTACTATAAAAAAGTTAGTACAGACATCCCTTAAAAATTTAAGGGGTTAGACTAAAGACCGAAGAGCGGGTTTTAGGGGTAGTAAGTCGGGAGAAGAGCGGGAATTTAGGGAGGGGTGGTTATTTAAACCCAGAGGTCGAAAAATGTAAGAGACCGATTTTTACCCCCCTATTTAAAGCCAGTGCTCAAAAAATGTAAGAAAGATGTAAGACACCCCCCTATTTAAAGCCAGAGGTTCAAATATGTAAGGGTCTTACAAGATGTAAGGGTTCTACGAAGGGGGAGGGGGGGTTAACTCTTACATTTTTATCAGGATTTTAGATTTTACTATAGAGTATTTAAACCCAGTATAATAATAATGTAAAACTAATACATATGTATAGTATAGTATAGTTAGTTAGAAAAGAAAGAAAAGTAAAGAAAAAAGGGAAAAAACGGCTAATTTAGGACCTTTTCCCTACCCTCTCGGAGAAGTCTTACATCTCACATCTCTCATACATATTTCTACCTTTGGCTTTATATAAGAAATGTCGATTTTCCCACTATATGCTCCTAAAATCGGATGTAAGAGAGATGTAAGATTTTCCCTTTGGCTTTATATAACTAAAGGTTATCCCTCTATCCTTTCCTCTCTATTCCTAAAACTATAAACTTTGTAGTAGGTAAAAGATATATATCCCAACTCACCTGTTAGTACGGGTCTCTCTATGAGTGGGAAAGACTCGAAGGAGATTAGGGTAAAGTTGAGAGGTGAGAACGTTCACAAATTTACGGAATTGAAGGGAAAGCTCCAAGCTGAGACTAATGAGGAGTTAGTGAATAAGATGGTCTCAGAGTTGTGTGAGAGAGAGTGGGGAAAAGAGAGGGAAAAATAAAGGGGAATACGAACCCCAAAGGATATGCTCCCGACGGGATTCGAACCCGTGTCTTTGGCTCGAGAGGCCAAAATGATTGGCCGGACTACACTACGGGAGCAAATTACGAAGTAATTTGCGACTCATAGGAACTCTGTTCCGAGTGAGGAGCAAAATGTGAACTTAGTGAACATTTTGCGATCCAGTGGAACTCTGTTCGAGTGAGGGGCTTTTGGACAGGAAAACATCTCCTACACCGATTTTTCCTATATAATTATTTCCACCAAAGATACTGAGAGGTGCGGTTTTCAGCCGTTAGAATCCGCCCTCTCCACGTACCACTTTTCAGGACTTTCCTCTTTAACGATCAGTTTGTCTCCCTTTCGATTCTCGAACTCATCTCCCAGGTAAAGTCCCATGTCCTTGAAGATGGTCGAAGGGGCGGAATAGCCTTCTTCTAGGTTGACCTTATCCGGTCTTAGCTTTACCAACATATGCACCTCTTTTTGATTTTCTGAACTATAGGTCCTTCCACCTAGTAGTCTTCACGGCGAAGATGACAAAGACCACTGCAAATACTCCTATAACGACATAAGCCATGAAGGCTTCTGAAGGATTATCTAGGATCATGATCTCTCTTAAACCTTGATGGAAATAATACAGCGGCAGGAACTTCGCTACAGTCTGTAGGTAGTCTGGCATGGTCTCTATAGGTATGAAGGCCCCTGAGAGAAACATCATCGGGAAAGCGATGGCGTTCCCCGCTCCGCTAGCGGCTTCGACGTCCTTTATCAAGCCACCCATCACTATACCTACGGAACAGAAAGCAACAGAACCGAGGAAGATCAGCCCGATGCTGTAAAGTCCGGGATAGGCCTGAGCGTCAAAGACCAGTATAGCGACGAGTATCATCACCGCCGTGAGTGCAAATGCAAGGATGGTCTGCTGAGCCACGTTGGCCAGGATCCAATCTCTCTTTTTTAAGGGGCTGGCAGTTAATCTCTTCAGCGTCCCGTTCCTCTTGTATTCCGATATGTTAGAGGTAACTCCGATGATCCCGTTGCTCATTATGAAAGCCGCTATGAAGCCGGGTAAGTAATAATCCACGGGTTGCAGTCCTCTCTCCTCTATTTTTTCTTCCTCCACCTCGACGGTGGAATCCTCGATACCCACCATCCGTGAATCAAAAGAACTGACGACGCCGTAGACGGTACCTCTCACCATCGGAGCTGCCTGGTCGTCAGGACTCGTCAACACGAGTATCTCAGCGTTATCAGATGTTCCCACGGCATCCGACCATTCATCTAGATCCTGTTTGCTCTCATTGAATTCCTCCCTCTCGCTTTCGTTCATATGTTCTCCGTATATCTCGCCGATGCGGATCATGGTGTCCTGCATCACTCCCATACGGATCTCCATGCTCTTGTTCATGGCTCTCTCCTGAAAACCATCCCTTATCATCAAAGCTCTGTAGTTGCCAAATGTTCTCTCTTCTCTATGTTCGGTGATGTTTTCAACTTCTTCTACGTCCAAAGATTGAGAAGAATCTAAAGCTTCGATAAACTGTTGGGATAATTCAGTTGCATCGTCATCCTGAACGTAAATAGTGTATTCCGCCGCCTCCTGTCCGCCGAAGACGGTGCTGAATATCAGAAGCAGCATCACCGGAAATAATATGGAAAAGAATACCCCTGACTTGCTGCGCAGCCAATTTTTTGATAGGGAGATGAAGAGTGAAAACGTGCGTTTCATCCTCATACCAGTTCACCTCCTTCATCCAATTTCCCTCCAGTCAGCCTCAAGAATACTTCTTCCATCCCTGCCTCTTGAACTTCAACTTCACAGTCCATCTGGAACAATCTGCTGATGATGTCTCTCGCCTTTCTCTTGCTGTCGAATATCCCTATCAAATATCCTCCCTCGGCAGATAAGACCTCGTCGGCATTATTCCTGATAAGTTCTTCCGCCTCCTCGTTCTCTCCCACCTTTATCTTTATCCCTCCTCCGTGTTCCTCTATGAGTTTCTTTATCGAATCTACCACCTCTATATTCCCATCTATGAGTACTGCGGCCCTGTCACTCAGTTCTTCAACTTCTTCCATGTAGTGAGTGGTTAAGAAGATGGTCTTCCCCTTATCTTTGAGCTCCTTGATCAAGTTCCAAGTTTCCCTTCTCGCGTGCGGGTCGAGACCGGTCGTTGGTTCGTCCAAAAATAGTAGATCCGCTTCGGACACCAGTGTCATCCCTATCCCCACTTTCGTCTTCATACCCCCTGAGAGTTCGGAGAACTTTTTACCACCGAATCCAGTCACGCCGACCATCTCCATCACTTCTTTCACGTTGTCCGTTCCGTACAGGTCCGCCATGAGCTGGATGTTCTCTTTTGCGGTCAGTCTTTCGAAAGTGTTGAAGTCCTGGGGCATGACCCCTATGTTCTCCTTGATCTTGGTCTCGTCCTTTTCTATATCATAACCTAAAACTTCCGCTTCGCCCGATGTAGGGCTTTTCAAACACTCCAATATCTCGACGGTGGTGGTTTTTCCCGCCCCGTTAGGACCGACCATCGAGAATATCTCACCGTCCTTCACGGTAAAGGTTATACCGTCAACTGCGACGGTACCGTCGTACTCTTTCGTGAGGCTATCGACCCTGATGACATCTTTTGTCATGGGAATCAAAAGGTTGATTTTGCTTTTATATAGTTTGTGATTTGAGTGATCTTCAAGACCAAACGATCTCCTGTATATTTTGAAAAAACATATATAGCTAGGTATATTTGTAGGATGTGAGGAACAGATGAACGAAAGAGACGTGTCGTTAGCTAAAAATCTGATGAAAAAGATCAACGAAGTCAGAGAAGATAACTCCAATCTTTCTTTGGCAGTGGATACTTCATTTACTCAGATCGCTAAAACCAACCTACTCCTTTTGAAGGGTTTTTTGGATCTGGAGGGAAAAAAGGGTTGTTTTGTCGTGTTAGATAGGCCTCACCAATATATGGCCTATCTTCTACATATGCATGACATCAGTCAAGAGAATATATGGTATATCGATACCGTGAGCCGTATGTCGGGCCAAGAAAAAGAGGAGGGTGAGAACGTTAATTTTGTAAAAGGACCTTTCTATCTTGAACATCTATTCGATGCCTTTGAATCTGATGATGAAAAAGGAACACCTCTCGGTTCGAGCGAAGAAGTCGACTTCGTATTGGTTGATAATATTTCATCTATGTTGAATTACAACACCATGGAGAAAGTGGAGGAGTTCATCAGATCGTTCAAAGATCTAATCAGCGATTCGAACGGGATGGTGGGTTGTCTGGTTATAGATAGCAGTTCTTATCCTCAGTTGGATAAGACCATCAAAGGGCATATAGATAGTTACATAAACATAGAAGATTGTCAGGAGGATGGATAAATATGGTTGGATTTAAAAGGATTTCTACCGGGGTCAAAGGGCTCGATGAGATGGTAGCAGGTGGTTTCCCCTTTCCATCGGTGGTGCTTGTAGCGGGAGGTGCCGGCACGGGTAAGACCACCTTTGCAATGAGTTTTCTCACCGAGGGCGCTAAAAACGGAGAACAGGGTCTGTTCTTCACCACGCTTTCTGAACCTACCCAATGGATGTTAAGATATGCTAGTCAATTTGATTTCATAAATAAAGACTTTTTTGGCGATGAGATCCAATATGAGGACATCGGTTTACTGCTCCAAAAAGAAGGTTCCGAAGAGCTTATAGATCATATAGATGATAAGATAGCGGAGGTCATGCCCCAGCGGATAGTCATAGACCCTATAACCGTTGTAGGGGAATTCTACGATGAAGATTATCGAACATTCCTCTTCGAGTTGACCAATCTGTTGAAAAACTGGCAGGCTGTGAGCCTGCTCACGGGCGAGGTGTCTCCAGAGGAGCATTACCCTGCCGAAATAACTTATGCGGTGGACAGCGTGATATTGTTGACTATGATGGAAGAGGAGGGCTCTCGAAGAAAATATCTTGAGGTCCTCAAGATGAGAGGGACCGATCACACCACAGGGAGACAGCCTATAAGCATAACTTCGTCTGATGGGGTAGTGGTCCTCAAATCTAGATTCTAAGGAAGGCCGGCTTTTAGAGAACAGATCAATATCTTCCCGGAGGAAAACTATATATAGAACCTCTTTTTTAGCCCGGCCTAGAGAGGTGTCAATCATGATGTCAGGCCAGCAACCTATATTCGTGATGAAAGAGGACACGGAAAGAGAGAGTGGAAAAGACGCACAGAAGAACAACATAGCCGCTGCTAAGGCGATCGCGGATGCAGTGAGAACTACCCTAGGACCTAAAGGGATGGACAAGATGTTGGTTGACAATCTAGGGGACGTGGTGATAACGAACGACGGCGTTTCCATACTGGACGAGATAGACATCGAACATCCGGCCGCGAAGATGCTCGTAGAGGTCGCTGAAACGCAGGAAGAGGAATGCGGTGACGGGACTACTTCCGCTGTGATACTCTCCGGGGAGTTATTGAAGAAAGCGGAGGATAGGATAGAGCAGCTCCATCCTTCCACCGTGGCCAACGGTTATAGAATAGCTTCTGAAAAAGCTTCTGAGGTGCTCGACGATCTCAAGATCGAGATAGACCTAGAAGATAAAGAGAACCTCCAGGACATCGCGTCTACAGCCATGACGGGGAAAAACGTAGAAGTGAATAAAGAACACCTGGCTGAGATTGCGGTTCATGCCGTGAAGCATATCACCGAAGAAACAGAGGACGGTTATTTTGCCGATACCGATAACATCAAGATCGAAAAGCAGGCCGGTGCGAGCGTTGACAATACGGAACTGGTAGATGGTGTCATACTAGACAAGGAAAGGCTTCATGATAACATGCCTAGAGATATAAAAGATGCGAAGATAGCGCTTTTGAACTCCGCCCTTGAGGTCAAAGAGACCGAGATCGACGCATCGATAGAGATAACCGATCCAGATCAGCTGGAACAGTTCGTCAACAAGGAAGAAGAGAGCATCAGGGAGATGGTCCAGAAAGTGAAAGATTCCGGCGCGAACGTTCTGCTCTGCCAGAAAGGTATAGATGACTTGGCTCAGCACTATCTCGCCAAAGAAGGTATCTTCGCTATAAGAAGGGTCAAGAAATCTGACATGAAGAAGCTTGCCAAGGCTACAGGGGGCAGCATAGTCAACAATCTCCAGGACTTGACATCCGAAGAACTTGGAACCGCCAATCGAGTACACGAAAAGATCGTTTCAGGTGACCACATGACCTTCATAGAAGGGACCGAGGAAGCGAAAGCCGTTTCACTTCTGCTCAGAGGGGGTACAGAACATGTCGTGGATGAACTGGAAAGAGCGGTCGAGGATGCCATAAAAGTGGTATCCGTAGCCATAGAAGACGGCGCCGTGCTACCGGGCGGAGGCGCAACCGAGATAGAGCTCTCGAACAGACTAGCCGAGATGGCCGGCGGTATCGAAGGAAGAGAACAGATAGCTTTCGAAGATTTCGCGAACAGTCTTGAGATAGTTCCCAGGACGATAAGTGAAAACGCCGGTCTAGATGGCATCGATGTGCTGATGAACCTGAACACCGCTCACGAAAAGGAAGACAAAAAGGTCCACGGAGTCAATGTCGAAGACGGCGAGAGGCCAGAAGACATGCTAGAAAACGGTATAATCGAACCATATCGTGTCAAGGAACAGGCGATAAAATCCGCCACTGAAGCCGCCAACATGATCCTGAGGATAGACGATGTCATAGCCTCTAAAGGTGGAGGCGAAGAAGAAGGCGGCGGACCACCAGGTGGTGCACCAGGAGCCGGCGGAATGCCTCCAGGGATGTAAGAAGTGAAACTAGAGTAAAACCTTTTCGGTCTTAAAAACATTTAATTTTTTATTTTTCTTATAAGGGAGTAAAGGGCGTTAGCTCTGTACTTTTCTCTGAGCTTCCATCACTTCGTCCCAAGCATCCAAGCTTTTTTGGGCCTCTTCTTCTTCGAGTTTTTCGATGGCGTAGCCCGCATGGACTATCACATATTCCCCTTCCTCGGCATCTACAAGAGAAACGTTGGCGGTGCGGGTGACACCTCCAAAGTCTATCTCAGCTTCGTCGCCTTCGATGCTTTTTATCAAACCAGGAACAGCTAAACACATCTCAAGTTGACCTACAAATACTTATAATATAAAGATTTTGGATTGAACATGGAAGTTTTCATCGACAGATGTTCAGATTATCGAGATGCTCAAGAGGTTATCCAGGAAGCTTTTACAGCACTCGGGGGTCTGGATAAATTCGTCAAAGATGGGGAAAGGATACTCCTCAAACCCAATCTTCTCAAAGGGAGTCCACCCAAAGAAGCGGTGGTGACCCACCCGGATTTTATACTCGCCGTTATAAGGGTATTGGAGCAAAAGGATGTAGATATATTAGTAGGAGATAGTCCTGCAGGCCCGATGTCGGAGAGGAGACTGAAGAAATTTTACAAGAAGGCAGGATGGCTCAGGATAGAAGAAGAGACCAGAGCTAGGTTGAATTACAATACGGAGATGAAGGTAAGAAAAAATGAAGATACCGAGACAAAAAAGAGTTTCAATTTTATAGAGATAGTCGACGAGGTAGATGGGATCATAAACCTCCCAAAATTAAAAACACATTCCTTGACGGTTTTTACAGGCGCTGTCAAAAACCTTTTTGGTCTTATACACGGATTGACCAAAGCCGCCGACCACGGACAGTTCCAGAAATTGAACCGCTTCGGCCGTTTACTTTTAGATATAAACGAAGCAGTGGATACTAGGCTAACATTGATGGACGGTATTTTAGCGATGGAAGGTAACGGTCCTTCTGGTGGATCCCCTATCAGGGTGAATTCCGTCCTTGCCTCTGAAAGTGCCATCGCCTGTGACTACGCAGCCTGTGAGTTGGTAAATATACCGATACAAAAGGTACCGACATTGATAGAAGACGACAGGGATTTTGAACAGATAGAATATATCAAAAGGAGGCCATCCTCTTTCGAAGTCAGTTTTGACTATCCTTCAGGGGGCTCCACCCCCTACAGGATACCTAATTTCATATCCGGTCTATTCTCCAATTTCTTTCTAGACAGGCCTACATTGGACAAGGATAGGTGTATCAAGTGCTGGGAATGTGAGAATATATGTCCTGAAGACGCAATATCTAGAAAGAGATACGGGCCGAAGATCAGCTGGTTCAAGTGCATAAGATGTTACAGCTGTACTGAGGTCTGTCCCGAGGAGGCTTTAAGAAGAGAGTAAGAGGTTTTTCTTCCAAAGAGATTATATCTGGTTAGTCCTTTCTTTTGCGTGATGGACAAGAGAAAGGTGATGATAGAAACGCTCCCCCCACTCTTTTTGTGTGCTTTAGGTGGAGCTTTGACTGGATTCATCTTGGGCAATATGAGAGAACTGCTTGAGATGTTACCTGGTCTGATAGCTTTGATCCCCGCCGTGATCGGGATGAGAGGGAACATATCCTCTAGTATGGGCTCCCGGCTGGGATCCGCATTCCATCTAGGCCTTATCAGCGATAGTTTCACATCTTCCTTGGTGGTTGAAAATTTAAAGAGTTCCTTATCATTGAGCCTATATGTCTCTTTGATAATACCGTTCTTTTATTACATCTCGGCGACGCTTCTCAACAATACAATAAGCGGGAAAGTTTTGTTTTCCCTGCTCCTGATAACTGTAGCCACTGGTCTAACTGCTGGACTATTGCTTTCTTTTCTCACATTCTTTATCATCTTACTTTCCATCAGATGGGGTTTGGACCCGGATAACGTCACAGGACCACTTCTTACAACTATAGGAGACTTGTTGACACTTTTGATCCTCTCCACCTATACAGTTATTATAGGAGTTGTGGTATAATAAAATATGATTGGAAAAAGATTTTCAAAGAGAGCGCTCCTCTGCTCACTTTTACGGGTTTCATCGGAGTAGCTGGGGGACAGATCTTACTCTCCGTTGAAACCATCCTGATCGATCTACCCATACTGCTTTTTCTGATCCCCATTCTTAATGGAATAGGAGGGAATCTCGGCATCGTATTGGGTGCCAGGATATCATCGGGACTCCATTCTGGATATATCGAACCCAGTATGGTCGATGATGAATTGAGAGACAACGTAAATTTATCTCTAGTTCTAGGATTGACCATATATGTCATGTTCACTCTGTTGATCGTCGGGGCTTCATTTGCCGTACCTCTAGGTTTACATCTTCTCAAATTGATCCCTATCATCCTTATCGCTGGGGGTCTTCTCACGATTTCTATCACGGTCCTGACGGTGGTCGTGACCTTTTTGAGCTACCATAAAGGGCTCGATCCCGACAATACGGTAGCGCCTGTAGTGACGACCACTGGAGATTTTTTAGGGATAACTTTTCTCATTTTTGGGATATGGTTGGTGATATTATGAAGAAAAGAAAAATGGATAAAAAAATAAAAAAAGAGCACGAAGAGATCAGCTATCGGGAAATCAGCGTTAGAGAACTCCTTACGGAGATGAAGAACAATTCGGAACTGATATCGGACCTCGCTTACGCAGCTATAGTTTTTGAGAACGAAGAATTGGCGGAAGAAGTACGTCATCTTGAATCCGAGATGGATAAGATGATGTATCAGATCAGGCTTAAATCCATGCTGGGAGCTAGAACAAGAGAAGATGGCGAACAGCTCAGCGGTCTGCTACAGGTGGCTTCGGCAGCCGAACAGATATCCGATGCCTCAGAAGATATGGTAAAACTTCTCGAAGCTGACATTGAGCTGAAACCTTTACTACCACACATACTAAGCGAGGCTGAAGAAAGGGTCTATACTTTGAGGATAGAAGAAGGGTCCGACTTGGCTGGTAAGACACTCGGTGAATTGAGCCTAGAATCTGTCACCGGTGTTCGAGTTTTGGCTATAAGACATGATCGAAGATGGATACATGGACCTGACAAAAAGACTCCCTTAAGAGCCAATGATCTACTGATAGTGAGGTCTCACGAAGAGGGATACGAAAAGCTTTGGCCAGTGGCTCATTCAGAAAAAAGATGGAGTGAGGTGGTAGAATGAAAGAAGCTGAAAAAGAATTATTGGAGATGAAAAATACCTCAGAATTGATGCTCGACCTAGCCTATTCTTCTTTACTTTACCACAATAGGGACATAGCTGAAGAGGTGTTCAATCTTGAGCAAAAAGTCAATGATCTCCAAGAATCTGTGATCACGAAGATACTAGATAACCGTGAAGATATGGATCCCGATAAAAATCTGATACTCATAAAGATGGCCGATTCGATAGAAAGGTTCGCAGACGCTGCTGTAGACATCGCGGACGTGGTCTTGAGAGATATCGACCTTCATCCGGTGATAAAGAAGAGTTTAGAGGATTCGGATGAATTCATGGTTAGAAAAGAGATAAAGAGGGGTGCTTTTTTGGACGGAAAGACATTAGAGGAATCGAAGATGACGACCAAGATAGGAATGAAGGTCATCGCCCTCCGAAGAGGAAATAATTGGGCCTATGGACCCGATAAAAAGGTGAAGTTGAAAGCCGGAGATATAGTATTCCTAAGGGGCCCCAAAGATAGTGAAGAGGCACTGGATGAATGGGTAGGCAAAAAAGGCTGACCACCTTGATACGATCAAGCTGTGGAAAAAGACGTAGGGAAATGGTGGTATCTTCTTTTGTCTTCTGCCACGCTATCCTCCCTATTCAATGCAATTTTCATTTTTTCCAAAAATTCTTCATCATCTAAAAGAGAATACTCTATCACTTTTTCATTTATCACCATACAGAGCGGCATCGAAAATACATGAGCTAGCTTTTTCGGCTCCTCATAGGGGATGACTATCTTTATAGGAATATCTTTATCCATATCTCTCAGTGTTTCCAATGCATCCATCATCTCCTTTACACAGTAGGGGCTGGAGGTATTGCAAAATATCAAAGCTTTATCTCTATCCATCTCATCTATAAGGATATTTCTAGGCTCAGAAACATAAGTGTAGCCTTCCTTCAGCGGATAGTAGAGTAGATACGGGTTACTGTTCGCCTGTTTGAACCCATTTGCCATATAGAACTTTTCTTCCGCAACATTCTGTAGAACATGTTCCGGGAAAGTGACAAGAGCGTTTGCCGTATCTCCTCTAAAATAGGGCTTAGGTTCCTTAAATTCTAGTATAGTCTCTTTCAATAGTGTTTCCTTTATGGGATAATCATCTTGGCCTTTCTTCTCAAAGGTACACTTTATCTCGACCAATTTCTTTTCCGGTTTCGGAACATATTGGATAAATCCTACTATCTCTTCAGGAGAACATGCTATTTTACCTATCGTATCATATCTTTTAAGATTCTCTCTAACCCATTTTCTCCACATCAAATCCCCTTCAATGAACAAAGGGTCGTTGATTTTTTCCTCGGGCAAACACACACATTCTAGGTCCCCTAATATATTTTCATCTATATCTTTTATCTCGATCCGATCTTTGGACATGGATTTCCCTCCTCTTTATAGTCAATGACCCCAACTTTTTGATTTTTTAAAGGTCGTTAACTTCTTCTTTGAATCTCGATTTAAAGCTATGAATGTTTAACTACAAATACTTATCTATTTAGAACCATATATAAATAATCATGTCTCTTTATAAAAAATAAAAAGGAAAGGGGTTTTGTTTTTCCTCAAGTTCTAGAGGGTTTCACTCAAATTTGACGTGCTCGGCTACTCCCACCTCGTGATCTTCAGGTGGAGTGTAGTCGTAGTATTCCAATACCACGTATGCAGTACAGCATCTCAGTATGACAAATTCGAATTGTTCGTCTTCGGTCTGGATTACGTAGTATCCTGGGTCATAGTTAGCGAATACGTAGTAGCCGTGAGGACCTGTGACCCCTTCAGCGATCGGGCCTTCTCCTATCGGTTCACCGTATTCATCAGCTTCCCAGAGATATAATACGAGACCAGCTACGGGTTCCATCATCTCGTAGTCGTAGGCTTTTACCGAGATGTCACTCTGTCTGTAGTTACCGAAATTGACTTCGACTTCTTCGACACAACCCAATCTGACGTGGACTTCCATGTCAGTGGTGTTCGTCCATCCGCAGGGCTCGAGAACCTCTTTAACGACATAGTCACCTGGTCCTAATTCCTCGAATCTGTACATCCCCCACTCATCCGTGTAGGCAGTATCTATGTGAACTGTTGGATTGCCTCTTTCGTCAGCTTCCCAGAGTTGGATCTCCCAGCCGTACAGCGGCCAGTCTAGACACTCATCGAATTCCCCGTTCATATTGAAATCGCAGTACTTCAGACCGTATATGTCTCCATACCGATAGTTTCCAAAGTCGACATGGTAACCTGTTGCAGGGGCTATATCGAGCATCACTAAAGCAGGTGTGCTGTTGTACCATCCCTCAGGTACATCTTCCTGGACATAGTACTCACCAGGTTCAAGACACATGAATTCATAGTAACCAGTTTCATCTGTGGTTGTAGTCTCTAGTATAACTTCTGGTTCACCTGTGGTTTCATTGACGGACCACAAGTTGATGGTTACATCTTCGGTACCGCACTCGTCTTCATCGAACTCTTGGTTCATGTTGACATCACAGTACTTGTAGCCCCAGATCCAACCGCCTTCGACATTACCGAACCAAGCTTCAGCGGTCTCTCCAGCCACGACTTCAACGTATTGTATCACATCGGTCGTCGGGAACCAGCAACATTGTTCTATCTCTTGTACAGCATAGAGTCCCGGTAGGAGGTCCTCAAAGACATAACATCCACACTCGCCTGTCTCGTTCGTGTGTATTGTCTCATCTGGTAATCCATCTTCGTCGGTGGTCCATAGGTTGAACTCCCATCCTGAGAGCATCTCTTCTCCATCATCCCACTCGCTGTTCATGTCCTCGTCATAGAACTTGTATACTTCGATGTGGCCGTACTTCACGTTACCGAACTCTACGGTTACCTCGTCAGCGGGTCCTAGAGTAAAGCTCTGCATCAAAGGCGTCGTATTATGCCATCCTTCCGGCAGTCTCTCCGTAATGGTGTAATGGCCTTCGTCAGTATAGAACGACCATTCTCCAAATACCTCTAGTTCGTATGGTAGGAACGGTCCTATGTCGTTGTACCCCTCTACATCGAACCAAACGCTTTCGATAACCAGTTCCTCGTCTATATCGTATATCCCGTTCATATTGGTGTCGTGATATTTCACGATCGTTACCTCCGGATACTGGTAGTTGCCGAAGTTCACTAAGGTACACGAGTTACAGCAGGTCATCACCACTTCTACCTTAGATTCGGTCGTGTTGACCCATGCCTCGGGATCCTCATCTTCAGGGATCAATTCTTCAACGTAGTACGTGCCTACTTTTAGTCCTTCGAAGAAATAATATCCGTTCGGCTGTGTTTCCGTCGTCTGTATGACCTCTTCATCCTCGTTCAGTAACTGTATCGGCCATCCTCCGAGTACCCAATCGACCTCCTGATCGAAAGATCCAGTCTGGTTGTAATCGAAGTACTTTATACCGTAGATGTCCTTAAACATGCAGTTGGCGAACTCGATCTTTTCACTCGTTTCACACGACTCTACGTAGACCGGGACTACGTCGGGCTTCACGTTGTACCATCCCTCGTACATCTCTTCCTGAACGAAGTATTCACCGGGTGCAACGCAGTCGAAGTAGAAATCACCCATTCTGTCCGTGTAGGTAGTATCTACTACCTCTCCGGGTCCTCCATCGACGTTCGTCCACAGATATATCTGCCAATCCATCAGAGGCTTGTCCATTCCGACATCGAAATTCCCGTCGGCCTCTATATCGAGGAACTTCATCCCTTCGATACTACCGCCGCGGACGTTTCCGAAGTATAGGTTGTACATTTCGTCGTCGTAAACTTCTACGTGCTGTAACAGACCAGTGGTGGATGCCCAGCAGCATTCCTCTTCTCCCACTTCAGGCATGATCTCCTGTACCACGTAGTTACCGAGTTCTAGATCCTCGAAGGTGTAGATCCCATCGGAGGTCTCCATGGGATCGCCTATCGGAGCGATCGGGGTTCCGTCCTCATCTGCATACCAGAGCTGGAAGTAGAACCCGTCGATCAGTTCTTCGTCGCTGTTCCATTCCCCGTCATGGTTCTCATCGTGGAACTTGGAGACCGTTATGTCTCCGTAGATCTCTTCCTGAGCGTTCCCGAACCAGATCTCTACGTCTTCACACCTATCCCAGAATGTTATCTCCACTTGGCCGTCTTTATCTTCAAAGTCGTCATCATCTGCCGACCCTCCTACGACCTTTCCTCCTGTGAAGTACCATTCCTCTTCGAACTGATCCAGGTACTCTACGACTTTGTAATGTCTGTTGCACTCTATCTCAATAGTAAGGTATCCATCTCCAGCTGTATATCCTGAGTCGTAAAGATCCCATACAGGAGATACATCCGTCTCAGTTTCGATGTTCAACCCATGTAGTTCAGGTGGGTTCTCAACTTTCCTATAGACCTCAAAATACCATTTCCCTATTGGATAGTCGTCGCCGTCATACTCGCCGTTGCCGTCTACATCGTAGTACTTGAACAGCGTAATATTCCCATAGCATGGTCCTTCATCTTCTACTACCTCTGTCTCACTATCATCGGCTGTCGTCTGTTCACCGTCTCCCTCTAATGTAAGATCTCTGTCTCCCCCTCTCTGAGGAGCACCGTCTATCACTGACAATCCTATTCCCAAGCTGCTGATCGCAAGTAAACTTGCTATCAACAGCACTAAGATATGTTGTTTCATGTTTTCACCTAAGTATAGACATATGTTAGCTAGTATATAGACTTTATCTTAAATATACCTTTAAACTAATTAGTATGTAATTTTCGTTTATCTATATTCTTTTTGTTGTGCTGGTCGAAGTAAATAGGAAATGTTCGAATAAATAGTTCACAAGTACAACTTCAATTAGATACTTGGACGGTTTATAAACGATATGTTATTATTTAAAAATATAAGTATATATTGAAATATTTTTCTATATATTCGTGAGTTTTTTGGTTAAAATGGATGTTTTTTTCTTAATTTTTTTAACTTCAGCCCTTTTTTTGGCTTTGGATCTTTAGTCCTAGGTTTGGATTTAGATGATCTCTCCAGATGATATCTATAACCATCGGCTATCAAAGGTCCAATAAACCACGTAATCCCGAGGATCATCAAATTTATAGACCAAAACCCTATGAATACCACTATGAAATAATTCTGATATTCTATATTGGTCAGTAAGGTGTTCAACTCAGTGGTATCTCCCGTAGGTGCAGGGGTCTTGAAAAGGAACAAGTAAACTGGACCTATCGAGGGCCACAATATGAATAGACCCTTCAGCCAAATGGGCCAATTATTCCATCTCATCCTCTCTTCCAAAGATAATATATCTGATTTTAAATCCATGATCACGACCTCCTATAGTATAAAGGAAGGAGTGATATATGAATATATCTAAGGAAATGGTAAAAAAGGATGAAAAAAGAATGTTTATCTTATCTATATACCGCTTTCTAGATCTTCTATGACCCGCTTCTTTTTCTCGGCTTTGACCAGTCCCGAAGCCAAAAGGACGCCTTCCGTGCCGAGGTCAAGAGCAGACTTCACGTCTTCGCCGTTCTTGACGCCCGCGCCGCACAGCACTTTGACCTGTGGATCCACATCCTTGACTCTCCGCACCGCTTCTTCCACCACTTCGGGCTTTGCAGTGGAAACGGAGATATCTCCACCTATGAGCTCCGGGGGTTCATAGGCGACGAAGTCCGGACTTAAAGCGGCCGCGGAAGCCGCAACTTCCGGATTGTTCGCACAGATTATAGTATCCATGTCGTGTTCTTTACACCTAGCCACTATCTTTTCGATGGCGGACAATTTGAGCCTCTTTTCAGAATGGTTGATCAGCGTCCCTTCAACCCCTGCATCTATCACGCCCTCTAAAAGGATGTGACCAGTATTACTGCCGGGCCCTATTGGGTCGATATGCTGAGCCAAAAGCGGCACGTCGGTATTCTCAGAGAGCATCCTTATGTCCGGTGCCTGAGGACATACTGCCCAAGTCTTTTCGCTCTCTTCTTCTATGATCTTGGTTAGTTCCAAAGCTTCCTCTCCTATCGACGCACCATAAGTCTTGTAATTCACAATTATCACAGGTGTGTTCAACATGATTATCACACAGAGGTATCGTCAGAGAATAAATAAAGATTACGGATCGTATATGGTTTCGTGACTTAAAATGTTTACATCGGACAAAATTTAAATTATAAGGACTACAATACCTCTACAGAAGGGACATGAAAAGGACCAAGAAGATCAGAAGGATGAGAGAATTAGCCAACATCCTTATGAAGCATGGACTTGTAGGTTTCATAAGAGAACTTGGTTTGATGAGTTTTGTCTCGAAAGAGACGATGGGGACCCGTTTAGAGAAAACCATGCAGGAGGTGGAGGCCGGTGAACTCCGAAAACTCTTCGAAGACCTCGGTCCGGCTTTTATCAAACTGGGGCAGTTCCTAGGTAATAGACCTGACCTGGTCCCTCCTCATTTTGCAAAAGAACTTCAAAAACTTCACGATCAGGCAGCGCCTTTTTCTCCCGACAAAGCAAAAGAGATCATAGAAGAGGAGTTGGGTAGGGATATTGAAGATATATTCGATGAATTTTACAACGAGCCTCTAGCCTCTGCCTCTATAGGTCAGGTTCATGAAGGAACTCTCAAAAACGGGGATGAAGTCGTGATAAAGGTCCAACGTCCGGATATAGAGGAAAAGGTCCAAGCGGATTTAGAAATGATAGAGAGATTCACCCGGATGCTGGAAGATGTTTATCCTGAAAGCGAATTGTATCAACCCCATGAAGTCACAAAAGAGTTCAAAAAGATGCTTGAAAAAGAGTTGGACTATACTGTAGAAGCTAGAAATGCTCAGAGGTTTTACAACGCCTTTGAAGACGACGACACTATCCATATCCCAAAAGTATACTGGAAATACCTGACGAAGAGAGTTCTGATACTTGAAAATGTTGAAGGGGAGAGCATGCGGACTCTGATGGATGCAGATTATCCACAGAGATTCAAAAAAAATATGGCTAGAAAATTAGCCCAGAACATGATGAGGCAATTTTTCCTCCACGGGATATTTCATGCGGACCCTTCCCCTGGCAATATTCATTTTAGAGAAGAGGACGACGGGGCAGTATTGGCCCTTTTGGATTTCGGGGCGATAGGGATGTTTACGGACGAGATGAGAAACAAACTGATAGACATCTTTATCGCCATGGTGGAAGACGACATCAGAAAAGTCAAAGACATCTTGTTGGATATCGGCGAGATACACGGAGAATACGACGAAGACGAATTGGTATGGGATCTAGAAAACGTTCTGCAGCTTTACAAGAACAAACCGGACTTGATGTTGAAGGAGGGACTGGACAACGAGATCATGGAGATCGCAAGGACCCACAATATCTCTTTGCCAGTGGATTTTCTTTTGATGGAAAGAGCCCTGATGGAAGTCGAGGGTATATGTACTACTTTGGATAAAGATTTTGATTTTTTCGAGGCCGCCGTTCCAGTTATAGAAGAGATATTAAAAGAGAGATACAATCCAAAGAAACAGATCATAGAAACGTACAACTCGGTTAAAAACTACAAAGAATTTTTTACGAATTTTCCCAGCAGAGCCAGCAGCGTTCTTAGCAACCTTGAAAGGGGGGAACTGAAGATAGAGATAGAACATGTGGGCCTCAAAGAGATGGAACAGCGTCTAGACACCATCACCAACCGGCTGAGTTTCACCATAATCGCTGCGTCGATAATAATCGGCTCTGCACTCATCGTGCTTTCTGGAGAAGAAGGGATCTTCGGACCTTACATATTCCTAGTATCGGTGTTTATCGGCATATGGCTACTCTACACGATAGTAAAAAGAGGAGAATATTGACCTCTGTTCTCACGGAAAAATCTCATCGACTTCTCTTTCAAGTTGGTTCATCTGAGACTTGGTAAATGTATCAGGACTGACAGTTATCAAAAGGATAGATTGCCCCACAGCCACTTGGTCTTTCAATGATTGTATAAGGTGAAAAACGGTTTTGAATGAATTATTGCTAACGAGGTATTCGAGCCCATTCAGAAGTATTACTCCCTCACCATCACTGATAAAAGATTCCAACCTTAAACTCATACCCTCGAGATCTTTTGGTTTCACCGATTCTTCCCTATCTATGTTGGACAACCATATCAGGGACAACACCTGGCCTCCTCTATTCTGGATCTCTTTCAGACCATATTTTTTCTTCACCTTCTCGGGATACTCCCGGGTTACACAAACACCCCTTTTGGTTTTTTTGATCAATTTTTTGAACAAGGAATAAGCCGGGGGCAAGGTTTCAATTTTCAACAAATTGGTTGAGCCTTTATAGAAATCATCTACGCCAAAGTGAGGTCTTTTATCTTTTCTATCGCCTTTTGGGGGCGAGCTGGTCGAGGAAGATGAAGACTTCGAGTTCTCCCTAGTTTTCTCAGTTCCACTCACTTTCTTAACTTTTTTAGCGCTTGTAGTATCCACTTTTTCTACTGTCGTTGTGAGCACCTCTTTTTCTTCACTCATTTCCTTTATCTCCTCAGTAAATTCCTTGGCATGTTCTAGAGCCTTGACGAATTCTTTTTTCTTTATCATCAGGTTAGCCTGTTTTAGATGGCTTACGGGCTTCGATATCTCCTCTCCTCTTTTTTTGGCCTTTTCCAGCTTTTTCATCCCCTCCTTCATAACCCTCTGTAATTCTTTAGAGACCTTTTTTAGAAGGACCTCCTTAGCCTTCTTCAGATCCCTCTCACTCTTTCTCTTTCTTCCTTCTTTATGGGCCTGTTTTGCACTCTCTATATATCCCTCAGCTTCACTGCAGTCGATGCCTATAGTTTCGGACAGCTCTTTGATCCTTATTATGTCGTCCACCTTCGTACTCCCGACTTTCAAGCCCGATTTTTCGGCCTCTTTTTTCCCTTCCACTATGGACCTATGGGCTTCTTTGAAATCCCCTCTCTCCTTAGCTCTATCGGCTCTTTGAATACATTCTGTGATCCTGTCTCGTTTTTTGTCGTCGAAGATAGATCCTCTTTTATTTTCCAATTCTGAGAGTTCATTCTCGATCTTACCCCTCAATATGTCATAGGATCTTTTTTTTGCCTTTTGCAGGTTTTCCAGGGCCTGGTCCACGTAGCCCTCTTTTGAGAGCTCTAGAGCTGTAGAGATGATATCCCTGACCTGAAGAAGGGGTATATCGAATTTCTTCGCTACGTCCAGCATCTCGCCGATCTCCTTGATCGTCTGGTTGATCTTCTCCTTTATATCTTTCTTTCCTTTTTTTCGTCTCTTTTCTATCCTCTCAAAAGTGTCTTCAAGGATAGAAAAGGCCTCTTCAACTTCTCCTCTCTTGATCTCTTCTCTTGCATCATCCACCCTCTCTTCAAAGACATCAATATCCAATCCTTCTTTCTTCAGCTTTTCGATCTTTTCCTTCAGTCTATCTAATTCGCTCCCGAATTTTTCAAGTTCTTTTCCAAAATCTAATGCTTCCTGAGCTCTATCAACAGCCTCAGTGTATCGAGAGCTTTCTGCCAACAGTTCGGATTCCTCTATCAGCGCTTCAAGGAACTCCCTAGGGACAGACCTACCATGAAGATCGGATAATATTGAATTCGCCTTCTCAAGCGACTCCTCTATGTCCCTTTCGATACCTTCTTCCATCGGTATTTTTTCCTCTTCCTCCTTTTTCTCCTCGATCCCTTCATCAAGGTCCAATTCTAGGTCTCTCTCCAACTCAGCCAAGGTCTCATCCAATAATCCCTCATCCTCTTCTAGACCCTCTTCTTGAGGCTGTTCAAGCTTATCTTTTTTCTCTTCGTCTTTCTCTTCAGAGACTTCATCAAGTTCCAAGTCTTTCTCAAGTTCCTCCAGCGTCTCATCCAAGTCTAGACTTTCATCCAAAGACTCTTCACTCAGTGATATATCCTCATCAAAATGCTCTAAGGATTCATCTGAGTCATCTTGAAAGGGTTCTTCGCTCTCATCTTCTTCACCGAGCAAATCAAGAACTGTATCAAGATCGTCATCGGATTTTTCGGTCCCTTCTCCTATCTCTATTATCTCCCTATCCAGTTCACAATTAGGACACTGGTCGGCCCCCTCCGGTATTTTCGTATCGCAGACGGGGCAGATTATCTCAGGTTTATCTGACAGAGCTCTACACCTCTAGCAGATTACTTATAGGTCGATAAGGCATTATATACCTTTTCCTAATTTTCTGGATTGATCTTCAGAGCAGCATATAATCCCTACTCTAGATTCATAACTACCCAAAGCATATAAATAGAAGTCTGTGCACATTTTTATGCAAAGTTGGAAACACAACGGATATAACGGAAGAGTGATAGATATATGGAATATAGAGGATTTGAAGGTCTAGATTGGAAACCTTCGGCATTGGGCTTCGGAGCTATGAGGCTTCCCTATCACGGCGAAGATAGAGAGGATATAAAGGAAGAGGAAGCCATCGAGATGATCAGGTTTGCAGTGGACAGTGGTGTGAACTACATAGATACAGCCTGGCCTTACCACGGAGGCGAAAGCGAAGAACTCGTAGGAAAGGCTTTGAAAGACGGGTATCGAGAAAGGGTGAAGATCGCCACCAAACTACCTTCTTGGGAGATCGAAGACTCAGATGATCCCGATGAGTATCTAGACAAACAGCTCGATAGGTTGAACACAGATAAGATCGACTTTTACCTTCTCCATGCTCTGAGTAAAAAGCATTGGAAAAACTACAGATCATTAGATATGGACATATTCGAGTGGATGAAAGAGAAGAGAGAGGAAGGAAAGATAGACTACCTTGGATTTTCTTTCCACGACGACCTCGACACGTTCAAAGAAATAGTGGATACTTACGATTGGGATTTTTGTCAGATACAGTATAACTATCTCGACCGACAATTTCAGGCCGGAGAAGATGGATTGAAATACGCACATGACAAGGGACTCGGCGTGGTCATAATGGAGCCCCTCCGAGGAGGAAAATTAGCAAAAGAACCCCCTGAACCAATAAAAAAGATATGGGAGGGATCAAAGAGAGATTGGGGCCCCGTTGAATGGGCGCTAAAGTGGCTATGGAACCAGCCCGAGGTGAGTTTGGTTTTGAGCGGGATGAGCAATCTAGAACAGGTGGAAGAGAATGTAAAATTCGCCTCGGATTCAGGAACTGATATGCTATCTTTAGAAGATATAAAGACCGTCGAAAAAACAGCTGCCAAGTACAGAGAAATATCTCCGGTTCAATGCACCGGATGTAATTACTGTCTTCCCCGCCCGAACGATGTCGCCATCCCCAGGAACTTTCGGATGTACAACCAAGCTAAAATTTACGGAGAATACGATAAATACAAAGAGATCTGGGATGAGAAGATGAAGGACAAATCCAAGGCCACCAACTGCATAGAGTGCGGTCAGTGCGTAGAGGTATGTCCACAGAACCTGGAGATAATAGAACTGCTGAAAGAAGTCGGTGATTACTTCGAAAGGTGATCTTGTATTGTGTCTCATTGAAGTAGCATAGTCAACATGGATTCCACATATTCGATAAACTTAATTAACCACCTTATATCTTAGAATCATGATGAAAAAATCTCTGTCGATAATTATGGTGATGTTTCTCACGGTTTCCTTCTTGGGGTGTTTAGACGGTCCGAGTCCACCGGGAGTGGATCTACCGGAGGTTATAATTCATAACCCCGAGGAGAAGGAAAATGAAAGTGTCATAAATATCAGGGCCATGGAACTTGTCATGTTCGACGAGATAACTATTTACATCAACGATACTGATAGCGGCGGAAGTGAGGAGCTCCGATGGACGAACAGTTTCGGGCCAGAATATACTACCAACCTATCAAAATTTAAGATGGATATATATGTGAGGCGAGATGAAACCAGGTACAACTTCAACGCTACATTCGAACTGCATCCTGAAGAGGATATACCGGAAGATGAATATAAAGATGAAGAGGTTGTATATAGGATAACCTTTTATGACGGGGAAGAAAAATATGTGTCTAGAGACGATCTCCCCGTGATAGAATCTTTAAATCCTATGGAGGAAGAAGAAACATGAGAAAATTCCCTTTCTCACTGATCTTGGTCGGCGTCGTCGTTGTCGTGGTAGGAGCACTAGCTATAGGATTCATCACGGGTTGGATCGAATTTCAAAATATCAGATATCATTTTGTCACTCTCGTATTTTTATTGGTATTCATATCGATATTGGCCATAATCGGTGCTATATTTATCGGGATGTTCATATCCCACCGGATCTTCTCCGCTAGTGGGTTCACGACTTTTGAGGAAGAGATGCTTCAGATGAGGAAAGACGTTCAGGATATAAAGAAAAAGTTGAAAGAGAAAGAAGAAGGGGAAAAAGGATAGGAAAACCGGGACCTAAGCTAGGGACTCGGGGCATATCTCTCTTCTAGAACAATTAGCACACTTTCCCTCCCTATGGTGATTTCTGTGGACCTCCTCACCAGCTAGATGGTCTCTCATATCGTTCACCTTCTCTATAAGAAGGTCTCTCAAAGATTCATCATAATCTATATCGAATTCTGTCTCCCCGTACCGGATAAGTCCATAAGGAGGTTTTTTTCCCAAGTCTTCTTCGATCAACAAACAGTAAGCTGCTATCTGCAGTATATGTGAAAAGAAGGGTCCTTGGGGCACTCTCCCCGTTTTCACCTCGACCGGGATGAGGTCTCCGTCTTTTTCCAATATGTAATCGGGTCTCCCTCTTATCTTGTATTCTTCAGAGCGTAAAAGTTTACTCTTTTTTTCTAAAGCGTCGACGTATTCTATATCGCCCTTTTCAACGTTCAAATCCTTCCTAGTGGACAGCGCTTCGGATTTCAATGTGAAAGAATGTTTCAACCAATAGCTCGCTCCTATCAGCCACGACAAAGAGATCACTTGAGTCACCTGTGCCAACATATCGTTGATGATCCTAAAAGAGATACCGAACCCAGTGAGCATCGTGGCCACCATGGCAAATATCAGGATGGTTCTTTCCAATGTTGTTTTTTGGATCTCTAGGTCGTGTCTCTCACTCATGAACAAGAAGAAAGTCGCCGCTAGGAGCCAGATCAAGGATAAAGCTATGAATATCCTGCTGAAAACATCTTCAGTATACAGGAAAGTTAGGCCCACAATGGAAGTCACGGTGGCCGAGATAGCCAGGACCAAGATTATATTTTCTACGAGCTTTAGATCTTTTTCTTTTTTCTGCACATCCTTAAGGGCTTCGCCTATCTCTTTATGTTTTTCTTCACCCTTATCCAACTTTTCATCTTCTGGTTCTTCTTCCTTGGTTCGACTCAACCACCAGCTGAGAGGACAATATCCGAATTTCTCGATATCGCTCGCGGAGATCCATTCCTCGTCCATATGATATAGAATAATTAATAATGGAGGTAAATATTTTTGGGTAGTTCTAGACTTCCTTTGACTAAAACATATCTTTCAATTCCGAAGGTGAAAAAACTCCCTTTTCGGTTATGTAACCCGTTATGTATTCCACCGGGGTCACATCGAAGGCGGGATTTTTTACTGGAGAATCTTCCGGAGTTATCGGTGATCCGTTTATCTCTCTAACCTCCTTTCCTTCTCTATATTCTATCGGTATATCGGCACCCTTCTTCGTGGTCTCGTCGAAAGTCGTGACCGGGGCCGCTACGTAGAACGGTATATCATTTTCATTTGCCACGACGGCTTTTTCGTAGGTCCCGATCTTATTGGCTATGTCCCCATTGGCAACGATCCTGTCGGTACCCACTATCACCAGATCGATCTCGGCTCTCTGCATGTAGTGACCCGAGGCGTTATCCACGACGACCGAGTGGGGTATATCTTCATTGTAGAGCTCCCACGCGGTCAATCTAGCCCCCTGAAGCCTAGGCCTGGTCTCATCTACGAAAACGTGTATATCTTTTCCTTCTTGTGCTGCGGCCCTCAAAGGTGCCAGGGCCGTTCCGTGATCTACAGTAGCCAATGCTCCCGCATTGCAGTGTGTGAGGACGTTTGCGCCCTCTTCTATGAGTTCCGCTCCGTTCTCTCCTATCTTTCTGCACTTCTCTATCACGGAGTCAGCATAATCTTCGGCAGCTTCGATCGGACTTTCAACGTTATCCAGCATATAATCTACTGCATAGAAAAGATCGTAAGCGGTCGGCCTCGCAGCCCTGATATGATCCGCGGCTTTTTCCACATCCTCGTCTTGAAGGATAGCCTGAGCCATGCCGTAAGCTGCGGTCACTCCGATAGCGGGAGCGCCTCTGACCACCATCTCTTTTATGGCAAAATATATGTCTTCATGATCTTGCGCGGTGTAGAATCTAAGCTCACCTGGTAAAAACCGCTGATCTATCATCTTCACCTTTCCTTCTTCCATCCAGATCGCTTGCATATCCTCTACACTATCTTCCTTCTTCACTTTCATCTTCACACCTTGCTGATAGATAGGCCTGCCAGAGTTTGGGAACCGTTTCCATATCTTTTATACCTTCAGGTCTTACCCATCTGTACTCCGTGCTTTCCCAATTCAACTCTGGTTCTTTTTTGACTTCGAAAAGAAAAGGGTTCACCTCCCATATCTTTTTTTTCCCTTCATATCTAACCCTGACCGGTTCTCCTTTTGAAACGCATACCGCATCTAAACCGGTTTCCTCCCTTATTTCCATTCTCGCATGTTCCGCAGGGTCTGATCTTTCTAAATAGCCGGAAACTCCAGCCCATTTACCTTCATAACTGCCGACCTTTTCACTCCTCTTCAACAACAAGATGCGGTCGTCCCTCTTAAGGAAGGCCGTAACCACTGGCTGTAACTCCACACCTTTCAGCTCTACTTCTCCACTGTCCCCGTCTATTCTGACCTCGTCCCCGGGCTCGATCAACTCTATATCTATCTCATCCACAAGTGGTATATCCGATAGTATAGCGCCTGAAGCCACTGTGGTCTCGGACCTTTTGTTGATGATGCCTAAAGGAGCAGTGCGGTTATCTTTGAGCTGGTAGATGACATAGGAGCCGACGGTGCTACCCTTCCCTCCAGGGAAAACGAAGATGGAATCCGCTATTTTTTCCTCATCGAAGACCTTTCCCCTCTCTAGGTCTACATCACCCAAAAAAGATACTCTCTCATCCAATTTTACCGCTTCTCCTTCAGCTTCACCGGGTGATATGCCCCTCCCCTGTAAGATCACACTATCATCTCCATCAAAGTTTCCAGATCCGCGTCTCCCATGGTTTTGTGAGAAACACCGGCTATCTGTGCCGACTCGACGGATATCAATTTGTCCGCACCGTATATCTTCCCGAGAGCTACCAGTAACTCCGTAGCTTTGGCAGGGGCCTCTACATGTTCGCCCTCGAGTATCCTCTCTTCCTCCTTGGTGAGATGCATGAGATCAAAACCAAAAAGTGCCGCAGGCCGGACTTGAACCGGCGACATCCACGTCTTCAGCGTGGCACTCTCCCAACTGAGTTACTGCGGCTTGTAGAGTAGTAAAGTTTAATCGGATTTGAATTTTACGCCTCAAAACGATTAAGTATGGTCACATCATTACAACCTACCGAGTAGCATGACACTCGATATCGATAGAGAGGAAATAAACTGTGACAACGTGATCGAATGCGTCTACGATCTTACGGAGCTGGACAAGAAAATACTGTCCGTGCTGTCAGAGTCCGAAGAATTGACCTCTTCAGAGGTAGCCGAAGAAGTCGAAAAAGACCAGAGTACGGCATACCGTTCTTTGGAAAAAATGTTCCAGTGCGGTCTTGTTTACAAAGAAAAAAAGACAATCAGGAACGGCGGTTATTACTTCCAATATTCACTTAGACCTTTGGATAATATAAAAGAGGAGGCTCTAGAGTGCATTGATAGGTGGTATGAAGATATGAGGGAGGCTATAGCGGGTCTAGGCAAAGAGCACCTTTGAACCTCTGTCCAGCTTTAAATATCGAATTTTTCCTTCATCTTCTCCTCGAACTGCTTTTTCTTCAACACACCCCTCTCTTTTCCCACTAGTTCGCCGTCTTTGAAGAAAAGGTAACTCGGAAGAGACTGAACACCGAATTTTGAGGGGATCTCGTTGTTGTTCTCGATATTCACTTTTGCAAATCTGACCTTCCCGTCATAATTCTCTGCAAGCTCTTCGATTATCGGATTCATCTGGATGCATGGGCTGCACCAACTCGCCCAAAGATCCACCACCACGTATTTGTTATCATCGATGAACTCCTCATGATCGCTGTCAGTAATAGACGGAACGACTTTCGAGTTCTCCTTCAATTTACTTCCTCCTGGTTATTCAATCTCAAAACAATCGATGGTAAAGTGATATTTAACCTTTTACACCGTTTTCAATGGTCGCTTTTACAGCAAAAACGAAAATATTAAAATCAACTATCCATACTGATGTGAACCATGACCTCAGATGAAGATCCAAAGGTAGAGATAGACTTCATATACTCTGATACGTGCCCAGACTGTCCACCGGCTAGACAAACATTGGAAAGAGTGACGAAAGACTTTGAAAACGTTGAAGTGAACTATCTCAGAGCGAAAGAAGCTCTAGAAAAAGTGGATGAACATGACATAACTCATATCCCTACCATAATAATAGATGGTGAGGTCGCTCACGTGGAAACAGTCAACGACAAAGAGCTCAAGGAAAATATCGAAAAAAGCAAAAACAAAAAAGAGTAAAAATTACCTAAAAAGATGCCTGAACTCCTCTTCGAACTCGTCGGACCCAATTACGAACTCGCTAAGGCGGAGGTAATGGGCGGTCTAGAAGGACTCTCTTTAGCCCATGAAGTAGAAAGGTTCGAAGATGGGATTTTGGCTGTCGATGTCCGCGGAAGTAGTTATCCAGAAATACTTTTTTCCAGATTGGGATTGTCCCGCAGGATACATCACCTCGTCGGGATCACTTCCCTAAAGGAGTATGATTTTTCTAGTTTATTGAAAGAGTACGACCCACCCCAAGGGAGTACAGCAGTGAGAACAAAAAAGATCGAAGGGCATCAGGCCGACACGAAGAAGATCAAAGAAGAGCTGGGCAGAGTGATCTCACAAACGAACCCCATCGATCTCGAAGAGCCGGATCACGAATTATTTGCTCTGATATCAAAAAACCTGTTCATAGGAAAAAAGATATACGAAGTCGATAGAAGAGAGATGAGAGCTAGAGAAGTGAAGAACCGGCCGTTTTCTTCGCCCATCTCCTTAAAACCGTGGTTCACGAGAGCTTTGATCAACATGGCTAGGCCCTCGGAGAGTTCTAGGATACATGATCCGTTCTGTGGAACTGGCGGTATCCTGATCGAGGGCAGTAAGATGGGACTGAATGTCTCTGGGGGCGACAAAGACCCCTCTATGATAGAAGGATGTAGAAGGAACCTAGATGAGTTCAACGTGAAAGCCGATCTAAAGGTGGGTGATGTTTCTCAGACCATCCCCGATAAGATAGATGCTGTGGTGAGTGATCCTCCCTATGGGAGAGCCGCATCCACATCTAAAGAGGACCTTGAATCGATCTATCAGAGACTTTTTGAGACCTGCGAGAAAAGATTGAAGGAAGGAGGGTATCTTGCTGCGATATTTCCAGGTGAAGAATACGTTGACCTTGGACAAAAGTACTTACAACTTCTAGAAAGTTACAAATTGAGGGTCCATCGATCGTTGGATAGGTATTTTACCGTCTTCAAAAAGTCCAGCAGTTAAAGCTATCCCCTGTTGACTTTGATCCCCATCAACTCAAATATCTGTTTTTCATCGGTCTTCTGTGATCCTACAAAGACTTCAAAGTTGACCACGGTAAGATCTCCACTTGTTTCATAAGAGCCGTTTTCTTTCAGCTGGACTGTAAAATTGGCTCTCTCAGCGAAAGAGGACTCGATGGTCAGGTTCTCTTTTCGCTCTTCACCATAAAGGAACTCGATGGTCCAGTTCTCGTCAGTGAGCCCAGAGGCTCTCACCTCGTAAGTATCGTTCTGCCCCCTGTTGAGCAGAGAAAAATCAAATCCCGCTGTGCCGTTCTCGATGAGAGAGTGTCTGTCAGAAACGAGCTCGGTATCGAAGCCGTAGCCGAGCCGAGGGATCATGAATGCCTTTTCCTTTTGGAGCGAATCCGTGACCAGAGTGGTTGCTTCAAAAGTTATCTCGTTTTCCAGCGTGGAGTTTCTCGTGGGGCTCACACGGAGCCTGTAGGTCTGGTTCTCTCCCTTATCAAGATTGAGCGCCGTCCTGTTTCCTTCGATCTCTCTCCACGTTCGATTAACTGCGTCCTCGGTCCGTTCAAAGAGTCGGACCGTCCAGTTCTCGTCAGATAAAGAATAAGTGATATTATAATCTATACCATCCTCGGCATCGATATTCTTTGCTTTATTTTCGACCATGATCGTGTAGTTGACGGACTCATCTAGTAAGACTTTCTGTTCCGGTTGGTCTTCCAGCCTGACGTCAAATCTGTAGCTGAAATTTTCCTGATCTACGGGTACGGGGTGGAAACTTACAAACAATATCAACATAGTTACTCCTCCCACGATCATCCTCTTCTTATCTAACTCAGTAAGGTCGTTCAGAGGTGGAGGGTGGCTCACGCCTCCAAGGAAAAGTATCAAAAATCCAAAAACCAACCATCCGAGGTACATGGTTATACCGACTACCATAAAAAAAGCGAATGCGATATAACTGATATACTTTGACTTCTCACCTAAGAGTGATCTGACCACGTGGCCGCCGTCGAGTTGGGAAGCGGGTATGAGATTCAATCCAGTCACCAGAAAACCGACCCAACCAGCGAAAAGAGTAGGATGCATATTCTCGACCGGGGGCAGGGGGATGACCTTATTTAATCCCCTCAAGATCACTGGATAGTTCCATATATATCTCATGCCCTCAACGGGTATTGGAGCGGTTGAAGTGGTGGTAGCAGCTAGGTACAGACCTATTATAGAGACCGGGACCGCTACTATGAACCCAGCGATGGGGCCAGCTATACCTACGTCCAATAGGGACTTCTTGTCAGGTATGGGTTCTCGTATGCTTATGAAAGCCCCTATGGTACCCAATGGAGGAGCCATGGGGAGAAAAAACGGGAGAGAAGCTTTTATCCCGTGATACCTTGCCATAAGATAATGTCCCATCTCGTGAGTACCCAAGATCGTCATCAGGGGAAGAGTGAAAAATAGAGCTCCTCGAGAAAGGTTGTGAAGTGTGAACATACCACCGCCGGCCGGGGCATAATTTGACCACCACCAAGTTCCAGCGATGAGTGTGGTACCTAATGTTATGATGAGCATCACAATATTAGCTTTCACGCTGCGGAAGGTTTTATTCTCCTGTTTTTTCACCTTGATTATATATTCTCCATTCTCCTCGATCAGATAGGGTATAAAATTCTGAGGTATCAATTTTTTCCTCAATTCATCGAAATCTTTTTCTAATTTTTCATCTACGGAGGTCTTGATATAAACGGAAACCACGTCGAATTCTATCTCCGTCTTATAGACCGGAAAATAACTGCTCACCACGTCTCGGATAAAATCAATCTCGTTCCTGTAGTCCTCTGGTCTTTCCACCATTTATGTAGATTACCTTCTCGTACTTAATAAGTCTTATGAAGAACCACTCTGAAAGTGTGATTCAAAAGTCATCTAGACTTTTCTCTTTCCAGCTCGTCCCTTCAGTGATATGCACGACTTCCCATCCATCCTTTTCCAGTTCTTCCGCTATATGCCTTCTGTGGCATTCCATCGGATCTTCTTCCAAACACATCAATACGGTCCTACCTTCTTCCGCTAAATTTTTAATCTCCTCAAATCCTTCCCTCCATTCTTCCCTTTCCATGACCTCGTCATAATCCTCTCTCAATCCTCCAACTCCTGAGAGATGTTTATAAAGTATACTCTTCTGGAAAAGTTCCTCCTTTAAATTATCCTTATTGAACTCTTCTCTGTGCGATCGAGGGTGGGACCGAACATCTATCAATCGACTGATCCCTTTTTCCTCTAATAGTTCAAGGAAGCCTTCGATATCCTTACCCTCATAACCGATGGTGTATACTTTATTCATGGCTCTTAATGGAATGAGTGAAATAAAAAATTTGTGATTTTATGAAATTCGCGATCCGAACAAAACTGTTAAATATGATATTCTCTTTCTTTTGTACACACATCCGGCATGAAATTTGTGCCGGATTAACACACAAAGGAGGAAAATCGTGTCCGACACCGAAAGAGTGAACGTCCGACTTCCCAAGAGCTTCTTGGACAGGATCGACTTTCTGGTTGAGATGGACGATTTTTCCTCCAGATCTGAAGCTATCAGGATCGCCGTGAGGGACATGTTATATTATAGGGTCGATCTGGTAGCTGAAAAGGTCGAAAAGATGGCCGAGCAAGAACAGAAGATGGCTAAGGCCAAGGCTATCAGGGAAGAATATCTACAAAAATAAAAAATAGGGATGGATGCACTCTGACCTGCTAGCCCAAGCCCTTACGGGCTTTTTTCACCTTTTGTATCCCGATCCGTCAAACACCCATGGCCAATCGAAGCGTGTTTCTGACCGCGGGACCCGTTCCCAGCACTATTATCAAGAACTTGAGGAGAACGGGCAGCGTTTTTCTATCGGATAGTTCGTCTTTTATATGTACATCGATCAGGTATACAACTGAAATGATCAGAAGCAATTTTATCAGAAATATACTCAAAGGAGTTCCGGAAGCCTCGATCAAGATAGCGGGAAGAACATGTTTTTCCGCATATCCATAAGCCGTGACTCCCCTGTAGGTGGAAGAGGCATCGAAAAGGTGCGAAAAACAGATCAGCAGATTCAGGGGGTGGGTGAAGAGCTCATAAATTTTTCTGCGCTCTTCAGTACCAAAAAGATGATCCACAGCCTTTGAAGCAGATAAAAATAGTAAAGTAAGACCTAAGCCCAAACTAGGGATGAAAACAACTTCCAAAGGGTTGGAGCTTTCTAGCTCAAATATATAATATATATTATAGAATAGAGATACAAAAACTGCCAGAAAGCCATAAGAGAACAGGAGATACTTTTCGTTGAAAGCGAAGAATCTCGATCCCAAGATATATGCGGCCGCTAACACACTGAAGGCGATGAGATAAAAAACAAAGGTATGGTGGGCAAGAAAAGGAGATAAAAGAAAAAAAGATATCGGAAAGGGCAGTAGAATAAACAAGCGCAAGATCTGCTCTTTTTTCTTTTTAAGGCCTATCCTCGCTAGTTTTGCCCCGATGACGAGCAGTGATATGGCCGATATACCCAGAACAAAGTAGATCAAAGGTGTTATCATGATCTTATCTAGCGGATCTCTGAACAGACCAACATCCTCTAAGCTCCTCAAAGATCCACCTAACACGATCCAGGGTAAAAGTGAATAAACGAAGCTCCTATCTATCTTTATATCGAAGTGATCTATGATCTCATATATACCGAAGAACGCTGTAACCAGTACCGATGCATAAGTCACCGTATTGACCGGATTGTATCCAGAACCCACCCCATCAACGGGTCGGCCTTCAGCATCTGCAACCACCGGTCCCCAGAAATACCTCCAAAGAAACCTTTCCCAGAATAGGTCAGGGATCAAGAGCGAACCCGCAAGAAGCAGGAGAGGAAGTCCCACCACCAAAACGATCCATACTTTCAATTTATTTCGTCGGTAGCGGGCATACAGTCCTTCGAGCCCATTCATTCTACAGTCACGCTCTTGGCGAGATTTCTAGGTTTGTCTATGTCCCGGTCCAACCTATATGCGGTATGGTATGCGAGCAGCTGTAAGACGACATTAACCAGCAGAGGTGAAAACAGTGGTGAAGTTTCCGGTATAAAATATGAGTCATCCGCTAACTTTTTGAGTTCTTTGTCTTCATCTCCCACGACTATGACAGGGCTGTCTCTAGCGGCGATCTCTCCTATGTTGCCGAGCATCTTTCCGAAGGTATGGTCCTTGACTGCGATAGCGATGACCGGTGTATCTTTGGTCAGAAGAGCGAAGGGTCCGTGCTTCAATTCACCGGCCGGGTATCCTGCAGCGTGGATGTAAGCTATCTCCTTCAATTTCAGCGCTCCTTCAAGAGCCACAGGATAATTTATATTTCTGCCGACGAAAAATATGTCATACGCTTCTGCAAGTCTTTCCGTCATCCCCCTTATATCATCATTATCATCCAAGATCCTCTCTACTTTTCTAGGGAGGCTTCTCAGTTCGTCTTTATAGTCTTCGGCTTCCTCTTTGCTCAAGACTCCTTTCCTAAGACCCAATTCGATCGCGAGCAGGTATAATATTATCACTTGAGTGGTAAATGTTTTTGTAGCCGCTACACCTATCTCCGGGCCGGCCTGGGTGTAGATGACCTCGTCGACTTCTCTGGTGATAGAACTCTCCATCACGTTCGTTACCGCGAGGGTGTGGCATCCTCTCCTCTTCGCCTCTCGAGCGGCGGCTATGGTATCCAAGGTCTCGCCGCTCTGCGAGAACAAGATCGTAAAGGGTGTACTGTCGGACTGGGAAGTGTATCTATACTCGGAAGATACTTCGACGGTACAGGGTATCTTAGCCAGCTTTTCAAATATGTACCTCCCCACATAGCCTGCGTGAGAAGAAGTACCGCAGGCCACGAATTGGACCGATTCTATCTCGTATTGAGAAAAATCTATCTCTTCAAATTTTGTAAGCCTACCCAAGAGAGATTCGTGTATCGCTTTGGGCTGTTCATATATCTCTTTCAACATGTAGTGCTCATACCCGCTTTTTTCCGCATCTTCAACATCCCAGTCTATACGTTTGGTATTCCTCTTTACCGGATTATCTTCTTCATCCCATATCTCTATCTCCCCTCTAGAGATGTGGGCCGTATCTCCATCCTGAAGGTATTTCACATCTTTTGTATAATCGAGGAGGGCTGGAACGTCCGATGCCACAAAATTTTCATCAGATCCTACTCCTATGACCAAAGGACTTTCATTGCGGGCAACGAACAGTTCGTTCGATCTCCTGTGAAGAGCTACTACAGCGTACGACCCCTCTATCTCTTGGATAGATTTCTTAAAGGCCTCTAAGAAATCCCCTTCGTATTTCTCCTCGATTAGGTGAACTATAACTTCACTATCGGTTTCAGAATGAAATTCATGACCTTTCTCTATCAATTCTTCCTTTATAAGGGTGAAATTATCTATTATACCATTGTGCACGATGGCTATTTCTTCATTACAATCTAAGAAGGGATGGGCATTTCTATCCGATGGTTTTCCGTGGGTGGCCCATCTCGTGTGGCCGATACCGGCATCATGTTCGGGCACTTTGTCCTCTGAAAGATCGTCTATCCGACCCTTCTTCTTTTGGATATAGATATCTTCATCAGTCTTTACACAGACACCGGCCGAATCGTAGCCTCTGTATTCCAATCGTTTCAATCCCTTCAAGATCACATCCCCGACATCCTTGGGACCTGTATAACCAACTATGCCGCACATCTCATCACCTCACACCGCCTTCGAGCCCGAGACCAGGTTCTCACGGATGGTCCTTCCAGATCTTATCTCACAATCCTTTCCTACGATCACACCTGGTTCTATGGTGACCCCGGAACCGATCATGGTGTCTTCGGCTATCATGACCCCTATCTTTTTCACCTCGTGTAATCCGTCTTCAGCTTCGACCCTAGAATCACTAGAGTAAGTTGAAAAATTTGGCCCGGTTCTGACGCCTTCACCTATGACCGAATCCTCTATAGTAGTGTTCGCTCCGAAAAGTGCTCCTTTCATGATCACACTGTTCCTGATGACCGTGAAGGGAGCTATCTTGCTGTTATCACCTATACTCGTGGAAGGAAAGATACAAGCATTGGGTCCTATATCGCAGCCTTCACCAATGACCACTGGACCTTCGATAAAAGTCCCTCCTCTTATCCTCGTACCCTTCCCTATCTTGACATCACCTTTTATGATAACGTTCTCTTCTATCAATCCATTTATCTTTTTATTCACAGCATCCAGAGCCGCGCTGTTCACACGAAGCAGGTCCCAGGGATAAACAGCGTCTATCCAAGTCTCGGTCGTGGTGATAGCTTTTACACTTTTTTCTTCTAATACCCTTTGGAACACCGACGGTATGTCGTAACCACCTTCATTCATGGCCTCTTCGATATGATCAAAGATCTTGGGAGGAAAAGAGCAGATACAAGTAGAGATGAGGTGGCTGGGGCTCCTCTCCGGTTTCTCAATGAGATTTTCTATCTCTTCACCACCCCTTTTCAGTGTTACAACACCATATTTCGAGGGGGTCTCACTTTTTGTTATCAAGAGTGAATACTCTTCCATCTCCTCCAACAGGTCAGAGACGGTCTCCTTGGAGATCACGTTGTCTCCAGGAAGGACCAAAAATTCTTCATCTATCTTATTTTTGGCCTGATAGAGTGCATGAGCGGTCCCTCCGGAAGGAGGTTGTTTTCTCTGGATAACGTATTCGATCTCCGCACCAAAATCATCGCCATTACCAAAATAAGACATGATCCTCTGTCTACTGTAACCCACCACCATTACGATCTCGGTGATACCGTTCTCAACTAGAGCTTCTACGACATACCCCAATATGGGTTTGTTCGCGACTGGTATCATCACCTTGGGCTCTGTTGCGGTGAACGGACGTAGCCTAGTACCTTCCCCTGCGGCTAAGATAACTGCTTTCATAGGTTTGTATCAATGTGGGTCAATTTAAAGATTTTGTCTGTTATCCCTAAATTCACTCGATATATATCGCAGGTCTGTAAGGTTTTGCCTGTGACGCCTTTTCCTTAGGGTCGTAGATATCCTCTTTACCTGCCTCTCTAACCTCAACTTCTGTTTCAAAAGCCTCCTCGAGGTACGCTTTACTCTCTTCAAGCACCCCTTTTTCATGGATATCCGCTTTTAGGAAGGCTTCCTCTTTTCTTTTTTTCACGTCCTCCAAAGCTTTTTGAACGAAGGACGATAGTTCATCTGAAGGGGCATCGATCTCGTCCACCAGGTCTCCCATCACACCCATCCCTCTATCCGGATTTTCTTTCACCTTCTCTAACGCCTTTTCCTTCCACTCTTCCGCGATATAGATGTATATCTTATTTCCGTCAACCTCAGCTATATCCAATATGTGCTGTATATCGTCCTGGACTTTCTTTATATATTCTTCACGGACCTCGGCCCTACGGGATATCATCTCCTCATCGGGAACGGGGAGGGCGGCCTCTGTCACGAACTCTATATCCCATCTCTCAGATAGTTCCTCGGCGACGTGAGGGGTAAAAGGAGTCATCATCTTTACGAGTTTCTCCCCCACTTCATTCAAAAGTTCACCGTTCTCTCCGCCTCTCTTCAAGTACCAGTAGATCTCAGAGGGGATCTCATAAAAAGGTATGTTCGCACCTTTTCTGATCTCGTATCGATCCATGAGGTAATGATATTCTTTCAAATGTCCGTTGAATCTCGATCTTAGATAATCGTCTATCTTTTTCTCCTTTTTCTCCTCGCCGTCCTTATGCCATACCTTTTCCATCATGTCTACCAGTGAACTCAATTTTTTCTTGTAATTGAAAGCTTCCTCTTCATTCCAATCTTTGTCCACGAAGGGACTGGCTGAATGAGCGTAGAACAACCGAAGAGTATCTACTCCATACTTTTCCGCCGCATCGGGTATGGGCTCGGCACCGCCTTTCGACTTTGATATCTTGCCGCCTCTTCCCACGAGCCACCAGTTCACAAAGATACCTCTTGGCCGGTCTCCTTCTTCCAAAAGCCCCACGTGGTTCATGAGGAAGACTGGGAAGTGTACAGTCATGTGCTCTTTACCGCCCAGGTTCAGATCCAGAGGATACCAGTACTCGAAGTCGGACCTGATCTCTTCCAACTTACCTTTAGGGACATCTATCTTTTCCGCCACATCTGATGCTTTACCTTCGCCCAATAACACGAAATCGAAGAAGTCCTCGTTCATCTGCTCCGCTTTTATTTCACCTTCGTTGTAATATCTCGCGATTATATAGTAGGCTGGATAAAGGGTGGAATCCGCGATCGCTTCGATGACCCATTCTTCGTCGAAGGGAAATTCAGTACCCATCCAATTCCCCTTACGGGCACAAGAACGATCCTTGAACCACTCTATCGTAGAAGGTAAATTGTCCGCATAACTCTGCGGCTTTATCGTCATCTGCTCCGCATGCTCGACACTTTTCTCCGTTAACTCTTCATCGGAATATCGGATGAACCACTGGTCCGGTATCTTGCCCACCACAACCTTGCCCCCACAACGGCATATGACCTCCTCGGAAAGATCGTAGATGATGTCCGCTTCACCGGATTCGATCAGGTCTTTTTTGACCCTTTCTTTTGCTTCTTGAACTCTCATGCCGGCGTACTCGCCGCAGGTATCCAGCATCTCACCGGTGTGGAAGCCCGCCCTGTATATCCTCTCCGTAGCCTCTTCCAACTTCTCTTCTTCTTCCTGCGAGCTTATCCCCATCTCTTCGATTATCTCCTCAGCGGGAAGAGTGCCCCATCTATCGGATTCGATTATCTCTATCGGTTCTAGATCATCTATATCTAGGTCGTATCTTTCTTTCAACTCTTTGTCCTCTTTTATGTCCTTCAAAGCTATCCAATCGTAGGGGGCATCGCTCGGAACACTGGTCACTATGCCGGTTCCAAAGTCCGGATCGGTGAACTTCGCAGGGAGTATTATTATATCCTTACCTATACCTGGGGCCTTGACGTGATCCCCTATCATCTCTTCTCCCTTTATGGTATCGACCTTCTCGATCGATCCTTTTTGATAACTCAGTTTTTCTGCGGCCTCTTCACTCATTATCCACTCTTCCCCATCGACCTCGACCACGACGTATTCGAGTTCTGGATTTACCCAGAGATTGGTCTGTCCGAAGACAGTCTCAGGACGCAGAGTCGCGGCCGTGATGTACCTATCCCCATATTCAAATTTCAGTAGAGTGAATTCCTGCTTCTCCGCGTCACCGCCTTTAGAAAGATCGGTCTCCGAAGGATCGACCGCGACGGGACCACAGTCTACACACTCAGTTCCAAAGTAAGGCTTCTGGGTCAGCAGACCCTTTTCTTCCAACTTCTTGAACTGCCAGGTTATGAATTTTTTATAATCTTCTCTTATGGTATAGGTGAAATAATCGAAATCTATGGAGAATCCGAACTTTTTCCAATAATCTTCTTTGTAAACCTCGTTGAAGTAATTAACCACGTCAGAGGGATCCTTCATCCTCTCTATATCTTCTTCGGTAGCGCCGTTCTTTTTCATATACTCTATCTTTTTTTCATCTCCCTCCTCCAATTTCTTCGCTAGACTTATAGCCTGATTTCCAGTGGGATGTGTGCCGGCAGGGAACAGAACATTGTAGCCCTTCATCTCTTTGTACCTCGCCAGTATATCCGTATATGTGTAACATCTCATGTGGCCCAGATGTAAGAAACCGGAGATGCCGGGGTATGCAAATATAAGGTAATAGGGTGTCTTTTCTTCATCTCTTTCCGTTCTATGGACCTCATTCTCTTCCCATCTTTTCCGCCATTTTTCTTCGATCTTTATGTGGTCGTATTCGTCCATGGATTCAGAATAAAACGGTAGATTTAAAGTCTTTCGACAACAGGCAGTGGACCCCTAGACCGAAAAACTATTTTGTCATGTTCCCATATCGAACAAGATGTCTAAATTCATAGTACTAGAAGGGATAGATGGATCCGGAAAATCGAGTGTCGCAGAGTTCCTAGAAAGAAGAGTGGAGAAAGTGTATCTGACCTGTGAGCCCTCGGATTCAGAACCGGGTAAGTTGGCACAGAAAATAGCTAAAGAGGAAACCTCTCCTTTCATGGACCTGTTTTTGTACCTCGCAGACAGGGTGGAGCATACGGAAAAGATCAAAAAGAAATTGGATAAAGGTTTTGATGTGGTCTGCGACAGGTATTGGGGCTCGACCGCAGCTTATCAATCTGCACATCCTGAGATCGATTTCGAATATGCAGTAGAAGTCCAAAAACCCTTCATAATGAGACCTTCTATCACTTTTCTTTTGGACATAGACCCCGAGGTCTCGTTAGAGAGGATCTCGGGCCGGAAGGTGAAGAGCAAGTACGAAAGGCTAAATTTTCTAAAGAAAGTGAGAAAGAACTATCTCACACTCGGTGAAGAGTATGATTGGAGTATAATCGACGCTGATCAGAGTCCAGAAGACGTGATATCACAGGTAGAAAAAGTGCTGGAAAGAGAAGAAGAATAAAAGTAGAGTAAAAGGAAAGGGTTTTGTATTTTATAGCCGGGCGGGAGATCAGTCTCTGAACCAGCTTCACATCATTCCTGGAGGCATCCCACCGCCGGGCATTCCGCCGGCTCCTGGTGCACCACCTGGTGGTCCGCCGCCTTCATCTCCGCCTCCACCTTTAGAGGCGACAACATCGTCTATCCTCAGTATCATGTTGGCGACTTCGGTGGCGGATTCTATCGCTTGTGTCTTCACCCGTAGCGGTTCGATCACTTTTGATTCGAGCATGTCCGAGACTTCACCGGTTATTATCTCTATACCCTGGCTCCTGAGTTTCTCTTTTTCATGGGCGGTGTTGAGCTCCATCAGCACATCTATACCGTCTATACCAGCGTTCTCTGCTAGAGTTCTCGGGATAATGTCCAGTGCATCGGCGAAGGCTTCAACGGCCAACTGTTCTCTGCCTTCTATGGTGCCGGCATAGCTTTTCAGTCTATTGCTCAATTCTATCTCTATAGCTCCACCGCCGGGTAATATGGCTCCATCTTCTATGGCCACAGCTGCGACTTTCAATGCATCGTGTACCGCTCTTTCAAGTTCATCTACGACGTGTTCAGTACCTCCTCTCAAAAGCAGTGAAACGGCCTTGCCTTTCTCCGCATCTTCGATGAATGTCATATGGCTGTCTCCGACCATCTTCTCTCTGACGTAACCCGCTTTACCTAGGTCCGCGGCTTCTAGATCGCTGAGATTGGTCACGATATTTCCACCGGTAGCCTTTGCGAGTTTCTTCATGTCAGATTTCTTGACCCTTCTTATAGCGAAGATACCTTCTTTGGCGAGATAGTGCTGAGCCAAGTCATCTATACCTTTCTGGCAGAGCAGAACGTTCGCGCCGGAATCTTTCACTTTCTGGACCATCTCCCTGATGCTCTCTTCTTCCTTGTTGACGAACTGTTCCAGCTGATCTGGATCGGTTATCTCTATCTCTGCGTCGACTTCGGTCTCTTTTATCTCTAAAGCGGAGTTGAGAAGTGCGATCTTGGCGTCCTTGACCTCCGTAGGCATATTTTCGTGGAGTCTTTCTTTATCTAGTAGAACTCCGTTGATCATCTCGGTATTATCGACACCAGCTCCCGCTTTCTTTTCGACCTTGACGTTGTCGATGTCAACTGAATAACTCCCATCCTCTTTTTCGGCAACGTGTCTTACAGCATCCACGGCGAGTTCAGCGAGCCTTTCTTTTTCTCCTTCTATCGCCTTACCGGTCATAGCCGTCATAGCGATCTCTCGGAGTTTTTCTTCGTCTTCTATGTCTAGTTCTATCTTGCTCTCTTCTAATATCTCTCTAGCCTTCATGGAAGCCAATCTAAAGCCTTTAGCTATGACACTGGGATGCACATTCTGCTCGATAAGTTCTTCCGCATTTTTCAAAAGCTCTCCAGCTAACACCACAACCGTAGTGGTTCCATCGCCGCACTCGTCGTCTTGACTCTCTGCCATCTCTACAGCCATCTTTGCAGCCGGATGTTCGATGTCTATCTCGTCCAGTATGGTAGCGCCGTCATTGGTTATGACAACATCTCCAAGACTATCCACCAGCATCTTGTCCATTCCCTTGGGTCCTAACGTGGTCCTAACCGCATCAGCCACTGCTTTTGCGGCGGCTATGTTGTTCTTCTGTGCGTCTCTTCCTCTCTCTCTTTCCGTGTCTTCCTTCAAAAGCAATATCGGTTGATTTCCCATCATGGTTGTTCACCTTTTAACAGGGGGCAGATGATTGAGGTTCTATATAAATTTTTCTTCCGGGCTTTCGTCTTTGTCCAAACCTAAAAAAGAAAAAATTAAAGAAAGGATTTTTAGACGTCTATATCGATATCGAGTTTGTCGACTAGTTCTTTGTATCGGTTCCGGACCGTTACTTCAGTTACAGCGGCAACATCCGCCACTTCTCTTTGGGTGCGTCTCTCGCCTCCGTTTATGGAAGCTATGTAGATGGCCGCAGCTGCCAATCCAGTCGGTCCCTTACCTGAGATCAATTCTTTCTCTTCAGCTTGATCGATTATGTTCCTAGCTATCTTTTTGACCTTTCCGCTCAAGTCCAATTCACTGCAGAAACGGCTCAGATACTCCTGAGGTTTGGTGGGTTTCAGTTTCAATATCAATTCTCGGCTCAAAAATCGATACGTTCTTCCTATCTCCTTCCTATCAGAGGATGTAGCCTCAGCTATCTCGTCTAAAGTCCTTGGGACACCTGCCTTCCTGCACGCGGCATAGAGCGAAGCAGCCACAACGCTGTTGATGCTCCTACCTCTGATCAGATTCTTTTTTACGGCCTTCCTGTAGACTACCGCGGCCGTTTCTCTGATGTTTTTGGGAAGCCCCATGGTCGAGGCCATCCTGTCCATCTCCGTAAGAGCATAAGCAAGGTTCCTTTCTGTAGCATCTGAGACCCTTATCCGTCTCTGCCATTTCCGTAGTCTGTATATCTGCGCCTTCTTTTTACTGGGGATCGCTCTTCCATAGGAGTCACGGTTAGAAGAATCGATGCCTGTAGAAAGCCCTTTATCGTGAACCATCTCGGTCATGGGGGCGCCGGTCCGAGCCCTGCTTTCTTCCTGCTTCATATCAAAGGCCCGCCATTCTGGTCCTTCGTCGATATATTGATTATCAATTACTAGTCCACAATCTTCACAGATCAACTCCCCTCTATCATAATCCTGGGCCAGGTGTCTGCTGCCGCATTCTGGGCATTCAGTAACTTTTTCTACAGAGCTCGAAGTTTCCTCCTCTACCTCAATTTCATCATCCATCTATATCTCCTCCACAAAGATCGGTTCATCCAATATGGAGAGCCTCTTTTTAGGATCTAATCGGGTCCTTATCTCCACAAAAGGTCTATTCACTGGTCCAAAAATCCACGTGACCTCACCGATGGGTTTTTTTCTTTTATCTATGATCTGAGAACCCATCTCCGGTAGACGGGGGAATCTACCGATTATATTTCCCTCATTGGTCACGCTAGTTATCTCTCCTTTATTCAACATGGGGCCTCCATATATATATGTCAAACCTTAAATCTGTACCATGGGAAGTGTTATTTAAACCTTTCGTAAAATTTTATTACTAAATAGATTGAACGCCTTCAAAATAGATACATCACGGGATTACCTATCACGAAAGAAAGGATGAACCCTCCAAATATCGGAACGATGAAAGGTATTTTAGGCGTGGTCCAAACTTTTCTTCTATCGTGTTCCTTCAAGGATTCGAGCCTTTCTTCGGACTTCGAACGAGGGAATAACTGGGTCTTCAACCTTCCTTCGTCGTAATACTCCATGGGCCAAACGAAGGAATCCTCTATCTCCTCTATATCTCTCCTATATCCAAAAAACATCTTGGGTATATCAAAATCTCCTTTGAATACGTTGACAAAAAAGTAGCAGAGTGGAAAGATTATGACTATGAGGGAGGCGTTCAATAAGATCACCAGTGTGAAAGGAAAAAATGTCTGCATCAAAGGTATCAGATCGGAAGAAATGGCCCAATTTGTAAGGTTTGGTATAGAGGGATAAAAAGGTACCAGTACAGCCAAAGTTATCACCGCTTTCGCGTCCGCCCCGCCGTACAGTATATAGAAAAAATAGAGTAAAAATGCGAACAGCATCATGCCGGGGATCATCGTGAGGGTCCAGAACAGGAGTGAATTGGCTAAGGTGTTCAGCATGTAAGCGAAAACGATTATCGGAAATATGAGCCATAGCACCACTTTCAGGTTCAATTTGCCCTCAGAATATATCGGCGGTCTTTCCACGAAAGCTTCTGAGAAAAGAACTATTATGGGGATGAATATGAGAAGATGAGACCAGAATATCTCCTCGGCGAACCATAGTTTTCTTAAGATGAGCTCCGAAAATAAAAGCAGCATAGCTGCGGAGCCCATGAGGATCCAAAGCTTGTTGGGAACCCGTCTAGTTTTGAGGTCAGTGACCGAGGCGACCGATAAGAAGCCGCAGCCTATCAGGAACCTCGTAACAGAGAAATACCACATATACCTCACTTCTTGACCTGTCAGATGTGTTAGCCATTATAAAATATTTCGTATGAGATTTTACAGCTCTACTTCTTCTCCTTCTTCCGGCGTGTAAACCTCGAACTCTGAAAGGTCTTCCGCTAACTCATCTCTCTTGTCACCGTGGCAGAGGATTATGTTCTCAGGGTCACAACCTTTGGCGAACTCGACTAGTTCATCATGGCCAGCATGGGCCGAGAAATCGTATTTCTCCACATAACATTCCACCGGTAGAGTGGCTCCTTTATCTCGGATCATTCCGTTCTCCAGCAATCTCCTGCCATTGGTACCTTCGACCTGATAACCGGTCAACAGTATAGAACTATCCGGATCCTTTCGTATATCTCTAAGGTATTCAAGTACTGGTCCTCCTTCTACCATACCGCTGGTGGTGACTATCACCTCGGCATCCTTTGCCCTTTCTCTAGTCGAGGGGGATCTCACCTCGTTCGCATGGTCGATGGCCCTTTTCAACGCCTTCGGGGACCTCAGAAAACCTCCGTGATTCAGATATATCCTGCTCACGGTCCTTCCCATACCGTCAAACCACACGTCGTAATCTCTATCATCCAACAGCATCAATATCTCCTGCGTTCTACCCACTGCAAAAACGGGTACCACCACCTGTCCTCCTGCTTTCAGAGTCTCGTCTATCTTGTCCAAAAATCTCTTCTCCGTCTCTTTTCTATCATCGTGATTTTCTCCACCATAGGTCGATTCTATGACGAGATTGTCGCACTCGACTGGATGAGTACCCCATATCAAACGGGTATTCTTTGTATTTATATCTCCCGTGAAAAGGGTGGTTTCATCTCCTTTGAGTTCGAACATGCTCGAGCCGGGTATATGGCCGGCTGAATGTATCTCTATCTCCATACCGCCTATGTCCCTTTTCGAATTGTAACCTACGATATCAAAAGCCGCCTTGGTATTTTTGATATCTATCTTCTCAAAGTGTTTTGGATAACCTTCGATATCAGCTATCTTCAGACTATCATAAAGGAGCAGTTCGGCCACTTCTACAGTAGGGTGGGTCGAAAGAACCGGGATGTCGTTCTGCCTTACAAGAGAGGGCATCATCCCGCAGTGATCCAGATGAGAGTGACTCAAGAAAGCCATATCTACTAAAGGAGACCTCATAGGATATTCTGGAGGATCGGCAGGTAACATCCCGTGGTCGAATATCAACGAGAAATCATCATAGTGCATGACCAATGAAAGTGGTCCGACCTTCGAGGCGCTGCCGAGAAAATTCAACTTCATATATTATCACTTCACGCCGAAAAGATGGGTAGGTATTATAAAGGATTTGCCTTCGGTCGATGAGGTCTGATAAAAAAGAATTAATAGGTAGAAATCGATTGTCTAATGATAGGGATGCGCGATCAGATAGTCAGAAAACTCGCGAGAAAAAACACGCTGATCACACCGGATGCGTGGGAATATCTTGAGGGATTGGATGAACAACAAAAGGCCTTATCTATAATAGAGAGGTTAGAAGAGGAGAACGAGGACCTTCCTTTCCCCGTGTGCAAGGAGAATATCTCTTGTTTGGTCGAGGACGTTTTAGAGAAAGAAAAAAAAGGAGAACTGGAAAAAAGAGAAAATGAAGAAGAGGAAAGAAAAAGCGAAAAAAAATCCTCGGAGATGGACCGCGACCCCATGGCGGACCTGAGGGTACTGAAGGACATATCTGGGGAATCCACCTGCACTGGCTGTATAGATGATTTTAAAACATATTTTCAGGACCGATTCGAAAGGATAAAATCTATAGTGAAAAAAAGAAGAGATGGGAGAAAGGCACGGCCGATAAAACGGATAGCTAACAGAGCAGGAGATGGAACGATCATAGCGATGGTGAGAGATATATACACTTCTTCCAACGGCAACAAGATGCTGACACTCGAAGACGATTCCGGAGAGATACGTGGTTTTATCTCCAACGACAGCGAAGCCTTTGAAAAAGACCTGCTGGAGGATGAAGTGATACTGGCGAAGGGAGAGGTATGGGAAAACAACGGGAACTTCGAAGATACTTTCGCCATCGAGGAGATAACTAGACCGGACATACCACGATTGAACAAGGAATCAAGGATTGAATTTTCGGGGAAGATAGCTTTTCTAGGCGATATACACGTTGGTAGTGATACTTTCCTGAAGAACGAATGGGATGATTTCATATCGTGGATAAATTCGGACGACGAAGAAGCTGAGGCGATAAGGTTCTTGGTGATCCCTGGAGATCTGATAGACGGGATAGGCATATTTCCTGACCAAGAAAAAGAGCTGGAGATAATAGATATATACGAACAGTACAGGAAACTGGCGGATATGCTTCAAGACTTACCCGAAGATATCACCGTGATCACCATACCAGGGAACCACGATATCGTGAGGAACGCTGAGCCCCAGCCGTGCCTGCCCGAGGATGTGCAGGAGATGTTCCCTGACAATGTGCTCTTCTTCGGAAACCCTTCCTTGGTCGATCTCGACGGACTGAAGATGTTGATGTACCACGGGAGCAGCATAAACGACCTTTCCGACATGCTGCCCCAGGTCAGCAGTGAAAAACCCATAACTGCGATGAGAGAGATGTTGAAGAGGAGACACTTGGTCCCGGTCTATGGGAAAAAGACCTCCATAGCCCCGGAAGAGAAAGACCATCTCGTTATAGACGAGGTGCCCGACATCTTCATCACGGGTCACATCCATAGGACGGAAGTTGAAACCCATCACGGCGTGTTGATGGTCAACGCCTCCACTTGGCAGGCACAGACTGAATACCAGAAGATGAGAGATATACAACCTGATCCTGCTAAAGTCATCGTATTAGACCCTGAGACCAATAAAGCATCCATACGTGATTTCAGTTGATAGAAGAGTATGAAGAGCTCTGGAAAGTGGTCGAAAAAGAACTGTCTAGCTCCTCTCACGGTGTGAGCCATACTCGGAGAGTCTACCGTCTGTGTCAAAAATTGGCAGATGAAAGTACTGATGAAGAGGTGCTTTTAACAGCAGCGATCCTCCATGACATCGCCAGAGAGGAGGAAAATAACGACGATATCGGCATTACAGACCACGCGCTGCTCGGGGCGGAGAAGGCCGAGAACATACTGGAAAAGATGGGATATGATGATCGAACGATCGAAGAAGTTAAGCACTGTATAGTCACCCATCGATTCCGTTCTGAAGAAGAGCCGGAAACCAAGGAGGCAAAGATACTTTCAGATGCGGACAAACTAGATGCTGTAGGTGCTGTGGGCATAGCAAGGATGTTCATGCTCGCTGGAGAGTTCAAAGAGCAGCTGTATCATGAGGTGCCCCTCGAAGAGTATGTTGAAGAGAACGTGACTAAAGAAGGCAGAGTGAGAGACATATCAGAACATGCACCTAACCTAGAATACGAACTGAAGTTGAAACAGATACCTGAAAAATTGTGCACCGAGGAAGCAAAGAATATAGCAGAACGCAGGATGAAATATATGGAATTCTACTTTTCTAGGTTGAAAAAAGAGATAGATGGAAAAAGATAAGGTTTAATGGTGTTTGATCGAGTCGGGCCCCGACTAATCCTCCGGAGGTGGTGGTGAATCAGATGGTGGTGAAGGAGGTTGCTGCTGTTCTTGCTGCTGCTGTTCGGGTGGTGGTCCAGAAGGCTGTGGAGGGCTCACCGGAGTCTTGTAGTCCCCGCAGTTATCACAGTACCAGTTGTCGTACTGTGGCACATATCGAAGGGACGCCTGACAGGTCGGACATACATTCGTCTGGGTGTTGGCCTCGTCCAGCTTCATATAACCCAATAATACCAGCAAACCAGAGATCACCAAACCGAATATGAACCCGAGTATCATATAAACGATCATAGTAGTGTCATCTATCTGTCCAACTTTTCCCTGATCGATGGGTTTGATCAGATCATCTACAAGTTTACCCTTGAGTATGAGCGCCACCACAGCAAATACTATCCTGATGATACCGTTGAACATACTCCAAAGGGAATAACTCGCATCTAGGAAGATGATACTCCACAGGACACCACTCATTATGGAGAAAAAACCCCACAGGAAGTATATCAAAGCCGCCACTAGAAAGAATATAGCAGCGTATTTGAACATCTCCCTGCCCTCCTTTATCTTAGGAGGTAAGGAGGGATTATCATTGGGGATCGAAAGGAGATCCATGTTTTATTCTTCTCCTGGTGTTTTTAATTTTTAATCCTCCTCAGGAGGAAGCGTCGTGGTTTCCTCAGAAGGCTCTTCCGGCGTCTCTTCAAACGGTTCTTCAGGTGATTCTTCAGGTGGCTGCTCCTCCGGGGGTGGTGTTTGCTGCTGTTGCTGGGGAGGCGGGGTCTGCTCTTCCTCCTCTTCATCGCCGCCCAACATCTTGATCACTACCACTATGATTATGATTATGATAACTATCGGTATTATGATAGCGAGCGCCAGGCACATCATGCCTCTAGCGAACAGATCTCCTATGAACCCTTCAGCATCTATTACCTCGAAGGAGGACTCGTCATCTGTTTCATCCACTGTAACCGTGTAGGTACCTTCTTCGTCCACCGAATGAGTTACACTAGCGGTTTCAGTTTCTCCGCCATCTACTGTAACGGTATCGGTGCCGACCGGTTCTCCCTCGACATAGAACTCTACAGTGTAATCACCTGTCTCATCCCCTACATTCGTAACATCGAGCATCAGCTCTATATCTTGACTCTTGTCTATGGTACTAGAGCTGACTCTTAGGTTCGAGAACTCGAATTCCGCCGGTGCTGACTCTAAAACCGTGACCGTCACTTGATCATCGGCGTCTTCGCTGGCCACGATGAGGTCGTGATCTCCTGTTTCTTCCGCTGTCCAGGTGAACGTCTCCTGGGATTCTCCGTCCGCTTCAAGCGTCACTTCCTCTGAATCTTGAACTCCATCAGTACCAGCGATCGTCAATGTTATGGTCTGAGTACCTTCCGCTTCTCCCGTGTTGGTCACTAAATAGGATATCTCTACATCTTCTTCGACGGTCACCTCTTCGTCGTAATCGACGATCTCGACCTCGAAATAGGCGGGCTCGATGTCCAAAACAGTGACCGTGGCTTGTGCATCATCATCATCGCTAGCTACAACGAGATCGTGATCACCCGTACCCTCAGAGGTCCACGTGAATTCACCCTCATGCTCTTCTCCGACTGAAAGGTTCACATCTTCGCTATCTTCTTCTACATCGTCCACTGTGAATACTATCGTCTGCGTACCCTCTGATCCTCCTGTATTGTTTACGTTGTAGGTGACCGTGACGTCATCGCCCTCGGCCACTTCCTCATCGTAATCTACTATCTCAACCGAGAAATTAGCGGGCTCTGCTTCTTCTACAGTGAAATCAGCGGTCAAATTCTCAGCTTCTGCGGTGTAGTCACCAGCGGCATCAGGGGTGTATATCACCGTTGCGGTTTTAGTTTCATCTATTCCAACATCTTCTACCGTGTCTTCGCCAACTGATTCATCATCTACATAAAATTCAACCGTGTAGTCACCCGCTAAAGTCCCGACGTTACTAACGTCGAGCTTCAGTTCCACTTCTTCGCCTACATGGGCTGGGTCGGGTTCAGCTCTCAAGTTGGAGAAGTCAAATTCCGGTTCCGGCATATCTAAAGTTACGTTGAAGGTGTAATGACCATCGTTTCCTCCAACTCCGATGAACCAGAAGTCTGCATCGACATCGCTGCCCAACGTATGGCTGTCCTCCTCCATCGAGCCGTCCGAAGATTGCAGATCAAAAACTTGGTTGCGCTCATAATCCAACAGGACCAACCCCTGCCCATCATTAGATTCCGAGATAAATTCGATCTCTATCACAGAATCGGGTTCGAGCCACACTTTGTACATATCTTCCTCATCCAGGTCTTGGATGGCACCATTGTATTCCCCTTCCTCGACTTCAAGGGCTTCGCTGAAACTTCCTGGTGCATCTCCACCGCTGCCTGCGTCGTCCTGTGAAGTCACTTCGATCCCAAAGGTGTACTCTCCATAGGTTCCAAAATCTTCATCTATCTCTATATACCAGTAATCCGGATCTGTTTCGTTTCTTAGGTAGTAATCGTCTTCTTTCTCTGTACTCGATGATTCCAATCTGAATGCTTCAGTTTCCCTGTCCGGATGCCACAATCTGAGCCTGAGGTCTGCAGGGTCATGGGCCGTGAAATTGATATTTATAATAGAATCCGATTCTAAATGGACCTTGTACATGTCTACCTCGTCTAGGTCTCTGATGATCCCGCTGTGCTCTCCCTCCTCGACTTCGTAGGCATCGCTGAAACTACCCGGTACATCTCCGCCGCTGCCCGCGTCGTCCTGAGAGGTCACTTCGATCCCAAAGGTGTACTCTCCATAGGTTCCAATATCTTCATCTATCTCTATATACCAGTAATCCGGATCTGTTTCGTTTCTTAGGTAGTAATCTTTTTCGGCCTCTGCACCACCCGATGATTCCAATCTGAATGCTTCAGTTTCCCTGTCCGGCTGCCATAATCTGAGCCTGAGGTCTGCAGGGTCATGGGCCGTGAAATTGATATTCATAATAGAATCCGATTCTAGATGGACCTTGTACGTGTCTACCTCGTCCAGGTCTCTGATGACACCACTGTATTCTCCCTCCTCGACTTCGTAGGCATCGTTGAAACTACCCGGTGCATCTTGACCACTATCAGCATCGTTCTGTGAGGTCACGCCAACATCAAACGTGTAATTTCCATAGGTTCCAAAATCTTCATCTATCTCTATGAACCAGTAATCCGGATCTGTTTCGTTTGCCAGGAAATAAGCATCACTATCCGTCGCACCGTTCGAAGATTCCAACTTGAATGCTTCAGTTTCCCTGTCCGGCTGCCACAATCTGAGCCTGAGATCAGCAGGTTCTAGAGCTGTAAAATTCATATATATTATGGAGTCCGATTCCAGATATATCTTGTAGAAATCTTCAGGGTTATTAGTTTCATTCACTTCACCATCATATGTACCTGGAGTGATCTCCTCCGCGTCATCGAAACCATCGCCCTGGGCAGAGACCGGGTTCATACCCACTGCGAAGCTCGAGAACAGCAACATCAATCCTACTGCTAGCATAAATACCTTCTTTTTCTTTCCTATCTTTTCCATATCATTCACCAAACAGATAATCCTCCTCGCCTTATTAAGACAAGGGTGTACTTGATAGTGAGAATTAGAATAAAAGCATGATATATATAGGTTTCCCTACCTGGCCTCTATCTGGCCTGATTTTTGTTGTTTCAGACTTTTTCTTTTTAAAACGATTTGTAAGGTTATGCAAGAACACATATTTCTGAAAACAGTTCTGACCTAGCTTCATATAGAGTTGGTAAGTTTAAATAATAGTTGCCTTTTCATGCTTTTAATCCGAGCATAAGGGTTGTGAAATGATATGCCTAAAGGCGTCAACGAAGAATTTGAAGAGTTCGAAAAAGAGGTGTTCGATACCTTCATGGAAAGGAATCCCACCATGGCCACTCATTTAGGTATCCATGAGTATGACGATAGATTGCCCGATATCTCCAAGGAGAAACATTTAGAAGACATAGAATTGGTAGAAGGGTGGCTTGAAAGACTCGAGGGTTTTGAAGACGATGGATTGACAGAGGAAAACAAGCTAGCAAAAAGATTGGGGGTCCATATCTTCCAACTGCAGCTCTTCAGGATGAAAGAACTGAAGTTGAGAGAACAGGCGCCTTATGCACCGAACATCATCGGGTCGGCGATATTCCCCCTGCTCAAGAGAGAGTTCGCACCTCTAGAAGAAAGATTGGAAAGTATAAAAGAGAGGATAAAAGACATACCTGGTGCAACTCAGGAAGAAAGATCGAGGTTAGACGATCCCGTCAGATTGTGGATCGATATGGCCATAGAATCCGCGGAGCAGCTACCGATGCTGTTCAAGCTGGTTCAGATGCTGGTCAGACAGAGCGATTCTTTCGATGAAAAAGAATTCTCCGAGTTCAGCCAAGCGATAAATCAAGCGGATTCCGCTTTGGAAGACTACATAGGCTGGCTTGAAAGGCAAAAAAAAGATGCTAAAGAAGACTATACCATCGGCAGAGAAAAATTCAAAGAACTTTTGAAGAAGAGAGAATTGGATTATTCTCCAGACAAGATACTCGATATCGGCGAGGAACTATTGGAAAAGACGGAGAAAGAGATGGAACATCATGCGGAAAAGATAGATCCGGACAACGATGTGGATGAAGTACTAGAAAAGGTGAAATCCAAAACACCAGAAAACTTCGAAGAGGCTTTAAGATGGTACGAGGAGGGTTTGGAGGATGCGAAGGAGTTCATCGAGGAAAAGGACCTAGCGACGATAGTAGAAGACGAGGAGATCGAGGTGACGGAAACTCCCGAGTACATGCGGAACATTATCCCGTTCGCCGCTTACATACCTCCAGCTAAATTCGATCCCACGAAGAAAGGGATATATGTGGTGACACCTCCAGAGGAGGAGGAAAGATTGGATAATTACTCATACTGGGACGTGAGGAACACCACAGTACATGAAGGATACCCGGGACATCACCTTCAGCTCGCATGTGCCACCACCAACGATGACGTTTTCCGTATATTTTCTCAAGCCGTAGAGACCGTTGAAGGGTGGGCACATTACTGCGAGGAGATGATGAAAGAGCACGGCTTCGACGATACGCCGGAAGCGTGGCTCATACAGACGAACGACGTGGTTTGGAGGGCCGTAAGGATAATAGTCGATGTGAAGCTGAGTACCGGAGAGATGTCTTTTGAAGAAGCGGTAGACTTTTTGGTGGAAAAAGTAGGCATGGATCGAGGTGATGCTGAAAAGGAAGTGAAGCGCTATACTCAATCCCCCGCATACCAGCTGAGTTACTTATTGGGAAAGGAAATGATCAAAGATCTGAAAGAAGAAGTAAAAGAGAAGATGGGTGACGATTACAGCGAAAAGTTCTTCCACGATACGATCCTTTATGCTGGAAGCGTTCCGATGAAGTACCTGAGAGAGATCTTCGATAAGAAGATAGAAGAAGAGACATCATGAGAAGTCATGAAAAAAATTATAAAGCCGATATACTTTTAACCCCCATGGAAAAAGTGGTTGAAGAACCAACGATAATCGCTGATGACCTTCTGGTCAAATACGGTAAGACCGTTGCTTTAGATTCTTTCAACGTCGAGATACCGAAAGGCATATCGGGCCTATTGGGTCCCAACGGTGCTGGAAAATCCACTTTTATCAAATCCATACTCGGCCTGATCGAACCCGCGAGTGGAAGTGTGAATATAGAGAGTTTGAAAGAAGACCAAAATCTCATAAAGAGGAGAGAATCCATCGGCTATATGCCGGAACATCAGTGTCTGATAGAAGATATGAAGGGTTTCGAGTTGGTCTCTTATTTCGGCCGTTTGTCCGGACTGCCCCGAGAGGATGCCGTGGAAAGAAGTCACGCCTCCCTAGATTTTGTAGGACTGGGTGAAGAGAGATACAGAAAGATCTCGTCCTATTCCACCGGCATGAGGCAGAGGGTAAAACTCGCCCAGGCCATAGCTCACGATCCAGATATACTGCTGTTGGACGAACCCACTACGGGCATGGACCCGGACGGGAAAGAGGAGATGCTGGAGCTGATAGAAAAGCTCGGCGGCTCAGAAAAAACCGTCTTGATATCATCACACATACTTCACGAAGTGGAACAGGTGAGCGATCACGTGATTATAATCAGGGATGGAAAGAACATAGAGAGCGGTTACGTGGATCAGATGATGAAAGCCGAGGACAACAGATACAAGCTGAAGGTCAGGGGCTCGGAAAAGGCGTTGGAGGTCTTTATCAATGATCTGAGAGGAAACTGGGAGGTCATATCGACCACGGATGAGAAGGACCAACTCGTCGTGGTGATCTCCGGGCTGACCGACACGGATAAGATTTTTGAATTAGTCGAAAAAGGCGAGCTTCAGTTGAGGTACATCAGGCCAGATATCATGACACTGGAAGATTTCTTCCTGCGTTCCTTCTCAGGAGGTGAGCAGGTTGGGTCTGAATCCGATTGAATATGCTCCTTGGAAGGAAAGAAGGACCGTTCTTGGAAAACGCTTCCTTATCATGGTCGAAAAGATATTCAAACAGAAGTTGAGATCTAAAGCTATATGGGCCATACTCATAATAGGGTCTATACTGGTCCACGTCTTTCCTATATTGACAGCAGCTTTGATACCAAAAAAAGAATTGACCGCAGAGCTCATCTTGAATTACTTGAAGGGTGACATATTTTTCTTGTTCACACTGCTGCTAGCGGCAGTGGTCTGTTCAAATCTCATATCGCAGGACATAAAAGACAGATCTCTAGTGCTGTATTTCTCGAGACCCTTGAAGAGCGATGGGTATATTCTGGGAAAACTTGGAGGAGCCTTCAGTATGATAGCCGTCTACTGTTTGCTGCCTCCACTTATAGTCTGTACATCGATCATAGCCACCCAGACCGGTGATGCCTACCTAGAAAGTCTGAAAGTTCTGAGCAGGACAGTCGTTGCCGGATGCCTCATCTCGTCCTTCCTTCTCCCCTACGCTCTTTTACTATCATCTCTCACCAAAAGAAGAGCATACGCCGGTATAGGAACCTTCATGAGCATCTACGCTCTCAACATATCAAGCCTATTCCTGGTGAGATTCGACCACAACTGGAGACTTTTGAACCCGACCAACCTTCTCAATTTTACATTGGAAATCATATACGGGTTCGGTCTTCCCGACAAGATCGATGCCGGTCTGTACGGTGTTTCATTCGTTCTTTTCATCTCGATACCTCTAGCTCTCTTGTTTTACCGTATACATTCAAAGGAGGTGGGTAGATGAGCAAAGCCGTACTCTCCGCCGTGAATCTCTCAAAATGGTACGGCGAGGTCATCGGTCTGAATTCATTGAATATAAACCTAACTAAAGGGGTCACGGGCGTGGTAGGGCCGAACGGGGCCGGGAAGAGCACCTTGTTCAAACTAGCTACTGGGATGATAAAGCCGAACAAGGGAAAGATAGCCGTACTGGGTGAGGACCCCTGGAAGAACCACGGACTGATGAAAAATATCGGTTTCTGTCCGGACTACGACAACTTACCTGACTACTCGACGGGAAAAAGATTCCTGCATTATGTCGGCTCCTTACACGGATTCAAGGGCGAAGACCTGAAGCGGAAGGTCGAAGAAACCGCATCTGCGGTCGACGCGCAAGATTTTTTAGAAAAAGATATAGACAACTACAGTCAGGGCATGAGACAGCGTTTGAAACTCGCATCTGCTTTGATCCATGATCCCGATCTGCTGTTCCTGGACGAGCCCTTGAGCGGAGCCGATCCCCAGGCCAGGAAAGAGATAATCGATTTGATCAAAGACCTTCACAAGAAAAAAGATCACGACGTATTGGTAAGTTCTCACGTCTTGAGCGAGATAGAGCGGATGACCAGCGATATAGCCCTGCTCTACAAGGGTAGAACTATAGCGTCTGGAGACATATCCGAGGTGAGAGATCTTATCGACCAACACCCTCACAACATAGTCATCGATGGGAGGAACAAAAAAGGATTGGCTAAAGCATTACTTGACCTCGACTACGTTGTTTCCGTGGGCTTTGAAGATAACCGCAGAAAGATGGTAGTAGAAGTTGAAAAACCTGACGACTTTTTTCAGGATATAGCTTCCCTAGTGAACGAGACTGAAACGGAGGTTCTCGAGATGTACAGCAGAGATGATAACCTTCAGGCGGTCTTCGATTACTTGATAGGAGGGAGATGATGATGAAAAACCACATTGACGACCTGTTCACGCTGTATTCTCTAATGACCACCACGGTCAAAAAAGCCATCCTGAACAGAAGGTTCTTGATGGTGATACTGGTGATGCTTTTTATATCGGGCTTGATGGGATATACCGCTACTCAAGAACCAAAAGGATTGGATGAGGGAAGCGATCTTTTGGATATATTCGTCATCTCTTTTTTCTTGCCTCTGATGGCCATGGTCTTCGGGTCCTCGCTTCTGAAGGATGAGATAGAAGATAAAAGCATCACCCACGTTTTGATCGCTCCTCTGAGCAGAGCGAAGATGTACCTAGGATACTACGCTTCTCTAGTCATCGTCTCTACTTTCGCGGTATTGTTGATCCTCTCTTCCGGGTTCTTCAGCTATTTCAGCATAGCCGGTTTGGACTCCTCCGCTCTTGAACTCTACCTGAAGATGACCGGTCTTGTGATGTTGGGTACGATAGTTTACTCCTCGCTGTTCCTGCTGGTTAGTGTACTGATAGACAAAGCACTGTACTTCGGTCTGTTTTACGTCTTCATATGGGAGGGCTTCGTGGGCTCACTCCCTGGGAATATAAAATTGGTCTCTATCAGACACTACCTCAGAAGTTTAGGGGAGAAATATCTAGAGCACGGTTCCATAGCGAGTTATGGAGCCGCTTCATCATCAGGCAGGTCCGTTCTTGTCTTAGGGATACTGATATTTTTGCTGATGGTGATAGGGATTCTGCTCTTTAGAGAAAAAGAATTCCCGTGAGTGATGAAAAAATGTCAGTCCTCCTCTACCAGTTCATCCGCAGTTATCAACGGTACGAGTTGAACTCCGATATCTTCCAATTTTTTTTCTGCGCCCTCTTTTCTATCCACCACTACTAAAACTTTGTTCACTTCGGCTCCCGCTTCTCTCAACACTTCTACGGTTTCAACTGAAGAGCCGCCCGTTGTGGTGACATCCTCCACAACGGTCACCTTTTCACCGTCTTCAAGCTTGCCCTCGATCCTGCCTCCAGTTCCGTGGCCTTTACTCTTTTTTCTCACCATGATGTAAGGCAGACCCTTCTCTAAAGAAAGCGCTGCTGCAAGAGGGACAGCCCCTAATTCCATGCCGGCGATCTTTTTGCCTTCGACCTCCGGTGCCATCTCTTTTGCTATCCTCTTCAATATCTCGGGGTCAGTGCTGGCCAACTTTATATCTACGTAGTAACTGCTCTTCTTCCCTGAGGTGAGTGTGAAATCTCCATACTTTATCGCTCCGCAGTCCTCCAACATCTTTTTCAACATCTTTTTCACCAAGGTTCTTTTTTCAATCCAAGTTTGTAACCGATTATATTAACCCCACGGTGTAAAAGAGGTAGGAGTAATAATACGATGATCGTGCCTACAACGCCGGGATAATCCACGTAGGTAGAAACGAACCAGCTGTGGCTGGTGATAAAAGTCAAGAGGAAGGCTCCTATGACAAAATCGTACCGGTCTATCATCGGTGCTTTGCTCCCTCTAGGCTTGCCCATCCTTCTTTTCACGAAACTCCCGCCTATATCACCTAAAAGCGATCCAAAAGCCAGCGAAAAGATCGGTACTAATCCTTGAAGTAACGATGGATAGAGGTCAAAAAACGGTCTGCAGAGAAAGTAAAGTATGATCCCCACGACAGCGGCGGAAAGACCTCCTCCAAAAAGACCTCTCCATGTCTTTCCGTCCCCCAATATCCTTTTGCCTCCAAATTTTATCCCACCGTCTATGGGAGGGCCTCCTCCAAATACAACCGCTAGAGAATTAGCGATCATCGCAGGGATGAAAGAAAGTATCGCTATCAATATAGGTTCGAACTCCGTCATGCCGATACCTCGCTCAATCTCATCCGATATCCATTACCACTTTTATCCTTTCCTTCAATCTTTCTGTACCGGCTTCCCATAATTTTTCCCCCTTCTCTCTGCTCGCCTTTGTCGGGTCCCCCAAAACTCCTGTAGAAGTCAGATCGTGGGTGTTCCAGGTGAAAGAAAAATCGGGTTCATGGTCGAATTCGAGTTTTGGATCTGGAAATTCCATCTCCTTTTCCGGTATAGTCCTTTCATCCACCAGTTCTTCCCTAACAGCGAGCACCAAGGACGTTTCGAATTCTCCAGCATGCTCGTCGTTTTCACTCTCGACCAGTTCCCCTTTCTCGGGGTCCATCAAGTCGAAAGAGTCCATAAAAACGTCCATACCCGTTTCCTTTTTCAATCTTCGGGCGGCGGTCTTCACCGCTGCTTCATTACCGCCGTGTCCGGTGAGGATGAAAAATTTTCTAAAACCGTGCCTTATCACCGAGCGGCCGACATCAACTATGAGATCTTCGAGCGTTTTGGAGGCTACGGTGACGGTCCCAGGAAAACCCATATGGTGATCGCTGACACCGTAAGGTATCGTGGGCAGTATCACCGGTTTTGGGGTCTCAAGCCGCCTTACCGCCTCCTCGACGAGATGTTCAGCGTCGTAGCTGTCCGTATCTAAAGGGAGATGTGGACCGTGCTGTTCCAGACTGCCTATGGGGAGTATGGTCGTATCCACCACCTCTGCTCTCTGTTCCAATTCCCAGCGGTTCATCTCGCCCCATCTTATCTTCTCTACCATGGAGCTGTATCTACTTCATACTTTTACTTTTTTCGCAAATTTCTTCTGCTGTTATCGTGGGACAAAAAAGAAAACACTTATTAACCAAATCATCACTGAAATTGTCGATAAACATGGAACTAGAGAAAGGTCTCAGTTTTGACGATATACTCCTCGCTCCTAAGAGAACCGGACTGGAAAGGGATGAAGTGGACACATCCGCTGATTTGACCAACAATATAGAGATGAACATCCCTGTCTTGAGTTCACCCATGGATAAGGTCACCGACGGCGGGATGGCCATAGCGATGGCTAGGGAAGGAGGATTGGGCATCATCCACCGAAATCTCAATATAGAAAACCAGGTAGAGATGGTCAAAAAGGTGAAAAGGTCTGAAAATTGGATCATCCGTGAACCGTATGTGGTCACTCCCGAGTGGAAAGCTAGAAAGGCTAAAGAGCTTATGGACGAAAAAGACATCTCCGGACTCCCCGTGGTTAAAGACGAGAAATTGATAGGGATCGTAACGAAGAGAGACCTCCGCTTCGAGACCGAGTTGGACAAAAACGTGGAGGAAGTGATGACACATGACCTCATAACTGCCGGTCCCGATACAGGCATGGAAGAAGCGAAATCCATACTGAACAAAAACAAGATCGAAAAACTACCTCTGGTGAACGAAGAAGGTGGGTTGGAAGGGTTGATCACTGTCAGGGACATCGAGAAGAAAAAGCAGCACCCTGAAGCCACTCTAGATGATAACGGCCAGCTCATGGTTGGCTCCGCCGTGGGTCCAGACGAATTCGACAGGGCCGAGGCTCTGGTCGATGCAGGGGTGAACCTCATCGTCGTCGACACTGCTCACGGTAATTCTGATATCGTCATAGACGCCACAGAAGACATCGTGGAAAGTTTCGATATAGACGTTATGGCCGGCAACATAGCAACCACCGAGGGAGCTGAAGCACTGATAGATGCAGGTGTGGACTCCCTCCGTGTGGGCATTGGGCCAGGCTCTATTTGTACTACCAGGATAGTCTCCGGTATCGGAGTGCCTCAGATAACCGCCATAAGGGAAGTCTATCGAGCGGCTGAAGACAAAAACGTATCGGTCGTAGCCGACGGTGGGATAAGGTATAGTGGTGACGCCGCTAAAGCGCTTGCTTGTGGGGCCGACTGCGTGATGCTCGGGAACATGTTGGCCGGTACAGAAGAAGCTCCCGGTAGAGTCGTATTCCGGGGAGGAAGAAAATACAAGGAATACAGGGGCATGGCGTCCATCTCCGCTTTGGAAAAAAGAGAGAAAAATAGGTACGGTCAGGATTTTGAGAAGAGAGAAGAATACGTTCCCGAAGGTGTGGAAGGACTGGTTCCTTACAAAGGCACCGTCTCGGAGGTACTCCACCAGCTAGTCGGTGGTATACGATCGAGCATGGGTCATCTAGGAGCGAAGACCATCGAAGAGATGCGGGAAGCTGATATCTACGAGATCACCGAGGGTGGAAAACTAGAGAGCTACCACCACAACGTGGAGATAACGGAAGACACGCCTAACTATCACTGGAGAGGTAGAAGGTAAAAAATCCTTGTTAGGTTAAGCTCAAATCATACTTGACAACTTCATCCCTGCAGCGATACCCATGCCCCAACACAGGGAAGTCTGCCTGTAGGTACCCAACACGTTGCTACCTATCATGAAGAGGTCATCGATATTCGTCTCTCCCGTAGGAAAGTTCACTTCCTCGGGGTCAAGGTAAAAATCGGAGTCGGGAAATCTCGGCTCCCGTCCTATCGCGGTTATTACCGTATCCGCACTTACTTCCTTTTCGTCGTATCGAACAACAAAACCATCTTCTTTTTTGTGTATATCTTCCGGTTCGCCCATCTTTTCTTCGATGCCTTTCTCTCTGGCTTCTTTTACAAGGACCGGTAAAGCCTTCGGTCCGCTCCGTCTCAGTATCACAACATCTCCACCCAACCTGTTGATCCTGAGAGCATAATCATACGCAGCATCTCCACCACCCACGATCACAACTTTTTTCCCCGAGTGATCCCGCCACTCGGGATGATACACTTCTCCTTGGAACCCCAAAGATCTAGGTGCGGTACCAGTGGCTAAAACGAGATACTCCGTTACTTCAGAGCCTTTATCAGTTTCCAATCTAAATCCGTCCTCGATCTTTTCTATCTTCTTTACCTCTCTATGTTCTACATCTATGTCATACTTTGAGACTATCCCCTTCAACTCTTCCGCTAACCGCCTCCCATCTTTTCCAACAAAGCCCGGAAAGTTCTCTATTCTGTTAGCCTGGCATATCAGGCCGCCTATCCTCTCTTTTTCCAAGACTAAAACATCCTTTATACCTTCACGGATGCACTGCTGAGCTGCGGCGATACCCGCTGGGCCCGCACCGATCATAGTAACCTTTCTTTTATTTCCCGACATGTCGATATCTCCGCTACCCCGTGACATAATGATCTTAAACAGGACACATGCGTGGTTTCCGTGGCTGTAGCCGTTCCGTCGGCTAAAAATAGAACTCTGAAATCTCTAACGAAGGCGTCTCTAGCCGTGGTGGCGCAGCACATGTCCGTCATGACACCTCCGATGACAACGTTCTTGACACCTTCCAATTTCTCTTCAAGGTCGGTTCTGTGAAACGAAGAATATCTAGGTTTCACTATCACATCTCCCTTCACCTCAAGACGAGAGTCTAACTCCGCAGCGGGTCCTTCCCGGATTATATCGCTCCACCATTCTCCCATGACCCCCTCATCGCCTTCTTCCTGTATGGTTTTGGTATAGATGATCATCCCGGCATCCCCATCGAAAAGATCTATCAGGTCGTTGAGATTCTCTATTATGGCCTCTCCCGCGGGGAGATGTGCGTGCGATCCAGGAGACAAAAAATATTTCTGCATGTCTATAACCAAAAGAGCGGTCTCTTCCATCTTTATCTCTCCCGGCCATCTCTTCCTGAAAGGGAGTTCTTCGATCCATCCTTGCGCTTTCTTTTCTAGTCCTTTTCTATCAATCTCATGGTAAGACATGTTCACGCACCCTTTATGCCGTACTCCTCGAAGTGGGAGAGAAGTATCTGACCGCAGTTACTCTTGATCTCGTTTTCTTCAAGCTCTCCTATGCTAAGGTGCAATTCAAAAGGGCCTTCATCCAGTTCTTCGATAACTGGATATTCGTCAGTGTCCTCCTCGGTGAAAATGTTGATCAACTCGTTCTTTCTCGCATTGCACGTAGGGTTCAACGGAGTCACCTTGACCGCAAAAACTTCCGGATCGAAGATATCTTCTAACTTTTGAGGATCTATCTGATCGTTTTCAGATAGGGCGAAGTTCAAAGTCACTTTTCGTCCTCCTATGTAGAACTCTTCTCCGTAGTCCGCTATCTCATCCAAACTCCATTTTTTGTCGGGCATCAAGTGGTCTCTCTGTTCCTCGTCGGTGGAGTGTACGGAAAATTGGAGCTGAAATCTGCCCTCGTAAGTGTTGTGGTTCAATCTTTTCAACCTCTCGAACCAATCTTCGGTGCCGTCCGGGGCTATGGTAGAGATGCAGGGCATGTAATTTGGCGGAGAGTACTTCTCTCGTACTTCCTCAATGGTATCTATGACCGCTGGATTCAGAGCCGGGTCGCCTATCCTGGCGAACTGAAGCTTGAATTTCTCCGAGTTCAACGCCTCTTCAGAACCGTGATTCTCAATCAAATAATCTATCTGCTCCATCATCTCTCCCCTACTGAGCGCCCCCTCATAAAACTGGTTCGCATCGCAGAACTTACAGTTCAAAGGACAGCCTGAAAGGCTGGACAGTATCAGGACCCATTTGTCCTTCCTGCTCTCAGCGCTGCCCAGAGATTCCACGAACTCAACGTATCTACCTTTATCAAGATCCGCCAGATAAGCAGTAGCGATGTTCTCATCACCTTTTTTCTCCAATATCTCCATCTTCGCACCTCGTCAGCAGAGTTTTACCAGCATGTGGCAGTTAAGAATGCAACATCGGAGTATATCATAAGGATGTTATTTAATTTTGCCTCGATAGGAGGCGTCTCCGTCGTCATGGAATAAATTTTATCACCCCTCGCTTCGTTTTGGATATGAGATGAAAACACCTAGGGACGTTCTGAACGAATTGAAGTGGAGAGAAAAAGAGAACCTCGATGAAGCGAGGATCTATTACGTTCATCGGGGCGCCCCGGCCGACTTCAGAACCATGCAGGGCTCGGAGATCGAAGACCTCGGAAGATCATTCATAAAGTGCGTGGAAGGCCATATACCGTACCACAGGATTTTCAAGATAGAGTACGAGGGTGAAGTTATCTTTGAAAGGGAGCGATAGATAGGCTAATTTCTTCACTCCAGTTCTCCCATCAGCTCCTCCATCTTCTCTCTCAACCTTTCGTTCCGCATGGAGTTAGTTATATCGCCTCTGGTCTTCTCCACCAAGTTCCTAGCCATGTCCTGCTTGTTCTTTATTGGAAGTAAAGCGTTGGGATATTCGAAATCCATCAGCATGTTCTTGATCTCTTCCATCATCCCGTGTAACTCTCTAGCCTTTTCTATATTGCCTTCGGCAAGCTCGTCCAAAACCATCCTTCTGAGTTCACCGACCACGTCCGCTAGACCCAGCACGTAAGAGCTCGGAGTTATATCCAGTCCTTCAGGTGATTTGGGGGCCTCCCCTTTACTTATAGACCACAATATATGGGCTTCGGCGAACTCCTGGAATCCGTTCCTCAAAAATCCAGCGTGGTAGAGATCGGGATGTTCGTCGATGATGCTTTTTATCTTGGAGACCTCTTCCATCGCTTCCTGTAATCTTTCCTGACAATCTTCTCCTCGGTGCAGGTCCTGTATCACGTTCTTGGATATCCTCCTTATGGCTCTGGAAGACTTCATCACCAGCTCTCGAACCGTATCCTTGTCCTCCAACTGCCCATCTATACCTTCAATTATCTCTTTAAGGCTGTCTATTTCACTCATCAGTTCTCTCCCCTGATCTTTTTCATGTTGTTCAACTTCCGCTGTATGCTTTCGGGTTTGCCTATATCGTGTCTCATCTGTATCTTATCGCCTTTCACGTGGTCAAGGGCTCTTTCGCTGACCGCTTCCGCATCTTCTAATATCTCCGAGTAACCTACCACGGCTAAAGACCGCGAAGTGGTGGTGTAGATCTCACCGTCTTTTTCGTCAACGGAAGCATAAAAGAGTTTAGCGCCTTCTTTCTCTATCGCTTCCTCATCCACTCCCACTTTGTTCCCTCCTTCGGGATCTATCCCGTAGCCTTCGGGTACCACGTACTTGCAGACGCTGGACTTCTTTTCGAAGGATACATCCAAGCCGGCGATATCGCCTTCGGCTATCTTCTCACAGAGTTCGACGTAATCAGACTTCAAAAGCGGTAAAACGTTCATGGCCTCTGGGTCACCCCATCGGCAGTTGAATTCCACTATCTTGGGCCCATCGGCGGTGAGCATGAACTGCCCGTAAAGCACTCCCTTGTAAGGCCTTCCGTCTTCCTTCATCGCATTCAATGTCTCTCTGATTATATCCACGCTCTCGTCGTAAACCGACCGGTCCAAGAACGGCAGAAGTCCGTCGGCCTGTGAGTAAGAACCCATGCCGCCCGTGTTCGGCCCTTCATCGCCCTCGAACAGTCGTTTGTGATCTTGGACCAGGGGCATAGGGATTATGTTTTCACCGTCGGTGAAAACTTGAAGGGTATATTCTTCTCCTTTGAGCCTTTCCTCCAATACTACCCTAGATTTGCCGCCTATCTCTTCTTCTAGAACCTTCTCGCAGTAATCTATGACCTCTTTTTTGTCTTCCAGGTGCTCTCCCATCACTTTCACACCTTTTCCTCCCGTAAGGCCCACTGGTTTAACAGCCAATTCTCCCTCGTAATGGGCTAGAAAATCTTCGATACCCTCTATATCGTCGAACACTTCATATTCCACTCTCCCGGGCAGATCATATCGGGCCTGAAGGTCCCTCATGAATTCTTTAGATGTCTCTATCTCCGCCGCTTTTTTATCCGGGCTGGCACATTTGATGCCTTTCTCTTCCAAAGCATCGACTATTCCCTTTCCGAGCGGAGCCTCGGGGCCTATCACGGCTATCTCTACTCCTTTATCTTCGGCCCATCCGACCACCTTTTCTATCTCTGAGCCGCTTTCGAGAAGGTATTCTTCTGCTAACCTTGCTATACCAGGATTCTTGTTACCCATAGCTGCATAAATCTCAGCTCCGTCCTCGGCTAAAGCTCTGACCATCGTGTGTTCTCGCGCTCCTCCGCCTACAGTGAGTACTTTCATGTTATCGAATCCGCTAAATGATTTATGGAATATAAGGTTTATTTTCAGGAGATGTAAAGAATCGGTCTTTACTCAGAAATTTCATTCTGATTCAAGGTACTTCTTCGTCTTATTTTTCAGCCTGATACAGTCTTTTCCGACGTCGATTATCTCATCGGCTTCGATATAGATGGTCTTTTTGTTCACGTCTATATGTGTAGGGATGGGTTCCTCTTCAAAAGATGCCGGAGGAAGACTTATGCTCATATCTTCAAAAGAGACCATGGGGACGGAATATGTATCCATCTTATCCTCGCCGTTCCGGGTCTGGATCAAGCTAGTGACCAACTTGATATATTCCAGAGAGCCGTCTTTGCCTCTTTGGGCTTCTTCAACCCTGCCTATCTCCATACCTTCTATGTCCAAAACCCTCGTACCGACCAAATTCTTGGCCGGGGTTATCCACAAATGGATAGAGTCTCTAGCTATCTTTTCAACGTACTTGAGATTGATCCGCAGGTATTTTCCAAAAAACCCTTTGTGTATGATCAGCCTTGTTGGATTCAAAGTGGTCTGATTCACCTCTATATCGCTTACCCGTCCCATCTCCTCCCCGTCGGCATCGTAAACTTTTGTTCCTCTCAGATTGTTAAAGGTGGTCCTGCCGTCGGCCGATGAATCTCCTTTCTCTACCCTATCCTCTTTTGATCCTTCCTTTTCCGCCATTCCCATCAAATCATAGAAGGGGGAAAGATATACTTTAGTTTTGCCCCACGATTCAGACCGATATCTATTTATCGATTCCACCTCATCCCATGAATATGAATCACGAAAAGGGGATCGAAGCTCTGGACAAAGGTAGTGTGAGCGACATAATATGTTGTCCCGGCGGGGTGGAAGTGACAAGAAACGATCTGAAAGGACCTTTAGAGAACACGTTAAAATGGCGCGAAGACATGATGGAAAAAGGCATGGAAGGTTTTGTAGAGTATGAAAAAGGTGAGGCCGTAGGATTCGTTGAATACATGCCTGCAGAAAACGTACCTCTTCCCGTCATCGCTCCAGGGGCTGCGGTGCTGATGTGCTTTCACTGGGTCAAGCCGTCTATGAGCGACGAGGAGCACCTGAAGTCCGAGAGGGAACTGGTTGAAAGGGTCATCGAAGCGACTTCGGAAAGCTTTACCGGGCTTGCGGCTTTAGCGTGGGACCACCCAACTCATTTCTCTCTAGAGATGATGAAAGATATGGGTTTTCAGGAGATAGAAAAGGATGATTGCATCAGCCTGGTATGGTATCCACACGAGGAGACAGAGCCCCCTAAGATGATGGAACCGTCCTTTCAGCCCAGAGACATTTCCAACGAAGGTCTGCTTGCTATAGATCAGGCGTTCAGTAATCGATGCCCCTTCAGCATCCACAGTTCCCGCAGGTTCAAAAGATGGATCGAAGAATTGGATGAGCAGCGTATTCAGCACGAACTGTTCACTATAGATACGAGGGAAAAAACCAAGCAGTATTCTATCTCACCCTGGGGATGGGAATGGCTCTTTTTGAACGGAGAAAAGATAGAGACATTTCGGTTGAAGAAAGACGACCTTGTAGAAGCGATCGAGAACGAGTTGGACCGACTTTGAAAAAATATCAGATTAGAAAAAAGAGGCACACCAAAAATATTAATAACCCTTCCGGCCGATTCCATAATCCATGGCTCTAGAAAATCTCAAAGAAGGACTGAGAAGTGCAGTCGATAAGATAACCAAAGCCAGCCACGTGGATGAGAACCTGGTGAAAGAAGTCGCCAAAGATATCCAAAGAGCTATGATCGAGGCCGATATAGAGGTGCAGTTGGCTCTCGAATTGACCGATAAGATAAAGGAAAGAGCTCTGGAGGAAAAACCCGCTGGAGGGGTGAGCGCAAGAGAACATCTCATCCGTATAATCCACGATGAATTCGTCAAGATAATGGGAGATGGGACGGAATTAGAACTCAAACCACAGGTCATAATGATGGTGGGCCTTTACGGTATGGGTAAGACGACCACCTGTGGTAAGTTAGCGGCTCATTTTCAAAAAAGGGGGCTAAACACCGCTTTGATAGCTGGAGACACTCACAGACCCGCTGCTTACGACCAGTTGGAACAGGTGGCCGAAGACGCGGGTGTACCGATCTATGGAGACCCCGATGAAGAGAAGGCCCCAAAGGTCGTGAGGAGGGGTATGAAAAAGTTCGATAACTACGATGTGGTCATAATAGACACCGCAGGAAGACACTCCCTTGAAGACGACCTTATAAAAGAGATAAAGCTCATAAAAAATATCGCGGACCCGGACGAAGTGATTTTGACCGTGGACGCCTCGATAGGACAGCAGGCGGGACCTCAAGCTAAAGCTTTCCACGACGCCGTAGGAGTTACGAAGACCATAATAACCAAAATGGACGGCTCGGCGAAGGGCGGAGGGGCCCTGAGCGCCGTGGCAGAAACCAACGCGCCCGTAGCTTTCATAGGTACCGGTGAGAGGATTCGCGATCTAGAGGAATTCGATCCCAAGGGCTTCACTTCCAGATTGCTCGGCATGGGTGACATAGAGAAGCTGCTGGAGAAGGCGGAAGAAGTTGTAGATGAGGAGAAAGCGGAAGAGACCGCCAAGAAGATGCTAGCGGGTGAGTTCGACCTTAAGGACATGTACGAGCAGATGGAGATGTTGACCAGTGTAGGCCCTCTTCAGAAGATAGTCGATATGCTCCCCATGGGGCCCAGCAGCATCTCCGAAGACGAGATCATGTCCACTCAGGCGAAGCTGGACGAATTCAGGATAATAATGGACAGCATGACAGAAGAGGAGATGGAAAATCCAAAGAAGATAAAAGGTGACCGTATACGAAGGATAGCCAAAGGTTGCGGCAGGAGGCCGAGAGACATCCGAGAACTCCTCTCACACTACAAGAAAACTAAAAAGGCGATAAAGGGATTCTCCGGCAATCGAAAGATGAGGAAGCAGATCCAAAAGCAGATCGAGTCCGGAAACCTGAACTTCTAAGGGGTCTAACTCTTTCCGCACTCTTTTCATTCACAATCTCTTACCAAAAATTCATCGAGCATATCTTCCGCTTTCTCTCTACGCTCCTGGTGTTCGGATAAAAATCCCTTGATGTTCTCTTTCAATATCTGTTTACATTCACCACACAGTATATCTCCCTCTCTGCATCTCTCCGCTATATCCTCCACTTTTTGGTCATCTGATTCGAATATATAATACCTATAATTCTGTACCGAACATATGTCGGGATCGCCTCCTTTTTCTCTTTGCTCTGAAGCGGATATCCTGCCGCCGGTGAAGGCCTCGTTTATCTTCTCGTCCACGTCTTTCGGTTTATCTGTGGTGAATATCGTTGTCTTCGGCTGACTCGCGGACATCTTACCCGTACCGTCTAGAGAAGGCGCCAATTTGTTGTGGAGCAGCGCCGGCTTGAGATAACCTATAGTTTCGGCGATGTCTCGGGTCAGCCTAAAATGTGGATCCTGGTCGATACCGCAGGGGATCAAGACTGGCACATCTCCACCTTCAATTTCTGAGGGTAAAAAACAAGGTGCCGATTGGATCGCGGTGTAAAATATGCTTCCAACATTGGTCGAATTGTCGAACCCGAAGACCGCCTTCACGTTGGAGAAATTCAATCTCTTACCCACTTTCAGAGCAAGAGGGTACAGCTCATGTATATATTCAGTGTCGATGAATATGTGAGTTTTTTCGGGATCGAAACCGAGAGCGATTATATCCTTAGCGTTCTCTAATGCGTAAGAATGGGTCTCTTCCAAAGTGCTGTCAAAGTTGAACAGGAACTTCTCATCGTCAGTAAGCTGAAAGTACATGTCGACGTCGAACTTGTCCTGCATCCATTTAGCAAATATCCATGGCATGAGGTGACCAACGTGGGTATGACCGGAAGGACCTCTGCCGGTATAGAGGGCAAATCTGTTTCCTTTCTCGTATTCATCGAGGATCCTGTTCATATCTCTGTGAGAATAGAATATCCCTCTTCTCAGCATGAAATGCGTATCTCCAACCACCTCTTCTATCCTGTCCAAAAGTTCTTCATCCACGCTTTCCGTGCCGAAATCCTCTATCAGCTTTTCATAGTCTATATCGCCTTTGACTTCCCAGGGCGTGACTGTAAATCCTTCTTCAGATGACTCGTTTTCCTGCATATTGCTCCCTTTCCCATAATCCACGTTCTTAAATAATATTTTCCATCGTTCCACTTTCGATGACCCCTCTCTTTTCAAAATATAAATACTATATCATTATTTCTCAAGCGGTCATGAAGAAAAGAGCTCACATGATCGGAGCGATCATCTTCGCCGTGCTAGCCTATTACATGTGGCATTTTCTTCACCGGGCATTATTCATACCCCCTGATCCTTCATTACACTCTACACTGACATCTATACTTTCGATGGAGGTGTTCCTGTTCTTCATAATGATCTTCTCTTCTATGTTCGGGGGCACCCTACCGGATATCTTGGACCCGCCTTTCACCAGCCATCACAGAGCCTTTGCTCACAGCAAAGCTTTATTGTTGGTATTCACCCTTGCCTGGTTGATAGCACTCTATGTCCTCCTAGTAGGAAGGTCCACGATGATCTGGGGGCTCTATTTCTTTCTATCAGGGTATATCTCCCATCTACTGATGGATTCACGAACTCCCGCCGGCCTTCAGTGATCTTTGTTAAATTGGGTATTAGCTTCTATCATACAGACTGAAGAGAGTACCATCTGATCTATAGTGTTTTAACTCGAGTAGATAAAAAATATGGAAAAAGATGCAAAATCCACACGCAGACCTGTCAAATGACCAAACTGATAGCTGAACCACAGTCCAGACGTTTAGTAACCGTGAGCTGAATACGTCGCCGAAGCTCCGTACTTACACCCCGGCTCTATCTAACCCGTCTTTTACGGGGGTCTTTAAAGGTGCCTCTTTTCGGGGGGAACTTCAGGCTTAGATGCTTTCAGCCTTTATCCCCTATGGCGTAGCTACCCAGCGATGCCCTCTCGGACAACTGGTAAACCAGTGGCCACGAAGCCCTGTTCCTCTCGTACTGAGGGCCCCTTCCCCTCAGGCACCAGTACACCTCTACTAAAAAGAAACCAACCTGGCTCACGACGGTCTAAACCCAGCTCACGACCCCTTTTAATGGGCGAACAACCCCACCCTTGCCAGATGCTGCACCGGCAGGATAGAAGGAGCCGACGTCGAAGTAGCAAGCCTCCTGGTCGATTTGGACTCTTGCAGGAGACAACTCAGTTATCCCTGGGGTAACTTTTCTGTTATCCCTGGGCCCCATAAATGAGCCTCAGGGGTTCGCTATACCTTGCTTTCGCATCTTGGTATGTTGTTTTTCCAAACCAAGTCAAGCCGGCTTTTACTATTGTATTCTACGGTGGATTCCTGACCCACCTGAGCCGACCTTTGGACGCCCTTGTTATCTTTTCAAGGGTGTGGCGCCCCACCCAAACTGCCCGTCTATCGATGTCCCACCGAAGCGGTTAGGGACACGATCTCGAAAGGGTAGTGTTTCATGGTCGCCTCGGCGACGAGCTTGTGCTCGCACCTGTGTAGCGGCTCCTACCTACTCTGCACATTCGAGGTCATGCCCCAACGACAGATTGCAGTCAAGCTCCACAGGGTCTTCTCTTTCAAGTAGAGGGTTCTGGACTGTGCGCCAGAATGTCATTTTCACCGGGTATCAGGCTGGGACAGTGGGTCCTTCGTTGATCCTTCATGCAAGCCGCCAATTAAGCGGCAAGGTATTACGCTACCTTAAGAGAGTCATAGTTACTCCCGCCGTTTACCGGTCCTTCCACCTCTTGTAAAAGGGATTCAGATACCGGCACTGGGCAGGATTCGACGGCAGTACAAATCCTTTCGGACTAGCTGCCATCTAGGTCTTTATTAAACTGTCGAGGACCCCTAGTCATTGCAACCAGCCTCTCACGAGACTGGCACCCCTTCTACCGAAGGTACGGGGCTAATTTGCCGAATTCCCTAGCCTGATTTAGCCCGACACGCCTTGCCTTGCTAAGGCAGGGGCACCTGTGTCAGTTCTCGGTACGGTCTCTAGCATTGATTTACCAGCCCACTTTTCACGGGCACCAGGATTAGCCTGAAGCGGACTCAGTCCGCCCTATCAAGCTTTCACCCAGTTCTCACCATTACGGTTCTCCCCGGGCTTATATTTTTCGACAGAGCGAGGGCTCTGCTCAAGCGATCCCGATGCGTCGCAGACTGGGCAGAGATGCTAGAGGCACAGGAATATTAACCTGTTTTCCTTGTTCGGTGACCTCGGTTAAGGGCCACCTTAGGACCGGCTAACCCTCGGCTGAAGATCATTGCCGAGGAACCCTAGCCCCTACGGCGGAACGGATTCTCACCGTTCTTTGCTGCTACTCATACCAGAATTCTCGTTCGAACGCGGTCCACTCGACCTCACGGCCAAGCTTCTACCCACGCCCGACGCCTTCCTACCAGATTACCTCTCGGTACTCCGGGGTCTCGGTAGCCGGCTTAGCCCCGTCCATTTTCGGGGCCCACAATCTCGACTAGTGATCTGTTACGAACTCTTTAAAGGAAGGCTGCTTCTAAGCCCACCTCCTAGTTGTCTTAGACTGCGGACTCCCTTTGCTCTAACACTTAGCCGGCATTCATGGGACCTTAACCCCAGGCTGGGTTCTTGCCCTTTCGGACACCAAGCTTACCCCGGTGCCCTTACTCCTGTCGTCTACGGCGATGATGGATTCGGAGTTTGACAGGGTACCAAGGGCTCTCGCCCCCGAATATCCAATCAGTGCTCTACTCCATCATCTACCTCAAACAAGGCCTACCTTCGAGTAGTCTCGGAAGGAACCAGCTATCTCCGGTCTAGATTGGCCTTTCACCCCTATGCCCAAGTCACGGGAAGGATTTGTAGCTCACTAACCCTACAGGCTTCCACCTCCCTTTCGGAAGGCTTCACCTTGCCCAGGCATAGATCGACCGGTTTCGGATCTCTGACCTATGACTCTAGGCGAACACACCTCGTTCCTCTCCCGCAGATGCGGGATGCGAACTTGTTGGTTTCCCTCTGGCTCCACCCTTAGCAGGTTTAACCTCGCCATAGATCAGAACTCTCTGGCCCGTTTTTCAGAACGTACGATAGGACATCGGTCCACTCTTGTTAAGGAGTTTCTTTCCTTTCATGCCCTATCAGACTGTAACCATCTGGTTTCAGGTTCTTTTCACCTCCCGTCGAGGATACTTTTCAGCTTTCACTCACGATACTAGTTTGCTATCGGTCTCGAGACGTGTTTAGGGTTGGAAGAATATGCCTCCCAAATTCGCGCGCGATATCCAACGCACACTACTCTGGAGACCCCGAATCATCTTTCCACCTTCCTCCTACGGGACTATCACCCTCTTCGGTGCTCTATTCCAAGAGACTTCGGATTGGATGACGAAGATGTGCCGGAGTCCAAAACACCACATCTCCTAACTGTTTCCAGCAGGATTCGGTTTGCTCTGCACCGCGTTCGATCGACTTTAATAACGGCATCTCTATTGATTTCTTTTCCTTCCCCTACTAAGATGTTTCAATTCGGGGAGTTCCCCATCCTTACGGATTGCTAGAGGTTTGCTCTAGCGGGAAGTCCCATTAGGCTATCGAGGGATCTAAGGTTCCTTGCGCCTACCCCTCGCCTATCGCGGCTTGGCACGACCTTCATCAGCTCTCGAGCCGAGCCATCCACCAAATGGCTGAGTGACTGCAGCAACGCTATCAGTCTGGTACACATCCAGGTCTGCGTATGATCGGTAATCATCGGATCGTTACGATCCTATACCCTTCCTCGACAACCATTTTTCATGTCGCCGAGTGCATCTCTCTAATGCATCTATACATTACGTAGTCGGGGGTATTTTAAAGTTACTTCCCCCGTTAGCTCTCAAGTGTTCAGTTAAATTTTTCATGCCGGTAAAACTTGATCCCGACACGGGGAAAAGATGTAGAAAGGTACCCCCTATAAAAGGATTTTGGACCTGCCTGGCATATAATTACTGACCGATATTAATCCCGGGTTGATTTGATACCAAACCGAAAATAATTATAGGTGTTCAGAATCGAAGGTAAATTATAAGAGTGAGTTGTTAGATAAAAGATTAGACGTGTTTGTCTGACATAAGTCCGACAACGGTGCGACCATGAAAAAGATACCTACAGGCGTCAGCGATCTAGATGCTATCATCCATGGAGGTGTGCCCGCCGGTTCCGTGGTGCTTCTTTTCACCGAGATAGGAGCCGGTGGACTAGAGTATGTTTATACTTCGGCCGCGAAGATATTGAGGTCGAAAGAGAGCCCTGACGATATATCTTCGATCCTAGGTGACGAATGTAAAGGTTCTACGCTCCCTGAAGAAGTACATTATATCACTTTTTCCCGGGCCAAAAAAGATATCTTAGAGGAGGTCAAAACTTCCTTCGATCAGCATTACTACGACACCATCGAGAAGGGTGTGGATTTCAGAGACCTTTCCAGCCAATACTTCCAAAGGACCATGGTTCCGCCCGGATGGTCGGGTGGAGACGGAACAGGTCTATTTTCGGACAGTTCGGACACGGACCTTTTAGAGGCCTTGGTACACTTCCTAGAAGAGAACGCAGAAGATAACGTGGTGATCATAGACTCTCTGACGGACCTGCTGACGAATTCTTCCATAGACAACGATAAATTAGTAACGATAATAAAGGGGATGAGAAGAGCTTCGAGAAAGTGGGGCGGTGTTGTTTACCTGCTGCTCTCCAAAGATATCGTAGAAAGGAGCTTAGAATACCATATAATCGACAGTGTGGACGGCGTGTTCACCTTCAGATGGTCGGAGAACAAACGTGTCTCGAAGAGGCAGAGATACTTGGTAGTGGACAAATTCATGAGCGTCTTACCGCACCTTAAACGGGAAAAGATAGCAAGATTCACCGCAGAAGTTACGGATTATGAAGGTTATGTAGTCGTCAATTATGAGAGGATAATTTGATGATCAAAAGGTGATATGATGGGGAAAAAAGATATAGAGAAAATAAGAACCGGTATAACTGGATTGGATGAGATGTTGAACGGCGGCGTGCCGAAAGGTCATGTTTTTACGGTGATGGGGGCCTTCGGCACGGGGAAAACGACATTTTCTCTTCAGTATATATGGGAAGGCCTGAAGCAGGGCGAATCAGGGATATTCATAACTTTAGAGGAAGATAAAGATGCCATGATCGAAACCGGGCTTTCCTATGGTTGGGATTTTCGAGATTATATAGATCAGAACAAATTGGCGGTGGAAAAATTGACGCCAGCTGACGCCGAAGCCACCATAAAACGGATAAAAAGTGATCTACCTCAATTCATAAAGAACTTTGAGGCCGAAAGGATCGCCATCGATTCCGTATCTCTTATGAACATGATGGCCGAGAACCCTCAAAAAAAGAGGGATCAGCTTTTCGCATTGAGCAAGATGATCAAGGATACTGGTGCCACAGCACTGCTCACTGCAGAGGTGAAGGACGACAACCCCGAAAGCTCACGAGACGGGCTCATAGAGTACACCGCCGACGGTGTGATATTGTTGAGATACAACCAGACCAACTCCGAAGATGTCCAGTTGAGTATACAGGTCAAAAAGATGAGGCGCATCGAACATTCAAGGAAGATAAAACCCTTCGACATAACCGATGAGGGAATAAAAGTGCATATGGAAGGCGCGATATTCTAATCTCTAAAAAAAGGATGGATCATCATGGGTGTAGGCATCGGCGATATAATCGAAAGGAAGGAACTCGGATTCGAAGAGATGAAAGACAGGATCATAGCTGTCGACGCTTATAATATAATATACCAATTCTTATCCAGCATAAGACAGCGGGATGGTCAGCCCTTGAAAGACTCGAAAGGCCGTGTCACCTCTCACCTCTCCGGGCTGCTCTACAGGAACGCTAGATTGATAGAGAATGGGATAAGACTCGTATACGTCTTCGATGGGACCCCCGATATGATGAAAGAGGGAACCCTGGAAAAGAGAAAGGAGAGGAAAGAGAAAGCGAAAGACGAGTACGAAAAAGCTCTAGAAAAAGGTGACCTAGAGAAAGCCAGGATGAAGGCTCAGCAGACCTCTCGGATCAGCGATGAGATAGAAAAGAGCAGCAAAAAGCTGCTCGATCTTTTGGCCGTACCCTGGATACAGGCTCCTGCAGAAGGTGAAAGTCAGGCCGCCCATATAGTAAAAAAAGGAGATGCCTGGGCAGTAGGTGGGCAGGACTACGATTCGCTGCTCTTCGGGGCGCCGAGATTGGTGAAAAATCTTACCATCACTGGCAAAAGAAAGATGCCCGGTTCCGATGAATACAAAGATATAAAACCGGAACTGATGGTATTGGAAGACATTTTGGAAAACCTTGACATCACCCGTGAACAGCTCATAGACATAGGCATATTGTGCGGCACCGATTACAACGAGGGGGTGAAAGGCATCGGTCCGAAACGAGGACTGAAATATATCAAAGAATACGGTGATCTCGAAGGGGTTTTGGAAGAAAAAGGAAAAGAGGTCAACAATTATGAAGAGATAAGAAGGATGTTCTTAGAACCAAAAGTGAAAGACGACTACACCATCGAATTCAAGAATGAACTAGGGGACGTGAAAGATTTTCTTTGTGAAGAAAGAGATTTTTCAGAATCTAGGGTCGAATCCGCTCTAGAGAAGATAAGAGAGGGTTTCAAGAAAAGAGAGCAGACAAGCCTCTCATCGTTTTGATCTTTCACCTCAACAGAATTCATCCAGGCTCGGCGTGGAAACTTTATCGTTCTCGAAGAGGGATTCTATCTGCTTCTCTAACTGTTTGACCCTTTGATACAGATATTCCGAAACTTCATACTTTTCCACCATCTCGAGAGAGAATTGTAGATACTTCTTCACGCCGCCTTCATGTATGGTAAGAGTGAGGTTTCCGCCGCACTTGCATTCACCGTTCAACGGTATCCTTCTATACTTGGTATTGCACTTCGTGCACCTGATCTGCTGGACCCCGAACTTGTTGAGATTCCCTATGAGGTCAGGTATGAAATGGTCATTGATGACCCTGCTCACCACGTCTGTAGTATCAACCGCCCTGATCATATCCGCCACCTTTATCTGCGCGTCCATCTTCTCGGTCATCTTACCCAACCTCGTGTATCTGCTGCTAGAAGGGCCTTCAGCTATATCGGAAGTTTCATGGGTGTAGCCAAAATCTTCGTACTGTTCCTCTACACCCAACCGGTCCTCGACCGTCTCCACCATGTCCTTGATCTCTTTGGGATCCGCATACTGTAGGGTCTTCTCGTAGAACTCCAAAGGATAACCCCAGCCAGTATCTACATTATGTGCCTCGCTGTCGATCTCCGACGGATCGATCTTGGTCGTCATGACCAGCGGGGCGTCCATCAGACCGCCTCTCTTTTCCGGTAAGAAATATTCTGAGAAATTTAAAAGACCGTCTAGGAGGAGCATTATGCAGTCCTCATCGCCGTCGCAATTACGCCTTTTCGCCGCATGGAAATGCGGATGTGCATAGCCCGCTCGTCCCTTGTGAAATCCGATTATCCTTCCAAGGACACCACCTGAGGTGTGAGGTGCCAACCCCACGATTAGTTCTCCTATCAGGTCCTCTTTTTTCTCGGCTTCATAGTAAGGCTCTAGGTCATAATATTTCTCTAAAAGATCATCTGCGAATTTCGCAACTTTTACCACATAATCTCCTGCATCACTGGATATCACCATGTCCTGAGGTTTCAACTCTACTATCTGCTCTTCATCTTTCAACTCTTCTCCGTTGATGTCCTTCTCATAGCCCAGTTCTTTGGCCCTGGAAACCGTCAGCCCGATCTCTTTCGGTTTGAAATGCGTCAGGGGAAGATCGGTCATGTCATAGCGGGAGGTACCGTCCTTGAAAACGTAGATCCCGTGCTTGGCCCTCAATATACCCTTCTCCAGAGCTTCAGGGCTTTTGGTCTTTGTTATCAAACCCTTAACTCCTTTGATATTTTGAACGTTTCCTCCTCCCCCCAATATATTCAAAGCATCCCTGTAGAGGTTCTTCATGGGTATCTTCTGAGTTTTTGGTTCGTCGATTATCTCGCACCTACCCCCGCAGGAGGAACAGCGGATCTGGGCACTGCTCTTTCCACAATCTTCGCACCTCCGTGCGCTTATATCGACTTCTATCACGCCCTCGTCCACGGCTTTTTTCACCAGCCTTTCCGAGCCGCCAGCTTCTCCGAGAGGAAAAAGACCGTGAACGGGAGGACTCATCTTCCTTTCCTTCGCCTTCTCGGGACGCGCCATCCTTGAACCTATAGATGTGGGTCCTTTATCTCTTACAGGTGCCCCGGCGAGCTCGCTCAGATATTCCAACGGCTTTTTTTTATCCGATTTTCTTTTCTCCTCGAGGTCCTCTCCATCTAAACCTAAAGTGAAAAGTAATGGTACATATTCATCCACAACGATAGTTTCATCATCCAATACATGGGGTACGCCCACGATCTCGATGATCCTTTTGATCTCTTTATCTATAGGTATCTTCAGACCTCCATCGTGTATTTTTCCTCGGTCTGATATCCAGTTCCTCAATTTTTCGAGCTTTTCCACGTCAACATAATTCCAGAAATAGGTGTACTTGGGGTGCAGAGGGTAACTGTTCTCCCGGGACAGCTCTACGGCCCTTTCTGGAGTGATCTCCTCTTCTTTCCACTCTCCATCGACTTCTTGGACCCACCATTCATGGCAGTACGCCCCGGGGACGAGTGGATGATTGTTTTCTATGAATTCTCCATAAGGTATCAGTATCTCTCCTATATCTAAAATCTCTTCCACTCTCCCCTGAAGTTTTTTTCCCCTTTCTGTAGAATCGACTCTCGTTACACTGCCGTCTTTCAGCAGAACCGTAGGTCCCTCGATGGTGTCGCAGGGGGTTATAGCCCCGGCCTTACCCGGCCGTTCCGTTTTTATCTGTGTGCCAAGGGCTAAAAATTCATCGGTCAGATACATAGCGGCGGGATTGACCGCAACAGAGGCCAGCCCCTCAGCTCTAGTCCTCCCATATCTCAATCGAAAACCGCCTTTCTTGCTGGGATGTCCAAAGACCGGACGTCCGGCTATTGTCTCTTTGATATACTTCGTTTTGGGAGCCACGCCCTTATCTTTATCTTCCTCGTCAGAGTTCTCTTCCTTTTTTCCAGAGACATATCTACCTATGTACTCATTCAAAAATTCCCATCCCTCTATGTCCAGCTTCTCGACATGTTTCTTTAACTTTTTAGCTTTCAAACACATCCCTTCAGCTATCACCAGACAGGCGCCTCCTCTCACCTGGTTGGTATCCACCCTAGGAAGGTCCCGATTGCCCGACACTTCATCTTCGCCCGTGCCCTCCCCACTTATGCTCACGGGGCAGCCCTCGACGATCAGAGATATCTCTGCTGAAGAGGGCGTGTACTGCAAACCTAATGATTTTTTGTAAAGAGGGATCTCTTCCTTGAAACGCTGTATCTCCGCATTGGTCGGCTTGAATTCGCCTATGCCAAGCTCTCTCCTCACCACGTCGGCTATCAGAACGCTCATTGCCTGGCCAGTACCTCCCGCTGAGCGGATAGGGCCTGCGAAGGACAGCTCTAGATAATTCGTTCCGTCGTTGTTTTCTCTCACGTTCACCTCTCCTATCCCTTCCAGCGGCGCCACGAGGATACCCTCTGTAAGAACAGCCAATCCTATCCTTACCGCATCCTCTATCCTCTCGTCTATGGTACCTCCCTCTCGGGATGCAACTTCTTTCGCTATCCTGATAGAGACCTCTTCCCTGTCGTATCTTTCACTCAACTCTCTTATCTTTTCCGCCGTATCCTCAACACCTGTGAGCTCCTGAGCTCTCAAGGCAAGATCTTCCGCTCTAGGTATTTCCACTTCCTTCTTAGGATCATACCCTAAAGACCTTGCTTCTTTGGCTATCTCATAACAATTGTCGGCTTCCCTCTCCAACTCCTGAAAGTATTCCTTCATCCTCTCTGAATATACCAATTTAGACATGATTGCGCCTCATCCTCGATCATCTAATCCGTGTGATATCCCCTATTGTACTCGAGATTATTAAGAGTATTGTTCGTTTTTCGCTCTTTGAAAAAAAAAGAAAAAGGTTTTTTTGTTAGTACGTCTCTTTGAATTCATCCAAGATCTCTTCTAATCTACCCTCTTTCTGTACTTCTAATTCGTAAGTCACGTGTACCAGCGGCCTATCCACATCAAGCACTCTGCTCAGATCTATAGGAGTTCCTGTGATCACCACATCGGAGTCAGAATTCTTTATGGTTTTCTCTAGATCTTTTACCTGATTATCTGAGTAACCCATAGCAGGTAAGACTTTTCCCAGGTGAGGATACTTCTCAAACGTTTCCTTGAGAGATCCAACTGCTGAATCTCGTGGGTCCACCAGGCTAGCTGCTCCGTACTTCTCAGCCGCCAGCTTTCCCGCGCCGAATGACATTCCGCCGTGGGTCACGGTCGGGCCGTCCTCGACGACCAGAGCATCTTTGCCTTCGATGATATCGGGATCGCTCACTTTTATCAGTGAATTCGCTCTCAGTACCTCAGCATCAGGGTTCGCTTCCTTTATATCCTCTTCGAGCTCTTCTATATCCTCTTCTGGAGCTGAATCACATTTATTTATTATGCAGACGTCCGCCATCTTCAGATTCGTTTCGCCCGGATGGTATCTGGTCTCATGGCCCACCCGATGGGGATCCAAGACCACGATATGCAGGTCCGGTCTATAGAATGGTGTGTCATTGTTACCTCCGTCCCACACCAAGATATCACCCTCTTCCTCTGCCTCTCTCAGTATAGCACCGTAGTCTACTCCTGCGTAGATGACCATCCCTTTGTTTATGTATGGTTCATATTCCTCCCTTTCTTCGATGGTACATTCATGCCTCTCTAAATCTTCATAGGTGGCGAATCTTTGAATAGCCTGTCTTTCAAGATCGCCATAAGGCATAGGATGCCTCACCGTCACCAAATCCGTCTCCTCCTCGTTAAGATATTCACATATCTTTCTAGTAGTTTGACTCTTACCGGCCCCGGTCCTCGTGGCACATACCGATATGACCGGGAGTCGAGCCTTCAACATCGTCTCCTTATTCCCTAAAAGAGTGAAGTCCGCTCCAGCCGCTATGACCTCTGAAGCTTTATGCATCACATATTCATGCTCTACATCGCTGTAGGAAAAAACGACCTCGTGTATACCTTCTTCCTTTATGATCTCTGTCAATCTCTCTTCTGGTATTATAGGTATACCATCTGGATATAATTCACCCGCTAAAGTTGGAGGATATCTTCTCCCCTCTATGTCGGGGATCTGGGTAGCAGTGAACGCTACCACTTCATGACTTTTATTATCCCGGAATACCGTGTTGAAATTGTGAAAATCTCTTCCTGCTGCGCCCATTATTATTACTTTTCTTTTCCTTTTCTCCATATTGCCACCGGTTATGGGTATATCGATGGTCTATTTCTAATTTTTGGACGCTTACCTTTTGTATCTCAACACTGGCTGTAACCGCAGTTAGGACAAGTTCGACATCCTTCTGTAAGCGTGAGCATTGAACCGCACTCGGGACACGCAGGATTCATCCCCTTGGAAACCATCTCTTTGATTGCAGAATTGGCTGTTTCTTCATCTGTGGGGAGCTGAGCTTGTTCCGTTATCTTTCTTCCTCCCTTATGCCACTTCAAAGCTTTCGCCATCGCATCCGGTATCGACAATATCTTCTCGCCCTGTTCGAAAGCGATCTCAGGCGACCTTATACCCTCCAATTGGTCTATTATCTCTTCCACCGGGATGCCTGAACGGAGACAAAGTGAGATCAATCTGGCCAGGGATTCGGTGAAGGATTGAGTGAAACCTCCAGCTCTACCTATCTGAGAGAACACTTCGAACATCCCATGCTCGTCCTCGTTTATCGTCACGTAAAGCCCACCATAACCCGTATTGATCTTCCTCGTGGTCCCCTCGATAGAGGCCGGTCTCTCCCTGGGTCTTCTTTCGAGTGCCTTTTCTTCTTCCTCTTTCTCCTTTTCCCCCTCGACTTCCATCACCTGTTCCTGCCGAGAACCAGACCTATAGACCGTCACGCCTTTACATTTCAACTCGTAAGCTAGGTCATACACCTCTTTTATGTCTTCCTTAGTAGCTTCGTTGGGAAAATTCACCGTCTTGGAAATCGCGTTGTCTACATACTTTTGGAAGGCTGCCTGCATACGGATATGCCATTCAGGCGTTATCTCCAAAGCGGTCTTGAATATCCTTTTAAGGTCTTCCGGTATTTCGTCCATATCCGATATAGAGCCGGTCTCAGCTATCTTTTCCATGAGTTCTTCGCTGTAGATATCTTTTTCACGGGCCACCTCTTCGAACATCGGGTCGGGCATCACAAGAGCCTCTCCATCCAATACATTTTTCACGTAAGAAACGGCGAAGATGGGTTCGATCCCTCCACTAGCGTTCGCTATCATGCTGGTGGTCCCGGTCGGTGCTATGGTCGTAGTGGTGGCGTTCCTCATAGGTTCTTCGTACTCGGACTCATACCAGTTGGGAAATTTACCACGTTCTTGAGCGAGCCTTTTACTGGTCTCTTTACTCTTTTCCTGGATAAATTTCATCACTTCCTCCGCCTTCTCTATGGCCTCTTCGCTGTCATAGGGGATGTCCAATCTCATCAACATATGATGCCATCCCATCACACCCAAACCTATCTTCCTGTTCTCCTTCACCTTCTTGGTTATCGCATCGTCCTCATCCTCGTATCCGGTAACCTCGGGGAAATCTGATGCATCCACCACATTATCTAAAAAGCGAACAGCCATATCCGTTATCTCTTCCAACCCATCCCAATCCACTTCTTCTTCTTCCACAAAATGGGATAGGTTGATGTGACCCAAGTTACAGGCCTCGAAGTCCTCCAATGGCTGCTCACCACAGTTGTGAACCACAAAACCATTTGCCACGAAGGAATTGGTGTCGGGTTCAGTCAGATCATAAACATCTTCACGACCATCATATTCTATCGAATCTACTGTCGCCAAGGATTCTTCGGAATAGGGTGCTCTATCATATTCCTCGAGCAGACCTTCTAATCGTTTGTTTTTATCGTCTCTAACAAATCCGATCCTGTCCCTGAATCTTTCCAAATTATCTTTACTTATCACGAGGTCATGTTGAGCTTTAACTTGATACTTTTTAGAACCGCCTTTACCATCTGGGAGTTCTCTTTCGCCTTTCTCTCTTCTTTCTTCGTAGATTCTACTCTTTATACCGAACCCTAAAAGCAGTTGTTGGACTTCCTTCAATAGATTCAAATCGGAGCTGGACAATCTAACATAAACTCCCTTTTCGGATTTTCCTTGCACACTGCCATCTGCCGTGAAAAGACCCTTCAAGAATCCTTTTACCGTCTCTCTTCCGGCCTTGAATAGATCATCAGGGACTTGTAATTTATTTTCATCGAGGCCGTACTCTTCAGTGACCTCGTACAATCTAGGCGAGCTGACTCTTTGTTCCTCGATGCTATCTTCACCTCTCTTTATCTCTTGTATTCCGACTTCATAATCACCATTTCCATCAGCTTCACGGATTATACTGTTCACATACTCAGCATATTCCTCCGAGATCGCAGTATCTTTGTCATAAAAATGTAAAGTTACTCGGTTCTCAGATCTTTTTATCTGGCCGTCGCCGACGATCCATCCTAAGACTAAACCTTCTTCTAAAGATCCTCCCTCGCCAAATTCGGTCTCTCGGTCGATGATATGTACTTTCTCACCCACCTCAAGATCTTTCACCTCTTTCCATCCGTTCGAGTTCATTATACGATGATCCTCTGTTAATCTTATCTCGTATCCTTCCTTTGTTTTCAGATTGAACACATCTTTCGTTCCCGTTTTAAAGACATTTGAGGCTTTTTTGATCTTCTCTTCACTCAATCGTCCATCCACTACTATATCTAGATCTTTCTCGCGCTCACAGAGTTCCTCCGCAGTGAATGTCCCTTCCTTAGTACTTATCAGCGTATCACCCGTCACACAGGGATTAGTAGCGTCGATATAGTGTTCCGGATTTTTCTCAACATCGAAGGGATTCCCTTCATTGATCCTGTCTAAAAACATTATACCGGGTTCGCCGTTCTTCCAAGCCTGTTTCACTATCTTATCGTATATCCGTTCAGCGTCCAACTGCCCTACGACTTCATCGTTTCTAGGATTCACCAGGTCGTATTCTTCCCCAGCTTGGACAGCCTCCATGAATTCTTCTGTCAAAGCCACGGAGATGTTGAAATTTTCTAGCTGGCCTTCTTCGTCCTTGGCCTCGATAAATTTTTCTATATCGGGATGCTGTACTGAAAGTACGCCCATCTGTGCGCCCCTTCTCCTCCCTCCCTGCTTGATAGTATTGCACATCTCATCATAGACCTTCATGAAGGATACGGGACCGCTTGCTACCCCGCCAGTCGACTTCACTCTGTCTCCTGAAGGGCGTATCCTCGAAAAAGTATAACCCACGCCGCCTCCAGATTGAAATATCTTGGCGGCGTTCTTCACCTGCTGGAATATACTATCCATATCATCTTTAGGAGAGAGGACGAAACAAGCGCTCAGCTGACCCAATTCCAGACCGGCGTTCATCAGGGTCGGAGAATTGGGTACGAAATCTAAATTTGATAGAGCCTCAAAAAACTCATCTTCCTCTTCTTCCGCACTCCTGTCATCGTCATATCCTTCGTTAACGCCCGCGACGCAGGAAGCGACCCTTCTAAACATCTCTTCCGGTGTCTCATATAGGTTTCCTTTTTTGTCCCTTTTAAGGTATCTTTCCTCCAATATCTTCTCGGCATTTCCGGTCAATTTGATGTCACTCATATTACTAAACCTCGACGAACTTGGGTATAGAATAACCATTTATGAATATTTCGATATCCCAACTATCATAATAATCCATATATTGAGTAGTGATGTTAAAAATAGAGAAATCTTTAACCTCACTAAAAGTACTAAAAAGAACTCGAAAGACCCAACTTCTAAATACAACTTTTTAGCCTCTCATAACAAGGTGATAACATCAGCGAAGAACAAGCGGTCATAGTTATAGACATGATAAATGACTTCGTAACCGGCAGACTCGGCAGTGAAAATGCTGAAGATATAGTTGCAAAGCTGAGAAGTTTTTTAGAGCGTGCAAAAAAAGAAAATATTTTTAGAGTCTTTGTACAGGACAGTCACGAAGAAGGTGACCCTGAACTATCACACTGGGGCGCCCATGCTATGAAGGACGAAAAGGGCTCAGAGACCATACCGGAACTGCAGGGATTGGCTAACAAAAAATTGCAGAAGCGGTTCTATGACTGCTTCTACAAGACCGACCTAGAAAAGGTTCTCAAAACCAACGAGATAGATGAGGTGATCTTGACGGGCGTCGCCACTAACATATGTGTTCAGAACACCGCTGCAGGCGCATTCTATAGAGGTCTCGATATCACCGTAGTCGAAGACTGCACTGCAGCACCATTCCAGGAGGATCATAACGCCGCTTTGGATTATATGGAATCTATCTTCGGGGCGAAAACAATTTCTAGTGAAAAGATAACAGAAAAATGGTAAAAAAAGAAAAAAGTGGGTTTTGTCCTTTTATTCCGGTCGATCTGGCTCTATTTGATCTTCTTCCCCGGCTGAACCCTCTCCAGGGCCTTTCCATCCGTGTTCCTTTTCTGCTGGAGAGTTTGTTTCCTCCGTCTCTCTAGTTTGAGGTCCTGTCGGCGGTCCTTTTTCTTCTTTCTGCTTTTTCTTTCCTTTCCCTTTAAAGAGCCCCGGAAGACCAAATCCTGGTTTTCCTGGTTCGCCGTAATAGGCCACGTAGAATACCGCCCCTATGAGCAGTAACAGGAGTATTATCCCGATAAGCCCCAGAAGCGAAAGGCCTCCGACGATGCGTAAGCTCATAACTGAAGGGTTTTCTTCGACCTCGATCGGTTCCGTGTTGAAAGTACCTCCATAGGACTCTACATGCATGAAATAAGTGCCGTCTGTGGTATCAGGTGCTTCGATGGTGAAAGTACCCTCCGGACTGTCCGTCTGTATCCTTCCGGACTCACCTGTAGCTTGGAAGTAGTAATGGATTGTGATCTTTTCGGGCAATTTTGCATCTCCGACGGGCCTCAATTTATAGTGGACCTCTATCTCTTCACCGGGTTCGTAAACACCCGTAGTGTATCTCGAACGTGACTCTAAACTTATCTCCAATTGATACCTCGATACTCTACGGAGGGTCAAAGATTCTCTCACTAGTATGCCTTCATTCGAGACCACTTCCAACCTCACTTCATAGGAAGAGGTCGGTTCCTCCGGTACTTCGAATGTGAATTCACCTTCCTCTATCGGTTCGGCCGTCTCTATTATATCGCCCTGCGCGTCGATTATCTTATACATCTCCGAGCGGGTCACGTTGGCGCCTATGACTTCGTAATCAAAGTCTATAGTTTCTCCGCCCTTGTACTCGGTCTGGTCGGCGTTCAAAAGAAGATCGATATCCAAAACGGGTATCTCCATATAGTCAGATCCTGTAGCCTCTTGATCCATCTTAGCGTCGACTCTGACATACAAAGTATCGTCCTGATCGAAGTTCTCTGGGACTGTGAAGGTTATCGTTCCTCCGGTTGCATAATCCCTTTCATAGACCTTCTGAACCATCCCTGGCTCTCCTTTGAACACTTCATACTTGACGTTAGCGTTCACCACCTCTCCTTGTTGGGTGACGGTATAGCTCACCTCGACATCTTCGCCGGGCGAATAACTGTGCTTGTTTCTGTCCAAGATGACATCCAACCTGCTTATCTCTTCTTTGATCTGGATCTCCTGTTCAGGTGCATAAGCCTCCATATCGTGTTTTTCTGCACTAACGTTGACATGGTAGAATCCTCCGCTGATGTCCTCTGAAAGATGGATCGGGATTACCACGTCTCCTCGGTCGTCGGTTCTACCAGTGGATTCGTAACCCTCCACGACCTCGCCTTCATGTTTGAGTATCACCGTTACTTCAGCCTCTTCGACCGGCGAATCGGAAACACTTGTTTGCGCGGTCACATAGATCTTCTGGCCGGGGATATATTCTCCACTGTCTGTTCCAAAGCTCACCTGCAGTTCACCCACGTTTATGTCCCGTCTCCAATGAGTGCTGTGCTCCTGCTGTGTTCCGTTGGCCCATAGGTCTATCCTCAAGCTGCCAGGGACCAATATATCACTGGGGACTTCAAAATCAAAATGCCCGGTATAAGATACGCTTTCTTTTTCAACTCTTTCGTTGTAATCCTCGTCATAATAGGTTATCCTGTACTCAACATCCATGTTCTCGGCTTGCGAACCGTCTATCAATCTCTCCACGGTATAATGTACCTCCACTGTCTCCTGTGGAATATAGGCGGCCTTATCCGTGGTCGCATCCAATAAGTACTTCTTCAATTCGAAAGCTTGATCTTCTAACAGCTCGCCGTCGGTTGAATAGACCACCACGTAGTAAGTTCCGTCGGGTTCGTCTTCGGGGATCGTGTATTCTTCAGTCCAGATCTGATTTTCGAACTCTTGATCAGCCCACTCGGCATCATCCATCACCCTGTAGGGCTCTTCGGTAGAGTTCTGGATCCTTATATCCACGGGATCACCAAAATTGCTCTCTATCCTTATCTCCATCTCTTGGCCCTGGGTATACTCGTTCTCTATGTCTATGTTGATCCCCACTATCGTGAATGTATCACTCGCATACAGCTCCTCATCTTGAAAGTCGTAAACTTCTATAGTATAATCTCCAAGGCCGTCCAACTCCCAGGCCCGGAAGCTGTCCTGGACATTGCCGTCTTCGTCCACCTGATATTGACCTATCCTCTGAGAGGAAGCTCCTTCCTTTTGGACGTACACGTTGACCCCTTCCGGTTGGATATCCTGTTCGGGAGGCCAACCGTATTGATCTCTTATCCTAGCTTCGAAATAGACCCACTCGTTTTCATTGAAATACTCTTTACTTTCTCCTTCCGCATCGGTCGTTTCCACTGTAGAGCCCACTGTGAAATCCTGCTCTTCATAGACAATGATATCACGGGTGGCTACAACTTCCTCTGCTTCAGTATCATAAAGTTCAAGGTAGTATTCTCCGACTCCGTCGTGCTGCAAAAAGGTCTGAGGATAATCAGAACTGATGTATCTGCCGTCCCCATCGGTCGTCACGTAAACCTGATCCTGGATATCTTCATTTTCATCGATCAGTCTGACTCGATATTCGATATTTGAGTCCGCAAAGATATCGAAATTGATATTATGGTCTACCAAAAACTCGTCCCGCCGATTTCCTTCGTCGTCTGTGGGGTATATCTCATCTTCTTGCAGTGCAAGGGCTGGACTAATCACCACGGAGAACAAGGAAAAGATCAATAGAGATATCACTACCACGCCTAGGATTTTTTTCTTTTTCATCATCTTCTCACCTACCTTTATTTTTTCAGCTCTATCCAACATATCTATTAACCAAATAAGAGTTTTCGTATATAAATCTTTTAGTACCGCTTAATAATTTAGAGAATAATGATTAATTTTAAATATGTTTATGTGCAATCGGGTTGGACATGACGAGTTTTGACCGGGAGGAAAAAAACATATGATCCGGTTCGGTCCCAGCGGTATCCCGTTGTCCTGCAAAGGAAGAACCTTAGAGGACGGGATAGAGGACGTACACAAGCTGGGTTTGAGCGCCTTCGAGGTCCAATTCCTCAGGCCTAAAGTGAGGACTAGACCGGTAGAGGAAGAAGACGTGGGCTTGAAAGCGAAGGAGGTCCCGGGAAAATTCATCATAGGTGTCAACAGAGGACGGGATTACAGGGAGATCTTCGTCGAAGATCTAGATAAAGAACTTGAACCCGGTGATATGACGCACTCCATCACCGGAGGGGTCGCTGAAGATTTTCATAAATTTCCCAAGTTGGCAAGGTTGAGTAAAGAATTGGATATAAAGATGTCTCTGCACACACCCTATTATATGAAATTCACAGAAAGGGACACAGAACCTGTAAAAAAATCGAAAAGGTGTTTCAGATACGGCGCCATAATGATGGATCTACTCGATGGAGGGCCGATCATCACGCATCTCGGATTCAAAGATAATGAGGATATAGAAGATATAGAGGACGCCGCGGTGAAGAACCTTAGAGACTTGAGAGATTGGGTGTCAAAGAACTGCGAAAACGATATAAAGATAGGCATCGAAACTCAAACAGGAGAGGACATATACGGAAGCCTCGACGAAACTTTGAATATCTGCCGTAAAGTGTCAGACACGGTCCCCGTGATCAATTTTGCACACGTAAAAGTAGAAGGGAAATACCCTCTAGAAAACGAAGAGGATTTTGCCGATATATTCGATATGTGCAGTAACTTTGTGGAAGACGAATACTATGTCAATTTTTCTGGGGTAGAGGAAAGAAGGAAGAACGAATGCCGTTTGACCCCCATAAAAAGGGGGGAACTGCGCTTTGAAGATTTGGTAGAGTATCTAATCGATACAGAAGAGAACATAAATATCATCTCTACCTCGCCCTTAAAAGAACACGACGCCATGTATATGAAAGTCATCTTTGAACGTATCTATACCAGAGAGATAGGAAAAGAATTGAGAAGAGAGAGAAAAGATGGATGAAAGAAAAAAAGAAGAGGTCTTGAAAAAGAGCGTGGATCATATCCTCGATACGATAAAAGATTCCCTAAATACTGCTGACTTCAAGAAAGTGAGCCTCGCTGTGGATTTGATAAGCACGTCGAACAACATCTTCGTTTACGGCTCTGGAAGATCCGGACTTGTTGGGAGAACTTTCGCCATGCGGTTGATGCAGCTAGGACTGAACTCATATTTTATCGGTGAAACCACGACACCAGCGGTAAAAGAGGAGGACTGTGTGATCTTGGTGTCTAAAACAGGGGAGACTCAAACAGCAATACAGACCGCTCGCATCGTCAGTGAACGGGTGCCGGATGCGGACATAATAATCCTTTCAGCCAGCCCAGATTCCTCCTTGGTAGAGTACGGGGACCTCAATCTGATCATAGATCTCCAAGACGGTATGGAAGATAACGTTCTAGCTCCACTCGGGACCGTGTTCGAAGACACCGCTATGATCTTTCTAGACGGGATAGTAGCGGTGTTGATGCAGCATCTCGACGAGGACGTTGAGGACCTGAAAGATAGACATCCTATTTTGGTGTGAACCAGTAGTTTCCACCTTGGGAGCTAACATGCAAAAGATTTATAGCCTACCTTCAATCATCAGTTGAATCAACCATTTCAAAGGAGTTGAATAAAGTGACTAATGGATTGAATGCTGCACGACAGTTAAAGAAGAATCGTCAAAAATTCCGATGGAGCGACATGGATTACAAGAGAAGAAAGTTGGGTCTCAAAGAGAAAACCGACCCCTTAGAGGGGGCTCCCCAGGGAAAAGGTATCGTTCTAGAAAAGGTGGGTATCGAGGCTAAACAGCCCAACTCCGCCATCAGAAAGTGTGTAAAAGTGCAGTTGATAAAGAACGGAAGGCAGGTCACCGCTTTCGCTCCTGGAGAAGGTGCTATAAGCTATATAGACGAACACGACGAAGTACTCATAGAAGGTATAGGAGGGATGAGAGGGAAAGCCAAAGGTGATATCCCCGGTGTGAGATACAAAGTCGTGAAAGTCAATAGGGTGGCATTGTCAGAACTGATAGCTGGAAGGAAAGAGAAACCGTTGAGATGAGTTAAAGAGGTTAAAGGTGGATAGGATGGCTGAAGAAGGAAACGAAGAACAAAATATGACCGAAGAACAGCGGGATAGGGAAAGATTATACGAAAAACTCGACATGCCGCTTTTATTCGATAAATACGATATGAAGGAAGTCGAAGTCCAGGACCCTGGGCTTGAAAGATACATAAACTTACTGCCCATCTTGGTCCCGCACAGCGGGGGGACTCACGCCAAGAAAAGGTTCGAAAAGGAAAAGATCAGCATAATCGAAAGGTTGATCAACCACGTCATGAGGACTGAAGATTACACCGGCAAGAAGATGAAGAGTTACAACGCGGTAAAAGATGCCATGGACGAGATCCATGAAAGGACCGATAATAACCCCGTTCAGATCCTCGTCAGGGCGATAGAGAATAGCGCTCCGAGAGAGGAGACCACTCAGATAACCTACGGAGGTATCTCGGTGCCTAAAGCCGTTGATGTATCACCCTGCAGAAGGATATCTCTAGCACTGTCGAAGCTCGCACAGGGAGCCGTTAGCGCGAGCTACAAAAATAACAAGGACATCTCGATCTGTCTAGCAGAAGAGATAATCAAGGCTTCTAGAGGAGATAGAGACAGCTACGCCGTCAACAAAAAAGAAGAAACTGAAAGGATGGCAGCTTCGGCGAGATGACGATAAAAGAAACCTTTGTGAATTTTATTTGGTGATCTTCTATGGGAAGAAAAGAGAAAAATGTTCAAAAAGCAAGAAAACTGATGGAAAGGCCCAAACAGATACGCAATATAGGTACCGCTGCGCATATAGACCATGGGAAAACCACCCTAAGCGATAACCTGATCGCCGGCGCAGGTATGATGTCGGAGGAATTAGCGGGTAAACAGCTGATGTTGGATTTCGATGAGCAGGAACAAGAAAGAGGCATCACTATCGATTCAGCAAACGTGTCCATGGTCCATAATTTTGAAGGCGATGAATACCTTATCAACCTGGTAGATACACCAGGCCATGTCGATTTCGGAGGGGACGTGACTAGGGCGATGAGAGCCGTGGACGGCGTCATCATTGTAGTTTGTGCCGTGGAAGGGGTCATGCCTCAGACGGAAACCGTCATCAGGCAAGCTCTGAAAGAAAAAGTCAAACCCATATTGTTCATAAACAAAGTCGATCGATTGATCAAAGAATTGAACGTCGGTCCGGAAGAGATGCAGCAGCGCTTCCACAAGATAATCAGGAACGTCGACGAGTTGATAAAAAACAACTCTCCCGAGGAGTTCAAGGACGACTGGAGGCTCAATGTGGAAGATGGAAACGTGGCTTTCGGATCAGCTCTACAAAATTGGGCTATATCTGTTCCTTACATGCAGAAAAAAGGTATCTCTTTCAAAGACATCTATGAACACTTAGATGGAGGTAAGGAAAAAGAAAGGGAACTGTTGAAAAAGGCACCACTGCATGAAGTACTTTTGAATCAGGTCATCAGACATATGCCCAACCCGGTGACCGCCCAAGAATACAGGATCCCACACATATGGAGAGGAGATCCTGAAAGCGAAGTGGGCCAGACAATGATAAAATGCTCCGAAGAGGGACCTACTGCGATGATGGTGACCAAGATATTGATGGACGAACATGCAGGCGAGATCGCAGTAGGTAGGCTGTTCGGAGGTAAAGTAAAAGACGGGATGGAGCTCCATATAGACGATCAACCGCGCAAGAACAGGGTCCAACAGGTCTCATTGAGCGTTGGAGCCGACCGTATACCGGTTGACGAGATCAAGGCGGGTAACGTCGTCGCAATAGGCGGCTTGAGAGATGCCATAGCCGGTTCCACCGTTTCTTCCGTTGAAGATGTGGTACCCTTCGAAGAGATGAAACATTTCTCGGAACCCGTAGTGACGAAGGCGGTGGAAGCTAAAAATACCGCAGATCTCCCAAAATTGATAGAAGTTCTCAGGTCCGTAGCTAAAGCCGACCCGTCTATCAACATCGAGATCGACCAGGAGACCGGCGAACACCTGATCTCTGGTATGGGTGAACTCCACCTGGAAATAACTGAACACAGGATACAGGAGGAACATGGGGTTCCGATAACTTCCTCTGAGCCCATAGTTGTCTACAGAGAATGTATCGACCACGTGGGTGGAACTTTCATGGGGGTTTCCCCGAACCGGCATAACCGATTCTACTTCGATGTCGAGCCCTTGGAAGAAGACATAGTCAAAGCGATAGACCAGGGCGATATATCGGTCCACGGGAAATTGAAAAACAAGGCGGAGCTCGCAAAGGACTTGAGAGAATTGGGTCTGGATAAAGAGGAGTCCAAAAATATCGTCACGTTCTCCGAAGATAACGTTCTCCTGAACATGACGAAAGGTATACAGTATCTGAACGAGACCATGGAACTGATCGAGAAAGGATTCGAAGAGATCTGCGAAGAAGGACCCTTGGCAAGGGAACCGTGTAAGGGCGTGAAGGTGAAGCTGGTGAACGCCAAACTGCACGAAGATACCATACATAGAGGACCGGCCCAGGTGATACCCGCGGTGAAGAACGCCATCTACGGGGCCATGTGTCAGGCTGACAGGGTACTTTTAGAGCCAAAACAGAAAGTCTTCATAGATATACCGTCCGACCTCATGGGGAACGTGAACGTGGAGATACAGCAGAGGAGAGGCGAAGTGATAGACATGAAGCAGGAAGGCAACGATTCTCATATGGTTGCCAAGTGTCCTGTTTCCGAGATGTTCGGCTTTTCAGGCGATATCAGGAGCGCCACGGGTGGAAAAGCCCTTTGGTCCACCGAACATGCGGGCTTCGAGAAGGTACCTAATTCCCTTCAGTCAGAGATAGTCCGTCAGATCAGAGAAAGAAAAGGTCTGAATCCCGAACCATTCGGAGAATCACACTATTCAGACTGAAGTCGGGAAAACCTTTTAATAAAACTTTTTTCTCTTCTTTCTCCATGACAGAGAACGAGAGTTCAGCGTTCAGTCGAAACTTCATGAGCATGTTCTACGCCGTCCTAGCGAGTTTAGGTATAGCTTTCTACGTTTCCTGGTCATTTATGTACGGAACCTGGACGGACATAGGGGTCTATACCGTAACTATAGTGCTGGTCGGGTTCGGGATAATTGGGTATTTCTTGCACTCTGTAGAAGAGTAGCGTCGATCTTTTCACTCTTTTTTGCACAGGTAAGCGGCTTCAGCGTCTTCTTTACCGCAGTGCATACACCGTCCATCGTATTCTTCTCCGTGGTAGAGCGTGCCCAGGACGTGTCTATCAGTGGTGCTCTCTATAGCTTCGCCGCACTCTCGGCTGCCGCACCACCCTATCCGGTAGATCTTCTCCTCGGTGATATCCGATAGCTCTTCAGCATCCACTATGTTCTCGTGGAGGAAGTCCTCGGCCTTTCGATACATCTTCTCTTCCATGGTCTTAGACTCTTCCTTAACATTCTCAGCGAGTTCTTCGACCGGATATCCTTTCTTCTCGCCATCGTCTCTTCTCACCAGGGTGACGGTTTCCTGCTCCAGCTCATCGGGTCCGATATCTATCCTTAGAGGTATACCTTTCATCTCTGAATCGTAGAACTTACTGCCGGGCCTCACGTCCTCTCTATCGTCGATATCGACCCGGAAGTCGGCAGACATGAGCTCTTCTTTTATTTTCTCACAGTAATCCAATATCTCTTCCTCTTCCTCGCCATAGGTGATGGGGACGATCCTCACCTGGATGGGTGCGACGGCCGGAGGCAACACCACCCCTTTCTCGTCGCCGTGTATGCCGACGATGGCCCCTACCAACCTGGCCGACATGCCGTAAGTGGTTTGGTGGACGAATCTATGGTCGCCATTTTCGTCCTCGTATTTTATATCGTAGGCCTCTGCAAAATTGGTTTTGTACTGGTGTATGCCCGCGATCTGCAGCAACCTTCCCGTTGGTAGTAAAGAGTCCACACCCACGGTGTACTCCGCACCCGGGAACTTGTCCCACTCGGTCCTCTTCAGTTGGAGATTGGGAAGGCAGAGCTTTTTGGCCAGATTATCCATTATATCCAGATCCTCTTCTATCTGAGCTTCGGCCTCCTTACCGGTCTCATGGCACGTGTGAGCTTCAAAGAAATGTATCTCTCTCATCCGGGTGAAAGCCCGGGTCTGCTTTGTCTCGTATCTGAAAACGTTGACCATCTGGAATATCTTCAAAGGAAGGTCCGCGTGAGATCTGATCCAAAGATCGAAAACGGGGTACATCGCCGTTTCACTGGTCGGCCTCAGCAGGAGAGGTATATCCAGCTCGTTGTGACCGGCCCTGGTGACCCAGTAAACTTCGTCGCCGAAGCCCTTTATATGATCAGCTTCTTTCTGAAATTCTTCCTCCGGTATAAGGAGTGGAAATTTTACCTCGTCGTGGCCAGTATCCCGCATATGTTTTCTCGTTCTAGAATCGATATTGGACATCAGTTCCCATCCGTAGGGTCTCCAGATGTTCATACCTTTGACGGGATATCTTTTGTCGGTGAGCTCTGACTCTTCGATGACCTCGTTGTACCACTCGCTGTAATCTTCAGGATCGACTTTTTCGTAAGGTTCTTTCTTTTCATTCCCCATATCTAACACCTGATGAGATTTAAGTGCTCTTTTGACTGAGGGGATAAATGTAAACTTCCTTTTTAATCATTCGGTTTGGACCTTCATCTCTCACCGCCGAGATGAGAATATTTTCTCCTCAACCTCCTTATCTCTCTTTTCTCCTCCGCGGAAAGGTACCTTCCTATATCATCGTACTGGTCGGCGTGCCACACCGGCCTGTACTGGCTCATTATGTTTACCCTGGGAGATTCAAGGTTGGAATCGATCCATTCCAGGAGCGGCTTGGTGCAGCACTCTATGTGGCCCGGTAGAACGAGATGTCTTATTATCAGATCACCCGTTTCCTCCGCGATCAGGTGGTTCCTTTTCACCACCTCCGTATAGTTCTCCACCTTGGAAAGTCTCTCGGCACAATCTTCGTTCCAATACTTGAAATCTGTCAGGTAGACGTCCATCAGTTGAGAGAGTATCTCCATACCCTCCTCGCTCAGGTACATGTTGGAATTCCATATCTGAGGTACGGACCTCGAAAGGTGTTCTAATACTTCGAGAATATAGGGTATGTTTGGGGTCGGATCGCCTCCGACCCAGTTTACGTTTTTACCCCCGCCGTTCTGTATCTTTTCAGCCAACAATCCGGGTGAGATCCTCCTACCCTGGTTGAGCTGGCTTATCTCGTGATTCTGGCAGAAGACACATTTGAAATTGCAGCCCGCAAAAAAAACCGTGTGGGACGGGACGAGTTCTCTCTCTTCGCCCATGTGGAGGAATTCGGATGATATCAGGGTTTCAGAGACCGCGCAGGTACCGGACTCGCCTCTCTTCCTGTCCACACCGCACCTCCTTTCACAGAACTCGCAGTTCTCTAAAATCCTATCGGCCAATTCTTTTTTGAGTTGGAGTGACGGTACTCCTTCCTTCTTTTGTTGTTCTAATTCGGTCCACAGTTCACCCATCCTGTATCCGGAATGATCTTCTCCTCTATCTTTGGCCTGAAGGTAGTAAGGTTCGAGTCTCCCGTTCAGTATATCGCTGTATCTGTCCAACATCATCATCCAATTGGAGGACTGATTATATAAGGTTTTTATGTTGGGCAGTAGGGTTACGTTTTAAGGACCAGGTAGATATGGACCATCATCATTATCCAGGCCGATAATACAGCCACCGAGGGGAGTACCGTGGGGGCGAGTCTGAACATGTACAATCCTTCGCCGACCGTGTGAACATAGGACGTGAAAAACAAGAAGAGATGGAACTTCATCGCTAGAAAAAGCTTGACCCTGTCCTGTATGTGCTCCTTGAAGGCGGCCAATAAAACCTGCGTGACCGCCAATCCCAACCACACCATTATCATACCGGTGAAGCCGGGTATGAAAAAGGCGGCCAAAAAGACCAAGAAGGCGATGAATGTTTGAAAATAGGGTAATCGGGGATAATAAAACAGCTCCACCATCTCTTCCGGCAGGACCTCCTCAGCGTGTTCTTTCCAGCTCTCTTTAGAGAAGGGTAACAAAAGTGCACCTATCATGAAAAAAGGTATGCTCCCTATCATATTTTGCAGGGATAAAACGATATCTGCACCCAGGACCAGGAGGACCAACCCAATGAACAAACCTCTTTTATCGAGATCATCCATCGGGCGGAAGATTTCGCGGTCTCTAAAAATAATTTGTGGTCTTACGGCCTTTTTCCTAAGATTTAAATCACCCATCCCTTTGATGGATTTCACGATGTCAAGAGAATACACCATAGTGGAACCTGGGAGTCCGGAATCCATCACCAAGGCTGAATATTCCGAAGATGAATACGTCCAACACTTCACGGAGCTTGTAGAGTTAGAGAGGGAAGAAGAGATAGAGAGGCACGAGAGAGAGATGAGGAAACTGTCAGGTTGGGAGAGGGAAAAGAAAGGAAGAGCAGTGCTGAACGCCAGGGCTAGAGATGACGGAACTGCGCTGGGAGGGAAATCCATGGTCAAGTTCGTTAGGAAGGACGGCCTACCGGAGACCGAGATAAGCGTCGGGGATCTCATCAGGGTCAGCAAGAAGGACCCCCTCTCCGATGACAACCCTTCCGGCACCGTAACTGAAAAAACGAATTATTCTCTGAAAGCGGCTTTCGACGATAAACCGCCCGGCTGGATGTACGACAAGGTCAGGGTGGACCTTTACGTTAACGACATAACTTACCAGAGGATGTTGGACGCCCTAGAGAAGATAGGGGATCTGAAGGGAAGAAGGTGGAAGCTGATAAAAAAACTGCTGAGCGAAGAAAGATTGGATTCGAAAGATGTTGGCGAGGTATACTTCTCCAATACAGAGTTGAACGATAGTCAAAAAGAGGGGGTGATCAAAGCAAAAGGATCTGAAGACCTCCATCTCGTTCACGGCCCTCCCGGTACGGGAAAGACCGTAACTTGTGTCGAGATCATCGAGCAGGCCGTAGATGAAGATAAAACCGTACTGGCCTGTGCGGATTCCAATACGGCCGTCGACAATCTAGTCGAACATCTGGTCTCGAGAGGGCGTGAAGTGGTGAGGGTGGGTCATCCCGCCAGGGTCACTCCCGTACTGAGAGAGCACACCCTTGATTACATCCTGGAAGAGAATTCCGCGTACATTAAGGCCCAGGAGCTCCGTGAAAAAGCTCTGGATCTCAAAGATGAGCAGGACGACTACACTTATCCCAGCGGACGGTGGCGCAGAGGGCTGAGCAACGAGGCGATAAAGAGTTTGGCTGAAAAAGGTAAAGGAAGCAGAGGCATACCTCCGCACAAGATGAAGGAGATGGCAAAATCGCTGGAGATTCAGGAGGAAATAGACGAGCTGTTCGACAAGATAGACCAGCTGGAAGATAAAGCCGTGGATGAAGTGCTGAGCCAGGCCGAAGTGGTCTGCAGCACGAATTCTTCCTCCGCATCTCAGGCCATGGAAGACAGTGAATTCGACCTGTGTGTGATAGATGAAGCCACGCAGGCCACCGAGCCTTCATGCCTGATACCCACGGTCAAGGCGGGAAAACTGGTGATGGCCGGAGACCATAAACAGCTGCCTCCAACCATACTGAACGAAGAGGCGAAGCGAGAGGGCCTTTCCGAGACCATGTTCGAACGGCTGATCGCTCTTTACGGGGAGAAGATAAAAACCCTTCTGCGTATCCAATACAGGATGCACGAGGACATAATGAGATTCTCCGACGATCAGTTCTATCAGGGCGCTATACAAGCCGACAAAAGCGTCAGAAGGCACACGCTCTCCGATATCGTGGACGGTGAGAGCGAAGGAAAGTTCCGGGAGATACTGGATCCTGAAGAGCCTTTGGTCCTGGTGGATACTTGCGGCAGCATGGGCGAAAGGATTCGTGCGGGGTCCACTTCTAAAGAGAACCCTGGGGAGGCTGTGTTGGCCGCTGAACTCAGCGGTAAGTTCTGCGAGATGGGTCTCGAGCCAACGGACCTGGGTGTGATAACTCCCTACGATGACCAGGCGGACCTGATAGGAAAGAAGATAGGTGAAGAAGATATCGAAGTGGATACCGTGGACGGTTTTCAGGGGCGCGAAAAAGAGGTGATCATCCTATCCCTGACAAGAAGCAACGACAGGAACAACATCGGTTTTCTGAAAGACTTGAGAAGGCTGAACGTCAGCATAACGAGGGCTAGAAGAAAACTCGTGGTGATCGCGGACTCCAAGACACTTTCCTCTCACCCTGCCTATAAAGAACTCTTCGATCATATGGAAAAAGAAGGAAGAAAAGTAAAGGTTTCTATGTAAAGTGTCTATTCGACCACTTTTTTCTGCTTTTGGATCAGTTCGGCGACGCCTTTTTCCGCCAGGTCTAACAGTTTGTCGTGCTGCTCTCTGGAGAACACGGCTTCTTCTCCCGTGGCCTGTATCTCGATGAAGTTGCCTTCGCCGTCCATCACCACGTTCATATCCACATCGGCGGCAAAATCGTCCTCGTAGCAGAGGTCCAAGAGTTCTTCTCCGTCGACCACGCCGACACTCGTGGCCGCCACGTGTTTTTTCATCGGATCTTCGTCGAGTTCTCCGTTCTCCAACATCTTATCTACCACCAACTTTAAGGCGACCCAAGCACCGGTTATGGATGCGGTCCTGGTACCTCCGTCGGCTTGTAGAACGTCGCAGTCAATCCAAAAAGTTCTCGGGCCCACTTTTCCTAGATCTATGCCGGCTCTCAAGCTTCTCCCTATCAGGCGCTGTATCTCTTTAGTCCTTCCTCGGGCACCTCTCCTTTCTCTTCTGATCCTATCTTCACCGCTTCCCGGGAGCATGCCGTACTTTGCGGTCAACCATCCGTGGTCAGCTTCTTCGTCCTCTATCCACGGTGGAAGCGATTCTTCGATCATCACGGTACAGATGACCTTTGTCTTTCCGGTCTCTATAAGAGCCGAGCCGTCCGGATTCTCTAGATAGTCCGGAGTTATGGTCGTCTCTCTAAGTTCATCGTTCGCTCTGTTTTCTCTCGACATCTTTACACCTTTCTCTCCCGATTGACAATCATGATATAAATGTTAGGTGAGTTCATCAGAGACTTGTAGGGTTAAGAGAGTAGTCAGGATACAGCTAACACTAGAAGCAAGGCGGAAAGGGGGAGAAGCCCAAAAAGCTAGCGAAAGATAAATTACGCCACACCCTCGGCCCCGCAAACCTGCAAAAATCGGAAAAGTTATTATCCGCACTCCCTTTTCCAAAAACTATCATGGAATTGGAATGGAACGAGATGATCACCAGAGGTGCGGAAGCCGAAGTATGGAAGGGGAAGTGGAGAGACCGTGACATCATAATAAAGAAGAGGGTCAAAAAAGGCTATAGACATCCAGAATTGGATGAGATGATCAGGAAGATGAGAATTAGGAAGGAAGTAAAACTGCTCACCGAAGCTAGAAAGTTGGGCGTGCCCGTGCCGATAATCTACGATCTGAACGAAACGGAAACATTAATGGTCATCAAGTATTTCGAAGGGGAGAGAGTGATGGACTGTATCGAAAAAGGCCTAAACGTGGACCTAAAAGAGATAGGCAGATATATTGGAAAGCTCCACGACGCGGGTATCACCCACGGCGATCTCACCACATCTAACATCCTGTTCGACGAAAAAAAGGACCGACACTGCTTCATCGATTTCAGTCTGGGTGAAACCGATTCTCCAAAAGAGATGATGGGTGTGGATCTTCACCTTTTAAGAGAAGCTTTGGTGAGCGTGCACGACGACCCTCTGAAGCTCTTTGACGAGGTGGTAGATGGTTATGAAAAAACGTGCAGCTTCCACCAAGAGGTGTTGAATTGGGTAGAGAAGATAGAGAGCAGGGGAAGATATAGATGAATGCCGACACTTTGAATGTTATAACCTCGAACCGCGGCAAGTACGTGGAATATCAAGAGAAGTTGAAAGACCGCTACCAGAAAATCGAGATGAAGAACATAAGCTACCCTGAAATACAGGCGGACAGCTTGGAAGAGGTGGTCGAATTCGCTTTGGACAAGCTGGAAAAACATTCACCGCTGATAATCGACGACAGCGGTCTTTTCATAGATGCCCTGAACGGCTTTCCGGGCGTCTACTCGGCTTACGTGATGAATACCTTAGGATGCGACGGTATCCTTTCGCTCTTAAAAGACAAAAAAGAAAGGAACGCAAGGTTCGAATGCGTGATCGGATACATCCACGAGGAAAAAGAGATGTTCAAAGGCGTCTCTGAAGGTACTATCACGCGAGAAAAAAGAGGAACCGGCGGCTTCGGATACGACCCGATATTCGAGCCGGAAGGTTTTGACAGGACCTACGCTGAGATGAACAGTGAAGAGAAAAACCGCATCAGTCACCGTGGGAACGCCGTGGAAAAGCTGTTAGAATCCGTGTGAGCCGAGAGCAGAAGAACTTTTTTAAGAAAGTCTTCACTCCGAGATGACCCTGGTGACCTGGAATCTATCGCCTTCGAACAGAAGGGTGAAGTAGGACGTCTCGTGCGCCGTTGACCTCATCTTATCGATTGCCAGATAACGGCGGGTCTCCACCTTGTCTAGCCTTTCTTTGCTCAGTATGATCGTCCCGTCTGCCAGGAATTCTTCTTCCCGCAGAGTCTCCTTCGTCCGGGCTCTCTCGGTCAGCAGGAAAGAAGTGAGACCCTGAAAATCCCTCAACCATTCGAATATATGGAAAAGGGTCTCTCTCCTGTCTTCCACTTTCGAGATCATCTCGAGAGTGGTCAAAGAGTCCAGGACGAGGAGTTCATAATCCGTCGTGGCTCTTATGTTCTCGACGTACCTCTTGAACACCTCTATCCAATCCTCTGGATCCGGGTCCAAAGTTTCTCTCAGATAGCTGGCGTCGACGATGGTTATCTTTTCCTCAACCTCGTCGGGGTCCATATTCATCCCTTTGAACTGGTCCGCCAAGCTTTCTCTGCTCTGCTGGAAAGATATGTAAAGACCTTTGATCCCGTTCTTCAGCGCATTATGATACAGTACGCTGTAGCTCAAAGATGATTTATAGGTTCCAGGGTTGCCCGACACCAGGACCACATGCCCTCGCGGTATCCCACCGGACATCTGGTCGTCTAGATTGCTGATATACGTCCTGATCCTTTCTTTTTCGGTCATATTATGTGTTCTCCTCCTTCGATTATCTTTTTATCGTCCACTTTGACCGTGGGATCGAGCATGACAAGATCCCAGTGTAAAGTGGACTCGTTCTTTCCTCCAAAGCTCCTGTTCTCACCAAGAGCTATGTGTATGCTTCCTATTATCTTTTCGTCCGTTATCGTGTAGCCGATGGCTTCATCGACTTCCGGATTTATACCTATACCGAACTCTCCTATCCGGTCTTTTTCACCCTGTGAGAATTCCAAGACCTCATTGAATATATCACCGTTCTTATCCGCTTCCGCATCTTTTATCCTGCCGTCCTCGAATCTAGCGTTGATACCCTCTATCTTGTTGCCCTTGTAAAACGCAAGATCGAAGAAGACTTCTCCATCAGCGCTCTCTTCGATAGGTGCACAGAACACTTCGCCCGCTGGCAGATTGTTTCCCACGTCTCCACGCCCCATGTCTTCTTCGGATATTATGCCGTCATCGACGATGACTCTCCTATCCTCGATAGAAAATTTAAGGTCCGTGCCTTTATCGGAAGTGATGTGTACGGTATCTGCTTTCCTCACTTCCTCAGCTATGGATTCTCCTCTCTGCTGGAGTCGATCGTAATCTGTATTCAAAGCCTCCCAGAACATGTTCCAGAATCTTTCGAAGCTAATCCCGTACATCTCCGCCTTCTCCTCCGTAGGGTAACCCACCCCGGTCCAGCGGATATCTTCCTCCTGGAATTTGTCGTTGATCTTCTTCCTGCCCTGCCTTTTAGCCCCTATCTTTTCCTCTGGCAGTTCCGAGAGTATCTTCGGATCTTTCCGATGATCTATCCCTATAACGCCGTCTATATCATCCAACCATCTCAGGTAGTGATCCGGAGACTTCCTGAGATGCTCAACATCAACCCCCTCTATGATCTTCTTTTCCAAACTATCAGATGAACTTTTTATAACCGGAAAGGCGCCTTTCTTTTTCACATGTAAAGCTATATCTTCGACCAGTTCAAAATTGTAGGGTGCACCGTTTATCTGGATGACCTCGTCTTCTTCTACATTCATGCACTTGTTGACTATCTTTTCAGCCACTTCGTCAAGGTTCACGTCTATCATCGATCTCGGATACTAATCTTCGTAGAAGTAAAAAACATTTTGGTAATTTACACGTTAACTTATCTTTTCCTCGAAAAGAGGGGGTATCTCCGAGGCTCTAGAAACCACGTGGTCCGCTTTTCTCATCTCCTCTCCGCCGTAACCGTACCCCGCGCCTATGCTCGGTATCCCCACCTCTTTCGCAGCCTGGATATCGTGATACCTGTCACCGATCATCACAGCTGTCTTCGGAGAGTACTCTTCGAGCAGTTCTTCTATCATATCGGACTTGCTCTTCCCGTCGGTGTAGCTCTTCACCGCGGAAAAATACTCGTCGATAGAGGTGGTCTTCAGAACGGTCCGTATATAATCATCTCTACCGTTGGAACATATGGTGAGATCATAACCCATCTTGTCCAGTTCTTCCAACATCTCTTTCACCCCTTGGTAAAGTGTGCCTCTTGAAGGTATCAGCGCCGACTCATTTTTGGCTATCTCCTCCTCTATCTCGTCTTTCAGATGTATCTTGCTCTCAGGAGTGAGATTTTTTATTATCTGCTCCGTTGGTTCTCCGAACTGTCCAAGAATTTGTTCTTCGGTCAATTCTATTCCGAATTTAGAAAACGATCTCTTCAGAGCCGGGACGCTCACTTCTTCCGTTTTGTACAGGGTGCCGTCAAGATCGAATATCGCCAATTTACCTTTCACAACTTTCACCTCTCTTTCAGCTCTTCCAATATATCACAAGCTTTGCATATCTCGTTCATGGCCGGTTCGCCGCATTCATCACAGCTGCCCAAACTCCGGCCGTCATCATACTTCTCTTGAAGAGGACCCTTCATCTTCTCGTGTGAACTCAATATGGAGAATTTTACACCCGGTGTGTTGTCATCCAGTTCTCCGATTATATCTCTATAAAGACCTCTGAGGGCGGTCTCCGCGTACGGACATTCCTGCTCGTGCACCTCCATCTTGGAGAGATAAGCGTAGAGATAAGTTTCTTTCTCCGTTACTCTCTGAAGTGGATTTATCCTGGGCACGAGGCCCTCTTTAACGTTCTCGTGGGGAGCCAACCTGACCATCCTTTCAATATCTGCTCTGCAGAAGTTCATGAGTATCGTTTGGGCCGTGTCGTCCAGATTTATACCGGTCGCCAGCATATCGAGACCCGCCTCTTTCGCCGCGGTGTTCATCAACCATCTCCTCAACACGCCGCAGACCGAGCAGGGCTGACCCCCACAGATATCTTCGAACTCCACGATCTCATCTAGGGGGTAGCCGAATTCTTCCTCGAAGGAAAGTATGTTGTAATCCACGCCGAGACGTTCGTATTCCTCCCTGGCTATATCCAAACTTTTGGGCCGGTACCCCTTTATACCTTCGTCAATAGTGATCCCGAAAACACTGCTGTCTCTCCTTTCATCGAGTATGTTATGAATCATCCTCAGGGCCACGATGCTGTCTTTCCCTCCAGACACCGCCACACCTATATCTTTTCCTCTTCCCAGGTCCACCTGCTTCCTGAACTCCTTGAACACTTTGGTCTCGAAGAAGTCCTTAAAATGCTCTTCACACAGCCTCTGACCACTGTACCTTATATAGGTGATGGGAGGTTCTCCGCACCGGCCGCATCGTTTTTCCATTGAAATGAGGTTGTGAAAGCTGGTATAAAAATCATTTGTTGCCGAGCTTGGTGATGCAGAAAGAGCACGAACTCGAAGTGAACTTATATATAGCCCTCCCATTTGTTGTTTTCCTGTGGATAACATGATAGATGACGTTAAAGTCACAGAATGCATAGTAGATAGATATTTTGAAGAGTTTTCGGATCATACGGACGTCGACGTGGCAATCGCGGGAGCTGGACCTGCAGGATTAGTCGCCGGTAGATACTTGGCTGAGAAAGGGCACAAGGTGGCTATATTCGAGAGAAAGCTCTCCCCCGGTGGGGGGATGTGGGGCGGAGGCATGGGTTATCCAGTCGTGGTGCTCCAGGAGAGTTCGGTGAAAGAGATAGAGAAGGTGGGCGTAGATGTCCAACAAGCGGGAGACGGTTACTATACTGCGGACTCCATCCTATCGGTGGCTAAGCTGCTCTCTTCCGCCATAGACGCTGGTGTCAGAGTCTTCAACATCACCACCGTAGAGGACGTCCTTTACGAGGAAGACAGGGTCAGCGGCGTGGTGATCAACTCTTCCGCCATAGACGCCGCCGGCCTCCATGTAGACCCCATAACGGTGCGGGCGAAAGCCGTGATTGACGCTACGGGGCACGATGCCGAAGTCTGCCGCGTGGTGGAAGAAAAAGCGGGCGAACTTAAGACCGAGAAAGGAAAAGTCGTGGGAGAAAGATCCATGTGGGCCGAGATGGGTGAAAAGACGGTGGTGAAGAACACGCAGGAAGTCTTCCCTGGCCTTTGGGTCAGCGGGATGTGCGCCAATGCTGTCATGGGAGCACCACGGATGGGACCCATCTTTGGAGGTATGCTGCTCTCGGGTAAAAAAGCCGCAAAGCTGATAGATTCCGAGCTTTGATAAAAGGCGGAAAACGGGTAAAAACTAATATATCAGACTTCGAACTAATTTGAGGAAAGGGTCAAAATATGGTCGAAGAGAAAAGCCACAGTGATGACGTGAAAAAAGAAGGTTTCCAGAAGTTCAAAAACATGGAACTACCTCGAAACGTAGCAGTGGGAAAAAACGCATTGAAAGAAGTGGGGAACGTATGTGATAAGCTCGAGCTGGGGAAGAACGCTCTGATCATCTGTGACCCTACCACAAAGAAAGTGGCCGGTGATGAAGTAGCGGATGTCTTGAACGAAAAGGACTACGAGATGGACATGGAGGAGATCCAGGAAGCGGACCAAGAAACGGTCGATCGTGTTTCAAACAAGATCTCAGACGACACCGGATTTCTGTTGGGCGTGGGCGGGGGAAAACCGATCGATGTAGCCAAGTACTCATCTTACCTCGCCGGTATACCATTCCTGAGCATCCCTACGGCTTCATCTCACGACGGTATCGCTTCGGGGCGAGCTTCTATCGAAAGGAACGGTAACAAGATATCCGTCAAGGCTCAAAGTCCCTTGGCCATGATAGCCGATACTGGGATAATAGCTAACGCCCCCGACAGGTTGTTGGCGGCAGGATGCGGCGATATAATCGCCAACGCCACGGCGGTCAAGGATTGGAAGCTCGCCAAACGGCTGAGGAACGAAGAATACTCACACTACGCCGCAAATCTATCGAAGATGACCTCGGATTTGTTGGTCAGCAACGTGGAGAACATAAAACCGGGGCTGGAAGAGAGCGCCTGGCTGGTGGTCAAAGCCCTGGTGAGTTCCAGTGTGGCCATGAGCATCGCCGGCTCCTCCAGGCCGGCCAGCGGGAGCGAACACAAATTCAGCCATGCGATGGACCAGGTGGCGGAGGAACCAGCCCTCCACGGAGAACAGTGCGGTGTAGGGACCATAATAATGATGTACCTGCACGGCGGTGACTGGAAAAAGATCAAAGATGCCCTGCAGATGGTCGAAGCCCCGACCACCGCTAGAGGTCTAGAGGTCAGTGAGGAAGAAGTGATCGAGGCCCTTGTGAAAGCTCCGACCATCAGACCCGAGAGGTATACTATACTAGGGGACTCTAAGATGAATAGAGATGCGGCTGAAGAATGTGCAAAAGAGACTGGAGTTATCTAAAAGGAGGTAAAATATATGGGATCAGTAACGTTGATAGGGAAAAGTTTGGCAAAAGAAGGTCTTGAATTTCGATTCGGGGGATGTCTGTCCAAATGTCAGGACTGTGAATTGAAGAATTCCTGCTGCGGATTGGAAAAGAACAGGTTGTACAAGGTCACCGGTGTGAGAGATAAAACTCACGATTGTAAAGTACACCACAAAGATGTCAAAGTGGTCGATGTCGAACAGATACCGGTGAAAACCACCGCTTCAGGTAACAGAGTGGTAGAAGGATCTGTCATCACTTTAGAAGACAAGGATTGCGGTGAGATAGAATGTGAACATTACAGACTCTGCCATCCAATCGGGATCGAATTCGGGACGAAGTACAATGTAGAAAAAACTGAAGAAAAGATCGACTGTCCGAAGGGTAAAGATCTGAAAAAAGTAGAGTTGATGTGAAAAGACGTGGGATCACTTCCCACGGATCTTGTCAAACCAACTTTTATTTTTATCTTTTTCTATATCTGCGAATTCTTCCAATATCTCTTTCTGCCTGTCGTTCAGGTCGTCCGGTATCTTCACGTCGATCTTGACCAACTGATCGCCATAGCCGCTTCCGTTCCTCCTTTTTAGGCCCTTGTTCGGGAGTCTGAGTATATCTCCAGGTTGGGTTCCTGGCGGGACTTTCATATTCACATCTCCATCCAGGGTCGAAACCTTTATCTTTGAACCGAGAGCCGCTTCGGCCATGCTCACTTCCGCTTCTGTCATGACGTCGTCGCCTTTCCTCTCGAATGGACCTTCTTCCTTCACCCTAAGTACGATATAGAGGTCTCCTGGTGGAGCCCCTTTCTTACCGGCTTCACCCTTCCCTCCGACCCGCAGCTTGTCGCCGTGCTGCGCCCCGGGTGGTATATTTATGGTGATGGTCTCACTCTTTTCGACCCTTCCGGAGCCTCCGCACTCCGGACAGGGATCTTCTACTATCCCTCCTGTTCCACCGCAGCGGTCACACTGAGATATGGTGACGAGTTGTTGAAAACCCCGTCTTTGGGCACGTTTCACTTCCCCAGTACCGTCACATTTTGGGCAGGTCTTTTTAGTGCCGCTCCGGCTCCCGCTGCCCCCACATACTTCACACTGAGCCTTCCGGTTCAATTTCACGGTCCTTTCGGCGCCCTCCCTCAAGTCCTTCAAGCTCACATCGATACTCATCCTGAGATCTCTTCCCCGCCTTCTGCTCCTGGTATCTCTTCTCCTTCGTGAGCCTCCAAAAAAACTCTCGAATATATCTTCAAAGCCGCCTCTCCGCCTTCCCCCTCCAAAGACCTCGGAGAATATATCTTCTACATCGTCACGGTGTGAAAAATCTGACCATTGAAAGCCGCCCTCTCCAAAGTCCTGTTTCACTCCTCTTTTCCCATATCGATCATACCTTTTACGCTTTTCATCGTCAGCTAAGACTTCATAGGCTTCGGAGATCTTCTTGAACTTCTCTCTCGCCTCCTCTGTATTATCTGGATTTTTATCCGGATGATACTTCTTCGCCTTCTTCCTGTAGGCTTTTTTGATCTCTTCTTTAGAGGCGTCTCGATCCACGCCCAATATATCGTAGTAGTCCTCTCCGTTCATGTTCATGATATTCCCATCTTTTGATCCGAGTGGTTAATGTGGCCTAACCAGAGCAGGGTGAAATATCTTTTCATCATAAATAGATAAAGGAGAAAGGTTTTTGGTTAATCTTCTTCCTCTTCATCCTCGTCCTCGTCGACGACCTCGTAATCAGCGTCTACCACATCTTCGTCTTCATCGCCTTTGGACTGGGCTGTATTCGATCCTGCAGGACCGGCATTCGCACCTGCGGGTCCCGAGCCTGCTCCCGCTGCACCAGCTGCTCCCGGTCCCGCACCTTGACCCGGGGCCTGCTGCTGTGCCTGATACATCTGTTGACCTATCTCCTGGACCGTTTCGGACAATTCTTCCTTCTTCTTCTTTATCTGCTCGTAATCGTCTTCATCGATGGCGTCCTGTAATTCGTCCACCTTCTTTTGGACCTTCTCTTTTATGGTTTCGTCTATCTGATCACCCATCTCTTCCAGCGTTCTCTCCGTGGAATAGACCAACTGCTGGGCCTCGTTCTTTGTTTGTATCCTCTCCTTTCTCTTCTTGTCTTCCTCGGCGTGTTTCTCGGCTTCTTCCTTCATCCTCTCGATCTCTTCCTCGGAGAGCTGACTGGTGGCTTCCACGGTGATGCTCTTTTCCTTCCCGGTCCCTTTATCCTCGGCAGAAACGTTCAATATGCCGTTCTCGTCTATTTGGAAGGTCACTTCTATCTGCGGCACGCCTTTCGGTGCAGGGGGTATACCGGTCAGGTTGAATCTACCCAGACTGTGATTGTCTTTGGCCATGGCTCTTTCTCCCTGTACCACGTGGATCTCAACATTCGTCTGGTTGTCCGCGGCGGTGGTGAATATCTTGCTCTCCTCCGTGGGTATAGTGGTGTTCCGGTCTATCAGGGTTGTTGTAACGCCTCCAAGTGTCTCGACACCGAGTGATAACGGAGTCACATCAAGCAGAACTATATCGTCTTCAACATCTCCCGATATGACCCCAGCTTGTATCGCCGCACCGATAGCGACACATTCATCTGGGTTGATCTTCATATTCGGAGACTGATTGAAGAAGTCCTTGACGAAGTCCTGTACCGCAGGGAGTCTGGTAGAACCGCCCACCAGGATCACCTCATCCACATCAGTAGGCTGCATATCGGTGTCATCTAAAGCTATGTTCACCGGTTCCTTTGTTTTTTCGATCAGATCTTCGGTCATCTTTTGGAATTCCGCTCTAGTCAACTCGAGTTCTAGATGTTTTGGGCCCTCGTCATCCGCGGTGAGATAAGGCAGGTTTATCTCCGTTTTTTGCCTGGTGGAGAGCTCCTTTTTCGCTTTCTCCGAGGCTTCATAGACGCGCTGAAGGGCCTCTCGATCGTCATTTATGTCTATACCCGTATCCCTCTTGAACTCTTCAATACAGTGATCAACTATCCTCTGTGTCCAGTCGTCTCCGCCAAGGCCTGTATTCCCAGAAGTGGCTAGAACGTCGTAAACACCGTCGCCGACTTCTAAAATCGAAACGTCGAAAGTACCTCCACCGAGATCGTAAACTAAAATGGTCTCGACGCTCTCCTTTTCGTCCATCTTGTAGGCCATTGCCGATGCGGTGGGTTCATTGAAGACCCTTTCCACCTCGAAGCCTGCTATCTCGCCGGCGTTCTTAGTGGCTTCTCTCTGGGGCTCGTTGAAGTAAGCCGGTACCGTGATCACCGCCCTGTCCAACTCTTCGCCCATGTAGTTTTCCGCATCTCTTTTCAATTTTTGCAGTATCATGGCGGAGATCTCTTCTGGGGTGTACTCCTTATCGTCTACCCCGACGGTATAGTTCGTTCCCATCTTTCTTTTTATAGATTCAATAGTTCGGTCTGGATTCTTCACCGCCTGTCTTTTAGCCGTTTCACCTACTAAACGTTCGCCGTCCTCTTTGAAAGCGACTACTGAAGGAGTGGTCCTCTCGCCCTCTCTGTTGGGGATCAAAGTGGGTTCTCCACCTTCCATTATCGCCATAGCGGAATTCGTTGTTCCGAGATCGATTCCTAACACTTTTTCCGACATATTAACACCTTGTGTTTGGTCTATCTAGCAACTTTTACCCGTGAAGGTCTTATGACCTTATCATTCAATTTATAACCTTTTTGATATTCTTCCAATATCTTATCCTTCTCAACTTCTTCTTTTTCTTCAGATCGAACGCATTCGTGATACATAGGATCGAACTTCTCGTCTTCGGTATCTATCTCTTCCAAGCCGTGATCCTTCAGCACTTTGCTGAACTTCCTGTATATCATCTCGATCCCTTCCTTTTCGACTTCGTTTTCGTTATCTAGAGCCCTTTCTAAGTCGTCCAGTACCTCGATCAGATCTTTCATCAGGTCCTCTGCAGCCAACCGCCTGATCCTCTGTTTTTCTTTCACCATGCGTTTCTTGTAATTATCGAAGTCCGCCATCACCTTTTTCAGTGAGCTCTCCAGTTCTTCCACTTCTTCCTCGAGCTCTTCTTTACTCAGCTCTTCTTCTTCCTGCTCTTTTTCCCGTTCTTCTGGCTCTGATACCCTTTCTTCGGTTTCCTCTTGCTGTTCTTCTTCGACCTCTCCGCAACTTTCCGGCTCTTCCATCCCTTCCTTATCTGAGTTCTCTTCGGACGACATAGTAGACCCCTATTCTATCTCGATAGATTCTCCCATCTCTTCGGTCACTATCTGGAGTTCAACCTCCAAGATACCGTTGTTGTAGGTCGCCTGGGCATCGGAAGTATCGACTTTCGCCGGAAGATCCACCTTCTTTCTGTACCTTCTGTTACCGTCCACCGACACTATCAACCGGTCGTCTTTGACGTTGAGATCTATGCTCTCTTTTTCCACTCCCGGTATGTCGACCGTGACTTTCACTTTGTCCTCCGTCTCCTGCACATCGGTCAAAGGAGTCCACTCAGATTTTTCTTGCTCCTTATCTCCTTTGAAGTAGTCTCTAGCGTTGCCGAACTCTTCGATCTTGGGTTGACCGCTTGGCCCCTGTCTGATAGAGAATCCATAGACCAGCGGGTCTTTTCCCGTGCTGCGTCCACGCTCGAGCATATCTTCCGCTAATTTTCGCATCCTCTCGAATTCTTTGTCCATGTCCTGGAAGCCGAACATATCGGAGAATCCGAACATGTCTCTGAACGGATCACGCCTGCGTCTTCTTTTGTCCTCATCTTCATCTTCATCTCTATAGTTCATCTTATCACCATATGTTCACACCATCTTTCTTTTTCAGATCCCATATCAACCTTTCTATCTCGTCTTCTCTAACGTTGAAGTATTTAGCTATCTTTCTGGGGTCGGTCTCACCCGACTCCAGCACATGATATAATATCTCCCTTTTGTCATAATCATCAATATTTTCGTGTATGTGCCTATAAGCTTGGGAGAGCGCTTTTTCTTTAAGTTTCAGGAGGTACTTTCTTTCCTTCTCCGATCTTCGTATATCCTTTTTTATGCTCTGTATTATCTTTCTGTGTCCCTCCAGGAAACTTTCTTCGATGATGCCTTCTTCGAGTTTCTTCTCGATCTCCTGGTATCCCTCGATATCTTCATCCCTGAGGTCTTCGACCTCCGTATCGAACAGCTGTGGACCCACATCGATCCTCACAGAGAATTCCTTGTTCAACGTATAGGTCTTTGTCGGCGGGCCCCCTTTCTCGCTTTCGCTCTTCTTCGAAACCACTAACCCTTTTTCCTCCAATTTTTTCAGATGTTTGGATATGGCCTGCTGACTGGTATCCAAGCATCTGGACATCTCCAGGGGATAGTTCTCCTCCCTACTCAGGAGCTGGAGTATCCTTCGTCTGGTCCTGTTCTGCAGGACCTGTATTATCTCTTCGAATTCATCCTTTTCCATCTAGACCACATCTGGTGTTTTCTACGCTCCAAGTACAACAAATAAAGGGAATGGGTTTTTTGGTAATCACTCGATCTCTATCTTCTTTCCTTTCTTCTTCTCAGGTTCTTTCTTCGGCATGTCTATGCTCAGTATACCGTTCTCCAAGCTGGCGGCGACTTCTTCTGGGTTCACTTCTTCCGGCAGCGGCAGCTTCCTGTAGAACGACTTGAAACCCCTCTCTCTTCTGAGGTAATCTTCGCCTTCTTCCTCGGTCTCTTCTTCTTTCTCGGCTTCGATGACCAAGCTGTCGTCTCGAAGCTCGATCTCTATGTCGTCCTTGTCTATGCCCGGTATCTCTGCTTCGACCCTGTACTTGTCTCCGAGGTCACTCAGATCTGTCACGGGTGACCTCAACGCCGGCATACTTGTAGAGAACCTTCTGCCTTCTCTTGGTCTGCCGAAGAACCTGTTCAGTGTTCTATCAAGGTCCTCGAATATGCTGTCCATCTCTCTGAAAGGACTAGCGAACCAGTCATCTCTTCTTTCCGCTAAACTTCTATCTTCCTTTTTCCCTTCTTTTTCTTCTTCTTCAGTCATTTTTACCACCTCTACTTAACAACCTATTGTTGTAATGTTTGCATTTAGTAATTAGGGTGAAGGGATATATAAATGTTGCGTTTATCTTCCGGCATCACTCCAGTTCGATCCCTGCATGCTTCAACCGTCTTTCCGTGTTCGGATACATATCTATACTCTCCCACTCGATGTTTTCTGCTAGGACTTCTGATATCTCCGCCACTTTCCGGTATATCTCCCGTGTTTCTTCCTTTGAGGTGATCCTAGGGTCCGCCATGGCTGCGACGTGAAAATCTATATCGTTCCGCCAAAGATGTTTTATCGCCTTATAGGGGAGGTCAAAAGACCCTCTTTCTGCTCCCGTTTTATCTTCCCATTTTCCAGGAAGACCGGCTTTCAAAGAGACCCTCACATAGGGCAGATCGGATCTACGGAGCTCTTCCACGTAGGAGCTGTCAGCCCCGAAAAGTATGCCGTTGGTCTTCAGTATAGAGGTGTTAAGGATACCACTTTGCTCCAAATGGTGTAACAGTTCAAAGAGGTGATCTCTGCAGAGCGTTGGTTCACCCCCAGATATCCGAGCCTTTGTAATCCCCTTTTTCGAAGCTATCTTTTCGAGTTTCTCCGCGCTTTTTTTTACCGGGATAGAGCTTTCCGCGATCTTCCGGGTGATCCCTTCCCGGGCCCACCCAGCAGAAATAAGGAGAAATAACATCTGAGATTGCAGTCCACGGTATAACCGGTCACGATGCCGCCGTAGACCCCGACTGTATAAAAATCCGTGTACTTCATGCTGGTTCCATCACACACGATCTTTTTGGTCCGGTCCGTGAGCTCTAAGGGATCGAAGGGGAACTCTGGGCTCTCAGGTTTTAGCTCTCGGGATATCTTTCGGTTCGGTTCACATCATCGAGTGGGGTGAAGAGGTTAATAGTGTTTTTTGAAAAAGAAGAATTGATGATGAACTTTGTGGTTCTAGCTCTCCCCCGGATGGTGGGGGCAACTCCTTCGGCGGTCTTTGTCGAAGGGGCTGTGGAGGCTTATTCCCTCTAACCAATCTCAGACCGCTCTTTATATCATACCCAAGGATGGTTTTCGGATCAGATATCAATATGATGGGTTCATCGGATTTGCGTTATCTAAAATTTTTTGTCCAACAACTGTTCAACGATCATCTTTTGACGAAGAAAGTGTCGAATTCACCCGTCGGTTCTTCTTCTTTTACCTCCACATCATCCACTCTTGCGTGAGGTTGATTTTCTTTACACCATTCTATCAGATCGTTGACTTTCTCTTTAGGGCCTTCTAAGACGGCCTCGACCCTTCCATCTCTCAGGTTCTTCACCCATCCTTTGACACCTCTTTTTTGAGCCTGTTCCCTGGTGTTCGCTCTGAAAAACACGCCCTGGACTTTCCCGCTGAAGAAACAGTGCTTTCTTATCATGTTACCACGGGTATATATTTCAAAGAGATTAAAAAGATTTACTGTTCTCATCGCCAACTACTAAAAAAGTTCCGGTGGGAAGTCAAACCGAGGTCATCATCAGTTTGCCGTGCTTAACGCCCTTCGTGCTCCTCAACCTGTCCGCTATCTTTTTTATCTCTTCTGAATTACCTTTTATCACCATGGTCTCCATGCAGTTGTGCCTGTCCAGGTGTATATGCATGGTGGAGATTATGTTGGTGTGGTCCTGGTGCTGCAGTTCCGTCAGCTTGTCCGATATGCCCCGTTTCTCGTGGTCATAGACTATCGTCATGGAACCATAGACTTCCTCGTCAGTTTTCTCCCATTCTTCCTCCACTAGAAAATCTCTGATCATGTCCCTTATGGCCTCTGAACGGTTGGCGTACATCTTCTCTTCTAATCTCTCGTCGAACTTTTCCAACAGGTCTTCAGGTATCGAGACCCCGAATCTGGTCGTGCCATCCATATCGATCACATTTGTGTTATCGATGTCAAAAATATATATCTTTCGTGTTACTTTTACCAAAATACTTATTAATGCTACTATTATCACAAGCGTGTTACTAAGGAGATACGAGCATGAGCGGTAAAAAGACATTGAGAAAAGATATATGGGATATGATATCTCAAGGTGATCTAGATAACCTTTTGGACAGGGCTGCGGTGCTGCATGGGCACTACTGTCCGGGATTGGCTTTGGGTGTCAATGCGGCTCACAAGGCCGTTAAAGAGATGAACGTTGAGCCGGAGGGAATGGAAAAAGTGCTGGCGATAATGGAAACGAACAACTGCGCCTCCGATGGAGTCCAGTTCGTCACAGGATGTACCTTCGGCAACAACTCATTGATATTCAGGGACCTTGGAAAGACAGCAATAACACTTACCAAAAGAGATGGTACAGGTATAAGGTTGGTAACAAAACCAGATGCAGGTGAAGAATGGTCTGATGAATTTCCAGAGTATAGTGAACTATTTGAAAAAGTTGTCACAAATAGAGAGGGTGATGAGGAAGACCACAAGAAATTCAATAGATTAGCAAAAAAGGTGTCACACCATGTGGTAAAGATACCTGCAGAAGACCTTTTCAAGATAGAAGAAATCGAAGTTGAAATACCTGAATATGCACCTATTCACGATAGTCATGTATGCGATGACTGCGGGGAAAACGTGATGGCGACCAGGACCGTGGAGAAGAACGGTAAGATCTTATGTTTGGAATGTTCCGATTCAAGATATCCGCGGCTGACCGGGTTCGGTATAGAGACTGGTGATCAGGATGAAAGGTAAGATTGCTATACTCTTTACAGGTCTCCTCTTACTTTCTATATTCAGCAGCGGTTGTGTTGATCAAGATATAGATGGGGGAAGTGCCACCATAACGGACATGGCCGGAAGGGAGGTGGAGGTCCCAAAAGACGTCGAGAACATAGTCGGAGTTGGGTCCGGATGTATGAGATTGCTCTGTTACATGAACGCTACGGAGTACCTCGCGGGAGTGGAAGAGTATGAGAAAGAGGATCCCATGGGAAGACCTTATCGTCTGGCGAATCCTGACCTAGCAGAAAAGGATTCGATAGGTCCGATCCACGGTGGAGATATGGAGTTGATAGCGGCCCAAGAGCCCGATGTGATATTTCGGGCCTCTTCTGCGGACCCCGCCGAGGATTATGAGGAAAAAACAGGTATCCCAACTGTAGACTTGGCCATAGGCGATCTCACGGAGAACAGAGAGAGTTTTTACGGCTCTTTGAGACTTATAGGAGAAATACTGCAAAAAGAGGAGAGAGCGGAGGAGATCATCGATCATATAGATTCAACCATTCAAGACCTTGATGATAGGACAAAGGACATACCTTCTGAAGAAAAGCCAGAAGTATATGTTGGGGGTGTGTTATACAGAGGCTCTCATCCTCTTACAAGTACCTACGGAGAATACGATCCCTTTTATTTCGTGAACGCCGACAACGCCGCCGGTGAATTGGGAACTGAGCACGCCATGGTGGATGAAGAGCAGATCTTGGAATGGGATCCCGAGGTGATCTTTGTTGACATGGGAAGCTACGTGAGAGGAGAAACCATTCTGGATAATTCGACCTACGGAAATGTCACTGCATTTCAGAACGAATATCTTTATGGAATCCTCCCATACAACTGGCACCATATCAACTACGGCACAGTTCTCTCTGATTCCTATTATATCGGCAAGGTTCTCTACCCCGAGGTTTTCGATGATGTAAATCCTGAGGAAAAAGCCGATGAGATCTACGAAGAACTCGTGGGCGAACCAGTTTATGATGAGATGGAAGAGGATCTTGAGGGCTTCGCGCAGCTCGAACCCTCTGAATAAAAGATACTTTAAAGGGATAATAGATGACAGCCGAGCAAAAAAATGAGTTGGAAACTAAAACTGATATACTACATCGATACGATGAGTACTCACATAAAAGGGTCTTATTCTTCTTCATCTCTTTCTTTTCCCTTTTGGCTTTATCGGCATTCGCTCTGACGTTGGGACCGGCGGACATATCAGTTTCCGAAGCTCTCTCAGCGTTGGCAGGAAATTCCTCATCCCACACGGTAAACACCATCATCTGGAATATCAGGCTCCCCAGGGTTCTTTCCGCTATAATCGCAGGAGCTGGTTTGGCGGTCACTGGAGTGGCGATGCAGAGCATCTTGAGGAATCCTCTAGGCTCGCCCTATACATTGGGTATCTCTCATTCCGCCGCGTTCGGTGCCGCTTTCGCCGTCATCGTTCTGGGTGCCGGGACGCTCCAGAGCCAAACTGAGGACGCTGTTATACTCAACAATCCCTATATCGTCACTATCTCCGCCTTCGCATGGTCGTTAGTAGCGACTTTCATAATACTCCTTCTAGCCAGGCTAAAGAAGGCTACACCCACCACCATGGTCCTCACTGGTGTAGCGCTCGGTTCATTGTTCACCGCGGGTTATACCGCTCTTCAGTACTTTGCGGACGATGTTGAACTGGCTGCGATCGTTTTCTGGACCTTCGGAGACGTGGCAAGAGCAACATGGACCGACTTGGCCATCATGATGGCAGTGGTGTTCCCTGCATCCGCATATTTTCTCTATAAGAGCTGGGATTACGAAGTATTGGATTCGGGTGACGAGGCAGCGAAAAGTTTGGGTTTAGACGTCGAAAAATTGAGGCTGTACGGTATGATCCTCTCATCGCTTGTAACCGCCCTCATCATCTCCTTTGTGGGCATCATAGGATTTGTAGGATTGGTTGTACCTCACATGGTCCGCAGAGTGATAGGGGGCAACGAGAGGCATCTGATCCCGACCTCATGCGTCGTCGGGGCTATCTTGCTTTTAGCTTCCGATACCGCTGCGAGGACTGTGATCTCACCGATAGTCCTCCCTGTGGGGATCCTGACTTCTTTTTTGGGCGCTCCTCTCTTCATATATCTGGTCATAAAAGGGAGGGAATACTGGTGAAGTTAGAGATATCAGGGGTTGAATTTTCATACGACAGTAAACCCGTATTGAAAGATGTGGATCTAAAGTTAGGAAGAAAAGAGATGTTAACTATCATAGGGCCCAACGCATCGGGGAAGACCACTCTGCTCAAGTGCATCAATAATATCCTAAGACCGGAGAAAGGGAGTATTTTGATAAACGGAAAAAAGTTAAATGAGTTAGGACGGGACCAAATCGCTAGAGAGATGGGCCATGTTCCTCAAGCAGAAAGAGAGAGCTTTCCCACCACGGTCTTCGATACGGTACTCCTAGGGAGAAAACCACTTGGGGGCTGGAAACCTAGTGAAAAAGATCTGAAAGTAGTTTCTGAGACCCTAGATAAGCTGGATCTTGAAGATGCAGCCATGAGAAACACGGGAGAACTGAGCGGAGGACAGAAACAAAAGGTACTGATAGCCAGAGCGCTGGCTCAGGAACCGGATCTCCTACTTTTAGACGAGCCAACGAGCAGCCTCGACCTCAAACATCAACTGGAGGTTTTAGATATCGTAAAAGAACAGATCAACAACGGTATCTCCGTGATCATGACGATGCACGACCTGAACCTCGCTTCAAGATACAGTGACAAGATATTGATGCTGAACGACGGGAAAATATTCGCCGCCGGCGGTAAGGAGGTGCTGAGCCAGGAGAACATAGAGTCCGTCTTCGGAGTGAAAGTGGATATAATCGACAATCCGGAACGGCCGACTATAGTGCCGGAAAGACCTCTCTGATCACGTCGATCAATGGATGGCGGAACCGCCGTTTACCCCTACGACCTCGCCGTTGACGTATTCACCCATATCGGAAGCTAGATACAAACAAGTGTCCGCTATGTCTTCGGGTTCGCCCAACCTTTTCAAAGGTATACTTTCGGCTCTTCTTCTGCGCTTCTCCTCTGAATAGCCCGCGATTATGTCAGTGTCTATCGTGCCTGGTGCCACGCCGTTCACGGTTATACCTTCAGGACCTAGCTCTAAAGCCAACGCTCTAGTCAATCCCAGGAGAGCGGCTTTACTCACCACGTAAGATACCCCGTGGTCGGAACCCTTGAAAGCTAACTGGGAGGAGACATTGATTATCCTGCCGTAAGAGGATTCTTTCAAGTGAGGCAGAGAAAATTTACATAGCATGAAAGGACCTCTCGTGTTAACGGCCATGGTCCTATCGAAGTCTTTTACAGTCGCTTCCTCTATATCCTTTCGCTTATAGATGCCGGCGTTGTTCACTAAAATATCCAGTCCTCCGTACTCCTCAGTAAAATCGTCCAGCATCTCTCTGCAGTCCTTCTCTTTGGATACGTCGGCCTTCAAAAGCATGCCTTCAGAAGATGATCTTACTTCGCTCAACACTTCTTGAGCTTTCTCTTGACTGGAATGATAGTTTATACCCACCACGGCGCCTTCATCGGCGAACTTTTCAGCTATAGACCTGCCTATACCCCTTGAAGCCCCTGTCACCAAAACTCTTTTTCCTTCCAACATCTTCGTCATATTACCAAAAACGTGGTGATCTTTAAAAGGATTTTTGATACACGGCGGGGAGTCGAGTGGGGATAACAAAAGTTTAATATCCTGCAGGAGCTGGACATTAAAGATGAGCGAAGAGACGTTGAAAGAGGAGATCAAAAATATCCATGATAGGACTTCGAGAAGCGATGATAGCAGTTTGATCGCCAGTTGGGAAGAAAAGGAATTCTATGAAATGGAAGGAAAAGCTGTAGATGTATTCTCAGTGATATTCCGAACCACTGGCTGCTTTTGGTCCCATAGATCAGGATGTACCATGTGCGGCTATTACACGGACACCAATCCTCACATAACCCAAAGAGATCTGGACGACCAACTCGATGAAGCGTTATCTCTCTACGAAGGGCAAGCAGTGGTTAAGATATACACGTCAGGGAGCTTCTTGGACGACAACGAGGTCCCGGAGGATCTTGCTCTGAGCGCCCTGGATGGATTCAGCGAAGCCGGTGCCGAAAAGGTCGTCGTGGAGAGCAGGCCCGGATTCGTAGGCCAAAAAAAGATAAGATCTTATTCTGACAGGGTGAAAGAACTAGAAGTCGCTTTAGGGCTCGAATCCGCGAACGATTTTATTCTGAAGAACTGCATCAATAAAGGGTTCGCTTTTGAAGATTATAAAAAAAGTGTTCAGGAGATATCCGAAGAGGTGTCTATCAGGACATATCTCTTATTGAAACCTCCTTTCCTTTTAGAAAAAGAAGCTGTAGAGGATGTTATCGATTCGATAGAGAGGATAAAAGGCCTGACCGATATAGTCTCTATCAACCCCGTTAACATACAAAAAGGTACACTGGTAGAAAAATTATGGAAAAGAGATGTTTACAGCCCCCCGTGGCTCTGGTCTATAATCGACGTGCTCTCTCGATCGAACCAAGATGATATGTCAGTAGTTATCTCGGAAGCCGCTCTCGGTTCGAAAAGAGGGGCTCATAACTGCGGTGATTGCGATGACGAGCTCAAAGATATCATCCGCAGGTACAACTTGACCCAAAACGAGTCTCTTTTAGAATCCGTCCCTGATTGTGAATGTCGAGAGAGATGGGAAAAAGAGAACCAGATCGAAACCTCACTTTTTTTCAGGGGCTCATCGGAACCACTCTACAGTCGGTATCTCGGATATGAATGAATAAAAAATCACATTATTGATTTAAGAGTATCAACCAAAAGTATAAATATCAAAATTTGGGTAATTAAAGGATGATGGGTAAATTTTTACCCTGTTCCTGGATTCTCTTGAACAAAGAGGGGAAACCATGAGAGAAAAAAAGAAAAAATCTGTAATCACATTTTGCCTGCTGTTTGGTCTGATATTATTAGTGTGTAATGCGGTCACTTTGTCCACTGCGGCAGAGGATGAACGTGAGCAGATAGCATCATCCGGCGTATCGGCAGGAGAAGAGATAACCGCTGTGGGCGTGGATATAACTTCGCCAACTGAAGGAGAATTCCTGAGCCAGAAGGATGTCACTGTTGAGTGGACATCCCAAGAAGCGGATTATCACGAGGTGAGGCTGGACGAAGGAACTTGGACCGATGTGGGCACTAACACCAGCCATACGTTTTTAGATCTGAACGATGGTGAACATCTAGTGGACGTTAAAGCTGTTAACGAGACTTTTGGTAACAGTGCCCAAGATAATGTCAATTTCACTGTAGACACTACCCCGCCTCAAGTGAACATCACCGATCCCGCAGAGAATGATATATTGACGAGCTCCGATGTGACGGCCAATTGGAACGGAAGCGACAACACTAGCGGGATCGACTATTACGAAGTCAGGATCGACTCCAATGCCTGGAACAACGTTGGAAATAACAATGAACACTCTTTCACGGATGTAGCTGATGGTGACCACACCATAGACGTGAAAGCGTGGGATAACGCGGGGAACAGCCGTACGGACAGCGTCAACTTGACAGTAGATACCACTCCACCCCAGATCGATATAAATGAACCGCTTGAGAACGAGGCCTTCGACGTAGAGGAAGTCACCGTAGCATGGAACGGGAGCGATGCAACGACCGGGATAGATCATTACGAAGTCAGTATCGATAACGGAAGTTGGATCGATAAAGGAATCGATACCAACCATACTTTTTCAAATCTAGCTGAAGGTGAACATACGGCAGAGGTGAGTGGATGGGACAATGCCGGGAACAACCGCATCGAAGCCGTGAACTTCACCGTGGATAAGACGCCGCCCGATATCGAAATCACCTCCCCCACTGAGAACGAGTGGCTGAATGAATCTGATGTTACGGCGGAATGGACCGGCAGCGACAACATCAGCGGGATCGATTATTACGAAGTCAGGATCGACGGGAACAATTGGACCGATAAAGGCACCGGTACAAGCCATACTTTTTCAAATCTAACCGAAGGTGAACATACTGTGGAAATTCGGGCGTGGGACAACGCCGGGAACAACGCCACCGATACGGCCAACTTCACCGTGGATAAAACGCCACCCGATATCGAGATCACCTCTCCCACAGAAAGCGAGATAGTCAATGAATCTAATATAACGGCGGAATGGACCGGCAGCGACAACATCAGCGGGATCGATTTCTACGAGGTCAGGACCGACTCTAACAATTGGACCGACGTGGGAAATGACCTTCAATACACCTTCACCAACCTCTCCGATGGTGACCACACCATAGAGGCGAAAGCATGGGACAATGCCGGGAACAGCCGCACGGACACCACCAACTTAACGATAGATACCACTCCACCTCAGATAGATATAAATGAACCGCTTGAGAACGAAGCCTTCGATGTAGATGAAGTCACCTTAAAATGGAACGGGAACGATGCAACGACCGGGATAGATCATTACGAAGTCAGGCTCGATAACGGAAGTTGGATCGATAAAGGCAACGGTACTAATCACACTTTTTCAAATCTAGCCGAAGGTGAACACACCGCAGAGGTGAGAGGATGGGACAATGCCGGGAACAACCGCATCGAAAACGTAAACTTCACCGTGGATAAAACACCTCCAGATATCGAGATCACCTCTCCCACAGAAAGCGAGATAGTCAATGAATCCGATATAACTGCTGAATGGACCGGCAGCGACAACATCAGTGGGATCGATTATTACGAAGTCAGGATCGACAATGGAAGTTGGATCGCCGTCGGTAATGACACTTCCTACACGTTCATGAACATCCTGGACGGGAACCACACCATAGAGGTGGAAGCATGGGACACCGCGGGTAACAACGCTACGGACATGGTCAATTTCACCGTTGACACCTCACTCCCAGGTGTGAATATCACCGAACCGCAGGAAGACGAGCTCTTCGATGTGGACGAAGTCATCGTAAAATGGAACGGGAGCGATGAGATAACGGAGGTGGATTATTACGAGGTCAGGCTCGACGGGGGAAATTGGACTTACGTAGGGGCTAACACTAATCATACTTTCTCAAATCTGAGTTCTGATGAACATTTGGTGGAAGTGAAAGTTTACGACTTGGCCGGTAACCACGATGACGACAGCGTTAACTTCACCGTAGATACCGCTCCACCCGAGATAAACATCACTCAGCCGGAGGAGGGAGAGATGATCAACGAGGACTCTGTAACTATCCAATGGACCGGGGACGGTTATCCCAGCGGGATCGACTATTATGAGGTCCGGCGGAACAACGGTCCTTGGTCTAACGTTGGGACCGATACTCAATATGCGTACAGTAATATGGGTGAGGGTGTGCACGTGGTGGATGTCCGGGCTACGGATAACGCAGGGAACAGTGCGATTGAAACCGTGAACTTTACTATAGATACAGTCCCTCCCGATATACAGATAGATATGCCGGGAGAGGGAGACATATTAACGAGCGCCGACGTGACCGTCGGATGGAACGGCAGCGATGACAGGACCGGGATAGATTATTATGAAGTTAGACTCGATGGGATTAATTGGACCTCGGTCGGTAACGAAACTGAATACATATTCGAGAACGTCTCAGATGGAGAACACACCGTTGAGGTCAGAGCTTGGGACAAAGCAGGGAACAGTGAAACCAAGATGGTCAATTTCACCGTGGATGCTACCCCACCTGTTCTCGAGATACTAGAGCCTCAGGAAAACCAGTATATAGACCATGATGAAGTGACGGTAGAATGGAACGCCACGGATAACACCACTGGAATCGACTATTTCGAGGTCAGGCTCGATGGAGGTAATTGGATAGATGTCGGGACCGACACCAATTATACCTTCTCCAACCTCGATGACGGCGAGCACACTGTAGACGTTAAAGCATGGGATAAGGCCGGCAACAACCATGTTGAATCTGTGACCTTCACCGTCGATACGACCCCACCATCAGTGAGTGTGGATGAACCCGGAGAGAACGAGATATTGACGAGTTCTAATGTAACGGTTAATTGGATCGCTACGGACGATACCAGCGGGATCGACTATTACGAGATCAATATAGACGAAAATAACTGGACCTTGGTCGGTAACGGAACCGAATACATATTCGAGAACGTCTCAGATGGAGATCACACCGTAGAGGTCAGAGCGTGGGACGGAGCAGGGAACAACCACACTCATATGGTGAATTTCACTGTGGATTCTACACCGCCTGTTCTCGAGATACTGGAGCCTCAGGAGAACCAGTATATAGATCATGATGAAGTGACGGTAGAATGGAACGCCTCGGACAACACAAGTGGGATAGATCTCTACGAGGTCAGAATCGACGGAGGTAATTGGATAGATGTCGGAACCGACACCAATTACACTTTCTCCAACCTGGATGACGGTGAGCACACTGTAGACGTTAAAGCATGGGATAAAGGAGGTAACAACAATACTGACTCTGTAATCTTCACCGTCGATACGACATCACCATCTGTCGATCTCGAAAGTCCTGGAGAAGGTGACGTGCTCGAAGAAGATTCCATAACGGTCAATTGGAGCGGAAGCGATGATACCAGCGGGATAGACCATTACGAGGTCAAACTCGACAGCGGGGATTGGGTCGATGTGGGTACAAATATGAGTCACGTTTTGGAAGATCTACTAGAGGAGGAACACACAGTGGTAGTGAAGGGCATCGATAAAGCTGGAAATGATGCCACCGATGATGTGAATTTCACTATAGACCTTCCCCCCTCTGCAAATATAATATCGCCTGAAGAAGGCGAAGTCCATAGAAAACCAGACCTCACCGTGGAGTGGAAAGGCTATTACAACATAACTGATATGGATTACTACGAGATCAAGAAAGACTCCGGAAGTTGGACCAACGTAGGCACCTCCACGAGTTATACATTCCAAGATATAGCGGAGGGTCCACACTCCATAAGAGTCAGGATCATAGATGACCAGGGGAGGAGTGGGACCGACGAGGTGAACTTCACCGTGGACACCACCTCTATATATGTTGAGATCACTTCGCCTGATGAGGATTCTATACTAGGAGAAGATCAGGTGATGATAGAATGGTTCTCCAACAATGCGAGTTATCATGAGATCAGGTTGGACGGGGGGCTTTGGAACGACGTGGGTTCTGACACCAGCCACACCTTTCCAGGCCTTTCGGATGGAAGTCATATGGTAGATGTTAGGGCGGTGAACTCAACAGAGACTCACATGGACTCTGTGAATTTCACAGTGGACACCGCGAAACCTTATATAGATATCATAACGCCGGTAGAAAACGAGGTATTCACCATGGGTGATGTGACGGTTGAATGGAGTGGAGGCGATGATACCAGCGGGATAGACCATTACGAGATAAGGATAAACGGCGAAGATTGGATCGATGTTGGAACCTACACCAATCATACTTTCGTCGACGTCGAAGACGGGAACAGGACGGTCGAGGTCCGAGCATGGGATGAAGGTGGGAACAACGCCACAGATGTGGTGAACTTCATCGTAGACAAAACTCCGCCTGATCTAAATATCACGGCGCCACAGGAAGGTGAAAATTTCGACATAGACGAGATCACAGTACTTTGGAACGCTACCGATGAAACAATGGGTGTCGATTTCTACGAAGTGAGGATCGACGGGAACAATTGGACGGATAAAGGTAACTATACCAACCACACCTTCTACGATCTAGCGGAAGGAGAACACACGGTTGAAGTTCGAGCCTGGGATACCGCCGGGAACAATCAAACTGCCATGGTCAATTTCACCGTGGACATAACTCTTCCTGAGGTGAATATTGGCGCCCCAGCTGATGGTGAGGTGATACCGGAATCGGATATCACTGTGGAATGGACTGGAAGCGATGATGTCAGCGGGATCGATTTCTATGAGGTGAGGCTCGACACCCAAGATTGGATCGATGTGGGAACGGATACTGAGCACACCTTCCAGGGTGTAGAAGACGGTAACCATACAGTCGAGGTCCGAGCGTGGGACAACGCTAGTAATTTCCAGATAGATAGCGCCGACTTCACCGTTGATGCCACTCCGCCCGAGATAGATATCACGACACCTGACGAGGGAGAATCTTTCAACACCGATGACGTTACAGTGGGATGGGCCGGCAACGATTCCACTACGGGGATAGACTTCTACGAGGTGAAGATCGACGGCCAGGATTGGATCGACATGGGTAACGATACCGAGTACACTTTCACCGGCCTCGAAGACGGAGAGCACACCGTGAAAGTCCGAGCCTGGGACAACGCTAGCAATTATAATACTCAATCGGTCACATTTACCGTGGATACTACTGCTCCTGAAGTCGACATCGTAGCTCCTCCGCAGGACGAGACTCTCTCGGAGCGCGATGTCACGGTAGAATGGGAAGGCAACGATACCACCACGGGTATAGACTTATACGAAGTGAGGATCGATGGGTGGGAATGGATAGATGTGGGAACCGACACAGAATACAATCTATCTGATCTCGAAGACGGAGAGCACACCGTGGAAGTCCGAGCCTGGGACCTTGTGGGAAATTACGACAGCGATATCGTGGACTTCTATGTTGATGCTTCTTCGCCCGAGATAGAGGTAACGAGTCCGGACGAGAGCGAACATTTCGCCTCGGATAGCGTCACGGTGGAATGGGGCGGTATCGATGAGACCTCAGGGATAGACTATTACGATGTACAGATCGACAACGGTAACTGGGTCAATGTCGGAAGCGCTACAAATCACACCTTCTCGAACTTGACCGACGGAGAGCATCTGGTAAAAGTTCGAGCTTGGGACAATGCAGGGAACAATAATACCGGTACTGTGAACTTTACGGTCGACACGACCTCTCCCGAACTCAACATCATAGCACCTCAACAAAACGAGATATTCTCAGAGAGCAACGTCACCATGGAGTGGGAAGGCAACGACTCCACGACAGGGGTCGGTCTCTATGAGATCAGGATAGACAGCGACGACTGGATAAACATGGGGACCGATACTGAGTACACCTTCACCGGTCTCCAGGATGGTGAGCACACGGTAGAGCTCCGAGCTTCGGATGAAGTGGGGAATCATGAGACCATGAGCGTGGATTTCACCGTCGATACCACTCCGCCAGAAATAGAGATAATATCTCCTGGTGACGGAGAAACCTTGAATGAGACCGAAGTAACCATTGAGTGGAGCGGCGAAGACGGTGGTACAAGCATAGATCACTACAAAGTACGGATAGATGATGGTTCCTGGAACGAAGTAGGGTCCGATACCTCTTACACCTTCTCAGAACTCGAAGAAGGAGAACATACGGTAGAGGTCCAGGCTGTAGATGGAGCGGGGAACTTAAATTCCGTCTCGGTAGATTTCGAAGTGAGTGTTGAGGAAGAGGAGCCCATGATAGTTGTACACGACTTTGCGGTAGAACCGACCGAAGGAGAGGCCCCGTTGACGGTAAATATTACAGCTGAGATAGAAAATGAAGGAACCGCCCCAGGAGAGATCTCCCTTTATATCGACGATGAAGAGATCGAAACATGGACAATAGAAGCGGACGAGGTTGTGGATGTAGACATGACTCATACGTTCGAGGAAGCTGGAGATTTCGATGTCACCTTGGGTGAGGAAAGCGTCTCTGTAGATGTGGAGGAAGAGAGTGTAGTAGAAGAATACACCATAATCGTAGGACCCATAAAAGATCAAGACGACAACCGGATAGACGATGCGGAAGTTTCTATCTCTTGGGGCGATGATCAAGAGGACCATCTGAGCAGCGGAACGAACGGTTTCTATAACTTCACCATCGAGCTTACTGAGCACCCAGATAACATAGAATTCACCTGTACCGTTGACCACGACTCTTTAGAAGAACCGATAACTGAAGAATTCACAGGAAATGAATCGGGAGAGATAATAATAGAATTTGAGGAAGATGGGGGAGATGGAGAAGATTCGGAGATGTTCTTGATCGAATATTGGTGGCTGTTCATCCCGATAGTCATTCTTTTGATAGTCTTGATAATACTGATCCTGGTCTTCAAGAAAAAAGAAGATGAACCGAAGGAACCGCAAGAAAGACCAGTACCACCAGAAAATGGACGGAAAGAAAATTTTGAACAAGAAGAGGTAGAGAATTCAGTAGAGCCTCACGAAGGGAATGAGGTAGAAACAGAAAATTCAATACCTGGAAGTTCTAGAGAGCAAGAACAGCCTGATACAACAGAGGAAGAAGCCATACCTCCCCCACCAGAGGAAAAGGAGATCCTTTCTCTCCTCGAAGGTGAGGAAGACGATTTAGAATTGGATGAAGAGTTTGATCTAGAGGAAGAGACCGGAAAAGAAGAAGGGGAAAAGAACGGGGAAGAAGCTTCCAACGACGAAGATCCTTCTCAAGGTGAGAACATTGAGAAACTTGATGGGGTAGAGCTGAAGAAGTTTGTCAGAGGAAGGCTCGAAGAGCTCCTTGCAGATGAGGACGACGTGGACGTATACGAGGTTATGGATAAGGTGATGGATATCACGGAATACCAGGATAACAAGCAGAAAATGAAGAATATCATATATGCTGAACTCTCATTCTATTCGGGAGCTAGTAACGAAAAGCTCAGGCAGGTTTCAGAAGAGATCAGCGAAAGAGCTGTCGGGAAAAATGAGTAAACGTTTGGAGTGATCTACGCGACAGATACGCTGGATATCTCAGAGTGTCGCATCATTATCTTCCTTGCGATGGAAAGATTCCTTCCATTTTTGCCTATGGCTCTCGCTTTATTTTCTGGAGCTACTTCTACTGTGCCGTGCATGACACCGTTCTTCTCTTCTATCTCAACGTCCTTCACATCATAACTGTAAAATATGTTCTCCAATAATTCTTCCGGATCCTCACTGAATTCTATTATGTGTACATTCCTATCTATGGAATCACTGACTTTTGTCACGTTCTTCCCTTTCTTACCTATAGCTTTCTCTATATCCCCCTCCTCTACGAGAAATATCACTTTCTCCGGGATATCCACACAATCGACCACATCTGTATCCGTGATCTCCTCGAAAAGTGAGATGTATCTAAGAGTCTTCTCGTTAAAAGTTATATCTTCAACGTTCTCAGCCATGATCATTCCGCCCTGACAGAAAGGATGTTCGAATCGCCCGGGTCCGAGATAGATAAAACTGAAACAGCGAATGGTTTTCCAGAAGCCGATCCTAGTGCCTTGTTGTTCCCCTTGAAGTGGTAAATAGGTACGCCTTTGAAATCTTCAGCCTCCATGAACCTCTCTTCGGGACAATTGGTAGCCACCACAAGCAGCTCACAGTTATTATCTTCTGCGTTCTTGATCGCTTCTTTAGTACCGAAATCTACATCGCCTGTGTTTACGGCAACCCTGATCTCTCTCTTAATGTCCATGCTTGATTCCTCCTTTATTTTCCAACACTTATATACTTCTTTGACTTGCCATTTAGGCACTGGTATTTATGATTTTTTAACTGAACGATCTTTTACTCCTCCGTATTTTTATACCCAGTGTATTTCACGTTCACGGCTCCGGTGCCCTGGGTTATAGGTTGACCCACTATAACGTTCTCCGCCACCCCGTCCAACTTATCTTCCTCCCCAAGTATAGCGGCCCTCAAAAGATGTTGGCTCGTGATCTCGAAGGCGGCCCTGGCCAGAACGCTCGTTTTCCTTCCTGAGACACCGTGTCTTCCTATGGCTTGGAGTTCTCCCTCGTTCGTCATCACGTCCGCCACAAGCATTATATGGCGGATATCCACCTCCAAGCCCTGTTCATCCAATGTGTTTTTAGCTTCCTGTATGACAGATTTCCTTGCCGCCTCTATACCAAGAACGTTGTATATCTCTGTTGGGCTGTTGGTGGTAGTATTCTCGATGTCCACACCTTCCATCTTCAGTGCTCCTTCAAGGTTAGAACCCTCGGTGTAGATGACGAATTCACCACCATCTTTTCTTATAACCCCTCTCTCGACACCTTTTAAACCCTTTATCTTGCTCTCTTTCGCCTCTTCGACCGTCTCATAAAGTAGGCTGAATTTTCCTTCCTCCACCTCTATCTTTATTTGATCATCTTCAGTCTTCACGTCGCCCTTGATCCCTCTTTTCTTGCTGAGCCTTTTGGTGATATCCTCAAAGGATATATCCTCTTTTTCCATCCTTTTTTTAGCCGGGAAGATGGTAACGCACGTTTCACCTATATCTATCTCCACATCCGCTATGTCCTTCAAACGTGTGATCTCTAGTCTTGAGGCTATCTTTTTCGCTTCTTCTCTATCGTTTTTGATTTCATCTTCAAGATGCACTTCCATGGACGGAGTACTGGGAACCTTTCGGGCGTCCACTATCTCTATCATCCTCGGCAGTCCCTGGGTGACTCCTATCTCAGCCACACCTGCATGATGGAAGGTCCTCATCGTCATCTGCGTACCCGGTTCACCTATCGATTGAGCACCGACTATTCCCACCGATTCTTTAGGATCTATCTTCCTGTTCTGGTATCTTTCATAGACCATCTCCAAAACATCTTCATATTCGTCTTCCGATATCTCATGTTTATCTATGCTCCCGGCCACTTCTTTTATCACTAAATAGGGTAGATCGTATCCCTTCTCTTCGACCAGTTCTTTTATCTTTTTCCCGGTCTCTCCGAGGTCTTCAAATTTTTCATCGTAGACGGTTTCCAGGCCTTTTTTACCAAGGTCTCCCTTTTCTTTCTTCTCTTTTTTCTTCGCTTTTTTGCTCTTCTTTTTTTTGCCCTTCTTGCCGACCTTTTCCACCACTTCTTCGGCTTTCTCCTCTGATAAAAATCCTGTCAGTTCTTCTTTAGAAGCGGATTGAACATCTCCAAGAACAAGGCCTTCACCGGCCAATTTTTCTGCTGTCTCTTCGTCGAGTCCTCTTCTTTTCAGTGCATTGATCGTATCCTTTCTAGCCATCAGTTACCCCTCCTTTTTTTGAAATCGCGGATAAGATCATCCATATCGATCGCATCCCCTCTCTTGCTGCGCATCGGGTCGATACCGTCTTCCCCGTACCTGAACTGGATTATCGTATCTGCGGTGTTCCTCACGGTTCCATCATCAGAGACCATCAGGTCCTCAAGGGCGTTTATCAAACGTCTCTGCATATAACCCGAGCGGCTCGTACGCACGGCTGTATCTACCAAGCCTTCTCTACCACCCATACTGTGGAAGAAATACTCGAGTGGATCGAGTCCTTCTTTGTAAGAGGACCTGACGAAACCTTTCGATTTTGCACCCAGTTCTTTTCGTTTGAAGTGAGACAAGGTTCTTTCTTCGAATCCTCTACTCGGTCTTTCTCCACGGATAGCCTGTTGACCCAAGGCTCCAGCCATCTGGGTGAGATTCAACATACTTGCCCTAGCTCCGGTCCTTGCCATCACCACTGCGTTGTTGCTCAAACCGAGGTGTTTGCTAGCTATCTGGCCCGCTTCGTCCCTGGCCTTACCTAGCACTTTCATTATCTTTACTTCCAAGGTTTCCGCTGGTCCTCTACCCGGCAGTTCTTCGAGCTCTCCGCTCTTGTAGGCTTCGACCAAGTTCCTGACCTTATCTTCAGCCTCCTTGAGGACGGACTCTATCTGCCTTTTCGCCTTCTCAGGGATCTCTTCATCTTCGATGGTCGTTGTGAAACCTCTCAGCGTGATGACCCCCAAAGCTATGGTGGTGATCTGGTTGATGAACTTTCTAGCTTCGTCCGTGCCGTAGTCACGGGCTATCTTATCGACTATCTCACCCGCAAAGGGGCTTACCGCATTTTCGTCTATGGTACCGGCTAAAAGTTCTCCGTCTTCTATAGCGACGTAAGCATCGTTTTCACATTCTTTTTTGTCGCAGGTCGCACATTTTTCACATATGGATGCCTGGAACTCTATATTGAAACCTTCGGGCAGGAAATAGCTGAAGATGTCCTTTCCCTGCCAGATCTTCTCGCCATCTTCTACTATCGGCTCGGGGAATCGCTCCGTTTTCAGGTTCGAAAAGATGCTCACTACCTCTTTTCTCGTGAATGTGGGATTTTTATGGGTTAGGAAGAAGAGTCCGCTTATGTGATCCTGTATCGCACCTATTATCGGGCCGCCGAATCTCGGTGAAAGTATATGTTCTTGGACTTTCATCAGCACTTTCGCCTCTGCCCTAGCTTCCTCGCTCTGAAGGACGTGGAGATTCATCTCGTCCCCGTCGAAGTCGGCATTGTAGGGTGGGCAGACAGCTAGGTTTAGCCTGAAGGTCTTGCCAGGCACTATCTTCACCTCGTGTGCCATCATGGACATACGGTGAAGAGATGGTTGACGATTGAAGAGAACTATGTCTCCGTCCTTCAGTTCCCTCTCGATGGTGAAACCGGGTTCGACCTTTTCAGAAACAGTTTCAGAGTTGGTTTCAGTTATCTTTATCCTCCGACCGTCGGGCCTTATCATGTAGTTGGCTCCAGGGATGTAATCACCGTCCTCGGTGGGAGAAGGGCCCCGTTTTACTATCTCTTTTGCATATTCTATGTTTTCAGGTGTGACTTTCAAAGGTACGGTCAGTTCCCGCCCGGCTTTTTCCGGGACGCCCACTTCATTTATGGATACCCACGGGTCGGGAGAGATCACCGTTCTAGATGAAAAGTTCACCCTTTTACCACTGAGGTTCTGCCTGAACCGGCCTTCTTTACCTTTCAACCTCTGGATCAACGTCTTCAACGTCCTGCCGCTCCTGTGGCGGGCGGGAGGGATGCCAGAGGTCTGATTATCGAAATAGGTTGTGACGTGATACTGCAGAAGATCCCAAAGATCTTCGACGATGAGCTGAGGAGATCCAACATCTCTGTTCTCTCTCAACCGCTGATTGATCCGTAAGATATCCACGAGTTTATGGGTGAGATCGTCTTCCGAGCGATCTCCGGATTCAAGGGTTATCGAGGGACGGACCGTCACGGGAGGGACCAGAAGGACCTTCAACACCATATATTCTGGTCGGGTGACATCTGGATTTATCCCAAGAGCCCAAAGGTCATTGTCGGGGATCCTTTCGAGCCTAGCCCTCACTTCCTTCGGGGTCAGTTTAGTATTCTCTTCTCTGAAAGTGGTGGGTTTATCCAGTTTGATCTTGCGCTGTTCGGTTTTACAATGAGGACATCTCTCATTTTTTCTAGCTTCTTTTGAAACGTCCTTGGCAAAACTCCTGATATCCAGGGGCCCGGCACCCATCTGCCTCATCTCTTCCATCCTTTCCAAGTATTCTGTTACTTGTTCCTCCTCTAAAAGGATCCTGCCGCATTCACTGCAAGTTGAACGAAGTAATTTTTTTATCTCTTTTACATACCCAATATGGATGACCGGCATAGCCAGTTCAATGTGGCCGAAATGTCCTGAGCATTCGTCGACCCTTCCACCGCATGTTTTACATCTCAAACCGGGTTCGATAACACCCAAGTGAGTATCCATCAGACCCATCTCTACGGGGAAACCGTCGTCGTCATAGGTATCAGGGGTTATGATCTTAGTTGCGGATAGATCCCTTTTTTCTTCTGGTGACATGTAGGCAAATTGGATACTTCCTATCCTTTTTGATATATTTCTGCTGCGTTTCATCTTTGATCCTCCACTCTCAACCGCATGGTGACTCCAAGCGACCTCAACTCATCCATCAACAACTTGAAAGCGAAGCTCGTCTGGATCTGATGCACATCCGACTTCTCACCGCACACGGGACATCTCAACTCGCCGTTGCTGTCCAATATTGCTATGTGACCGCAGTCGGGGTTACCGCAGACGTATTCAGTGGTGCCGTCTGATTGATCCAACAATCTGTCCTTGATCACCATAGCCGCTCCGTGACCTATCAGGCAGTCCCTTTCCATCTCACCGAACCTCAGGCCACCTTTTCTAGAACGACCTTCGGTCGGCTGTCTCGTGAGTATCTGAACCGGTCCTCTCGACCTCATATGGAGTTTGCCTGAAACCATGTGATGAAGTTTCTGGTAGTAGATGACCCCGACGTATATCTCAGATTCTAGCATCTTTCCTGTCATACCGTCATAAAGGATCTCCGTACCGTTAGGTTTGAATCCAGCTTTTTTCAAAGCGTCTTTTATGGCTTTTTCACTTTCACCGCTGAATGGTGTGCCGTCAACGAACCTTCCTTCCAGCGAGCCCACTTTACCCCCTAGGATCTCGAGCATGTGGGCAACCGTCATCCTTGAAGGCATGGCGTGAGGATTCACAATGAGGTCTGGAACTACGCCGTCTTCAGTGAACGGCAGGTCTTCAGGTTCGACCATCTTCCCTATGACGCCCTTCTGACCGTGGCGGGAAGTGAATTTGTCACCCAACTCAGGGATTCTTTCATCCCTAACTTTCGTCTTCACCAGCCGACTTCCGTCTTCGGATTCGGTGAGCATGACTGAATCGACCCAACCGCTCTCCCTGTGTCTTAGAGTCTCCGAAGTCTCTCTTCTTTTCTGCGGCGCCATAAGATCGGTATCCTCTTCCAAAAACCTCGGAGGTGATGTCTTACCCACTATGACTTCGCCTCCTTCAACTTTCGTCTCGGGATTTATCAAACCGTCTTCGTCGAGTTTTCTGTACTGTTCGTCGCTCCTGGCACCTCTAACGTCCGGATCCGGTATCTCAAACTCGTCCTCCTGGCCGCCGGGGTACCTTCTTTCTTCGGTTGTGTATGTCCTGAAGAAGGTCGAGCGGGCAAGAGCTCTGTCTACTGCGGCCCTGTTCATTATGACCGCGTCCTCCATATTGTAGCCGTGGTAAGACATCACGGCCACGACGAAATTCTGTCCCGCGGGCCTTTCATTATAATTCACGAGCTCCATGGTCTTGGTCTGGAGTATCGATTTTTGAGGATAATGAAGCAGGTGTTCCCTCGTGTCTGGTCTGTACCTGTAGTTAGATGCGCTCAGGCCCAAAGCCTGTTTCATCATGTTAGAGCCTATCGAATTTCGAGGAGCCGCATTATGCTCCGCATGGGGTATGAGTCCAGCAGAGGCGCCCAATATGAGGAGAGGGTCCGGTTCCATGTGAGTGTTTTCTTCAGTTATCTCCTTATGCCTCTCCATTGTGCCCCCACATTTCGTACATTCCAGTTCTACCGTGTCCGTATCCAAACCAACATTGGTCCATCTTATATCCGCCTCAGATATGGGAGCATCACATTCTTCACACTTCGTCGGGATATCGAACGGGTAAAGGGCCACGTAGATATCTTCTTCCTCCTCTGCATCTATCCACTCTATATAGCCGTCTTCAAATAGAGAGTCGATATCTCTTCTGCCTTCCTGAAGCTCCTCTATTGTATCCTCTGTCAGCTTTAGGTGTCCATCTTCAACGATGAGAAGCGGGCGTCGAACCCTTCCTTCATCTGAGTTGACGATGACTTCATCCGTTTTTTGATCGTACCTGATATTGATCTGAAGGGATAAGTTACCTTCTCTTCTTTCCGATCTTACATTCTTGACGAACTCTCCCGGATGCTCTACCGTGCCGATGAGATCACCATTCAAATACACTTTTGTGTGTGATTCACTGTCGGACTCGATCTTCTTTACCTGGAACTCGAAAAGGTTTTCCTCTACCTTCTTGGCATCCTTCCCCTTGGAAACGTTGATCATCAGAGCCGAGGTCTTTACTAAACCGCAGTTCTGGCCCTCGGGCGTCTCACTGGGGCACAGCCGGCCCCAATGGGTAGGGTGGAGTTCTCTAGCTTCAAAGTGGGGTTGGCTTCTCGAAAGAGGTGATTTTACCCTCCTAAGATGACTGATTGCGGCCATGTTAGAGGTCCTGTCCAAAAGCTGAGAGATGCCCGTTCGGCCTCCGACCCAATTACCGGTGGCCATGGCGTGCTGCAGTTTGTTGGTCAAGAGATCTGGTCTTATCGACGAGCGTATGTTCATATCGCCTTTCTTTCTGTAATTCCTCTCCAATTGATATTTTAGGTCTTTAAGGAGGTTAACGACAGCCACTCTGAAAAGATCGGATATCAGATCTCCCGCGAGTTTTAATCTCTTGTTAGCGTAATGATCTTTATCGTCAGGTTCTCTTTCATCCATTGAGAGTTCCAGGATCTCTTTAGCCATCCTGCCCAAGAAATGGGCTTTTTTGATTCTATCCTCTTTTTTGTCACCCAGGTGTGGGAGCAGAGATCTGTCTAATATGGATTCGATCTTTCTCTTCCTGTACTCTTCAGCTTGGCCCGTTGCAAATTTTCTTTCTAGGTAGGCCATGGCGTCTCCCTGATCATAGACGCCGTCTGGAGAATAGTCTTCTTCCTCCTGACATTTCTCGATGTTTGCGTAAACGATACTGTTCATCTCCGGCTTCGTCACGATAGAATCTCTTATCTTCTCATCATTGTCCATACCCAAGGCTTTCATCAAGATTATGAGCGGTATATCTCCTCTGGCAGAGGGAACTGATACCGCTATGAGCCCGTCCTTTTTCTTCTCCATCCTGGTCATGGCTCTGAAACCGTGTTTCTGAGAAAATATCTTCGCGACTTCCAGTTCCCTGCCGTACTTTTCGTTTATCTCACACATGACTCGATTGGATGCTAAGTCTTCAACGGCCATCAGGTTCCTCTCAGTTCCACCGATGATGAAATAGCCCTTTGGATCCACTGGATCCTCTCCCAGATCCGCCAGTTTGTCCTGGTAAGACTTTTCAAGATAATCTTTGCTCTCTATATCCGCATTCAAAACTTCTTCCATGGTGTTATCGATGTTGTCTGGATGAAGATTGCATATCTTAGAACCGATCATAACGGGGATCTTACCAACCGTGATCCATTCTTCCCCCACTTCTTCTTTTATCCCATCGTCTTCAAAGATGAGTGTGAATTTCATCTGAAGCTCGGCGTCGTACTGGAGGTCTCTCAACCTCGCTTCATGAGGTGTCAATTTATGTTCGGAGCCGCTCGCTTCCCTGACGGTGGGCCTCCTGACTCTCACCGTGGATTCAGTTGGGTCTTCGATATCCCCGTTTTCATCTCTTTTCCTGCCCACTCTTATCTGGATGTTCCTGCCTTCGACCTTCTCGGGGTCGAGTTTGATCTTACCCCAACCTTCTTCATTGAATCCGATCCTTATATTATCGATGATCTTCTGAGCTCTGTTCTCTACATTGTCCTGGGTGGGAAGAAAATCATTGTATGATTCCATATGATGCCCGACCACGCTCGCTTCCTCGAAGAAGGCATCAACTAATTCTCTCATATCTTTTCACCTTCACATATGATATATCGATTCATTCTCTTTTAACCACCAAACGATAGGCCGTGGCTATCCCGGCCGTCCTGCTCTTCCTTTTGATCTTTATCATCCGGCCCACGTCTATATCACCGTGAACCTTTTCCAACTGTTGGATCACCGGGTCCGATTTCAATATCTTGGGAAGGTTCTCTCTCTCGACTCCTAGTTCCTCTAAAACTTCTTCCTCTTCATCCTTAGACAACAGTCGATGTTCGGGTACTAGCCCGTGCTCCAATATATTTATTTCCTTCTTATCGCTACCCATTTTTATTCCCCACGATCGTGACATCTTCCTTCATCATTCATGCGGTGGTTAATTAACTTTTCAGTCCGCTGTTAGCTTTCCAAGAGGAAAGACAGGACGGGCCTGTGGGGAATTTCGATAGCCGCCTTTAGGCGATCCATTTTCGAACCCCAGGCCACCTGGTTAAAAGCCAGGTGCTCTTTCCAGGGAAAGAGCTCGATACTCTTTCCTCCCTGGCTGAGCTACAGGCCCATCAATAGCTTCTCCAAACAGCAGATACCGACTTAATATCATCACCTATTTAAATCTGTTCATCAGGGTCTTGGAGATTCCAACCCGAGCTCTAGTAGAAAAAACAGCTAGGTTTCGAGCAAGTTCAGCCGGTGTTGGGCTGTTACTGTATGGCGTCATCTGAGAGAGACGATGATCCTTTCTCGTCGCCGATCTGGTTATGAAGAGAATGCGGAGAAGACTCTTTCGAAGTCTACGAGGACGGGTCGGGCGGCTGTGAAAGCTGCGGGCACACCAGGAAAGGGTGAGGAAAAAGGTCCTATATCATTTTTAAAGATCTCTTTTCACCTTGCGATCACATCGATCAGACATACCACCCGCTCGATACCTGAACAAAAAATAGTTATATACAATATATCATGGTCGACTCGACCATGGACGTTCTTATAACTAGAGAGATCCCCGATGTCGGGATCGAAAAGGTGAAAGAAAAGTACGATGTAGAGGTCAGCCAGAAGTCCAGGAACCTGAGCAAAGAAGAGCTGATAGAGAGGGTCGAAGGAAAAGACGGGATGCTGTGCCTTCTCACCGACACCATAGACGAAGAAGTCATCGGAGCTGGAAGCGACTTGAAGGTGATCTCGAATTATGCAGTAGGGTACGACAACATCGACATAGAAGCCGCCACAAGAGAAGGGATCGTGGTGACCAATACACCGGGAGTTTTGACAGAAGCTACCGCTGAGATCACCTTCGCTTTGATGCTCGCGGTGGCCAGGAACGTGGTGAACGGAGACAGATTCACCAGGGAAGATAGATTCGAAGGATGGGACCCTATGCTGATGCTGGGGCACGAACTCCACGGTAAAACCCTGGGCATCGTAGGCATGGGCAACATCGGCGGTAAAGTCGCCGAGATAAGCCAGGGCTTCGATATGGACGTCCTCTACCACAGCCGGTCAAAAAAGGAGGAGATCGAAAAAAAGATAGGGGCCAAATACGTGGACCTGGATACCCTTCTATCAAAATCTGATTTCGTCTCGCTGCACGTACCGCTCACCGAAGAAACCGAAAAGATGATCGGGAAAAAAGAGTTGGAAAGCATGAAAGACGACGCTTACTTGATCAATGCGGCGAGAGGAGAAGTCGTAGATGAAGACGCCTTAGTAGAGGTGCTAAAGGAAGAAAAGATCGCCGGGGCCGGGATAGACGTCTATGCTAACGAACCCCACGGGGCTAACCCCGATTACTACGAACTAGATAACGTGGTCTTAAGCCCTCACCTCGGGAGCGCAACCCATAAAGCGAGAGAGGGCATGGCCGTGAAAGCCGCCGAGAACCTCATCGCTGTTCTAGAAGGCAGAAAACCGGAACACATAGTTAATCCAGAAGTTTTAGAGGACCGTTAGTAAGATGAGCAACGAGAACCAAATGTTAAATAGTAGAAATTTATGCATCGTTGTGCATGTGTACTAAAAGCCGAACGGCTTTGAAAATCCAGCCACGTAAAAACCCTTAAACTCCGTCAGATGAGAAAAAACAAAAACGAGATGTAATAGATATGATCTCTAAAAGAGTAAAAAGGATAGAGTTGAGCGGGATAAGGAAGCTTTTCGAGATGGCTGACGCTGATACGATAAACATGGGTATCGGCCAGCCCGACTTTCAACCACCGGAAGGCGCGATAAAGGCCTACCATAAAGCTATGAAAGATGGACACAACGGCTACGGCTCCACCTACGGTCTCAAAGAATTGAGAGAGGAGATAGCCGAGGAGTACTCAAAGTACAAACCCGGTCTGACCAAGGATAATGTGCTGATACACGTTGGGGCCACCCAGGCTTTTAAAGTCCTAACGGAGTCGCTGATCGAAGATGGCGACGAAGTACTCTACCCCGAGCCCGGTTTTGTACTCTATGCTTCGCAGGTAGAACTGGCCGGCGGTGAATCAGTGCCATATCATTTGAAACAAAAACACGGCTTCATCCCACAGATAGAGGAACTGGAGAAAAGAAGGACTTCGAAGACCAAAGCGATGATAGTCAATTCTCCTTCGAACCCGACCGGAAGCCTAATACCAAAAAAAGACGTAAAGAAGATATACGACTGGGCGGAAGAACACGATATAGTCATATTCTCGGACGAGGTGTATGAAAAGCTGGTCTACAACGGTAAGCACGAGTCCTTTTTGGGAGATTATGATAACGTGGTGATGGCCAATTCTTTCTCCAAAACCTTCGCGATGACCGGCTGGAGGATAGGATTCATGATCACTCGAAAAGACTGGGCGGAAGAACTGGGCAAAGTGAACTACTACAATATCGCCTGTCCCCCGACCCCCACGCAGGAAGCGGCGCTCTACGCGCTGAAAAATGAAAAGGACTTCCTCGAAGAGATGGTCGAGACCTTCCGTCACAGGAGGGACGTGGTGGTCGATCGGTTGAACAGCATCCCTGAATTCGACTGCCTAAAACCCGACGGAGCATTCTACGTTTTCCCGTCTTTCGATCTAGATATCAGTTCTAAAGACCTTGCTAGAGAACTGCTAGATAACGATGTTCTGACGACTCCTGGCACCGCTTTCGGTTCCGCCGGAAAAGGTCACCTGCGATTATCCTATGCAAACTCCGTGGAAAATATCGAAAAGGCCATGGATATCATCGAAGAAGTGGTAGAGGACCTGAGATAAATATATTAGATAGTGCCGTATACATTAAGGGGAGACGGCACAGTGATGAGATATGGGCTCGGCGTCGGACGAGAAGAGCGGCTGTGACTTGAAGGTCCTGTTCGTGACCGAATCATTTCCCCCCGTGAGTTACGGAGGGGGCGAGATATCCTGCGCCTTATTGGCTGAAGGTCTAGCTGAAAAAGGTGTAGATGTGACGGTCCTAACTTCCGAAGGGGAAGGGTTGAAAGAAACTGAAATAAAGAACGGTGTGAAGATCGTCAGGAGGTTGAAGACCGGTGAACGACGCGACAGGCTCAAAGAAAATCTGAAAAGGAGGACGCTGTTGAAAAGGAGCGTGAAAGAAGAAGTTCCAAATATCTCTTCTGATCACGACCTGATACATTTTTTCAACATCACCAGCATCGCCGACTTCCGAACCGAAAAACCTACCTTCGCCACCATCAATTCCTACATCAACTTCTGCCCCAAAGGGAACCTGTTCTACAGAGAGGAGTCGGTCTGTGAAGGATGCAGGTTTACAAAATTCCTCGGCTGTATCACACACTCAGAATACGTGGGAAATCTGAAGATGAGTAAGATGTTGAGATACAATCCCGTTTTTTGGATCGGCCTTTATCTCGATTACAAGAAGAGGAATAGATGTTTGAACTACGTGGATCATTTTTTCAGCCTCAGCGGGTTCATCTCAGAACGACTGAGCGAAGCGGGCATAGAAAGAAAAAATATCGTGAAGGTCCCCAACGTACCCAAGATAGAAACGTCTGAAAAAGAGTTGGATCTGCCCGACGGCAGACCTTTGCTGGCTTACATCGGAGCTCTCACCAAGATAAAAGGAGTGGACCTTCTGATCAGCGCCTTCGATAAACTTGACAGCGAAGCAAAACTGGTCATCGTGGGTGATGGACCGGAAAGAAAGAACCTGGAGAAGATGGCCGGTGAAAACGAAAATATAGTGTTCCTTGGAGAGGTAGAACACGACTCGATACCTTCAGTCTACCGTAGATTAGACGTTATCGTTGTGCCTTCCGTCTGGCCTGAACCTCTCTCCAGAGTTTTACTAGAAGCCGCGTACTTCGGAAAACCAATAATCGCGACCGACGTGGGTGGGAGTCCTGACGTGGTCAAGCACGGCTATAACGGATTTCTGGTCAAACCAGATACCGAAGACCTGAAGAAGAAATTGGAACAATTGATAAAGGATGAAGACAAGATAAAGGATATGGAAGACAATATGATTAGATACTACAAAAAAGAGCTGTCAAAAGATAAAGTGGTAGAAAAGATAATGAAAGTGTATACTGAAAAACTTCGATCGAGAGAGGTGTTGGATCATCGGAAAAAAACCTGAAAAAAATATCCTGATCGTCGTCTCCAGCTTGAAGATCGGCGGCGGAGCCCAGAGGAACGCTGTCGAGTTAGGATCTGCTCTCTATGAGAAGGGATACGATGTCACGTTCTTGACATTCTACGATAAGGAACCGGCCCACGACTACAAGGGAAAACACGTCTGCCTGAATCATCAGGAAGACAAGGCTTCACTCTCTGATATCTTCCAACTTTTACGCGGATCTAGGGAGATAAGGGATCATTGTGAAGAGAAAGACATCGATACCGTCTTCTCTTTCTTGACCAGGATGAACGTTCAATCCATATCGAGTAAAGTCATCTACGGGAACGAGGCCAAGATCGTGGTATCGGTGAGGAACAACCCCGTGAAAAGGAACAAAAAGAGCCACCAAAAATTGATGAAGATATTATATCCGAAGGCGGACAAAGTGGTCGCCCAGACCGCCGGTATAGAAAGGATGCTGAATGATATATTTTCCATACGAAACACAGCAGTGATACCCAACATAGCGAACCCAGACAAGTTCAAGAGAGAAGCAAAAAAAGATATACTAGGAAGGCACGAGGAGGTCTTCGAAAACCATTTCAACTACATCACAGTAGGATCTTTGACAGAACAGAAGGCACAGTGGTACCTGATACGATGTTTTTACAAACTCTCTCAAAATGAAGAGAACACCAAACTGATCATCCTCGGAGAAGGGCCTTTAAAAGAGGAACTAGAACGACTAGCTAAAGATATGGGACTCGAGGACAGGGTTATATTTCTGGGCGAAGTGGAGAACGTCTTTCCCTACCTTAGAAAAGCTGACTGCTTCGTTTTCACTTCGCTTTTCGAGGGGTTCCCGAACGTCCTGGTCGAAGCTCTATCTCAAGACCTTCCGATAATCTCGACGGACTGCATCTCGGGCCCGAGAGAGATACTCTGCCCGGAACTGAAAGTTGGCGAGGAAGTAAGCTATCCCTACCTAGGAGAGTATGGGATGATGACAGAACCTTTAGATGAGAAAAGATGCTTCAAAACTCTAGAGGAAAAACCATTATCTGAAGAAGAAAATAAACTTTTCAAACTCATGGTAAAAGTAAAAGAGGATGAGGAACTGAGAGACCGTTATTCAAACGTATCGAGAAGAGTTGAAGATTTTGAACCCGGGAAGATAGTCCCCCGATGGATCAGCTTGATAGAGGAGTCGTAAGAAACTATTAATACCTTCATAGAAAGTAAGAAGAATCGAGGTTGAGCAGGAAACCGAGAGTTTTTGATAAAAAGAAAGAGCAGTGGACACGATGGATCACAAAATAAAAAAATTGATCACGGATGCAAAGATTAAGATGATGAGATACTTATATAAGGGTAGGAGTAAAGCCAAATATTCATCTATCATGGAAAAAGATTGGGACAACTTGATCCTGCTGGACGGGTGCAGATATGATGCCTTCGAAGAGATAAACGATATCAACGGAAGGCTGGATCATATATATTCCAAAGGGTCAGATACAGAGGAGTTCCTGTTCCGGAATTTCAAAGATAAAAAATATCAGGATGCCGTCTATGTCACCGCTAATCCCTTAGTGAACAGGGACGTCAAAGATTCATTCTATAAGGTGATACCGGTATGGTTGGATGATTGGTGTGAGGAATACGGGACCGTACTTCCGGATAAGATGACCGAGCGGGTGATTGAGACAGATAAGAGATATCCCCACAAAAGACTGATAGCCCACTATGTCCAGCCTCATTATCCTTTCATCGGTGAAATCGGCCAGAAAGAGATCGGACCCCACGAGGGGATGCTTGCTAGAAGAAATTATCTTTCAGATGATAGAGTCGAGCATACGAATCAACTTATCTGGAATTTATTGAGAGAGGGCGAGGTAGAAAGATCTACCATCTGGCGAGCTTATCTCGAGAACCTGGAACTCGTTTTAGAGCACGTCAAGAAATTGGTAGAGGTCTTGAAAGGTAAGACGATCATATCTTCCGATCACGGTAATCTATTCGGTGAGAGGCTTTCGCCTTTGCCTTTCAAAGAATACGGTCACCCTTCAGGGATATACCACGAAAAATTAATTAAGGTGCCGTGGTTTATTATACAAGGAGATAAAAGAAAAAAAATTAAGAAAGATGAGGTAAAGCAAGAAAGAGAAATGATCAAGGATGCTATATCCTTCGCTGATATTTGATCTACCTCATTGGAGATGGTTAAAACGGGCTGCAAGCTCATGTGATAGGAGATAAAGAAGATGGGCCGAGCTTTCTATGAGATCAAAAAAAATATGAAGAAGATGTTAGAGAAAAATGATATCCTGTACGAGAAGGTCGAGAGTGTCTATTCTACCCTTGCAGAGATGTATCTACACCATCACGCCAACATATGCCTTATCTCTTTCCCGAAATGCGGCAGGACCTGGTTAAGATTGATGATCGGAAAATATATTCAAGAATATTACGGACTTGATGATGCTTCAAAAGAAGAGATCCTTGAACTCAGACCTCTATCGAGTTACGATCCAAGGATCCCCAATATAATAGTTACTCACGATGACGATCCGCAGTTTAAAACGCCAGATGAGATAGAAAAAGATAAGACCAAATACAAAAACAAAAGGATCATCTTCCTGGTCAGAGATCCGAGAGATGTGGTGGTCTCCCTTTACTACCAGTTCACGAAGAGACGGGACCTGATAGAAAGTATGGATATGAGCGGTTTTATAAGGCGGGAGAGAGGGGGTCTCAAGAGCATAATAAGCTTCTACAACGTTTGGCTTGAAAATAAACATGTGCCCGAAGACTTCTTGATAATCAAATATGAGAATCTTCACAGGGAGATCTATGAAGAAAATAGATTCGAAGAGCTGAAAAAAGCTTTAAGGTTTATAGGGTTCGATGATATCGACGAAGAGCTGGTAGGATACGTGAGTGAATACGCCGCATTCGATAACATGAGAAAGATGGAGAAAGAGGAAGAATTTGAATCCGATAAAACAAGATTGAGCCCAGCCGATAAAGAGGACGAACAATCATACAAAACTAGGAAAGGAAAGGTCGGCGGATATAAGGACGACTGTGAAGAAGAAGACCTGAAGTACATGGATGAACTCATCGAAAAAAGATTGGACGACCACTACGACTATTGATAGAGTAATACAAGGATACCAGTTTTATTCTTTCTTTCCCAAACGGTAGAGCTTTTTGATCTCTACGTTCACTCTCAATTTATTCAGGATCATATCCACTATCTCAAAAAGATAGATGTCTTCCTCCAAGAAAGAGTTGAAGAGTATCAGAAAGGAAAGATATGAAACTAAAAAGCCTATCAAGAGAAGGATCAGAAGCCACCAACTCGAAGGTAATAAAAAGAGGACAGCATAAGTCCAGCTGACAGGTAACAGGGCAGCGACCGCATATTTCTGGAGTGCAGAGAAATCGGGCGAGAGAGATACCAACTTACTAACCTTCCACCTCTCTAGTATATTGTTCAATGCATATGCTGCAGCGGTAGCCACCGCCGCACCTTCCAAACCCCAGATAGGGATCAAAATAAAATTGAGGAGTATATTGAGGATCAGAAGCATCGAATTGATCTTAAAGATGAAGGTTGTCTTCCCATAGGTTTTGAGCGTTTTCCCGACTGGACCGACGATACTCCCGCTCATGTATCCCACGGCCAAGATGATCAAGGTCCTCCAGCCGTCGACGTATTGAGGGAAAAATGCCGCTAAAAGTGGTCGTGAGAACACTACCACGAAGAAGAAAAAAGGCATGAGTAAGAGGATATTCCATCTGGTTATAGTGCTGAAAGTCGAGGCTAGTTCATTAAATTTTTTTTCCGCATGAAGTGAAGAGATGACCGGAAAGAAGACCTGATTCATAGAAGCCAAAAATATCGTTAAAAGTGAAGCTATGGGCAGAACGAGATTATATATACCGACGAGCTCTTCGGTCTTAAAGTACCCCAGCATGAACGTGTCCGCTTTCCCCATTATCATTATCAAGGCGGCGGAGAATACCAGAGGGAGTGAATAATCCAAGATACTCTTGATCTTCAAATCGATCTTTCGATCCGCTTTGATTTTCTTCTTGAAGATCGGATATACTTTTTTCTCAAAGATCACCAGACTGATTACGAGAATCAACAGTATCCTGACTAGATGTCCCAACGATAGACCGAAAACGCCCCACTGGAAGAATACTATGAAGATGATGATAGGTAAAAATAGAGCATACATACCCACTTCGAAGAGTACCTTATATTTTGGTTTTTCAAACGCTAGGTAAAGATGTAGAACCAGCCTGAACAATGTACGCAAAGGGATCACGAAAGCCATGACCTTCAAAATGGGGGCCAGATTTTCGCTATTGAATATCTGCACCGCTATGAATCTTGAGAAAGTAAAAAGTAGAATCCCTCCTGTTATGCTTATAAGCAGAGATATCGTGAATATGGTAAGGACGGTGTCTCTGAGCTTTTTCCCATCGTCATTGGTTAGATGAAGGGGTACAAATTTTTTTAAAGCCGGAACGAAACCTCCCGTGGATAATGTCCTTATGATGGTAACCCACATCAACCCCAATACGAACAGACCAAGGCCCTCTGGCCCAAAAAATTTTGCTATCACGGCTCTGTTCAAAAATCCCAACCCTCTCCCTACTACACCACCCACCAAAGCGATCACCCCTCCTTTAGAGATGGCATCTAGTGCCTTTTCCATCCGCTCCTCAAAATCCTCTTTACCCTCGGGATTTTGACTCTCCTTCCCTTCCTTTATGGGCCCTAGGCTCTTTTGGCGTCCTTTTTTCTCTTTCTTTTCGCTGGTGATCCTTACTCACTACTTTTTTGAATTATTAATTCCATAAAAACTTTTTCTAGAAGTTCTTCACGGATGGGAAAAGCCTTGGACTATTAGACCTCATTCATCCTCCCCGTACAACATTTTTGGAGCCATGTCGTCCCGTTCCTGTTCAATCCAAGGACAAATATGGGTGATACCATCTCATCCCCTTATATCGTTCTAAAGATTAACGTTTTCCCTTGGAGTCAATTAGATCGAAGGACCTCCGAACTTTTAAATACTCAAAACGGCATTGAGTCTGTGAATATGATAAAGGGTCCAGTGATGTGATATGGAGATATCGGCAGTCTTTCCGGTCTACAACGAAGCTCCCAACCTCAAGCAGTTGTACAAAGAGACGAAGAAAGTTTTAGAAGATGATTTCGAATCCTGGGAGATGATCTTCGTCGACGACGGCTCCGAGGACAAAAGTTACGATGTGATCAAAAGATTGAGAAAGAAAGATGATCATGTGAAGGTGATAAAGTTCCGTAAAAATTTTGGGCAGAGTGCTGCCCTCATGGCCGGTTTCGACCATGCTGAGGGAAACTACATAGTTACGATGGACGCCGACCTACAGAACGATCCCAAGGATATCCCGAGGCTGCTGAAAAAGTTAAAGGAAGGTTACGACTGCGTGAGCGGGTGGAGAAGGGAAAGAAAAGACTCTCTTGGCAAGAGGTTCTCCAGCTGGATACAGACGCACCTGTCCATGAGAACGGGACCGAAGATCCACGATTTCGGATGCACCCTGAAAGCTTACAGGAAAGAGGCGGTGAAGGACCTCAACCTATACGGGGAAGGGCACAGGTACATACCCTCAAAGCTTCACAAGAGGGGCTACAAGATAACGGAGATCGAGGTGAACCACAGGCCTAGAAAGCACGGCAAGACCAAGTACGGGAGCGCTAGGCTGTTCAAAGGTTTCTACGATCTGATATTCAGCTACTTTTGGAACCAGTTCTCGGTAAGACCTCTCCACTTCGTAGGAGGCGTGGGAACCATCTTCATGGCCCTCGGATTCTTCATAGGCCTCTACAGAGTGATAATGAAGTACGCCTTCGGTGAGCCTGTTTTACCTCACTTAGCTCAATTGCTTCTAGCCGTGGGGCTGCTCCTCTTCGGCTTACTTTTATTCATGTTCGGAATACTAGCAGAGATGCTGGCCAAGACCTATTACGAGGAAAGAAAACCTTATGTTGTGGAGGAAAAAAGGGGTTGTGAACAGGTGCGATAATGATGAAAGAACTCATCGAACAAAAAGAACTGGTGAACGATTTGGATTGGAAATACCTGATAGTACTGGATGCCTGCCGCTTCGATCATTTTAAAGAGTACTGCAGTTTTGACGGAAGTCTGAAAAAAGTGCGTTCCCCCGCGTTCGAAGGAGAGGGGGCTCCCACCTCCGTGTGGTACAGGAACGTATTCAGAAACAGGTACGAAGATATCGTCCACATCTCTTCACACCCTAGAGTGAATTCCATGATGGAAGTGGAGGGGTTCAAAGGGGCGGAACATTTCAGCAGGGTGATAGATCTGTGGGATTCAGGTTGGGACGAAAGATACGGAACGGTGCTACCAGAAACGGTCACAGAAGAGGGCCTCAAGACGATAAAAAAGTACCCGAAGAAAAAATTCATCTTCCATTACATGCAGCCTCACACCCCGTATCTCAGTCTTGATCCCCCGTCCACGAAAAAGAAGAGAGAGCCGGGATCCAGGACCTCTTTCAAGAGGAAAGCGAGGAACCTGGTCGTCAAAAATACGAGAAGATTCATAGGAGACAAGAATGCGGTTGACCTGATGAGCTGGCTTGGCCTTCCACCGCTCAGCCCTATGGACGACGCTTTAAGAAAGGTGGGTGAAGACGGAGTCAGGAAAGCGTACAAGGAAAATCTGGTGAGAGCGCTCAGATCGGTCGAAGATCTGCTCGACCAGCTTGAAGGAAAAGTGGTGATAACTTCCGATCACGGTGAGCTCTTAGGTGAGCGTGGACGGTTCGGACACGATTTTAAAGGTTTTGAAGAGCTTGAGATGGTACCCTGGTTCGAATTGGAGGAGGATTGACTTGATAGACCAGCGGTCGAAGATCGACGAAAAAAAATGGGACTACCTCATCGTTCTAGACGCCTGCAGGTACGATCACTTCGAGAAGTACTATGAGAGGTATATTGAAGGAAAGCTCAGAAAAGCCCGTTCACCGGTTGAGTGTAAAGACGGTGTGGCAACGTCTGAATGGTGTAAAGCTGTGTTTACAGAGAGATATGACGACGTGATCTATGTTTCGACCACCCCTCACGTCAACTCCTTCTCGGAGGTCAACGGTTTCAGAGCGAAAGATCATTTCTGGAAGGTGATAGATGTATGGGATTCAGGGTGGAACGACGAGATGGGTACAGTCCTGCCCGAAAAGGTCAACGAAGTCGTCCTCGAAACTAAAAAGGATTTTCCAGATAAAAGGATCATAGCCCATTACATGCAGCCCCATTTTCCCTACCTATCCTTGGATAATCCTTTCAATCCTAAGAGTAAGGACCCTGGAGCTCACGATAATCTGAAGAGGAACCTCAGGAACTTTTTCGGTTCAAAAGTGAGGAGGGTCTTGGGGGGAAACCTTACCCGGAAGATCATCAGGCTGTTGAACCTACCTCCTATAAATCCCATGGAAGAAACTCTGAGGCGGGAGGGGAAGAGCGGTCTGATAAAGGCCTACGATGAGAATCTGAAGATAGTCTTGGAAAGTCTTAACAAGTTGAGCGGCGAAATTAAAAATGAAGGCAAGATGTGTATTACCGCTGATCACGGGGAGTATCTGGGGGAGGATGGTTTCTACGGACATTCTTACCTTCCGCAGCATCCAGTGTTGAACGAAGTACCCTGGTTGGAGATGGATCTAGAGAGAGATGAACAGTGAGGACTCATCTTCTCGTCCCTGACCAGAGATAAAAGCCGCCGCCGATCAAAGAATTGATTATGTTCACCACCTGCACTATGAAGGACAGTGAGACAGCTTGGGCCGGAGTTGCGCCAACCTGGGTGAAAAATAAAACGTATAGGACTTCTCTCACCCCGAACCCCCGGATCGAGATGGGCAGGAACAGAAGGACCGCGGTTATCGGGATGAAGAGGAAGAAATACTGGATCGGGATGCTCATCCCCAAAGAGAGGCTCAAGATGTAATTTATCATTATATGGGCGGTGTGGAAGACAAACGAGATACCCAATGCATAAGCCAGCACTTTTCGTTTCTTGGTGTAGAGGTGGAGAGAGCGATAGAATCTCAGGATCTTCTCTTTGATAGAGAATGGGTTGTAATTCGGGATGAGTCTGTTCATCAGGTTCTGTAGGCCCTTCACATATTTTTTTCTCGACAGAAGGAAAGAAGCCAAAAGCATCAGGGGGAGAAAGACGAAGAAAACTATAACTAGTGGATAAAATGGAAGAGAATCGATATATGAAAGAGAGGAGATTACTGCGAGACTTATGATCGCCACAAGACCAGTAAAACGTTCCATGAAGACGGAAGAATAGGCTTCTACAGACTTTTTAGAGATCTTTGACATCTTGTGGGCCTTCACCACGTCTCCGCCCACGTTGGTGGGGAGGAAAAGGTTGAAAAAAGTACCTATGTAATAGATCCGCAGAACTTCGAAGAAGGGTTTTCTCTCGCCTTTAGCTCTCAGCAATATCTCCCACTTCTTCGCACTGATAGCCACCTTGAATATGGCCATGGTCATCACCGCCAAGAAAAGTAACTTGTTCAGGCCGACGAGTTCGTTATATATCTTCTCGGGACCGGTGGAATACACAACGTATGATATCAGAGATACGCTGACGATGATTTTTAGTGCGGTCTTCAATCTTTTCTTCAGCTTTTTTTCCATTGTCAGGAAGTGATTATAAAAGAAGTATTTAAAAGGTGGTCAGCAAGGTAGCAAAGGCTCCTAAAAAAGGTCCACAAAAAGATTATAATCGAGTGAATTATAAACTATCGCGATGGAACCTGTTAAAGACCTGATCGCCAAAGCGATGGAAACCATCAAAGCATGGGATAGTCGAAAAAAATTATTGACTTTGTTGATAGTTTGGGCGCTCATATTCCTCCCTTCTATAGCGGTTTACACATCCATCCATCGCAAGACACAATTTGCATATTATCCCGAGTCTTCATCGCCTATCGAATCAAAGAACGTAGATTGGAACGTCACCGTTTACCCTGAGGGTAACATGAGCCGGGAAAACTACGTGATCACGGTAGAAGAAGGCCAAACTGTAAATTTCGAATGGAGTGCGGAGAACTACACGGCAAAGGTCCACGTCGGCCAGGTCAGCGTTTACTTTAATACCACCTGGGGCAAAAAAGGTCTGGTCCGTCTTCATCATTCTGCAGAGGAAAGCAAAGAGCAAAACGAGACTTGGAAAAGTAGTAAAACTTTTGAAAACTCTGGGAAGATATATTTTCACTTTAGGGTGGATAAATCAGATATAGCACGATTCTACAATAGAGCCGCAGTCATAATAGAGGGCGATAACGTATACGAAAAAGTAAGGACCGGTCCTCCTCCTCTAATCCACTTTTACTTTATACCTCCTACCGTTTTAGCTCCTCCAGCAGCGGTGGGTGGCTATTTTCTCTCTTTTTATGTCTATTTTTCTCTTTTCATACTCTTAGATTCTATCCTGCTCTTTTACACATTTAGAAGATGGGACGAAAACAAGGCATTTTTATCATCTTTATTGTTTATCGCGAACCCCATATCGTTTTACACGCTTTTCCAGGATGAGGGTATAATCGCCTTCACAATAATCTTATCTCTGTTTTTGGTGATCGAGGGAAAAAAGAAGATAGGTGCGCTATCCATCGGTTTGGGATCGATAACAAAAGTATGGTCGGGATTTCTCATACCCGCTCAATTATTCGATAGAGATTGTGAATTTAAAAAAAGATTCACTCACATCATCATGTCTTTAGTTATCCTTTCGATCTCTCTTTTATCTTTCTACCTGGTCTGGGGTCCAAAGACTCTCTGGTTTATAAGCTTCTACGGGGGTTCCGCAGCTAAAAGTACGCTGGGAGGTGTATCGATATGGTCATATCTGAGCAAAACCACTTTGATCTCAGAGAGTATGATACGGTCAAAAGTCATCCTGACATCCATCGCTTGTTTTGAGCTTTTCTTTCTCTACAAAGCTTATAAAAAAAGATGGGATATGATATCCGTTTTCACCGTCACTCTTGCTTTTTTCTTGCTATTCTATCCAAAGGTACACTGGGAATATTACCTGATGCTTCTGCCTACTTTACTGTTCTATACCGTGAGGCACAAAAAGCTGTTCGTTTCATATATTATATTTATATCATGTCTTACTTTAGCAAGGGGGGTAAGAGATCTATCGGCCTACCCTGATTATCTGACCCTTTTGATGGGCTTTATTTCTTCGTTAGCTTTCACTCTAATCGGGTTGTGGATAATATGTCAATTTTTAAACGAAAACATAAGTACCAGTTATCTCCCTACAGAACCATCGGGATAAAGAGAGGATGAAATATAATAGAGAATTGAAGGATGGATGTTCTACGAGGATAGCTTATCTACCGGATAACATGGAGAGCTGAAAATTTTATCCTATCCGAGACGGCCGACCTCCACATAGGCCAGGTGAGCGTTCACTACAACACCACGTGGGATGAAGAGGGGGTGATAATCCTGAAGAGGATCCCTGAGATGAGCGGGAACGAAACCTGGAAAAGAGAAAAAACTTTTGAGGATTCAGGAGAGGTGTATTTTTATTATAGAATGGACAAGAGGGATATAGCCAGGTATCACCGCAGAGCCTCGGTTCTACTGGAAAGAGGGAACCTGTATGAGGACACCCGGACCGGGCCCCCACCTCTGATAAATTTTGCTTTCATACCTCCTACGTTGCTCTCGCCTCCGGCTTCGTACGGTGGTTATTATCTTTCTTTCTATCTTTACTTCGCTCTTTTCACCCTGTTGGGAGGCATCTTACTCTTTCACACCTTCAAAAGATGGGGGGAAGACAAAGCCTATCTGGTATCGTTGTTGTACATCTTCAATCCCATCTCTTTGACCGCGATCATACAGGACGAAAGCGTGATCGCCTTCATCATCATAGTGACCATCTTCATTTTGGTCAGGGGGAGAGAAAAGATCGGGGCTTTCACTATTGGGTTGGGATCCGTCACGAAGATCTGGTCCAGTTTCTTTATACCGTCTCAATTGTTCGATAGAAATATAGAGCTGAGAAAAAGGATACAGAACATCATCTTGACCGGTTTGATTGTAGGCGCGCTGTTCCTCTTCTTCTACTACATCTGGGGCCCCAAAGTTTTCGGGTTCCTCCGCTTTTATGGAGGGGTCCCTTCACAATTCAACTTCCGAGATGTGAGTATATGGAAAAGCATATCTAGACTACCCGTTGGTGTACCTCTCCCTGGGACGACCCCTATATTGATAGCTCTAGGCATTAGTGAATCGATACTCCTTTACGCCGCCTACCGTAAAAGATGCGATACCATCGCCATATTCACCCTTACTCTGTTCCTCTTCATGCTCTTTTATCCCAAGATGCACTTGGATTATTACCTCCTACTCCTCCCCGCTCTTCTGTTCTATTCGGTCCGCAGTGGAAGATATTTTAAATTATTCCTCGTATTTTTCTCGTTCCTGATGCTGTCTAGATCGTTCACTTACAGCCCTTACGATCCTTACCACATAACGGCTTAGCTCATATTCCTTAGCGCCGTGGCCTTCACATTTATGGGATTGAATATCATATATTCGATCATCACCGATGATAATATGAGGAAATATTTTGCAGGCACATTTAAAAATGAAAAAAGGGATAACACCACGACTGAATAGATGCGCACCTACTTCGACATCATGTAGTTGATGCCTATTTCAGATATATCCGTAGCGTAAGAACCCGTTCTAGAGATACTCTCCAATATATATGAGAGGGGCGTGACTTTCTCCTTCTTTTCCTGCTTCACCTGGCTCATCAGTTGATCGTTCTTATCTACCAACTCGTCTCTTAGATCGATGGCTTCGTTGAAACCCTCTAGATCCTCCTCGAAGAAAGCCTCTGCCGATCTTTCGAGTATGCTCAACGAGAGTTCACTTTGCTCTATTATCTCATCCTGGAGTGCTTTATCAAAACCTTCAAGATCCACAAGATTCTCAGCGATCCTGACAGCGTGGTCTCCGATCCGCTCCATCATTATAGAAACCAGCATATAGCTAAGACTCCTCTCCGTGGTTATCTCTAGGCTCTCTATCAGTTTGGGGTTCGAAAGCAGCATGTTGTAATGCTTCGTGATCATCCAGTAGAGTCTGTCAACATCCGTATCCCTCCCGATGATATCTTTCGCCAAAACTTTATCTCCCTTTTTGAAAGCTTCCATGACGTCCTCGTGCATCTGTTTCACTATGAGGTACATCCTCCGTAGACCCTTTCTCTGCGAAAACTCTGATGGATCGATGAGATCTTTCAAGATGATCCTTTGCTCTGATTCCTCGATCACTTCAGGCCCTATGACCATCCTGGTGAATTCCATTATCGCGCTTCTCAACTCCGGCTCTATACCTTTCTTGGCCTTGAGTATGATCTTAGAATGGCCAGCCATGTATATGCCTATCAGTTCTCTTATCAACGAATCTTCATCTGTATCGGATATATCCAATTCCTTCACGTGATCCTTCTTCTCGTATTCTCTTTCCGGGCTGACGACTATAGAGCCATCCTTTCTGGGTGTGAGTATCAACGAGTCGCCGGCCTCGATCTCTTTCTGTTTCACCCATTCTTTTGGAAGAGAGACTATATAGGTAGATCCACCAGTGATCTGAACTTTTCTAGATTCGGGCATATCTATTGATGATTCTAAGCGATATATTTAGTCTTTTTTCTAAATAGAGCCATGTAGAATTTATGTAAAAACAAATATCTTATTTAGATTCCAATATCGAGTCTATCATATCTCCCACGTTTTCAGCATGGTCCGCTATAGAGTCCATCCTATCTACAACTTTCAGCAGGTGAACTGCGGTCAACGGCTCTTCTTGGTAATTGAACAATTCCTTAGAGATCCTTTTTTCGATCTTGTCGGCCTCGTGTTCTCTATCGCTGAGCTCCTTTTGCAGTTCCCTCGCCCTTTCCTTATCCTGCTTTCTGAAGGTTGATTTGAGGAGCTCCGTGAATAAGTTCATCATCTCCTCGAACTGCTTCACGGATTCGAACACTTTCTCGGAAAATTTTTTGAAATCTTCTTTCACGGCCTCCGGTATCTCCTCTTCTCTCATGGGGAGCAAAACGCTCACGTCTTCAGCGTAATCCAGTATGGCATCAGCTTCCTTAAGAAGGGTGAGAAAATCATCCCTGGTTATAGGCATGAAGATAAATCTGGGCAGGTTCTCTCGTATCTGGATCTTTACTTTGTCCGCTTGATGTTCGAGCTTTGAAACTTTATCGAAACATTCTTCGGCCTTTTCGAACTCGCCCTCTGTGTAGTGTAACACGCCTTTCTTGAACTCTCTGATCGCTTTCTTTATCAGCTCTGAGTGTTTGTTCAGCCCGTCGAAGGGCGAATCGAAGAGCGTATCTTCCAAGCTCGATCTCTTAAATCCTCCTGTCATCATACCATTCCTCCATATCTTTTATCCGATTTTAAATTTATGCCGTCTAGATGAACTGTATCAGCCCCAGGTATATAGCTACCGAAGTGACGGCGGCTATGGGTACCGTAAGAAGCCACGAATAGATTATACGTCTAAGAACGGAGAGATCGATGGCCTCGATCCCCCTTGCGAAGCCCACCCCCAGTACAGCTCCAACCACCGTGTGGCTGGTCGATATCGGCATACCCAGCATGGCCGCTACGAGCATGGTCGTTGCAGCTCCAAAATCGACAGAAAAACCTCTCGTGTTCGTCAATGCGGTGATATTGAAACCGACCGTTTTTATCACTTTGTACCCCCAAGTCGAGATCCCAAAGGCCAAGCCTAGACCTCCCACCGTCAGCAAGATTTCGTTGCTCATGAACCACGGTAATCCCGAAGTGCCCAAGGTGTTCTGGACCACCAGAACCACCGGCCCCACCGCATTTCCCACGTTGTTGGCTCCGAAGGAGAACGCTACATAACATGAAGTGAGTATCTGGAGTCTCATGAATATCTTCTCTACGTCGTCAATGCCGTTGTTCTTCTCTATACCTCTCAAGATGGGATACTTCCCGAAGAAACCCAAAACGGCTGCGATGGGCAGAGAGTACAGTATCGCTTGAAAAACACCCAGCCTCTCACCGAAGATCCTCAAAGAAAGACTGGTGTTGTAAAGCAGTGAGACGGAAACGATGAATGCAGTGGCACCCAAGAAGAAGGGCACCGTTTTCTTAGAAGTGGAAAAGGGGTCATCAGAGTTGAAGATCAGATATATGATCAACTTGAAGATCAAGAACGCCCCGATACCTCCAAAGATCGGAGAAGTGAGCCAGCTTATCACTATCCTGCCCAAGGTCCCCCAGGATATTATGCCTACTCCTCCAGCTACGAGTCCGAAACCCAACATACCCCCAACGATGGAGTGTGAAGTAGAGATAGGCATGGACTTCCAGGTTGCGATGGTGATCCATATCCCGGCTGCCGTGACCGCCGAGAGCCCTCCCAAAGCGAGCCTGGTTTGGCCCTGAGAAGCCGCGACCTCTCCCGTATCGAATATGCCCACTTGCACAGTTGCGGTCACGTGTTCCCCAGCCAATATCGCACCTGCAACACTCAAGATCGATGCGATGATTATAGCTTGTTTGTAGGTTATCGCCTCGGCGCCTACGGCCGATGACATCGAGTTCGCAAGGTCGTTAGCTCCTATATTCCAAGCCATGTACAGTCCGGCCGCAAGGCCGACTACCAGTATCGTCGCAGCAAGAGTAGAAATACCGAACATCAAGGCTCGATTCGTAACTGCTTATTTCAATTTTGTCTGTATAATCTATGTAGGCTATATAGGTGCTATAGAATTAGCCCAGTACATGCCCTATTCTCAAAGGATGATACCCTTCTGTTCTCTCTTTGAAAGTTTTGCCTCGTGATTTCCGTGAATATCCGGTATCAGGAGTGTTTTCATCTTTATGTCCCCTCATCGATTTCATGTTCCACTCTCTCACCGGTCTCCATGTATACTACTCTTTCTGCTATATTGCAGGCGTGATCGGCGATCCTTTCTAGATATCTTATAACTAAAACGTACTGAGTACCTTTCGTGATGTTATTACTGTCCTCCATCATGTAGGTCAGGATCTCTCTGAAGGTCTCGTCGTAATACGCATCCACTTTCTCTTCTCTTTCGTAGATCTCGTCGATCAACTCTTCCTCCTCTTCCATAAACGCCTTGACGGAAAGGTCTACCATCTCGATAGTGAGTTCAGCCATATTAGGGATCGAGATCAACTTCTTCATGTGTGGTTCCCCGGTCAGTCTTTTAGTGACTTTAGTGATATCCTTCGAGTATCTACCTATACGGTCCAGATCGGTGATGATCTTCAAACATGTCCCTATCATCCTCAGATCGCTTGCCACCGGTGCCTGAAGAGCTATCAGATTCAGTCCTTTCTCTTCTATATCTCTATCATACCTGTATATCTTCTTATCTAACTCCTCAACTTTTTCGACTTTACTTTTGTCAAGCTCAACTAGACTTTCGATCGCCAGAGATATAGCCTTGGTAGATATACTACCCATCTTTTCGACTTCTTTCTTCAACTCATCCAATTTTTCAGTATACGATTTTCTTGCCTCTTCTTTGACCATATATATCAACCCATCCTTCCAGTTATGTATTTTTCAGTCAGTTCCTTTTCCGGTCTCTCAAATATCTGTTCGGTTTCACCGAACTCGATGAGTTCGCCCAAATACATATAGGCGGTATAATCACTTATCCGGGCGGCCTGCTGCATGTTGTGAGTGACGATAACGACAGTATAATCCTTTTTCAGCTCATCTATCAAGTCCTCTATTTTAGCCGTCGCGATCGGGTCCAAAGCCGAGGCGGGTTCGTCCATCAAAAGGACTTCCGGTCTAGTAGCTAAAGCGCGAGCTATGCAGAGACGCTGCTGCTGCCCCCCCGATAGAGACATCGCATTCTCATCCAATCTATCTTTTACTTCATCCCATAATGCCGCATCTTTCAAACATCTTTCGACCGTCTCATCTTCATCCACGTCCATATCGTTTACCTCGCACCCGTAAAATACGTTATCTTCGATGGAAAAGGGGAAAGGATTCGGTTCCTGGAAAACCATCCCCACTTTTTTACGTATATCCACACAGTCGGCCCCGCCGTCATAGATATTTTTACCGTCTAACCAGACTTTCCCTTCGATACTGGCTGATTTGATCGTATCGTTCATCCTGTTCAGACATCTCAACAGCGAAGACTTACCGCAGCCTGAAGGGCCTATTATCGCCGTGACCTTGTTCTCCTCTATATCCAGGTCGATGTCATTTAATGCGTGATCGTCGCCGTACCACATGTTAAGACCTTCGACCTGCATCCTGATATTTCTGGGCATCTGCTTGGTCTCACAAGATTTATTTTCCTTCAATTTTGAAATAACTTTACTCAACATCTTCAATTCCTCCTTCTGAACTTCTCTCTAACTATGATAGCGCTTAGATTTATTCCGAGAACTATTATCAACAGTAATAAAGCGGTGGCCCATGCCTGAGATTCTACTTCTCTGTACCCGAAGAATCGGTACAAAGTCAAAAGATGATAAGGCAGCGCTTGGATCGGTTCTAACAACCCGCTGGGAGTCCCAGCCCCGGAGAAATAAACGGCGGTCATCATTATAGGGGCGGTTTCACCCGCCGCTCTACCTAAACCTAGAACCGTTCCGGTCAGTATTCCCGGTAACGAAGAAGGAACGACGACCTCTTTGATGGTCTGCCATTTCGTCGCGCCGAGAGCTAAACTTGCATTTCGCATCTCGTCCGGAACTGATTTAAGAGCCTCTTCCGTGGAACGAGTAACGATGGGGAGCGTAAGTACCGCCAGGGTTAGAGCCCCCGCTAAAACCGATTTCTGACCGTCGAATAATATTATAACGAAAAAGGTGTATCCAAAAAGGCCGTGGACTATAGATGGTGTTCCTTGTAAAATGTTAACCGCTGTTCGAACCACTCTCAATAGTAGACCTTCGTTAGCATATTCTACAAGATAAACCGCGGTCCCTACACCAAGAGGGAGCACTATCACAGCGGTCAGAGCTATCAACGCTAAAGTTCCCAGTATAGCGGGATAGACCCCTCCTTCTTCACCCATGCTGATTATATCCTGTGTAAGAAATTCCCAAGTGATGCCGCCCGCTCCTCTTACCGCGATGGTTATCACTATCAAAAACAACGCTAGGACGGTGAGCAACATCGCCACGTGCAGAACATAGTAAGCTCCCACCTGCACCCCTTCTTTAGTGTAATCGTAAAAGGGCCTAAAGCTGAAATAACTGCTCACCAGTCCCGTGATCACTAGGATCAAAGAATAGAAGAAATAATCCGGTATAGCCGCGCTTACTTCCCATCGCCTGAGATCCAATATTTCTGGGATAAACATCGATAGGATGATGAGTAAAGATAATATGGACCCAAATAACACGATCCAAGACGCTTGCTTGATCCTAGATTCAAAATAATGATAGACCCCAAGGACATGATAGGAAATGGAAACAACTAGCAAACCTACGGTCAACATCCAAAACTGCATATGGAAGCGGGTCGCTATGGACCAGAAACCGAAAACGCTTACGGCCGCAGAGAGCAGAAAGATGGATGAAGATATCGCCTTTCTCGATCCGATCTTGTTCCAGATCATCTTTTCCCCTCAAATTTTTCAGTAGTTCGTTTCTGGAGTATATCCGATATGATGCTCATTATCGCCACAATAGTGAACAGCATGACCCCGGCGGTGAAAAGGACGCTCATGAGTAAACCGTGAGCTTCACCGATCTGTACCGCGATGAGCGCGGTCAAAGTGTTCCCGCCTTCAAAGATGTCAAAGAAAGGCACCGGTATACGCATCACGGAGCCGACGATCAACATGACCGCCATGGTCTCCCCGATGGCTCTACCCATACCCATGATCACCGAGCTGCTTATCCCGGATATCGCAGAAGGTATGGTCACTTTTCTTATCGTCTGCCATCTCGTCGCGCCGAGAGCCAAACTAGCATCTTTTACATCGTCGGGTACCGCTTTGAGCGCATCATCTGACATGCTGACTATTATGGGCAGAGCCATGATACCCAAAATTATCATAGCCGCAAGAAAAGAATGAGGGCTGTTCATGCCGAATGTCCTGTAAAGAAAGCTTCCCAACAGTACAGCCCCGACGAAACCATAAACTATACTAGGTATCCCCGCCAGTAACTCTATGGAGGGTTTTAGGACCGCTCTTAAACGATCTGGGGCGATCTCAGAAAGATATATAGACGCTCCGAGACCTAAAGGCACAGCCACCACTAAAGCTCCTACCGCGACCAAAACGGAACCGAACAGACCCGCTAGTAAACCATACTTTTCTTGTCTAGTACCCCACTCCGCGGATAGAAGTTCAGTACCTAGAGTCTCTATCGCAGGATAGGCTTCGTTGAAAAGAAATATAAATATCATAAATATAATGGAAATAGAAAAAATAGCGATCCCAAGAAATGTGTATCTCGCTATCTTGTCTTTAACATCTCTCGAGATCATCTTTTATCACTCATTCAATTGACGGGGATGTATCCTTCCTCTTCTACCATCTCTTGGCCTTCGGAGCTGAGCACGAAATCGATGTATTCCTTTACAGCGTCTTCAGGACTACCGACAATGTAAAAGTGTAGATCTCTCACTAGTTCGTAATCTCCCGCCTGAACGTTTTCTATAGAAGGTTCTACTCCATTGAAGGCTACAGCTGGAGCTTCCTCTCCGACGTAACCCAAACCTACGTATCCTATAGCTGCATCGGTGTTGATCACGGTCCTTCTGACATCTGCGTTCTCCTGTCCCTGTGTATCGGCAACGGTTTCATCTAGTCCCATCATATCCATAAATGAACCGTAAGTCCCGCTGGTTTCCGATCTTTCTACAACGAAGATCTCCTCGTCAGGTCCTCCAAGTTCTTGCCAATTGGTGACCTCTCCGGAATATATACTGACAACATCGTCTTTACTCAAATCTTGGATACCGTTCTCATAAAGATATTCGTTCACGACGATAGCTAGACCGTCCTTCGCAACGGTATGTTCCACCACTTCTTCATCTCTAGCATCTTCGATCTCTTCTTTCTCCTCTTCATACATATCACGACTTGCCATACCTATATCGGCAGTTCCTTCTCTTAGCGCCTCGATACCGTATCCCGATCCTCCGCCGCTCACTGAAACTTGTATATCATCGTTTTGAGCGTTGAACTCCTCTGCGGCACTTTGGGCGATCGGTAGAACAGTCGATGATCCTGTTACAGTCAGTTCTTCAGTTCTGTTTTCTCCACCTATACATCCGGTCATCGAAACGGTAGCTACGACCAAAATGGCCAGTACCGCGATGACCAACAAATCCTTTTTCTTTTCCATGCTTATCGATTCAACCATAAATCGATCGGATATATACTTTATCTGTATAAAATATGTATCACTATATATGATATGGTTACTAAATATTTTATATTTATACTATGTACTTGGGCGTGCGACTGATATATCGAAAGAGATTATTCTAGATTTTTAATAAACATTGTACTATCAGGGCCACAGATGGAAACGATACTGCTCCTTTCGATCGTGAGCACGTTTCTCGCTTCGATGTTCGAGATGTTCACTGGATTCAGTATCTCGACAGTTCTCATACCTAGTATTCATACGTTTCTTCTTTTCGGGAAGGCCTGCTCTAGATACTCTATTTCGTCGTACCGGAATCCTGCTCAGCTATACAGAGGGAAGGCTGGTAGTGAAGATACCTCATGGTCTTATTGTATGAAGAAAGCTGTTCTAGGCGGCATGTACGGTTTTCCCTCCGGTCTTTCAGGCATCGGTGAAAGATGATAATCAGCCCGTGAGATGATCTCCTCAGAAACTCCTTATCCAGTTATCCTGCTCCCCTCGAACTCCTCGTCCCTTATCGCGCTTTCAAAAGAATCTATATCCCTGCCGTGAAGCACGTAGGTCTTGATATCGGCACGTTTGATTATTTTCGCGCCCAAGGGATCGAATACAACGTTCGGACCCGCTCCAGTCTCACCTTTCGAGACTATCTCTATCAGCTCGTCGTAGCTCAACTCCTCGAGCTTTTTCGCTTCCTCATCTTTGTTAGGATCCGAAGTATAGACTCCGTCGACGGCGGTGGCGTTTATGAGCCTATTCGATCTCAATCTTTCAGCCAGCATGGCCGCCACTGCGTCGGTGGTATGACCAGGGTGAGTTCCGCCCATCACTACGGTCGAGTAATGATTACCTGCCGACATGGCTTCGTCAAAATTTTTAGCTGGAACGGGATAACAATCCTTGCCTAGAGCGATTATCAGGAGTCTAGCGTTCAACCTAGAGGTCTCTATACCAAGTTCATCCAAGGTGGCTTCGTCGGCATCCAATTTTCTTCCCCATCCTATGTACCTTCTAGCGGTCCTGCCCCCTCCAACCACAAGGTAGAGATCTCTTCCGTCAGAATTCCTTTTCAACATCTCCGCCAAAGAGACCAGATGCGAAGTATCGCGATCATCTGGTAGCAGGATCGAACCGCCTATGGATATGACTAGGTCTTCCTTATCCCTGCTCATACTGACACCGGTAAGATAACACCTTACGATATAATAAATATTTGTTTTTGCAATAATCGCCCAAAATTATTAATCGACCCTCTTTTTTCAGATTCTACTATGTATGACGTGATCATAGTAGGAACCGGACCCGCCGGCTATACCGCTGCGCTCTACTGTGCCAGGTACAACCTAGATGTTCTACAGATCGGAGAGATGCCCGGAGGACTTATCTCTGAGGCACCAGAGGTCTGCAACTACCCCGGATTCGAAAGTATCGGTGGTATGGAACTGGCCAACAAGATGGAAGAGCAGGTCAAAGGATTGGACATAGAAGTGGTTTACGACGAAGTCGAAAGTATCGAGGGGGAAGACCTACGGTTTGAAGTCCAAGCCAGCAGAGATTCCTATGAAACCAAAAAAGTGATACTGACGACGGGGCAGGAAAGGAGAAGATTGGGACTCAAGAGAGAAGGGGAACTAAGTGGAAAAGGAGTCAGTTACTGCGCGACGTGTGATGCACCCCTCCACAAGGGAAACGTCGTGGGAGTCGTAGGAGGCGGTGATGCAGCTCTGGCTTCAGCACTACTGCTCTCAGATCACTCGGAAAAGGTCTACATCCTTTATAGGCAGGACGAATTCTTTAGACCCGAACCCATCAGGGTCAAAGAGATAGAGCAGAAAGAGAATATAGAGCCCGTCTTCGGAGTGAATGTCGAAGAACTCCTTGGAGAAGATAAACTGGAAGGGGTCAGATTGGACGATTCAGAGGAGTTGGAGCTGCAGGGACTCTTCATCGAGATAGGCTCCGTACCGAATTCCGATCTAGCAGAAGAGCTCGGGATAGAACTGACGGAAGATGGTTACATAAAGACCGATGAGGAAAGGAGGACGAACGTTGAAGGAGTGTACGCTGCTGGAGACGTCATAGATTCGCCTCTGAAGCAGGCGGTCACAGCCGCAGGCCAGGCGGCAGAAGCCGCTTCTGCAGCCTATGAAGACCTGAAAAGGCAGGAAGTCAAAAGTTAGATATAGAAGAATGGCATATATATAAGCGGGATCGATGTCGGTCTACAAGAAATCCAGTCTGGTCTTGGTAATCTGTATCATCCTAGTCGTGGCAGCGGTGATCACCAACTCTTTTCTACCCACGCTGGTGAAAGAGAACTTCGAACTTTACGAGTCCCACGAATATGCCCAGATGTATCTTGAGGACGAGCCTTACAGCGATCTGATCGTTGAATTGGATTACGTGCAGGGACGGATCCCCGACGGAGAGGCCGTGAACTCCCTTGAGGAGAGGATAGAGGAGTACACTGACAAGGAGAGCGTGAGAAGCGAACTGGATGATACCATCCCTTATCTGGATCCAGACGGACCTCCTTATCACCGCACCGATTCTTACACCAAAGAAGATATCGCAGAATTGGAAGAAGAATATAGAGACCATGGTAGAGAAGACAGCACCATCTCCATCTACATATTATATCTAGATGGGAGTTGGAAAGATAACGAGAGAGCTCTCGGCCTCGCTAAACAGCCGTCTTTCGTCGTGATGTTCAGCGACGTCATAGAGGATTTTTCTGAGCGGAGCGGGGTAGAAAGGAGGCATATAGAAAAAAGCGTCTTGGTCCACGAATTCGGGCATCTGCTTTCCTTGGTAGGTATAGGATATGAAAGTGACCACGAAGATCCCGTCAACCAGCATCACTGCGACGAGCGAGCAGGAGAATGTGTCATGGCTGCAGCGGTCGAATACACGGGGGAAGATAACGAGACCCTACCACCAGACGATTTTTGCGAGCTCTGTCAGAAGGACATGGAGAGGATCAGAGAGATGGAGAACGAGTTCAGCTTTGCCCACATGATCACTTACGGGGCGATAGCTGGAGAGGTGGTCATCGCTTCCGTGGTTAGCGTTGCGGTGATCACATCTGATGATAAAAAGTCGGGTGGGAAAAATACGACATCTAAACCACCTTACCCCTACCAAAACAGAGACGGGTATGGAGGAAGAAAAAACGAGCTACGCTTCAAAGAGAACGATCATCTCAGAGAAGATGACGAGGTTTGATCAGCAGAGATTTTTGCCTGATAAATAAGAAAAGAAGAGATTTTTTTCCTCGGCCTACTTTTCCTCCCACACCTCCATCGCATAAATCTCTAGCTTTTCTTCTTCCACGGTCTTCTTCCGGCTTCAATCGTCCTCATACCTGTATTCGTAGGAAAAGCTGACTTCAGTGTTGTCTTCGCCGTGCTGAGCGGCATCTTCTCCATTTTCATCAGACTCTTCCTGTATCTCCTTCAACCCCAGGACTTCGACGTCTCTATCCTTCAGTAGTTTCTTCATGCCGGGGATGTGTCCGTCGCCTACTACCGCCACCACGGTGCCAAACCTGTCTTCCAGTTCTCTCAGGTTCTTCGCCATGAACTCGTTCCTTTCGTCTATCAATATCCTTTTCACGGCGGGCATCTCTATGGTCATCATCCCATCATAATCGCTGGGGTCCTGAGACTGGTACCTGTCCAATTCCTTTTCAACTCTTTCTTTGCTCACGAAAAGACCTAACAGTCCTCCAAAAAACAGCATGATCTTCTCTTTTAAGCTCATCTCGGCCATCAATCTGCTCAAAAAATTCTGTGCGGGCATATCTATGAAGGCCACGCCCGCATTTATCTTTTCAGCGGTCTTCACGGCGGTCAGCATCTCCCCGCCTATCTCGACCCCGAACTTCTCGGCGATGCGTTTCTGGACTTTGTGAAGGAGGCGGTAAAGCAGGGGCACGTCTCTCACCTTCTCACCTTCTTGGCTCTTCAGCGCCTCGAACCTGACCCTATCCAGTTCCACCGCTACAACCCCGGGGTTTCTAGCTATGATCTCCTCTTCTATCCTGTCCGAGAGATCCAATACATGGGCCGAGCCTATCAGGGTGATCATCAAAGGTTCGAGTTGGTGATACTGTATAAAAAAGTGTTGATGACCATTTTTTTCTACCGATCCGTGCAAAAACCATATATATTTATACACATTTGAGTACTCCTATGAAGAAGATAGTCGTTATGAGCGGTAAAGGCGGAGTCGGTAAAAGCACTGTAGCGGCCAACCTAGCTTACAGTCTTGCTTCTGAAGGCCATAAAGTAGGCATCTTCGACAGCGACTTTCACGGCCCCTCGATACCTCAGATGCTGGGCGTGAAGACAGACTTTCTCGGGGCGGAAGAGGAGAACATACAGCCAGTAGAAGTGAATCCCGATATGAAAGCGGTCTCCATGGATTTTCTACTTCCTGATGACGATTCTGCGGTGATATGGAGAGGACCCCTGAAGATGAAGGCGATAAAGCAGTTCATCGACGAAGTGGAATGGGGTGATATAGATTATCTGGTCATCGATCTCCCTCCCGGGACAGGAGACGAACCTCTCAGCATATCTCAGCAGTTGACGGACTTGGATGGATCCATAATAGTCACGACTCCTCAAGAAGTGGCGGTCCAAGCGGTCAGGAGATCTATAGATTTCTCCGAGAAGGTGGGGATGAAAGTGCTCGGTGTCGTTGAGAACATGAGCTCTTTGACATGTCCGAACTGTGGAGAGAATATCGACGTTTTCGGCTCGGGCGGGGGTAAAAAGATGGCGGAAGAATTGGGGATAAACTTCTTGGGCAGCATACCTTTAGACCCCGAGATAATGAAAAGTGGTGAAGAAGGAAGATCCTTGATGGAGATGGGATCGGATTCATCGAAAGCTTTCGAAGAGATAGTTAAAAATCTAAAAAAAGAATTAGGTGATTGAGATGAAGGTGGCAGTATCAGCAGATGGAAAGAACGAAGAGGCGAATATAGACGACAGATTCGCAAGGTGTCCCTACTTCATGATAGTGGATACGGATGGGATGGGATTCGAGGCCTTGGAGAACGAAGATGCAGAAGGGGCCCACGGTGTCGCCCCACAGGTGGTCCAGACCCTTTCGGAGATTGAGATCGATGCGGTGATAACTAAAAACTTGGGACCCAACGGGTATCGAACTCTAGAATCCGCGGATATAGAGGTATACAAAGGTTCTGGAAAGGTCTTGGAAGCGGTAGAGAAATTGAAAAATGGAGAGCTGGAAGAGTTCAAAAACGAAACGGTCGAAGGACACTTTGGCAAGGGGAGATGACCATGAAGATCGCTCTACCCACCGCTGGAAAGAAAGGTAAAGACGAAAAGATCAGCCATCACTTCGGAAGATGTAAGACCTTCACCATATACTATCTAGAGAAGGATGAAGTGAAGGTGATAGAAAATCGCGGTACACACAGAGGAGGTAATATGAGTCCTCCAGAACTTTTAGCCGAAGAGGGTGTGGATCTCATGATATGTTCGAACTTGGGCAGAAAAGCCGTTGATCTTTTCGAAGAGCTGGGCATAGAGGTCTACCGCGGCGCAGGTAACACGGTGAAAGATGCTCTAGAAGCTTGGGAAAACGATGAGCTCGAAGAGGCCTCGCTTTCGGAAGCCTGCGACGAAGGACGGCACGGTCGGTAGATGAAGATAAAGATAGTCTACGATAACGAGGCAGAGCCTCCTTTCGAATCCGACTGGGAATTTTCCGCGCTCATAGAAGATGAAGTAAAGATTCTTTTCGATACGGGTGATAAAGGAGGATTATTGAAAAAAAATTTGAAGAGGCTGGATGTGGACATCTCTTCTATAGACAAAGTTATATTATCTCACGAACACCACGATCATACAGGGGGTCTGTTCTCCGTCATCGAAGGCTCCACTGAGGTCTACCTGTTGAGATCATCCTCAGAGAGGTTGAAAGATAAGATAAGGGAGAGTATGCAGTCGAAATTGATAGAAGTCGATGACCCAATGGAGGTTTCGGACGGTGCGATCACGACCGGCGAGATAGGGAAGGGTCCAGCGGAACAGTCTTTGCTCCTCGACCATAACGGGAAGAATATCCTGCTGACCGGCTGCGCGCATCCTGGACTTTCCGAGATAATCGAGGCAGCTTCCCGACTTGGAGAGGTCAAGGGGGTGATCGGCGGTTTCCACGGGTTTGACGAATTCGAAGCCTTGAAAGATCTTTCACTGATAATCCCGTGTCACTGTACAGAACATAAAGAAAAGATAAAAAGAAGATTTCCTGAGAGATCGATGGATTGTTATGCGGGTTTAGAATTAGAGTTGGAGAACGAATAATATGGATATAGTTATAGCGAGCGGTAAAGGCGGAACGGGCAAAACTCTGATAGCCACGAACCTCGCTTTGACCCTTGACGAGATGGGTGAAGAGGTTAACTATCTGGACTGTGATGTCGAAGAACCCGATGGTCACCTGTTCTTGAAACCTTCAGGGAAGGAGGAAAAAATGATCGAACTTCTCTCGCCGGAGGGGATCGACCCTGATAGATGTATATATTGTGGTGAATGCGTTGACGCGTGCAATTTCAACGCGATAGCCATGGTGAAAGAAGAGATGCTGTTCTTCCCAGAATTATGCCATGTCTGCGGTGCCTGTTCGTTGGTATGCCCAAAAGACGCCGTGGTCGAAAGGGAGAGAGAGATCGGTGAGCTGAAAAAAGGACGATCTAGAGGTATCGAGATGACCTACGCCACGTTGGAAACAGGCGAAGGAGGGATGTCACCTAGACTGATAAATTCAGTCAAAGAGGAAAGGGGAGAAGGTATCAACATTATAGACGCACCTCCGGGAACGGCTTGTCCCGCCGTCGAAAGCGTGACAGGGGCGGATCTGGCCGTTCTGATCGCCGATCCAACACCGTTCGGCCTGAACGATCTAAAACTATCGGTGGACATGTGCAGAAGTATCGGGATCGAGCCAGTGGTCATAGTCAACAGAGCCGAGTACAGAGATGAAGATCTGAAGGAATACTGTGAAGAAGAGGAACTTGAGATCATCGGAGAGATACCCGACGATAGAGCCATAGCCGAAGCCTATTCAGACGGTAAGATGATCGTAGAGGAGTTTGAGGAATACGAGAGATTATTCGAGAACCTAGCTAGAAATATTTTAGAGGAAGCTGAGAAGGACAGAAGGGTGAAACCCGCAAAGGTGGAAAAGTACGAGGACCAAGAGATCAAGTCATCGGGTCTAAAGCGTGACGCTTCTCCTAAGAGATCAAAGGACCGGAAGGAACTGGTGATGATCAGTGGGAAAGGAGGGACCGGCAAGACTTCTTTGACTGCGGCCTTCGCCTCTATAGCCAAGGAGCCCGTCATAGCTGACTGTGACGTGGATGCCGCTGACCTTCACCTGCTGACTGACCCGCAGATCAAGGAGAGGGGTTTATTCAGCGGAGGCTATGAAGCCTCGATACTACAGAGTAAATGTACCTCCTGCGGTAGATGTCGCGAGGAGTGCAGGTTCGACGCGGTCCAAGAAAAGGATGGGGGTCAAAGGTACACCATAGATCCCCTAAAATGTGAAGGTTGTGGAGTATGTGGTATAGTATGCCCTGAGGATGCTGTTGACCTTGAAGAGGCGATAAACGGGGAGTGGTACTTATCTGAATGTAGATTCGGTGTGATGTCCCATGCAAAATTAGGTATGGCTGAAGAAAACACGGGGATGCTGGTAACGCTCGTCCGTGAGAATGCCAAAGTTTCCGGGGATGAAAAGAGCGAGGTGACCTTGATAGACGGGGCACCTGGGACCGGTTGCCCTGTGATCGCCTCCATAACTGGAGCTGACTTTGCCCTAGTGGTAACTGAGCCGACAGTATCAGGCATACACGATATGGAGAGGGTTCTAGACGTTACGGACCATTTTGGGACAGGGGCAGGGATAATAATCAACAAAGCGGACCTGAACGAAGATATGACCGAGCGGATAAAAGAGATAGCGGAAAAGAGAGAGGTCGAGATTTTAGGGGAGGTCCCCTACGATGATAGTTTTATTGAGGCTCAAATGAAAGGGTTGACAATGATGGAATATCTACCTAAAAGCGATGAGACCAAGAAGGTCATCGATAGGATATGGAAAAGAATAAAAATCAAAATGTTATCTTGATATTTAATGGCCCTTTGGTATCTACCATGAAAATATGATCGGAGAAGCAGATGGATATAAGAAAAGAGCCGTTCGATGAAAACACCGAGCGCTATGAAAGATGGTTCGAAAGAAATAAAGCGGTTTACCTTTCCGAACTCAAAGCTGTAGATAAGTTGCTCCCAAAGGAAGGAGAAGGTATAGAGATAGGTGTAGGGAGCGGTAGATTCTCCGAGCCTTTCTCGGTAGAATACGGTTTAGACCCTTCAAGAGAGATGCTGAAGATAGCTAAAAAAAGAGGTATCCGGGGGATACAAGGCGTGGGTGAAAGACTTCCTTTTAGAGGGGATCGGTTCGATTTCGTGTTGATCGTTACCACCATCTGTTTTTTCGAGGAGCCTCAAACAGCCTTGGAGGAAGCACAGAGGATTCTGAAATCAGGGGGTGAGATCATCATCGGGTTCATAGACAAAAAGAGTCCAGTGGGTCAAGAATACCGAAGGAAAAAAGAGCAAAATCTTTTCTACCGTGAAGCAGAATTTTATTCTGTGAAGGAAGTCGAAAAGATGTTGAAAAAGGCCGGCTTCTCAGATTTTCGATGTTCTCAAACCATATTTCATAGATTAGATTCAGTGAAGGGGGTAGAAGAACCTGAAGAGGGTTCTGGAGAGGGATCATTCGTGGTAATCAAAGGGGAAAAGTAGGCGACCCCGAGACCTTTTGCCCTCTCTTCTCATTTCAATATGATATCGCCGATTTTCACTCCGAGGTCGTCAGCTATCACGGGGCACTTCGCTTTCAGAAGGAAGAATATGTTAGCGGAAACTTCGCTCAATGCCTCGTAATTTCCCTGACCCTT
>JBKHKA010000008.1:0-65105 GCA_046537845.1 Candidatus Aenigmatarchaeota archaeon
GATAACACCCATGAAGATAACGGCTTTTTCCGTTGTTTTAAATATGATAATAAATCCGATACTGATCTTTGGTTCAGGACCTGTACCGTTCATCGGGATAACCATACCTGAGATACCTCTTTTGGGACCCATACCCGCGATGGGCGTTAGGGGTGCCGCTATAGGGACCATCATGAGCAGAGGTATCGGTTCGTTGTACGCTACTTACATGCTGTTCACGGGTAAAGTGGGTCTGAAACTCGAACTTTCTTACCTTAAACCAGACCTATCCAGATTGAAAAAGTTCTTAGACATCGGTATTCCTGCGGGGATCGGAAGGTTCGGCACCTCTATTGGCTTCATCATCCTTTGGGCCGTGGTATACAGACTTCCGAACCCGAGGGTCGCAGGGGCCGCATACAGCGTCGGTAACCGGATTTTGAACATCACCTTCCTGATCATGGGAGGTTTCGCCATGGCCATCAGCACCATGGTTGGTCAAAGTTTAGGTGCCGACGATATCGAGAGATCAGAGGAAATCGCCAAAAGGGGCTTTCTCGCCGTTGCTGTCCTGATGACGATATTCGCTATCGCACTCTTCGCATTGAGGAACAACTTGATAATGATCTTCACACCGGACTCACCAGAGGTGATCGCTGAAGGAGCTACATTCCTCATGATATTCTCTCTTGCGATGCCTTTTTTCGGCGTTTTCAGAGGTGTGACTTCACTCCTCGGTGGTTCCGGTCATACGAGGCTTCAGATGGGTTTGAGTTTGGTCAGGCTTTGGGGTCTTAGGCTTCCTCTAGTGTTTCTCTTCGCAATCTTCCTCTCATTCCATTCCACAGGTGTATGGGTGGGCATGGCACTGAGCAACGTCATCGCATTCGTCCTAGCTTTAGGCGTCTATAAAACTGGTAGATGGAAGAAGAAAGTGATCGAAGATAAACCTATATCGAAGTCAAACGCAAGGTTAGACGAGGAAAAGACAAGAAGGGACGAGAGATGAGTTTTTCCTTTCACACGAGAAATCAAATGTTGATCTTCTCGACGGCGACCTCTTCCTCTTTTTCACCGATATGAACTTCTATAGAGCCCTGTTTTTTGTTCTTCAAGCAGAATCCATCTTTGAACTCATGTAGGGTCAACTTTTGTCCATCGTAAGGCGGAAACAAAGACGACTCTAAAGCGGGCTTAACTCCGTAGGGCATACCATCCGATCCAAATATCAGGTCTTCACCAGGGATGAAACCCACATGGTCTATCAACATCCTGAAGGGATTGTTCCTTTTCACGTAATTCTCTGGAAGTCTGTCACTGTAATGTATAGAATCAAGACTGAAGTTCGGCTGCATACTCAGTTTGATACCCAACCTTTTAGCGTCCTTCGCAGTACTTTTCGATATGAACTGGGCGTGTTCTATACGAGTTTTTGGAACATAGGCGCCGCTTTTTTCCATCTTTTTTATCGATCTCACGATCTGTTCCGTAGCTCTGTTGCCGATGGCGTGTATAGAGGTTTTTTCCACATCAAGACTTTCTAGCCCCCTCAAAACCGCTTCCAATCCATCGTCGGAATATATCAGTATGCCCTCACTTCCGTCTGTATACTTTTCCTTGAGAGCGGCTGTACTGGGACCGAGAGCTCCATCTGTAAATAATTTGACCCCTTTAACTTTACCTTTCGCATCTTCGCTCAATTCTTCGTAAGTCTGTAAATCCGCCCAGAAGTCCGTCCTTTCATCATATCCAGTATCTTTGAACAACTCTATGATGTTCTCACCAGGAAGCAACATGTCGTCGGTTCTCCAGATACCGTTATCAGACAGAAAATCAAAGAAGACATCAAGTTTTTCTTCATCCAATCCTTCAAGTTTCACTAAAAATTTCATGATAGCGGGTAAGTTCCTCTCCATCCAGTACGGATCATTAATCTTTTTCAATATCTCGGCATCATCGAATCTTTTCTTCACCTTTTCCTCGGCCTTCTCGTTGAAGATAAATCCATGGAAAGAGAGGTTGCATATCACCACCGGAGGAAGTTCTTCTACTTCGGTTCTACTGAAAGAGTAATATGAGTTGTTCCATCCTAATACCACGTTGGCTTTATCTTCGGAGCAATCTTCTTTTATGAGCGACAACGCCTGGTCTTTTTCTCTAATTTCACTCAGATCGACCGAGTCTAGAAGAGCAGTATAGCCAGCGGTATGTGTATGATGATCGTAAAGTAGAGGTATAGTTTCTTTCTTGACCATATATAAGTCCCTTCCAAGTCTTTGATAACAAAAAGGGAAGGATATATTAATATTTGTACACTTAACGCATCTCCATGCCGATAGAATATAAGACACCAACCATAGAAGATTACGACAGGATGATCGAGATATGGGAGAAAAACGATATCCCGTGCAAACCCGAGGGTAGAGATACCAGAGAGAACATCGAAGAAGAACTAGAGGAACAGCCCGAATATTGGATCGGAGCCTACGACGGTGAAAAATTAGTGGGTATGATCTTTGGTACGGACGACGGCCGGAAGGGATGGATGAACAGGCTTGCAGTGGATGAAGATTATAGGGGGAGAGGGATTGGGAAAGCTTTGGTTAATCAGTTGGAAGGGGAGTTCGAAAGGAAGGGTTTTAAGATATGGGCCGTCCTGATAGAACCAGACAATCCAGAGGCTATGAAATTTTTCGAGCATCTAGGTTTTGAAGATAAAAAGATAAAGTACTATTCCAAGAGGGAGAGCGAAAAAGTTTGAAGAGCGCATCTATCGAATCCGACTCAGTCCCTCCCGGGTTCTTTTACCGTGACGGAGATAAACACCACTCCACCTATTCCAACCACCAATGCGATGAAGTATGGAAATCGTAGACCCATAACATCCGCTACGACACCGCCTAAGAAGGATCCGGAGGCGAAAGCCAAGTTCTGAGCGAAGTTGTAGATCCCCATCATCTTCCCCCGATGTTGGATCGGGCTGAGAGATGAGACGAAGGCGGGAAAAGAAGGTCTAGCTAGAGCTCTTCCCAGGGTGTAGAACCCAACTGCGACCATTATAAATAGGAAACCCGTGGAGAGTCCGATCACGCCGGCGAATATCGACGATATCAGTGCTCCAGCGACTATCAGCTTTTTTCTCCCGATCCGATCCGACAAACTCCCAGCGGGGAACATAACGATCACCTGCACCACACCTATCAGAGTAAATATCAAGGAGATCTGGAAAGCTGACAACAGCAGAACCTCGTCTCCGAAAAGAGAAAGCATCGACCAGACCATGGATAGCCCGAAAAAAACGGTGAAGGAGCCCACGGTCAAGCCTAAAAACGTCTTGGGGTGCGGCGTGATCTTGCTCAGGTCGAATTTCAAGAAAGAGAAAGGATCTTTTTTTACACGGGAATGACCCTCTTTACTCTTAGTGCCTTCGTAAGATTCTTTCACCCCGAAAAGTAGAAGTACGCCGCTTACCGCCGCCAAACCCGAAGTGAAAAAGAAAGGTACGGAGAGTGAATAATAACTGGCTATCAGCCCCCCTAAAACCGGTCCAGTGGCGTTGCCGCTGGCGAATGCCATGGAATAGAGCCCCATGGCTTTTCCCCGATCCTCCTCCCTGACCACGTCCCCGATATAGGTCATAGCTATCGGCCATACCAGACCTGAAGCGGCGCCCTGACTCGCCCTGTATATGAAGAGTTCGGGCAGGGTCCTAGCGGCCCCGAAGAGGAACATCACGATCATATAGACGAACATCCCTCCCACCATGATGTATTTCCTGCCGTACATATCTGCGAATTTACCCCCTATAGGGGCTACGAAGATCTTGACCACAGAAAATAAGCCGAGCATCAGTCCGATATGAGTTTTTGTGGCTCCAAAATCTCTCGCATAGATGGGTAGAAAAGGCATCACCAGCCCGAAACCGATCATGCTGACGAAGACCGCGAAGATCAAGATGGATAATTCTTTGTACTCCAGCACGATCTTGAGATCAGAGATAACGCTGGATACGCCGAACTTTTCTCGTTCTTCTGGGCCTGCCATCTTTATCTAGTTATGTATATGGTATAATTAAATATTTGCATCAGTGTACAAACAACTACGATAGATTTTTCACTTAGTACCGTTTCTCCGAAAACATGACAGAAGAACTCGATATAGTGAACGAGGATGACCAAGTCGTGAGAAAATGCACTAGGAAAGAAGCTCACGACGAAAAACTTAGGCACAGGAGCGTTATGATCTTCGTTTTCAACCGAGATGGAGAACTTTTGATGACGAAGAGAAGCGCGGATAAAAGATTCTTTCCAAGCTATTGGAGTATAGTGTTGGGCGGCCACGTGTCTTCAGGATACGATTACGAGGAGGCCCTTGAGAAAGAGATGGAGGAAGAGTTGGGCGTGTTGGGAGACTACGAAGAGGTAGGGAGTTTTAAAAAGGATATAGAGGAGGAAAAAGAGAACGTGAAACTCTATAGAGCTTTTGTGGATCCAAAAGATATAGAGTTATCTCCCGAAGAATTCGAAGAAGGTCGGTTCATAGACCCTGACGAACTGAGATCAAAGATGGACCAGAAAGATTTTCTTCCAGAAACAGAGATAGTCCTCAGATTTTTGGAGGACTAAACGATAGGAGATGGGAAAATATATTATACCTCGCCCTTTCCTCTTTGACCGATGGCTGAAAGACTCGAAGACGTGAAGCCGACCCGGATGGAATTACTCCGCATCAGGAAAAGAAAGATCCTCGCGGAGAACGGTCATGATCTTTTGAGTGAAAAGAAGGACGCTTTGATAAACGAATTTTTTAAGATAGTGGACCGGCGGGAGGAGATACGGGAGGAGGTGGAGAAAGTCCTTGAAGAGAGTTTTGATAGATTGACGGAAGCTCAGATGATAATGGGCAGTAACGAGGTCGAATCTATAGCTGACGGTTCGGTCCCCATGGAGGACCTTGAGATAGGGTCGGACAATATAATGGGAGTCAAAGTTCCAGAGATCGAACCCCGGGTTCCCGAAGACAAATTTTACGGGTATGCGGACACCTCGGTGAAACTTGACGAGTCCGTAGAAAAGTTCAGGGAAGCTCTCAAACTGTCGCTTCAGGCGGCAGAGATCGAGGGGAAATTAACCAAATTAGCCGACGAGATAGAGAAGGCGAAACGCAGAGTAAACGCTTTAGAATATGTCTACATACCCAAATTGGAAGCCACGATAAAATACATAGAAAGGCAGTTAGAGGAAAGGGAAAGGGAGGACTTCTTCCGTAGGAAGAAGATCAAGTCTATGATGGAAGAGGAAAATTGAAGGACCTAAGAGGGACCGAAGGAATGGATGAGTGGGTGGTATACTGAAAGAACTCATCGAGAGATATTTCGAAACTCCAGAAAAGAAGGCAAAGCTGTATTTGCTTATAACTTTCGCCCAGATATGGGCAGTGATAGCGATGATAATCGGTATAGGTATACTGATATTTTATGTGATGAAAAATTTAGGCATATTGGGAGTGATGATATGATGAGAGCTGACCTGGTGATAAAAAACTGCTCTGAGCTGCACACTTTGAAAGGCCCGGATAGGCCCAGAAGAGGAGACGAAATGCAGGATACTGGCAAAGTAGAAGATGGCGCCATAGCGGTAAAAAACGACAAGGTCTTAGCGGCAGGGTCGACCGAGGAGATAGAGAGAGATTATGAGGCTGAAAAGATAGTGGATGCTGATGGAAAAACAGTCATACCTGGTTTTGTAGATCCACACACCCATCTTGTCTTTGCGGGCTCCCGTGAAGACGAGTTGGTGATGAAGATAGAAGGTATGAGCTATATGGAGATAATGGAAGAGGGTGGAGGGATACTTAGTACTGTCAGAGCCACGCGAGATGCTTCCAAGGTTCAGCTAAAAAATCAAGCTAACAAAAGATTGGACGTGATGCTTCGTCACGGGACTACGACAGTCGAAGCGAAGAGCGGATATGGTTTGGACAAGGAAAATGAGATCAAATCTTTAGAAGTGATAGAAGAATTAGATAAAGATCATCCCATCGATCTTGTTCCGACCTACCTCGGGGCCCATTCTTTACCGCCGGAATTTGATGATCCTAGATCTTATATCGATTTCTGTATAGAGGAAGTGCTGCCTGAAATAGTGGGGAGAGGATTGGCGGACTACTGCGATGTCTTCTGCGAGAAAGGCGTTTTCTCTTCAAAGGAGAGCAGAAGACTGCTCACCGCCGCAAAGGAGAGCGGTCTGAAACCTAGGGTACACGCTGACGAGATAGAGAACATAGGCTGCAGTGAGATGGCCGCAGAGATATCCGCGGTATCTGCGGAACACCTGGTCAAGACCAGTGAAAAGAACATCCAGGATATGGCGGGATCTGGGACCATAGGCATACTCTTACCGGGAACACCTTTCATGCTCATGGACGACGAATACTCTCCGGCGAGGAAGATGATAAAAAATGAGATGCCGATCGCTCTTGCTACCGATCTGAATCCGAACTGCTGGACAGAGTCGATGCAGATGGTGATCACCTTAGCATGTATACAGATGAAGATGACACCCAGTGAAGCTCTTACCGCCGCAACTTTCAATGGGGCTAGAGCCGTGGAGAGAGTAGATATAGGATCACTAGAAGAAGGAAAAAAAGCAGACTTCCTTGTATTGGATGTTCCAAACCACGAACACATACCGTACCGTTTCGGCGGCAATTTGGTAGAGGAAGTTTATAAAGAAGGGAAAAGGGTTGTGTAGGTTCACGTTTTTCTCTTCGAGACTATCGGACATGCACACCGATGGGTCTTCACGGTGATGCTCGGCAGAGAGTGATATGATACATCGATTTGGGCTGCGGCGGGCATATTTTCTGGTCTTTCAAAATCTAATCCACTCACTGTGGATCCTCTCACAGGTGTTATCAGTTCTAGGTCCAACGTGAACTCGTTTTTCACCGCGAAACCGATACCGTCTCCCGGCTCTATAACGAAATCGTCTGTCCATTCGCCGGCAAGACCGTCGTAGTAGTATCTCTCGCTGTAGCCTCTGCTCATATGGTCCCACTTTACCACGTCGTATATGAATTCGCTGGTCTCAAGGTCTCCCTCTATCAAGGTCACCAGATCGCTGGCTTTTAATTCTCCATCTCCGGTTTGCTCGGCCAAGGTATAGGGGATAGATACATAATGACGCGGACGCTCGTCTCCCAAAGAGATCGAATGTGAAGTATCAGTCCCGTTTATGTGCCAGGTGAACTCTTTCTCGACCGACAGACCGACGCCGTCGCCCGCTTCTATAACAAAGTCATCGGTCCATCCTCCGCTCCCTGTATCGTAATAGTACCTTTCACTGTAGCCCCTATCCATATAGTCCCATTTTACTACATCGGAGATGTATTCGCTACTTTCTAAATCACCTTCGATAGACATCACGAGATCGCTAGCTTTCAATTCTCCGTCTCCATTCCGGTCTTCGAACCCCATGGGCACCGAGATGTAATGTCTAGGCCTTTCATCCCCGAAGTACTTCTCCACACAGAAAGCCAGGGTAGAATTATCACTCTCTACACTGCCATCACTTGACCTGACCAAGTAATAATTCTCTCCACCCAAGGCGCCCTCATGGGTATATTGCGTGTCCGAGACAGTGGCTAACTGCTGCCATGTGCTGAACTCGGCATACCTATTTTCGGAATAATAAAGGTGATACTCCGACGCCCCAACGTCGGCCCACTTTGGTATCAGGTCCCCTTCAGCTTCGTCCTTTTCGATCCTCAGATCCAAAGGAGGCTCCAGCGTCTGTTCTTCGGTGGTGAATTGAAGTGTCTGGCCGAGATCCTCTTGCGAACCTCCGTCCCATTCTATAGCGGCCCTGAATTCATAGGTCGTGTTGGATTCAAGGCCGTCTACGACCTCGGTGTATTCGCCATCGACATCCACCTGCTGGGCGGGCGTGGACTGCCAATCTGGGTCTCCAGAGATCCGGTATTCAAAGTATGCATCTACGTTATTGACCTCGCCCAGGGTAACACTACCGGTCAACTCTGCAGAACCGGTAGTCACTTGCGATGCCTCTATAGTTTGTACGTAAGTATCTTGCACATACTGGAGATCGATCTTCCTGCCCCAGGTATCATCGACCGTGAAATCGACCTGGCTTTCTGGATCTTGATCCACACCCACTGTAAAGTCATCACCAACGTCATAACCATCTTCCACAAGATTCCCGAAATTGAATTCGTAATAACCGTTGCTGTCAGTGGTTATATTCAAGTTCTCTCCTGTAACTTGACTCTCCACTTCGACTTGTACATCCGTCACGGGGTCACCCATGTCATCTTCCACCTCTCCGTAGACCAAGTATGGCACTGGAGGGTACAGTAAATTCTCGCCATCTCCAAGGTCGGTATCAGCGACCCTTGTCTGATATATGAGTGAATCGTCGACGTCCTGGTTGATGGTCATTATATCTTCTTCGGGCGGATAAAATCCCCCTCTCTCGCCATCACCCGCTGTGGCTAGTTCGAAAGTTACACCTTGAGCCCCCATATCGTGATACGCCCAATCCGCAGCTCCTCCAGGAGCGCTGTAGCCTATCTCTTCATCGGGTTGTCCATAGGAATAATCTTGAGTTTCGTCACCCATTATGGAAGTCAAAGAAGTCATATGGTCCGCCATGCCTCTATACCAGTCGTCGTGGGGTGATGGATCACCGGTGTACATATTTGGTATCAATAGAGTACCTGCATAGCTGTGGATATTGTGGTAGGAATCCACGTCGTTATCCATCATGAAGTCTTTCAACTGGTGTGTCTCATATTCGGAGAAGGGCGCTTCCCCGTGATAGGTATCGGAAGAGGGATCGTCATCTCCATCTTCCCATGCTATATCCCAGTTCCTGTTCAGGTCGACTCCGACGGCGTCAGTGGGAGTAGATTCGTTGCGGTTTTTCCGCCACTCTTGCGATGCACTCAGATCGCCATCCCCGTCATATATGTACCCATCCGGATTGGTCATAGGTACGACGAAGATCCTTCTGTTATTGACCAACCAATTTATAGTTTGATTGGAATCGTATTCATCCACGATCCTCCACATGTAATACGAAGTGACCTGCGGACCAGACCATTCTCTAGCATGAATACCTCCATCGATAAGAACACTCGGTTTTTCCTCTACAACTGTGCTTTCATTTGAAGTTATCTCTAGAGCCCAAAGATCTCTTTCCTCGTAGGAGGTTCCGTAATGGTGTTTTTCCACCAAATTTGGATATTGGGTCACAAGATCGTCATACCAATCGTATAGCTGATTTACGGAAGGATATTCAGATGGAAAGGGATACTCATCCAAAGAGTCGTCAATATCTTCAAAAGGTTCTTCTATGATACTAGCAGAAGCAGAGGTTTCTTCTTCAGTTGTTTCACCATATGCAACGAATGCCGCAGAAATCCCTGATAGGGCCAGTACAACCACAAGGCCGAAAACAAAAAAGGCATCTCTATATCTCATATATATCCCAATGGATTGTTAGAACTGATAAGGGATATCACCGTATTTATAACTTTTCTTTTTTTATTTAGAAATTTTAAAATTAAATCGATATGTGATTGAAGGCGGAACTGAAAAGAACGATGCAAAAGATTATTTATCTTCATCCGTTTTTGTTGATCCCTGAGCATGGATATATCATGAAAAAGGAAGGCTTCACATCTAAACTGGATGAATTGAACAAAAGATTCAGGAAGGTAAAACAGTCCCGATTCTCTCTTTTAGTCTATATAGGAACGGTCTTCGTGGCATCTTTATGGTTGATCTTCGTAAATCCGTGTTTGATGAACGTACTTCACCCGGTCCTTGCGATCTTGATCCCTTACAAGCTCTATGATGAAAACGACCTGAAAAAACTGTTCATCGTGGGTATTGTGAGCGTACTTTTGATAGCGCTCAGTATATCAGCATTCCAGCTGGGTTTGATCTATGATCGCCCCCCAAGACTCCTTCGCTCCGAACATTTCCAGGATGGATCCGTAGAACCGCTCTATGGAGATTCCAGTACCAGCTTCAACTTCACCGTGAACATCACTAGAGAGTACCTGGAGAGAGACGACGTGGAGAACTATACGGTATACCTCAATCTGACGGTGACCACTGCCGCAGGTGTGGGTACTAAGGATTATGAAAAGTATGAGATGGAACGTATCGCCGAGACCAATCATACCTATACCTACCATACTGAAGTATCTGGTCTAGATGAGAGGCTCTACGGCCATTATTTTTCTGTCAGGAGAAATATGACTATCGAAGGAGAACCCGATTACGATATACATAGAACTTCGAGAGGCTATGGTCCGATAACCATCGAGAGATCAAGAGCCTTTAGACTGCTCACTTTTGAGTACTTCTTTTCCACCGTGGCGATATTCCTCTTCGGCTTGTTGATATTGTGGTTGAAAAGACGGATGGATAGAGGCGTGAAGGAAAGTACAGAGGGTTTGGAAGAAAAAGAGAAGGAGCTGGAGGACCAATGTCCGGAGTGTGGTGCTCTTTTGGGAGAATCAAAAAAGTGTGACGAGTGTGAATGGGAGATAGGGGCAAAAGAGGAACCGGATCCGGATGAACTAGAAGAGGCCGATCAACTCGAACCTCTCGAGGAGACCCTGAAAGAGGAAGAGGGAGAGGAAAAAGAAGAGTGAACAACCTTTTCTAATGAGCGTTAAATCTAATTATCTCTTATAACTTATTCTCTCCGATAACATGGATCTAGAATTGGAGAGAGTGAAAGTAGAAAAGGAAGAGGAGATGAACGTGATATTGGGTCAAAGCCATTTCATAAAGACCGTTGAAGATATTTATGAAGCCCTAGTCACCTCCGTACCAGAGATAAAATTCGGCCTGGCATTCTGCGAGGCTTCGGGCGATAAACTGGTGAGATACGACGGGACCGACGAAGAACTGAAAGAGCTCGCCGTGAAAAATATGAGGGATATCAACGCCGGTCATTCCTTCATGATAATTTTAAAAGGGAGCTTCCCCATCAACGTGATGAAAGCTGTGAAGGACGTTCCAGAGGTATGCAGGATATTCTGCGCCACCGCCAATCCCGTAGAAGTTATAGTTGCGGATGCAGAGAGCGGGAGAGGCATCTTGGGTGTCATCGATGGTGAACCTACAGTTGGGGTGGAAGGAGAAGAGGATAAGAAAAAGAGGAAAGAATTTTTGGAGAATATAGGTTACAAACGCTAGGCGCCGAATTTTTCCGCCCTATCGGCGAGATCTTTCAAAACATTAAGAAGGTCTTTCCCGTGGATCCTGTTCAGATTTCCCTGAGCGCAGATTCTTTCGTTGAACTCCGCCACGTCGTCGTTCCTGACGTCCTCGCCAAAGATCGTGAGAGGCAGGGGGTCGCCGCTGTGACCTTTTATGGTCACTGGTGTTGAATGGTCTCCCGTTATCGCCACGTAGGTGTCTTCAAGGCCGCTTAAGGGCTCTAAAAATGAATCGATCTTCTCTATGAACTCCATTTTCTGCTGAGCTAAGCCGTCGTGACCGCTCAAGTCGCAGCCTTTGATATTGACCAGAACGAAGTCGTGATCTTTTAGAGCCTCAACGGTATGTTCTATCATGGCCTCTAGATCTGTATCGAGTCCACCGGTTGCTCCTTCGACCTCTATTATGTTCATACCTGCAAGAGCACAGACCCCTTTCACCAGAGTTATACCGGATATCGCGGCGGTTTCCAATCCGTGTTTCGATCTCATGTCCTCTAATCTCGGGACCTTTCCTCCCCCTCTGGGCAATATAACATTGGCGGGGGGTTTTCCTTGTTCTTCACGCTCTTTGTTGACGGGATGATCTGTAAGGACCTCCGTGCTCTTTTTGGTAAAATCGTTCAATATATCGGCGGTCTTTTTGTTCTCCTTCGTATCTTTTAACGGCACCGCTTCGTGGAACTCCTCTTTTTCTTTATGTGGATCTACATCGCTAACGTCGCCGCCGAGCCCCTCGCCTTTGAGGATCAGTACTCCTCTATGTTCAACGGTATCTTTGAATTGAAAATCCACACCTAAATCTATCTCTTGGACAGTCTTGGTGAGTTCTTCCTGTTTCTCTTTGATCCGCCCGGCTCTTCTATCCACGACTTTTCCGTCCTTTAAGGTAGCGAAATTACATCTGAAGGCTACGTCATCGGGATCGAGCTCCAACCCGGCTCCAGATGCCTCGAAGGGGCCTCTACCGGTGTAGACCTCATAAGGATCGTACCCTAAGAGGGCTAGGTGCCCCGTATCGCTTCCGGGTCTGATACCAGGTGCTATGGTGTCCATCAAGCCGTTCTCGCCCTTTTCGGCGAAATGATCCAAATTGGGTGTCTCAGCGGCTTGTAGGGGCGTCTTTCCGTTCAGTTCCTTCACAGACCTGTCTCCTACACCATCCAATATCAACATCAGTATCCTATCTGCCATAATATACCTCCAAATATGATCATAGATATCATTATCGACGTGAAATTCACCATGGATTTAGTCATCAATCCCTTTCGTTCGAGAGTCGCCCCCAAGAGGCTGTCTATCTGACAGCTCAAGAAACTGATAATAGTTCCCAGAAGGATGATTTTTAGGGGTAATAAATACATATTGGCCATATAAAACATACCCTGGGCCATTAGGAACGTGTAGAGAGGCCCTAGGAACGCCCATACTTCACCGTACAACGAGATACCCCCGTTAGTTCCGGGTTCGACTCTCTCGAAATTCGTTATGAGATACGTTTTTTTCGAGACCATGCCCACCTCCGACGCCAGTGTGTCAGAAGCCGCCGCGGAGACGCTGGCCACGAAAAGAGGAAATACTATTTTAGCCCCCAGGAATCCAAAGTTCGCTACAGGACCTGAACTATATAATAGGAGAATTATCGTGGGTATCGCTCCATTGGCTACGACATTTTTCCATCCCCTTTCGCCTTCAAGACCCTGTTGGATCCCCCTTTCCTTTTTATATCCAAATCTGTATCTAGTGGCTAAAAAAGCACTGAGGAGAAAGATGAGCAGGAGCAATATCAGAGTTAAACCGCCCTGGAAGCTGATGAAGATGGCCATAAAGAAAGCTGTAACGGCCCCGTCCCAGTTGAGCAGACCTTTGTAGTAAGTTATGGAAGCGAGTCCTAAACAGATGACGATCATAAACATCACTTCAGCGCTCAAAATCTCCATCTTATGATTGTAAAATACCGGAGGATATAAAAGTTATGTTATTTCTCAAGAAAGAACGATGAGTAAGAAGAGGAAAGACTTTCACAGGGCTTCAAAAACTTTCGACTCCATAGCAGATCATTTTGATAAGACTAGGAAGATGCCTTGGGACGAGGTGGTTGAGTTCTTGGAAGGATGCCAAGGTAGACTTTTAGATATGGGCTGTGGGAACGGAAGACACATGGTCGAAGGTCTAGAAAAAGGGTGTGAAGTTGTGGGGATCGACGCCTCAACTCACCTGCTTGAAATATCTAGAAAGAACATCGAGGAAAAGGTCAAAGTTCTATCTAGAGTTGAATTATTACGTTCTAACGTTAAAAACTTGCCTTTCGTGGATAGATGCTTCGATAGCGTGATATACGTAGCCACTCTACACCATCTTAAAGAAGGACGGGTGAAAAGCCTAAAGGAGGCGAAGAGGGTTTTGAAGATCGGAGGGAAGATACTAGTCTCAAGCTGGGCACGAGAACTGGACAGGTGGGACCTGGATAAAGGAGAAAGAGAAGTCATGGTCCCGTGGCACCGAGAGGACGGCGAAGTGGTAGAGAGGTTCTACCACCTTTACACGTTAGAAGAATTGGCAAAAGATGTGGAAAAGAGCGGTCTATCAGTTGAAGAGAGCTTTCATTCTGAAGGGAATAACTATGTGACGGCTGAGAAGATCTGAGCTTTTCGTTCCCTGCCGTCCACCTAAAGCTTATATTTTATCCACGCTATTGTGTTATAGATCAGCATGAAAAGAGTGAGATTTAAAGACAGCAGCGGTTCCGTGAAGATCGGGAAGGTGAAAGCCGGAAAAGTGGAATTCGAGGACAGGATATATGGATTTGAGGACGTAGAAATCCTTCCTCCTGTTAAACCCACCAAATTCGTCTGCATCGGCCTGAATTACGAGGACCACGCCGAGGAGACGGGTAAAGAGATACCTGAAAGACCAAAGTTATTTTTGAAGGCGCCTAATGCCGTCGCGGCCCATGAAGAGACCATCACCCTTTTGAAAGGAAAAAAAAGGATAGACCATGAGGCGGAACTAGGGGTGGTCATAGGAAAGAGGTGTAAGAACGTGAGGGAAAAAGATGCTATGGAACACGTCATGGGCTTCACCTGTGTGAACGACCTATCCAACAGAGACGATCAGAGGATAGAGCAGAACTGGGTGAGAGGTAAGGCCTTCGATAAAGCGGCCCCTATAGGACCCGTGGTTGCAGACAAAAAGAGCGTTCCAACTGATGCAGAGATAAAGGCGCTTGTGAACGGCGAATTGAGACAAAGGTCCACCATAGACCAACTGGCCTTTTCTATACCTGAATTGATAGATGAGATAACTACTTACATAACGCTGGAAAGAGGAGATATCATCTCTACAGGGACTCCCTCTGGAGTGGGTCCGATACAGGACGGGGACGAAGTGGAGATAGAGATAGAAGGTATAGGCACTTTGAGAAACTATTTCATAAAACCCCAACCCTAAATATTACTTCGTTATACACACTCATGTCCTGAATAAAAAAGATGGTGGTCTAGTGAAGATAAAAACGTTGTGGACTGTCGTAATAGCCATGGCGGTGATCAGCGTGGGGGTACCCTACACCTTTTTGGGAGATATACCTAGATTTTGGGCGAGCTACTTGTTCTGGACCCTTTTGGCTGTGTTTACTCTCGTCACAGGATACTTCCATCTTAAAGAATGGGGGGTGGAGCGATGAATATTTTTTACCTAGTTCTCGCTCTCCTGACCTGGTTCGTCATCGGCACCGTGATAGCCTACTTCGCCAGAAAGCACTTAGGGGAAGGCATACCCGAATTTTTCCTCGCTGATCGTAAACTGAGTGGTTTTATTTCCGCGATGACTTACAGCGCTACAACTTTCAGCGCCTTCATGATGATCGGCTTGGTAGGTTTGACCTACAAGACCGGGGTTGCGGCGGTGGGTTTTGAGATGATATATATCATCTTCACCATCCTACTGCTGCTCATATTCGCACCCAGATTTTGGGTTGCGGGAAAAAAATACGGGATAATCACCCCCCCAGAGCTCTTGTCTAAAAGGTATGACAACAAGTGGGTGGGAATCGTTTCTTCCATGATCTGTTTGGTCATGTTGGTCCCCTATGCTTCGATCCAGATGATGGGTATAGGTTATCTTTTGGAGGGGATGACCTCGATAACGGTCCCTAGCCTAAACATCTTTGGATTTTCTATATCCCTTCTTTACCTCGGAGGAGTTTTACTGGTGGCGGTATACAGCGGGATCAGCGCTTCTTGGGCCGGTATGAAGTCCGTTTCGTGGACCGACTCGTTCCAGGCCATGATAATGTTGATCGCCAGCATAATATTGGTGATATTCGTTTTCTATCACTTCTTTAGCGGTCCCGGCGGATTCCTGACCGAGGTGACCGTTAACCATCCTCGCCTCCTCCAACTTAACTGGGATATAGAGATGTTCGTGGGTATGACCCTGCCTTGGGCTTTTTTTGCGTTGACGAATCCACAGGTCTCCCAAAGGATGTTCGTTTCAGATTCGGTCAAAAGTCTCAAGAGGATGATACTTTACTTCTCGATCTTCGCTTTGATCTATACCGTGATCACCACGCTACTTGGTCTATCCATAGCAGGTGCTGGTCTCTCAGTTCCCGAAGCGGATAGTGCTATGCCGGTGCTCCTCGGCAACGTTCCTGCAATACTCGCTCTCGTTGTATTCGTCAGCATCTTTGCAGCAGCCACTTCTACTCTTAGTTCCATAATATTGACTCTGAGCTCACTCGGTTCAAGAGATCTAGTGAAAAAAGTTAAGCCATCCCTATCCCAAAAACTCGAGCTTTATTCCGGAAAGGTCATAATCTTGATCATCTTGGTGACCTGCATAATATTTGCGAACCTTAGGCTCGACTTGATAGCGGTGCTATCGAGCATGGCTTCAGGAGGATTGTTGGTGATGGCTCCCGCCATCATCGGTGCTTTCTTTTGGAAAGAGGCCACTGCCGAAGGAGCCCTCTCCAGCATGACGGTCGGCGGTATCATCACCGTTTCTCTTTACATAGCGGGGGAAGCATACTACCCGTTGGGATGGTGGCCATCGGTTTGGGGTCTTTTGATAACTTCAGTGTTATTTGTGGGGGTGAGTTTTATTACGAAGTCCTCTGAGAGTAGCGAAGAGTTCATCTCGGAGGTTGAAAAAGGGGTGGAAGAATACGGTATGAAATAGATATATTTTTATTAACAGGTAAGATGGAGGCCCGCCGCTGTCTTTTTGTCGCTTTCTATCAATTCGTTGTATCTCCTGTAGGCTTTTTTAGTGGGGTATGATTCGAGTTCAAAATCCAATTTTCTGCTGACTTTTGATGGAATGGTCAGCCGTCCAGAAGAGCCCGTTCCTATGATCAAGACTTCCGGCTCGTATTCTATGATCTTTTCGAGGTCCTGCACGACCAATTCATGCCCATACTTTCTCCACCACTCAGAGATCACTTTTTTACCAAGGAGGATGACATCATCGGTGTAAGTCTTCCCGTCGATGACTATCTTTCCGAAAGAGTAATCTTCGATCAAGGTGACCACCTATTTAGAAAGATATAGGGCGACGTTAAAAATTTTTCTTCCCTCCGACCTGCGTAGGGCTGTCCGTATATCGATAATCTTTTATTATACGTCTTCTTAGGCGGTACCGAGGATTGAGATATATGGGCAAAACGACTTTCAGCATCATAAAGGCGGATGTAGGTGGTTATCCAGGACATTCTAGAGTCCACGATGAACTGATGGTAGTGGCGGAGAAAAAACTGAGTGAATCGGACGACCTCATCGATCATCACGTAACGCACTGTGGAGACGACCTTGAGCTCTTGATGACACACCGTGAAGGTGAAGATTCAGAGAAGATACACTCTCTTGCTTGGGATACATTCCAAGAGGCAACGGAGAAAGCCAAAGAGCTGGGTTTGTACGGTGCGGGTCAGGACCTGCTTTCAGACGCCTTCTCCGGTAACGTGAGAGGGATGGGGCCAGGTATAGCCGAGATGGAATTCACCGAAAGGAAAGCTGAGCCAGTGGTCGCCTTCCTTATGGACAAAACTGAGCCAGGAGCTTTCAACTACCCGATCTTCAAGATGTTCGCGGACCCTTTCAACACTGCGGGATTGGTTATCGATCCTTCACTGCACCCAGGATTCCGGTTTGAGATAATGGATATAAAAGAAAATAAGAAGATCACCATGAGCGCCCCGGAAGAGCTTTACGATATCTTGGCCCTCTTGGGGGCTAAAGGTCGTTTCGTGATCAAGAGGGTCTATCCTAAAGAGGGAAGCAAACTCCCGGCGGACGAGCCCGTGGCGGTGGTCAGTACGGAGAAGCTTTACCAGATCGCTGGAGAGTACGTCGGTAAGGACGATCCTGTTGCGGTGGTGAGAGCCCAATCTGGTCTACCGGCTCTTGGAGAAGTACTCGAACCTTTCTCTCACCCTTACCTGGTCTCGGGTTGGATGCGCGGAAGCCACAACGGCCCCATCATGCCAGTATCACAAAAAGATGCCAAGTGTACTAGGTTCGACGGACCTCCCAGGGTTTTGAGCCTAGGCACACAGTTAAAGGATGGGGAGTTCGATGAACCCGCAGATCTGTTCGATGACCCGGCATTCGACACGGTCAGGGAAAAATCGGCCGATGTGGCAGAATACATGAGAAGGCACGGGCCTTTCGAGCCGCATCGCTTACCTATGGAGGAGATGGAATACACCACACTGCCGGAAGTGATGGATCAGATGCAGGAAAGGTTTGAAGATATGGCCTGACCTCATAGACCACTTTCTCTTTTTTCTATTTCTTTTTTGGTACCTTTACCGGGACCCGCACCTGACTTTTGATCCGAAATTTTCCTCCTTTCTTCTGGCGTTTTTTGATCTTTTCCATCCTGTCCCCATACGGCTTATACCCTTTTTCTTCGATCCATTGGAATACCTTTTCAAAAGCTTGCGGATAGTCTGAAGGTGATCCCTCAAAACTTTTTACCGCGACTTTCATAGAAGGCAAAAACATCAATTTGTATCCCTTTCCGGCTATCTTCCTCCGTTTTATCGGCTTGGCTACGTCGATCCTGAATTTATCTGTATCCCTCTCCGTCAGAGGATGGTAGTAAAAAAAACGGGTTTTCCGTAGGCTTTAGCTTTTTTCTTCTTACCCCATCTTTTCAGACCTTTGATATACTCTTTGAAAGGCAGTTCTTCGATGGGCCCTCTATACTCTTTACTGATAAAAATGTTGTAGGGTTTATTGTTTTAAGTTTTACCACATCATCACGCTCCTATCAATTTATGGACTTCATTGGATTTATAATCGTCGGATCTTTACAGAAAAATGATCACCAGATGAGAACTGATAACTTTACAGGAAAAAGAAAACCAGTAGTAGCGATATCCCCGCAACAACTAGAATCATGCCGGATATACGGTTGATCAATCTGATATATCTATTCAACTTTTTGATGATCTCACCTCTCAAGTCGTATATCAGTATAGAGATCACCGTCATAAGAAAGACCATGGGCAGTAGGTAGAGAAGGAGGACCGTGAGCGCGCCCGAGATGCCTTGGGTCAGCCACGATGCGACTATGACCGCGATGAAAACTGGTATCGTGCATCCAGCCGAACCCATCCCATACCCTAACCCGTAATAGAAGGGGCTGAGATGGGTTTTGTCGCGGTTCTTCTTTTTTCTTTCTTTCGTGATGATCCTATTTTTGAGATTTTGGAGATGGAAACTCAAATCCACATCGCTCAAGATCAGCAGACCTGAAAAGGTGATGACACCTCCTACTAGAGGTTGAAGGTAGGGAACATAATCGGCTAGCCAATTTCCACCAGTTACTATCAGAGCCCCTATCCCACCGAAAACGATGATCATACCTAAAGATGCCTTCAAACCCATCTTGAGTCCCCGGTGATCTATCTTTCTTGACGTTTTCTTATCTTCTTTTTTGTCCTCCTTTTCTCCAGGTCTGACGTAGTAGGCGAAGTAAGAGGGCAATAGAGGGAAGGAGCAGGGGGAGAAAAATGACGCCACTCCGCCCATGACCGCCAATCCATAGACACCGTATTCAGTAAATTCAATAGGCTCTGCGTCTCCTCTGATAATATCATCCATATTCTCCTTTATCTCTTGCTCAGAGACGATGCCCGTTTTTTCGAACGTGATGTAACCTTCGGTGTCGACCATCACCAACTTGGGTACGGAAGTCCCCTGATAGGTAGAGAAGAGCTCCGCATCACCTTGTCCAACTTTCCAAGGTATCTCTCTTTCGTCTTTCAATCGCTGTAATTCATCTAATGAAGGATCAGTGATATCTATACTTATGAAAACGAAATCGTCTTCATGGTCTACATAGATTTGTTTAAGGTTTTCTTCTGCCACTTTACAATCTACGCACAGGGAACTCATGAATTCTATCACGATCGGTTTTTTTTGATCGGAAAGAGTAAAGCTCTCGTTCTCGGCGGTTTTAACGGTGAAATCCGGTGCTTTTTGGTTTCCTCCAGTAACGAGAGGCATCGAGAGGAGAAGAAAGAGCGATATCATCATGAGTATGGTTGTGAGGGTAGGTCTGGATTTTGTATGTGCGATGGAACACTTTTTCATCCTTCGTCACCCTCTTCATCTTCTTTATCATCAATTTTTCTTCTCCTCAGAAGCATTACTATAAAAACTGCAGCGATCAAAGATGCGGCAACATTCCAGAATAAGAAATTTTTCCAGAAGGGTTTTTCCTCCTCCGACCCTTCTTCCAGGTCAACAGACTCATCCGTTTCGTCGTTTCGGTTGTCATCGAACTCACTGATAACGCTGTCCAGCTTTTCTTTGAGCTCTGAGGCACTCATGAAACCGACGTTCCTATCCACCTCTTCTCCCTCAGGGCTCTCAAAGACCATGGTGGGGACAGCGGAGATTTCGTACCGTGAACTTAGGTCACTTCTCTCGTCGACATCCACTTTTATGAAGATAACCTCTCCGCTTTTCTCTTGGACTCCAGGATCGCTGTATGTCTCTTCCTCCATCTTTTGACATGATCCACACCACTCGGCCATGAAATCGATAAATATCGGCTTTCCGAGCCGGTCCGCCTTCGATGTCCCCTCTTCATAGCTGTGCCAATCTATATCACCTTGAGAAGAACTGGAAACCGGAGCAGGTGTGATAAATACGGTAAAAATTAAAGTCATGGAGATGAGAGTAGCGACCAAAACGAACAAGCGTTTTTGCATATTTAGAACATAACCTCTCTATCTAATAAAATTTTTGTATACAGAATGGGCTTTGAGCGAAGTTCTCATCGAAATATAGGATGTGGAAGGAAAATCATACGTCTTATTTTCTCATATCCTTGAGCACCTGTTCCATATCGAACTTGGCTCCGCAGTTCTGGCAGACCATATCGTCGTTCCAGTCCCTTGCCAACCATCCCTTACCACATTTCGGACAGGTTAGATTTTCTAGCTCTTCACGATCTTCTTCCTCAAGTTCGATCATCGTTTGGGAAAGAAGAAAAAGGTGTTTGTAAATTTTTTTGCGCTTTTGCTCAGAGGAAAGTAAAATTTTAATTAACAGTTAGCTTTCATGGTATTGTTATTCCTAACAAAAAGGGCGTGTGGCCTAGTCTGGATATGGCGACAGCCTCCTAAGCTGTAGCCCGGGGGTTCAAATCCCTCCACGCCCGTATTTTCACTTAGGACAAAGACTATTTATTGCAGTTTTACCTATCCTAATCCGATGCCAGATAAAGAGAGCTTGAGAAAAAGGTTATTGGATTGGCTGGAAAAGGATAGGTTCTCTCTCACCACAGGGCTGATATACATATTTGTTCTAGCCGCCTTCCGCTCTTTTCTGGATTCGCTGGTGAAGGACCACGGTTGGTACAACATTTATGAGATGGCTCATTACGTTTTCGTAGCCTATCCCGAATTCCTGTTGGGTTCTCTGATCATATTCCTCCTCGTATACCCCCTCAATAAGATCCCGATCCGAAAAGTTTGGAACGTGATACTGCTCGGTTTTTGGTTTCTCCTTCTGCCCCCTATCGTGGATTATTTCATCCTAGGAGAACACGGGTCCGAAGTCGGAACCCAATATGGTTATCTAGCTATGGATGAGCTCCTGCCGGTGCTCCAAAGCCTGATCTTGAATCCCTTTGAGAGGCCAGGAGGTGTGGCGAGCACGGGTCAGATGGTAATGTTCTTTGCTATGATAATCGGCGCTTTTGGTTATGTGGCTTTGAGGAACGATCTCCCCGGCAGGTTGAGCGCTCTCATGGACCACGGCAGCAAGAAGATTTCGTCCTTTTTTGCCTCGATAGGCTTGACGGCTCTGACCTATCATGGATTGTTGATAACCTATTGGTTGATAGGATCACTCCAGTGGATCGTCAGGATAGGACCCGAGAGTATAGTGCTGTTCAATCGTTTTTCCTTCTTAGTGGAAAAGAAATATTATGACTTTTTTTATACCCATGGGTACTCTGAAGGAGAGGTCTTTCCACCTGCTAACGTTCCCAGGATGGGTCTTTTGGAGAATCTAGCCTACAACCAGCTCAATCTGCTATTTGGGTATGTCTTTCTTGCTGTGGGGGCTTTATTACTGCTCATCTCGCTGTATATCTGCTACAAAGAGACTCTCAAAAAGATGTTGAAAAATATGCGGGTTGTGGATACCTCTCTTTTTCTTGCGGCCGGTTTTGTAGGTATAGCTTCTTTACACCTGATTGACGCTGACTTCTCTCAAGGATGGGCTGTCGATCCCTTCTACATACTTCACACACAGTACGTTCTCTTCTGTTTAACCGCCCTCTTCTTCCTCTCTCAATTTTCATTTCTAGTGGATGACATCTACGCATACAAAAGGGACGATCCTAGAGACAATCCCCTCTCGAACGGAGACGTGCCAGAGTATCACTACAAGCAGCTCGCATCTGCATACGCTCTCAGCGCTCTGTTCATCACTTTCGTTTTAGGTTGGTGGACTCTGATATTGGCTTTGATTTGGATAGTTGCTTCTATCCTCTTGTCCTCTAAGTCACCATCTGAGAGTACCTATACTGGCATGATAAAGGGAAGCACGCTTGGATCATTAGCTTTCCTTATGGGCTATTACACCCCAGGTTCCTGGGTGGCGTTTGTATTGGAGCACGCGGAAGGCGAGTGGATATACGCATCCAACGAAACTCTGCTCAGGACTCCATCCGTAAGTTTAGAAACCTTTCTCTTGTTCCTTTGGGTGATGATAGGCTTCGCTCTTATCTCACTTTCCAGCGGCACCAACACCTACTTCTGGTCAACGATATCAGATAAGATCGCCGATATCAAAGACAATAAGCTATATCTCCTTTTTGTGATCTTCGTTTTCTTTTTCCCCCTGCTCTCACACTTCTCTCTGTTGGCTCTGATCCCGGTCGTTTCTCTAGCGGGAGGGACCGTCGCATGGGTCTATCTGTTGGAGACTAAAACTGTGGTGAAGGGAGGGATATTGATATTGGCGGTGGCGTTCTCGCTCCCATTGATTTAGCTTTCTTTATCGTCTTCGTTCTCTTTTTTCCCGCTCCCGTCTTCATCCTTTTTCCATTTATAAAGTTTGAAGACGACGAAGATGATCACCAAAGCCACCATCATTACCACAGGACCGGATATATTGAGATAAAAGGTGATCAAGAACCCAGTGATAGCGATGAACACACTGAGCATGATAAGGAGTGTTATCCATTCTTTAAATGTAACTTTGATTCCCATCTCTACTTCACCATATCAGCACAGGTAGTTAAAAGGGTTATTAAAAGGGTTTGCGTGCTGTTCGTTGGTTGTTTCATTCATCAGAGTCTTCTTCAGAGTCCTCTTGTTTCTCTTCATCAGCTTCTTCAGAGTCCTCTTCTAAGATCTCTTCCTCGTCTAGATCTTCAAACTCTTCCTCGATATCTCCTTCTTCCTCCTCCTGGACGTACTCTTCGATGAATCTGATCCGCTTCAGATCCAAATTTTCTCTCAAATCGTTAACGACTCTGTATTTGACCACGAACCAGTTTTGATCGTATTTGCACTGGTCAGGTAATGTGATATCGGCCCCTTCCTCGGTTTCTTCTACCTTGTAATCCAGATCTTTATAGTCCATAGCCAGTATCGCTTCCACCTTTTCTTCAACAGTTTCTGGTTTCTCTTCGATCTCAAAATCGTACCTTAAAGTTTTACCAGCTAGAGGATGATTGAAATCTATTCTAACCCTTCCTGCGGTGGCCTGGATTATGGTTCCGCGTCGATTATCGATCTCGACTTCTTTCCCTTCAACAGGATCGATGTCTCTTCTCTGCATCTCTCTCCGGCTGAAGAGTTCGATGTTATCGGGATCGCGCATGCCTATGCCTTTTTCAGGGGGTACTTCAACGGAACCTTCATCACCCACTTCTTTTTCCATAAGGGCTTCTTCGAAACCTTCCGTTATATTTCCACCGCCCAAAAGGATGGGTTTAGAACCGTAAGCAGCATCTTCTTCGTAGATCCCTTCATCCTTGGCTTTCTCTTCATCAGTGGTATCGAAGATGATCGCTTCGTCATCTTCGTCGTCCGGCATTATCCAGATATCATAGTTTACGTAAATCAGGTCTCCTTCTTCCATTTGGGGCACCTGTGCCGGGAAAACCGTACTCCTTTTTAATACTTTTCGCTTTCAAACCCCTATCAGAGACCGTTAACCTTATTCACCACCTGTAAAATGATGGAGATATGGATTTCAATATAACTCCTGTGTTGAAGGCCGAACAGCTGCTGGACAAGGCCTTCGGCCGCGCATCGAAAAAGGTCGAACAGGGAAATAATACTCTAGAGAGGAAGAAAAAGACGGTCTCTGCCAAGTTGAACTCTATAGCTCACACGATAGAAGACACCCTCGGGCGTTATGAAGAGGAATTTCCTACCCTTGATGCATTACCTGAATTTTACTTCGAGGTCATCGACATCACCATCGGTATAGATCGCCTCAAGAAAAGTATAGGTGCAGTTAACTGGGGGAAACGACGTGTCAAAAGAACGATGATGAAAGCTGCTAGAGAGGTCGTATCCGAAGAGGATATAGAGGAGATAGAAAAGATCAGGAAGAAGGCCTATGCGAGAACGGACTCGTTTCTAAAACAGGTAGATGAAGATCTGAAGTTTTTGGAGGAGGCTAGAAAGAAACTCAACTCTCTCCCGGATATAAAGGAGGATCATCCTACCGTGGCTGTAGCTGGTTACCCCAATGTTGGGAAATCGGAGCTGGTCTCTAGGCTGTCAACGGGCAAACCCAAGATCGCAACGTATCCCTTCACCACCAAAGAAGTGGGTATAGGACATTTCAATCTGGGATACCAGAAATGCCAGATGCTGGACACACCTGGCATGCTCGACCGGCCAAGGGAAGAGAGGAATGAGATCGAGATGCAGGCGGCGAAGGCTCTAGAGAGTCTGGCTGACGTCATAGTGTTTATATACGATCCCTCCGAGACTTGTGGTTACCCTCTAGAAAAGCAGGAAGCACTCTGTAACGAGATAAAGAAGGAGCTGTCAGAGGTGGAGATGATAGAGGTGGAGAACAAGATTGACCTAAAAAAGAGTGAGAGCGATAGGCTCAAGATATCGGCTCTAAAGGAGGAGAACCTGGAAGAACTGAAGACCCTCATAAAAAAGATATTGAAAGAGAGATATCCGATAGATGAAGTCAGTGATGAAGACTTAGGATATTTTTCTGAACCCGACGAAGCCCCACATGAGTCTTTCTCCGGACTGGAAAAGCTAGAATTCAACGATGAGTATTAAGGAGGGTATAATGAAGTTGCTATAATGGATCATTTATTCTTATTTTCAGATGGTCGACTTTTTTCGGCGCCTTTTCCTTTGTTCTTCAATCCTCTAGATCTTTTCCCAGCGGAAGTCTTTCCTTTGAAGACCCTTCGTTTTTCATCCTTTTCACATATCCAATTTATATCGGGGTCGTTCTCGATAGATGGATGGTCAGGGTCGACCATTATGACTTCAAAGTATTTGTGGCGTCCGTCTTCTCCGACCCAATAGGAATTCAGAACTCTCAGGTTGGGATACTTTCTAGAGGTCCTTTCTTCCGCTATCCATTGGAGGTTCTTTTTGGGTGTGATCTTTTTGACGCCCATCCGTTTAGGTCCCCTCCCGCCTGTAGGTCTAGATTTTCTCAAGTTTCCTCTTCTCACTTTGGCCCGGGCGAGGACGAAGCCCTGCTTTGCCTTGTACCCTAATTTTCGAGCTCTGTCCAACCTCGTAGGCCTTTCGATCCTTTTAAAATTGTCATCTCTACGCCATCTTTTTAACCGCTTGCGCTGCAGTTCCTTCAAAAAACCTTCCTTCGGCCGCTCCCAAGCTTTCTCTATGTACTTGTACATGCTCGGGTGAGTTTCTATCAGCTCTTCTTCCTCTTCTTCTTCCGTCAGTTCTTCAGCCATCTTATCACGTCATCGCTCGTTTGCGGATTCACCCCAAACGGGGCACATCTCCAACGGGATTTACCCGTTACTCGCTTTATCCGTGTTAGAAAGACGTGGTATATATGTATTGTGTGATAGGACGGGAACTAACCAAGGGAGTCTAGGCCTTGAAAAGAGCCGGGGAGGGTTAATTTTTAATACCCCTCCCGTTCTTCGCTGAACACTAAAACTTGTTGTTCAGGTGTGAGAGCATGAAAATATACAGAGTGAAAGGAAAGTTCAGGATGGGGAGAAGAAAAGGCGATTGGCAGCGCTTCTCCAAAGAAGTTATAAGCGACAGCGAAGAGGAAGCGATAGAGATCATATTCTCTCTCCTGGGGAGTAAACACCGTGTGAAGAGAACCAATATCAAGCTGTATGAGATCGGAGAAGTCGATGAAGAGGAAGTAGAGGATCACCTGATCAAAAGCAAGTTAGAAATGGAGGCATGAAAATCGTGGTTAATCAGCAAGAATTACAGCAGAAAGTATCTACCTTGGAAGCGATGAGGAATGAAGTAGAGGCTTTGCAACAGCAGAAACAGATGTTGGATGAATACATCAAGAGGCATGACGAAGCCAAAGAGACGATGAAGAATTACAGAGAAGAAGAGGCCGGGACGGAAGTTCTGGTCCCGATAGGGGCTGATTCATACATATATACGGAAGTCAGTAACAACGAGGAAGTCTTGATAGGACTAGGTGCGGGTCTGTCGGCTGAGAGAGGGATAGACGATGCATTGGATATAATCGAGAGAAAGAAGGAAAAGATCGAGGATGACAAAGAAGAACTAGAAGAACAAATAGAAGATCTGAATGGAAAAGCCGACGAATTGGAGGACGAGGTAAGAAAAGAATACCAGGAATTACAGCGACAGCAGCAACAGCAGCAGGGTGGAGGAGAAGTATTCAGGTAAAGAACCGGGATGTTCAAACCCTGCCGCTCGTATAGATAACTAGCTCTCAAGTTTTCAGTAGATGAAAAGATGTTCGAGAAATTAAAAGATAAATTGTCCGGATTGACCGAATCCAGCAAGAAAGAGATAGAAGAGACGCCTGAAGAAGCTTTTGTTGATGGGTGGGGCTCGAAGATAAAGGAGAGCAAGATCGAGGATATCCTCTGGGATCTCAAAGTGTCCCTTTTAGAGGCGGATGTAGCTTTACCCGTAGCCGAAGAGATACAAGAGAAAGTAAAAGATGACTTGGTGGGGAAGAAGATAAGTCGAAAATACGATCTAGAAGAGGTCGTAGAAGCGAGCTTGAGAAAGGCGGTCAGCTCCGCCTTGAAGACCGAAGAGATAAACTTCGATGAGGAAGTAAAAGAGGCGGAAAAACCTTTTTCCATAATGTTCGTAGGAGTGAACGGAACGGGTAAGACCACCACCATCGCAAAGATAGCCCAGAGATTGATGGATCAGGGTTACAGCTGTGTACTAGCTGCTTCAGACACGTTCAGAGCCGGGGCCTTAGAACAGATACAGCAGCACGGCGATAATCTGGGCGTTAAAGTGATAAAGCATTCTAAGGGCAGTGATCCCGCTGCCGTAGCATATGATGCTCTAGAACATGCTGAAGCTAGGGGTAAAGACGTGGTTTTGATCGACACGGCTGGAAGGATGCAGACCAATAAAAATCTGATGAACGAGATGGAGAAGATCAAGAGGGTAGCGGTACCGGATATGATAATATTTGTAGGGGACGCTCTCGCCGGTAATGACGCGGTACAGCAGGCTAAAGAATTCGAAAAATCTGTCGAGATCGACGGCGTGATATTGACGAAGATCGATGCCGACGCTAAAGGCGGTGCCGCTCTATCTATAGGACATGCGGTCGGTAAGCCGATGCTGTTCGTCGGTACAGGTGAAGAATACGATGATCTTGTGGAATTCAAAGCGGAATGGATGACCAATAGACTTTTCAACGACTGAAATGATCGAAGATGAGAAGAAGATAGAAGAGGTAAACATATCAGAGGTACAGCCGAGCCAACTCTATCTCAGTTCACGAAAGCTGGAAGAGATGGATGATGAAAGTGACCTCGAACCCCTGCCGATAAAACGCATCGGAGATAGGGTTTTCTTTACTGATGGACACCATCGTGCACACACTCTTTTTGAAAGGGGCATCGAAAAAGTAGAAGTTTACGAAGATCATGATGACCTTGATTGGCTGGCGTACCTCATATGCGTGGATTGGTGTGAAAAAGAAGGGTTGAGGGATATCGGCGACCTGAATGATAGGATTATAGACGAGGAGTCTTTCAAAGAAGCATGGATCGGAAGATGTCAAAGGATGCACCGGGATCTCGAAGAGGATATATTTCACCACGTAAAGATCGTTGAGGAAAACGAGCCTAACATCAAAAGTGAAATCTGTAAAACTATATTAAGATCACTTCCGGAATATTTTGGTATAGATGAAGCCGTTGAAGATTACCTTGAAGGGGTCAAAAAGAAGTATTTTTTATCGGCGAGGGTCGGCAAGATACCGATCGGATTCATGTGTGTAAAAAACCACAATGAGTTCACCTCAGAACTCTATGTATTGGGCATCGTGAAGGAGCTCCATGGACGGGGGATAGGAAGCAGATTTTTGGATGAGATAGAGGAGCAACTTATCAAAGAGGGGAAGGAGTATCTAACAGTGAAAACTCTGTCCCCCTCTCATCCTGAGAAAGGACCCTACGATAAAACAAGGTCTTTTTATAGATCGGTGGGATTCGTCCCCCTAGAGGAGTTCCCAACTCTGTGGGACGAAGATAATCCCTGCCTATTCATGGCGAAATCTCTAGATTGAATATATAGCTCTAATCCTTTTTCAGATATGCTATCCCGTCAGGATGTATGCCCGCATCTATACGTTCGGGTTCTTCTTCAAGTTTTTCGACATCGATGATAGAGATGTCGTTGGTTTTATTGTTCGCCACGTACGCTTTTTCACCAGTACTGTCAAAAGCTACACCTCCTGGCCATACACCGACCGGTATCCTTTTCATCTCCCACGGTACTGTCTCCCCGTCTCGGTCAAAATCCGTCTGCACTACAGACACGTCGTTCGATTCCCGATTAGGGATAAAGGCGTATTTTCCATCCGGTGAGAATATTATCCTGATCGGAGTGGTCCCCAGTCTCCTTTTGAATTTCACGTCATAGTCGTCAGGATCGATCACATAGAGCGTTCCGTCATCTTGATTAGCGACGTATAACAGGCCCCTCTTTGGATCTACTGCAGTACCTTCTGGTCCTCCTCCAACAGGAAAATGATTGACGATCTTTTCTTTTTCAACGTCGATCACTGTTATGTTGTCGCTGCCGATGTTCGGAACGTAAACCGTCTTTTCGTCTGTGGAGAAAGTTATCATGTGAGAATGTTCTTGGAAAGTTGGAAAGTGATTTTTTATTTCGTCCGTCTCGGTGTCTATGATGAATATCATGCTGCTGTAGGTGGAGGCCATATACAACTCCCTTCCATCTTTTGCCAATCCAACACCATGAGGGAATTCGAATTTTTCATGCTCTATCCTCTTGACGATCTCAAAATCTTCGTTGTTCATCACGTTGAGTTCGTTTCCTAAAGAGCAAGTGATGTAGGACTTTTTTCCGTCTGGTGTGATGGCGATCTCATGAGGGTTGTGACCAGTTTCTATCTTTTTTATTTCTTCTTTTTTTTCTAGGTCTATTATCGAGACGGAATCCTCGTCTTTATTTAAAACCAGCAGATACTCTTTCATCATATCCCTTCTGGCCATCTATCTGTTTTCTCTTATCTATAGTTTTCCCTTTCCATTTTTGCATCTACATAAATGTTATCTATGCGTAAAGAATAATAATGATGGAAATTGTACTTAAAGACGGGTGCTAAATTGAAGCACAAGAGGAAAAGCAAAAGAAAGAAAAATAAGACGTGTGATGTGAAGGGCTGTGACGAGGATAAGAGAAAATCCCTTTCAGCCAAAAAAGTCAGAGATAAGACGGACTTGGATATAGACAGCTCAGGGAGAAACGCATATCTCTGTAAAAAACACTATAAAGAATACAAAAAAGCCACCAAGCAAGAAAGAACTACTAAGAGACTATCTTGGGATTGAGTTCCCTTGTAGGAAAAAAGGGAAAAGTTCTTTTAGGGTTTATCACTTTCCTATAATATAGAAGCTATCGAAATCTCGTGCGCCGATCGATAAATGTGATCAATATGAATAAGATAACTTTAGAATCGTCTTCCTGCCCGCCGATAAATGATATCTCCGTTCCTCTATTGGTGTTCTTATTGGTATTTTCCCTAATCTTTGAACCTGAAAAAGCCAAGAGGATAAAACTCCCTCGGACCGAAGTAGAGGGACGGGAGAGAAAAGGTGGTAAGGGAGATGAATGGATCTCCGAGTACACAAAAGCGCCTCCCTTAGCTAGTGAATCCCAGGAGATCGTCGAAGTGAACCCTATAAGAGAGCCTTTCAGTTATGCTCGGATAATATTTGATGAGCACAAATCAGAATACCTTTATCAAGCTATAGAACCAGACCTTCGGGAAGATGAACAAAAACTCCTAGAGAAGATCAAAGATACGTTAGATAGGACTCTTTCGTATGAATGGGAGACGATGCAGAAAAAGGACAAAGAGGAATTCATAAAAGAGTCCGTGAAAAGCTATATCGAGAGCAGAGACATGAGGATCAATGAGATCACTCAAGAGAGGATACTTTATCACATAGTGAGGGATTACGTGAGGTTCGGCCCATTAGATGTTTTGATGAGCGACGAGAACGTGGAAGACCTTTCCTGTGATGGAGTGGATATACCCATATTCATATACCATTCCAAGTATGAATCTATAAAAACTAACGTTAAATTCAAAGATGAAGATAGGCTCAATTCATATATAATCCAGTTGGGTCAGCGGTGCGGGAAGCAGGTCTCGGTGTCCCAACCTATATTGGATGGGACTACAACGGAAGGGCACAGGGTCCAAGCCACTTACGCAGATGAAGTCTCTACTAGGGGTTCTTCTATCACCATAAGGCGGTTTAAAAAAGAACCTTTCACTCCCGTCAAACTCATAAAATACAACACCGCCAACGCTGAGATGGTGGCGTATCTATGGCTGATGGTCGAAAATGAAAAATCCTCCATAGTTGCAGGCGGCACAGCCTGTGGGAAAACAGCGACTTTGAACTCTTATACTTTATTCATCCCGCCGGGATTGAAGATCGTTTCCTTAGAAGATACTAGAGAGATCAACCTCCCCCATCAGAACTGGATTCCGAGTACAACCCGTGCAGGGACCACCATGAGCCAGGGTAAAGGAAAGGATCCCGGGGAGGTGAATATGTACGATCTGGTGAGGAACGCTTTAAGGCAGAGGCCGGATTATATCATCGTGGGCGAGGTCAGAGGTAAAGAAGCCCATACCATGTTCCAGGCCATGGCCACGGGCCACGTGACGTACAGCACGATGCATGCAGATTCTGTACAATCGATGGTCCACAGGTTGGAGAACCCTCCTATAAACTGTCCCAGGGTTTTACTGACAGCGCTCCGCTTCGTTATCATACAGACCTTTGCAAGAGTCGAAGATGAGCAGGTGAGAAGGATCCGAGAGATCACTGAGATAGTAGGTTTCGAACCGGAAAGTGACGAACTCATCACGAATACCGTATTCAAATGGAACAGAGAAAATGACAGTTTTAGTTGGCAAGGTCATAGTTATAACTTTGATGAGATCCAGACCGCTCGCAATTGGACACAGGAGGAGATGATGGAAGAATTCGAGAAGAGAACTGAGGTCATCGAATTTTTGGTCGAAGAAGATATGACACATTATAAGGATATATCAAGGATCGTCACATCTTACTATAAGGAACCGGAAGAGACCTTGGCTAGGATCAGACGGAAGAGAGGTGAATCTTGATGGCTGAAGGCGGCGATGTGTTCAGTGGATTTGAATTCAAAGACGAATCATTTTTCTCGTCCAAAAGGGCGGAAGTCACCGATGAGATAGAAAAGTACGGCCCCCATATCCAGCGCCTTCCAAAAAAGGCGGTACCAGAATATCTGACTTTGACTCCATACCAAAAATTCTGCTGGAAAATGATGGGCCCCGTCGTGCAGAGAAAGGATGTAGAAGATGAGGACCTAGAGAAGAACCTTACACAGGCACATATGAAGATCAGGGTCGAGGAGTATATCGCATATATATGGATGAGCACTATCTTTGCAGCTGTAGGAGGGATTATAGCGGCTGTGGTGATGGGTCTAGTGTTTCCTCCTGTCCTCGGTTCAGCATCCTATCTTTTAGCCCTCCTGAGTGCAGTACTCATCCCTGTAGCAGCTTATATCGGTTTAAAATCAATCCCCTCTAGTAAAGCGAACAGCCGGGGTAATAAGATAGACAAGAAGCTCTCCGATGCCATGAGTTTTATAGCTTCTATGTCATCAGCAAATATCAACATAGATATGATATTCAAAGAATTGGCTAAACAACCCCTCTACGGTCAGGTCTCTGAAGAAGCAAAATTGATCACGAGAGATACTGAGATACTCGGGATGGATATATTGAACGCTCTTGAAAGAGCTGCAGACCGCTGTCCATCTGATAACTTTAGAGAGTTCCTACAGGGCGTGATCACGACTTCTACATCAGGTGGTAAGTTAAAACCGTACTTCAAGAGCAAGATGGAAGAGTATCAGGACGAACGACAGTTGATGGTACAGCAGAACATGGAAACATTGGGTATGCTGGCCGAGTCCTTCGTAACGGTCGTTGTGGCGTTCCCGCTGTTCTTGGTAGTGATCATGGCGATAATGTCGTTGATGGGTATGGGCGGTACGAACCCCATACCGCTTCTTTATGCTATCGTGGGCATCATGATCCCGGGTTCGCAGGCCGGCTTTATAGCTATAATATGGATGATAAATCAAGATTGAAATCAGGATAAGACCAAATGTGATAATATGGCTCAACAAGAAAAAAGGAGCAAGATCGAAAAATTACTGACCCTAGGATATACCAAGGAAGTATTGATAATCTCCACTATCGGTGCGGTGATTGCATTATTTATAGGTCTCCTATCCTATCTGGAGGCAGGACCTATACCACTTCAGCCTCTGGATTGGGCAATGATCGGTTCTATGATATTTTTCGGTCCTGTGGGTATCTATGTGAGTTATAAACACAAGCAGATAGAAAGGATCGAAAGGAGGCTGCCCGATTTTCTTAGAGATGTTTCAGAGGCTGGGAGGTTCGGCATGACCCTTGCCGATGCTATAGTTGTTTCTGCGGAAGGACGGTATGGGGAATTGACGCCGGAGATCAGGAAGATGGCTGCCCAGATACAGTGGGGTGTACCGGCCAATAAAGCCTTGAATCTCTTCGCTGAGAGAGTGGATACACCCTTGGTCAACAGAGTGGTGGCGATAATCACCAAAGCTAATCAGGCCGGTGGTAATGTGGCTGACGTACTGACCATGGTATCACAGGATGCTAAGAAAGTACATCAAGCTGAAGACGAACAGAGGATCGCTATGACTTCCTATCTCGCAGTAATCTATGTTTCCTTTGCGGTCTTTATCGTGGTAATAATCATCCTCAACACCCAGTTTCTAGCTCAGATGGAACAGGCTGGATCCGATGTAGAACTTGAGGAAGATGTTGGGCAGGAAACCCCGGGAGGGATGGGTGGAGCTGAGATCCAAGTAGAACATATACCCGTGATCCAGTATATATTTACTTTAGCGGTGTTCGCCCATGCTGTAGGGGATGGTATAGTAGCGGGTGTTTTACAGAACGGTAAGATAACCAACGGGATGAAGCACAGTTTCATATTGATTCTCATTGGATTTGTAGCTTTGAGAATCATGTATGGAGGAATAGGATTACTTCTATGAGATGATCTATATGGCAACGAACATAGGAAAGAAGTTGAATAATATACTGGGTTCGGAAAAAGCAAAAAAAGTTTACGTACCTTCTGGTGAGGCAGCTAAGTCCGATCATGAGGGTGAGATCACTGAGGTACCTAAGATCGCTGAGGAGAACGTTAAAGAGATAGAGGTCAATGCGGTAGATGACCCTTATACATACGTCCGCATCAAGTACGATAATACTTCGAATGAATACATCTACGAGGTTATCGAACCTCAACTCAGTGATGAGGAAGAAGAAGTGTTGAAAGCCGTGAAAGATCAGATCGTGGATAGAGTAGAGATGATATCACTGGAGACGGAGGAGGAAAAAGAGCAGTACCTTAAACACAAGATAAATGAGATATTGAAGGATTTGGACATCAAATTAAAGAAAGAATCCCGGGAAAGGATAATGTATTATGTGAAAAGGGATTTTCTCGGGTTTGGTCCTATAGATGTCATGATGAAAGATCCTGATCCAGAGGATATATCATGTGACGGTGTGGGTATCCCTATCTACGTCTTCCACAGGAAGTACGGCTCCATGAAGTCCAACGTGACGTTCGATAGTGCGGAAGAGCTTGATAACTATGTGATATGGTTGGCCCAGAGGAGTGGGAAACATATCTCAGTAGCTGATCCGATGCTGGATGCTACTATGCCTGATGGGTCCCGTTTGCAGGAAACTTTAGGGACTCACGTGACCCAGAGGGGTTCATCTTTCACCATAAGGAGGTTCGAAGAGGAACCCTATACGCCGATAAATCTGATAAACTTCCAGACTTTCAATCCTGAGATGATGGCTTATGCTTGGATAGCGATAGAGAACGGTCAGTCCATGCTCATCTGCGGAGGTACTGCGTCTGGTAAAACCACAACACTCAACGCTATCCTTCTGTTCATACCTCCTCAGCAGAAGATCGTCAGCATAGAAGATACTCGCGAATTGAATCTGCCCCATGATAATTGGGTACCTCTGCTCACTAGGAGCGGTTTTGGAGAGGTAGACGAAGATACCGGTAAAAAGGCCGGCGAGATCGATATGTACCAGCTTCTGCAGGCGGCGTTGAGGCAGCGCCCACAGTACATGATGGTGGGGGAGGTCAGAGGTGAAGAGGCTTACGTGGTGTTCCAGGCTATGGCTACGGGAAAGAGCGCTTACACCACTTTCCATGCCGATGATGTCCAGACCATGGTGAACAGGATGGAAAATGATCCTATCAACCTCCCACGTGCTTTGGTAGGTGCTTTAGACATTGTTGTGTTACAAGCTAAAGTGAAGGTTGGAACGAAGATGGTAAGACGGATCAAAGCGATGACGGAGATAGTAGGAGTCGATCCAGATTCGGAAGAACTGATAACTAACAAAGCTTACACATGGAATCCCGCAGACGATTCTTTCAACTACAGCGGCCACAGTTATATATACGATAAGGTGGCACAGTCGAAGAATTGGAGTCAACGGGAGATGGAAAGAGAAGTGAAAAGGAGAAAGATAGTCCTCGAGTACATGGACCAGGAAGACATATATAATTATCAAGATTTCTCAGATGTAATCACCTCTTATTATAGAGATAAAGAGAAGGTCTTGAAGAAAGCTAAGAGTAAATTGGATGAGTATAAAAAAGACGAATTCAAAAGGCGTTGAAGAGGTATTCACATGTCGGGAAAGATAAAGGATAGGAGAATAAACAGGAGAAGAAGCTTGGATGAATCGGAAGAGGGAGTCGCCACCACAGTGGGTACTATCATGGCACTCTTGGTATTTTTAAGCCTCTTATCTTTGATCACCCAGCAGTACGTACCGGTATGGATGGAAGACAACGAAGCTTATCATATGGATGACGTAAAAGCTCGCTTCGCCGAGATGAAGGGCAGCATCGACAGTTTGATAATGACAGACCAAAAAGGCTATCCCAGGTATTCATCTATGAGACTCGGTGCTGAAGGTATCCCTCTCTTTGCAACCAGCAGTCCTGGAGTTATAAGACATAGGCCTCGGTGGGCTGCGGAAGAGGACAGAGGAATGAGAGTGAATTGGAGTCACGAAGGAGAAGAAACCATACTGCACAGCTCTGGCAATATATCACACGAAGCCTATAATCGATATTTTGAAGAGCAGACGATAGTCTATGAACACGGCGCGATAATCCTCGACCAAGAGGAGGGGGAGGTAATGAGAGCCAAACCACCTATCTCTATCGAAGAAGTGGGCGATGAATACAGGATAAGATTGACTATGGTCGATTTGAGAGGCAGTGAAAGGGATATAGGAGGCGGAGGCACGGTCGGTATCACAACGGAACTCGTCAGTTCTTTCAGGAATTCATATGAAGATCCAGGGAACTTCAGTTTTGAATTGACCACTGCTTATCCGCAGGTTTGGAGAAGCTACTTCGAAAATGAAACAGACGTTCCCCAGGTAAATATTATCAACGGGAACACGATAGCACTTGACTTCGAGGGTCAAGAGATATATGAGTTAGATATCATAAGAGCCAGGATCAAAGTCGAGCTGAGTCTTTGATCGCCACATCACCAGGAGAGATTTATGATAGATGGGTGGTTTATATATCCTCAAGATGACGACGAAAGCAACCATACCTTTTCGCTACTCAAATTTTATATTTAAACAAGACTAAAAGACAGATATACAATGTCAGACATCAAAGGAGTGAAATGGAATGTTCGACAACATCCTTATCGCAACAGATGATTCACCTTTGATAACCCATGCGATAAAATATACCGCAGAACTCTTCCCCGAGTCAGCTTACCACTTGATAAGCGTGGTGGACACGACCGATAGGAGTGTGCCTCAAAATCTGACCATGCGAGAGGAGATGAGAAAAGCTGCGGAGGAAGCTATCGAGGATGCGGAAAAGATTTTAGGCAAAAGAGGGATCGAGGTGCTAAAGAAAAAAAGACCAGAGGGCGTGCCTTACAAAGAGATAGAGAAATTCTCTCAAAAAGAAGATATAGATATGGTGGTGATGGCCTCTCATTCAACGGTCGGCGCCCAGAGGTTCCACATAGGTGATACCACTCTATGTTATCTGAAAGTCAGTGAACGCCCTTCGCTGATATTTTCTCGACGGCCCGAGATAGAGATCCCAAATAGCATATTCAACCCCACTACTTTCAGTACTTATTCTGTTGAGGCCACCATGATAGCTATAGACCTCGCTGATCATTTCGATGCCAGTTTGACGACCTATCATTTTGACGATGATGACCCGGGGCACGCTTCTAGACGGGTAAAAAAACGGGCTGAAAAACTCGGCATCGATTACACACTTGAGATCAACAAAAAGGCCTCGGATAAGGATATAATCGGAAGGATGAACCAGCACGATTTCATGATAGGAAGCAGGGGGAGGAAGGGAATACTTTACAGACTACACTATATATTTCCAAAGTTCTCTTTGAGCAGTTTAGAAAGGGAGATAATAGCCGAAACTGAAATACCCTTCCTATTGACTGGTGACTAGTCGATATAGGTTATAGTAAACGATCAGGTTATAGACTCGATCAGGAAAATCAGCATCGTCAACATATAGATCATGGCAAAAAAGTTATTCGTAGTGCCTACCTTCTTAGAGATATCTTTTATCCCCTTTGGGAGATCCCACTCTAACAGATCCGTTTTTACCATGGTAAGGAAAACAGCTCCAGCCCCCACCAAGTAAAGATAATCTAAGACTTTGATATCACCTAGTAGTACATAACCCACCCCTAACGCTAAAACGGCAGATAGAAGTGGGATGGTGGATTTAGTCAACCAGTTAAAGTTTAGACCCCCATCTTTCTTGACGAACAAGGCGGTCCTCTCCGTATGACCTGTCCAAAGATAGTAATTCATCTTGAACATCAACAGAAGGGTAGCAATTCCACCCCCATAGAAAAGTACTTTCCATATACCTGAAAGCTCTGATGCCAGGCAGCTTTTAGCGAAAGAACCGATGGAGGGCCAGATCCCAGAGATGCCGAGGCTGAGTGCTATCACAGCGACCATTATGGCATAATTCTTCCTGTAGGATAGGTGTTTCATATCCGTAGTACCGTCTTTATCCACCAACGAACCTGCGGCCAAGAAAAGCCCGGATTTGACTATAGCGTGAGCGACAGAATAGTAGATCGCCCCATAGATGTTCAGGGTAGCTATACCGATCATCACGAACCCCATCTGAGAGACCGTAGAGTAAGCTAGGAGTCTTTTTATGTTGATCTGCCTTAACCCCAGTATAACCCCAAAGAATATAGAAATAAAGGCCAAGATCAGCAGCACATCTAAAAGGTGCTCTGTGGGAAAGAATACGGTGAACAAGACCAATCCGTACACAGGCCCCTTTATAGACACGCCAGAAAGAAGAGCGCTCACAGGCGTGTTTGGTATCGAATGAGCGTCCGGCAGCCAGAAGTATAATGGAAATATACCAGCCTTTAAAATCAACGAAGAAAATGCCATCCCCACGGCGATCTTTATCTCGGTCGTCATCTCTAGATTACTGCCTATCAACTCTAAGTTCAGATAACCGGTCTTCAGATAGATTATACCTATGGAGAGTAAGAAGAGGTACGAGGCCATGAATGAAAAGATCAGATATCGGAAGGCCGCCTTTTTTGCTTTCAAACCCCCTGATAATCCCACCATTATGAAGGTAGAAACGTAGGCTATCTCCATCAAGACGAAGTAATTGAACAGGTCTCTACTCAAAAAACCTCCTAATAGACCAGTGTGCATGAGTAATATCAGGATGAAGAACTTATTCCTCTTTTCATTTTGGAAGTAAGATAAGGAATAGATCCCTACTAAAAGGAAAACAGTCAATTCAGCTACTATAAACAAAAAGTTGTAACTATCCAAAGCGACCTCTATTCCCATGGCTTTACTCCAATTCCCCACCATGTAGTTCATCGGTGCCCCCTGGCTATAAATATAAAAAATTACGGCGGGAACGGAGATACCGGTCATGAAGAGGGTATTTGATATCTTGGGGTGCTCTCCGAGGAGCGAGATCAAAAAGAGTGATAGAGCTATGATCAGAGATGATATCATCATGGTCACTATCATGTCTCAAGATCACCTCCCTCGTATTGGTTCATCCGTATTATAAGGGCCAATGCTACGGAGGTGATCGCCACATCCACTACCAGAGTGGTTATCATCAAGACGGCCGGTATGGGATCGACGGAAGAGGTACCCGATGAGATGGGGAACTCACCGCCTTCAACGTATCCCACCCCCATGAAGAAAAGCACAACTCCTATGGAGAATACATTCACACAGATTACCTGTTTTATAAGGTTACTTTTAGTCATGAGTCCATAAGTACCTATGAGCACTATAACCAATCCTGCTATTTTAGCGTCAATCACCTTCCAACCACCTCAATAAGGCGTAATATATCACGATAAATCCGGCTCCTACTTTGAGCCCCACTAAGATGTTGAAGATCAGTATATTTCCTCCGCTCAGAGGGAAACCGAAAGTGCCTTTATCCAAAAAATTATAGAACACACCTCCGAAAAATATGCCTATGATCCCCATCAGAAGTATCATCAACACGGTGGTAGCTTCCACCATCTTGAACCATCTATCGTTGATCCTCTCCCGCACTCTTTCATCGCCATAGGAGGTTATCAAGATTATCACACTAACGGCCAATATCACACCCGCCTGAAAACCCCCTCCTGGAGACAAGTGTCCGTAGAACATCAAGTACAATGAATAGGTCACGAGGAATGGGCTGACCAATTTTGTGGTCGTTCTAACTATCGGACTCATCATCATCTTTTTTATCCTCCATCAATAAGTAAGCTCCCAGAACACCAGTAAAGAATATAACCGCTTCACCTACGCTGTCATATACACGACAATCCGCCAAGATACCCATGACCAGATTCGGAACTCCTATATCTTCCCAATTCTCCACGTACTCCTCATAACTCCCCCCTGGTTTTTCTCGAGAGTAATCCTGGGAGAGCAGCACAACTGCTAACATCAATATCAGTGACAGTGCAAGGATGATCTTGATATAGCGGGATTTAATCAGGTTTTCACCTCCTCGATCGTATAGATGAACAGCCCTATGATTATCCCTCCCACCACCAGAGCGGCGAGCGCCACGTCCGGTGCCTTAAGGAGGAACAGGACCGTTCCGAATACTAGGGTCAGAAGAGCGAGTTCTAGAACTGATCCGATCAGATTTCGGTGTTCCACGGCTATGATCGCGAGGAATATCATCAGTACGAGAAGTATCTCAAACACGATCTCTAACATATGCATCCACCATTCCTACGGGTTTGATCCCGTATTTATGCGCACCTCTGGCGATGGCATGTGCGATCATGGGATTTATCAGGGCTATCAAGAAGGCCAAAACTAGAAGCTTTAACCTGATGGCTAAAGGTGCCTCTATAGATAGAAACATGGCGATTATTATGCTCATGGCTCCACCGGTATCGCATTTTGTAGAAGCGTGCAGTCTAGTGTAAACGTCAGGGAACCTTATAACCCCTATCGTCCCCGATATCATTATCATGTTCCCCACCACTAGGAAGAGGTAATAGATGACATCAGCTACCATCTTCCGATCCCCCCCTTTCGAAATGTTTAGCGAGGATCAATCCTCCTACCGTGTTCATCATCAATAAGACGATAGAAAGATCGATGAGAACGTATTCTTCGTTGATCACGGCTATCAGGGATATCACTACAACCACCTTGGTGCTGATAGTATTGAACCCTACTATCCTGTCCGGGGCTGTGGGCCCAAAGATCACTCTGTAGATTAGGATGATAGAGGTTATAAGAAGGACCATCGTGGTCAGGAAAAAAGGATTCACCAGAAGATTTTCTTCAACCATTCTTCTAAACCTCCTTTTATCAATTCTCCCGCCTTTTCTCTCCTCAGGGTCTCAACATCGATCCAATGAACATATAAGTATGATTGATCCAGTTTGGTGTCGGAATCTACTGTTAAAGTACCCGGCGTCAGAGATATAGAATTGGCTAAAATGGTGACGCCAGTGCGAGAATGGAGTTCCGTGTCGATCTTGACTATACCTGGATTTATATCCATGAAGATAGCATGCTTCATGACTTTGAAATTACTCTCCAATAATCTGAACGCCATGATGAAGATGTATTGAGGGATATAGATGAATATCAGGAATATAGCCTTCTCTATAACGTGCCCAGATTGCCTGATATCGTCGGTTATCATGTTGTACATGAGGGCTGAAACCGCGATGGTTGTAAGGCCCCCTATCAGTACGTTCTCCCAGTGCAGTGAGGCACTTACCAGCATCCAGAAAGAGAAAAGTGCTACCCACGTGATGACCATCTGCTCCCATTTAGGTAATTTCAGCGCCTCGTATCTTTCTACTTCGACTCTCTTTTGTATCTCGCTGATCCGCTCTCTTAAATAGAGGGGCATCCTGCTCATATGGGTATGACAACCCCCATAACAATTATATTTCTTTCGGAGTTTTAAGTGCTCGATCTGAGAAGATTAAAACTATATATTGCCTGTCCGCTGGTCTGTACTACAATGCCTAGGTTTGATATAATCAAGATAGAGGAGAACGGCAGGATAGATGTCTCAGATGATTTTGCATATGATGTAGGTTTACTTGAGGGATCCTATTTTCTTCTTGAGATCAACTCTGAGTTGAAAGAGATAAATCTGGAAAGGATTGCTATCCCTGGAAAGGACCTTTTAGAGGTAGAGATGGTGGCGGAAGACAAGCCCGGGGTCCTTTCAAAGATAAACAATATAATAGGAGGGCACGGAGCGAACATCATGTTCAATGAAGCCGAAGAGATACAAGGGACAAGCAGAGCCGCTATAGTCAGCATACTCGAGGTCAGCGATATGAACACATCTATAGAAGAACTGAAGAAGGAATTGAAAGCAGTTGAAGATGTTGATGAGATATATCTGAGGCATCTGGATGAAGGATAGATATCGTTAGGCCGTTTGGTTATATGGATGAATATAAAGGAGTGAGAATAAAGGAGTGTGAAAAACCATGTTGAGATTGGACTTTCCAATAATTTTTACCTCAATAATGGTCCCTTTATTGGGTGCGGTCATATTCCCTTTATTAGGGGAGAGAGTAAAGCATAGAACATTCTCTTTTATCAGTTTCATACTTTTGATGACCCCTTCCTTTGTTGTTTTCTTTCTTTTCATGAGATTTGGATTGACTCAGGCCATAACTGAACCGGCGATATTTTTCCATCCTCAAATGGGACATTTTTCTATGTACCTCGACAAACTGAACGCTCTTTACTTTTTAGGTGTCGGGGTTGTAACGCCTATGGTGGCCCTATATTCTCGCCATTACATAGGTTATAAGGTAGAACAGCTTCGCCGTGAAGAAAACGACTCACAGCCTTTGTGGTTATTTTACATGCCCTACACTGTATTCGCTGCATCGATGTTCGGGTTCGTACTCGCTACGAACTTGCTTTTTCTCTATATTTTTTTGAACATATCTATGCTGACCTCTTTTCTTTTGATATTGTTGTTTGGTCATGGGGAAAGGGAACACATCGCCAAACTTTATTTGCTCTGGTCCTTTATAGGGAGTGGAGCTTTTTTGTTAGGGGTGATCGGACTCGGAGCCTATACGGGGACATTTGATATATTGGACCTGAGCACACTTCAGCTCAATATTGGTCTGAGCAAAGGTCTTACTATTCTAGTTCCATTCCTGATATTTTTTGGGATGTACATCAAGAAGGCTCTTTTCGGCTGCCATATTTGGCTGCCCCATGCTCATGCCGAGGCACCGGCCCCTGTTTCTGCAGTCCTTTCAGCCAATTTGATAGGCATATCGGGGTATGTGATGATCAGAGTCGTTCTTCAAACATTTCCTACCCAGTTCGAAAAGATGGCCCCATTTTTTCTGGTTCTCGCCTTCACTACCATGCTCTATGGAGGGGTCAATGCTCTCGCCCAGGATGACCTCAAACGTTTACTAGCATATGCCTCAGTGGCTCAGATGGGGTGGGTGGTTTTCGGAATATCGACGATGACACCAGAAGGCATGATGGGAGGGATCATACTTTACCTCAAACACTCCCTCACACTCTCAGTACTCTTCATGGGCTCGGGATTATTGGTAGCGAAGTACGACGGGTTGAGAAAGATCTCAAATATGGGCGAACTTTTGAAGATGCATCCTATTTTATCCATTTTGATGATACTCTCCTTTCTCACTTTCATGGGTGCGCCTTTGACGGTAGGATTCTGGGGCAAAACTCTGGTATTCCAGGGGGCAATCAACTCACCGTTTCTAACCGGTTCTATCGCACCCATATTGGCCGGTATAGGGATCATCTTCGCTGCAGGGATAACCCTGAGTTATTCCTTTATAACCGTAAAAAGGATGTTCTTCGGCATGTTCAAGGGCGGATCGAAGCCAAAAAAGATCGGTTGGATCTCTTCTACCGTGCCGATGGCCGTTCTTGTCTCTATAGGCATCTTCCTCTTCTTCGTAGGAGGCTCTATAATCCAACCATTGAAAAAACCGAGCCTCTCCTTGGAGGCGATATTTTTGGCAGGATATGTGACCGCTTATTTTCTCTTTTCAGGTAAGCTCCGCTACTCTCTAGTATTTTTCTCCTATACCTTCGAAAACAAACTGTTGGACAGAGTGTTTCACGAGAAAATCCCTGAAAAGATTCAAGAAACAGGATATGCCATCAGAAGTATTCACAGCGGAGACCTTTCCACCTATGTCCTCTGGACGGTCATCGGGATCGTTTTCTTCATGTTGGGCTGGTTCTTCATATCGTGAGATAATTCCGAGATTAAAGGCGATAAGATATGGGTGACCGAACATATAAATATATGAACACATCTTAAAAATTCCCTCTCACTTACCATGGCCAAAAATTTAAGAAAGATCTGGAGGTTCATAAGTTGAATCCGCCCGGTATAATCTTATCCTACAGCCTTGTAGAGGGGGGGGTCTATATTGAAGTGAGTAGTGAAGGATTATGGAGGAGCGGATAGATGGTATGGAAAACCGTGATAACGGCGAGTCCGGCCTTGGTATTGGCTGTTCCACTCCTTTTCTCTTTCCTGATCGCTCTGCTTAGCAGATTCTCTAAAAAATTGATAAAGCCATTCTTTGGAGCGGCTCTTCTCCTCACCTGCTTTTTCGTTAGCATCATGACCTATGAGGTCTTAACTGCAGGTGGCTGGTTTTACACATTTGGAGCAGAACAATCCGTGCCTAGAAGTACTCTGTCTTATTTTAGGATCACATTCTTAGCAGACGGTTTTGCAGCGTTGGGTACTCTAACCATGTCTTTTACAGCGCTCTGCATAGGGATATACTCTTACTCATTCATAGAAAAAGAGAGCCATCTAGAGAAGTATTACATATTATACTTAATTATACTGTGCGGCGTCAACGGGATGATCCTGACTTCGGACCTCTTCAACCTTTTCGTCTGGTTTGAAACTACGACCATAGCCTCGTCGTCACTGATCGTCTTCAATAATCAGAGGGGAAAAAGCCTTGAAGCGGGTATGAAGTACCTCATTTTGGGCCTTGTTGGCGGCATATTCTTCCTATTTTCTATAGGGTTGATGTATGGACAGTATGGAGCATTGAATATGGTCCTTCTCTCTGAGAAAATAACCGGTACTTTCAACGACAAATTGGCTTTGAGCATCTTACTCATAGTATTCGCTACGAAGGCTAGTAGTGCACCCTTTCATCTATGGGTCCCTGACGTATACGGCGAATCACCCGGTTCTGTTGGCCCATGGATGACCATGACCAGTATAGGTTATCTGTTCATCTTGTTCAGGATAGTGGTGGGCGGCTTCATAGGAAGTATCACTCCCGAGTTCATTGGTGTTACTCTTATCATCTTGGGTTCGCTGTCCATGATCACAGGCGTGTTGATGGCCTTGGTCCAGAACGACCTTAGAAGATTGGTCGCCTACTTGTCTATATCACAGGTGGGCTATATGCTGCTTGCAGTAGGAGTAGGGATAACGACTTTTAACACAGGCGCTTATGAAGATTTTGGCTCACTAGCTATGACCGGTGGACTCTTCCATATGATAAATGATGCCATCTACAAGTCGCTCTTTTTCCTTTCAATAATAACAGTGATTTACGTGACCAATGCGAAGATGCTGGGGGATGTGAGAGGTTTAGCTAAAAAATTACCGTACACGACCATCTTTTTTCTTATAGGAGGTCTATCCGTGGCTGGTGTCCCCCCTTCTGCGGGTTTTTACTCTAAATTTCTAATATACAAAGCTGCTTTCTTGTATCATCCCCTGTTGGGTTTGTTCGCCGTGATGAACACAGTGTTCATCCTAGCGGTGGTGGTGAAGGTATTTTCAACCATGTTCTTGGGGAATTCAGAGGAATGTACAAAAGGAAAAAAAGAAAAGATCCCTGCCTGGATGTTTATAAGCATGATGGTCCTAGCCGCCGCGGTTGTGATATTCTCTATCATGCCTCATGTGATCATCTCTGAGGTGATCGTTCCCGCGGTGGAAGCGCTGGTTGGGTCCTATCAGATGATCTAAAATACTACTAATTATTTTCAGAGGTATGGTCAAAAATCAATGATCCTTCGCCCAGTTGTAGTCCCTTCTCTTTGCGGACTCACCAAAGCCACAGGCCGCACAGTAACCCTTTTTGATATTGTAAGCTTTCTTACCGCATCTTCGGCACTGGATGTGGCTTTTCCCTGCTGATTTTTTACCTTTAGCCGGTGTTCCTTTACCCATGTTTATCCCTCATCACGGTGATACATAAACGACGTTGTCCCCTCTTACCAGGGCCTTGTCCATCTCTCTTACCTTTTCTCCTTTGATGAACTCTTTGACATCTTCCATCACAAGATTGAGGTGTGGATCATATCCGCTGAGCTTACCCCGATATTCCTTGTCATATCTCAATTCGACTATCACGTTGTTGCCGAGGTTCCTGTTCAGGACTGTCAAAGGTCTGTTGTCTGTTTGAGTCATCGAAACGAACTATCAACTACATATACTTAAATCTAATCCCTGTCGTCACGTTGATCTAGGACGGTGCGAGAGTGCCCGAAAAAACCTGCCAAGCTAATGCGGATTTGGCCACTAAACTCAAGATGATGTACATCTTCTCCCCATAGAGGTAATCACTCCACGGACCTACCTCTTTATACTGTAATAGCTGGTTCAGAGCGAATATGTTGAAAAACACACCTATCGAGATGAATATCCATATCACGAAACTGGGCACATCTACCGGGGATTCACTGATCGCTGTCAGCAAACGGATAGCTATAGCGGTCCAAGGAGCTATACCTGCAATACATCCAAAGATGAATGGAGACCAGTGAACTTTTTCTGTATGCTGATTGTATGCTTCCATCAACCATCCGAACAGTATCATGGATGCGTTGACAAGACCTAACACTATCAGGAAACTGATATCGGTAATACCCACCAGCATCGCGATCAACACGATCATCAGTGAACTGCTGAAAGAATATTCTATCCATCTAGCCTTGTTGATGTGATCTTTCAGATTTTCCTTGTACCAGTCGAATGCGAAAGTGGATAGGGCGAAGTGGGCTAGAGCTGACATGAAAAGGAACGCAGCCACAGCCGGTCCGAGGCGTAAGTCGAACAATATGTTCGTTCCCATCTCTTCGGTTCCGGGTGGACCTTTCATATAAGAATTGGTCACCGCGATGGCAAAATCGTTACTCAGATACAGCATCAAAAGTCCCTGGACAAAATGCAGGATCGCCATAAATCCATTGAATCTCCTCAGCTTCCTAAATTTCTCTTCATCCTCCTTTTTATCTTGAGACATATATCTCCCTCTGCAGAGCTATATGTGGTGATAGCATATAAAATTTGCTGAGATCAAAACATCTCATTCATCTTGCTCTTTTCTAATAAGCCAGTCTTCGATCGATAATGCATCCAATCCTATTTTCCTGAATGAACTCAGAGCTCCTCCCGGGCTGCAGACTATCGGTTCACCGTGAAGATTGAAGCTCGTGTTCAGAACAGCACCTATACCCGTTCTTTCCTCAAATCTTTTTATCACGTTGTAGAACACTTCGTCATCATCTTTTTCTATGACCTGAGGTCTGCAGGTCCCGTCGATATGTACCGCTCCAACCAAGTCCTCCTTAGCTTTCTCCGTGACCTCGAAAGACATGGTCATGAATTTGTTTGTATCCGGATCCTTAAGATAGATCTCTTTGTGATCCTCCAAGATGGTCGGAGAGAAGGGTTGAAACGGTCCTCTACCCAGCTTTCTATTCAATCTATCTTTTAAGTCCTCACTCGAAGGGTCCATCAATATAGATCTGTGCCCCAAGGCCCTGGGTCCGTATTCCATCCTCTCCTGAAATAAACCCACTATCGTCCCTTTAGCGAGAAGGTCCGCTATCTCTTCTTCCTGGTCCTCGGGCTTTTTCCATACTTCTCTCTCCGAGAAACATTCATTTTTGACTTCCTCGCTGGTATATCTCGGACCAAGAAACACGCTCTTCAGGTCTTCCTTCCAATCCCAAAATATCTTATTCTCACCCAATCTTGAATTCAGATACAGGGCGGCACCCAGCGCTAACCCCCCGTCACCCATGTGTGGGAAGACCCAACAATCCGAAAACTTTTCTTTCAATACTCTGTTGGCCTTGACGTTCTGAGCTACACCACCGGAAAAACATATCTTTTCTTTCAGAACTTCATCTATCATCTCACTTTTTTTTAAATTTTCACACCACTCTCTTAGAACTCTTTCTAGATGATCTTGAGCCGAACCCGCCGCTTTCACCGCAGAGCTCCATAACTCGTGCTCTTCATCACCTTTTCTGAGGATTTTAGAACATTCTTTCTTTTTGTTCAAAGGGAAGTCTATCTTTTTCGAGAGCCTTTTTACCGACTCGGCCCCGGTGACTTCGAGATGATTTTTGAAGCTAAGACCGTCAATCTCGATGCATCCGGTAAAATCATGATGAGTTTCACCGTTGTGGTAACCGGCTAGTGCCATGATCTTGCCTTCGTGCCTCATGGGTTGGAAGCCCAACATCTCGGTTATAGAAGCATAAAAATCTCCTACTGAATCTAGATATGAAGATTCCGCTACCTTTTTCAGCTCACCGTTTTCACCAAGGAAGATGCTTGAAGAGAGTCCATCCCCTGCTGCATCTAAAGTCAGGACCACACAGTCCTTCCATCCTGATGTAAAGTAAGCTCCGGCGGCGTGGGCTCTGTGGTGATGTACCGTCACGAGTTTTCCATTCAAGTCACTGAAGATATCCTTCAGCCCGTCTTTCAATTTCAAGAGTCGTTTTTTCCTTCGGTATATGCCCGCTACTGCGATCTTTTCCAACTCTTCTGGCTCGGTGCTAGATAACTCCAATACCTTTTTGATAGACAGCTCTGGAAAACCCCGGTGGTATTTCTCTCTGCTCAGCCTTTCTTCGTTGACTGCGTAGATGTTTTCTCCTTTGATGATCGCCGCACCGGCGTCGTGCCCATCATAGATACCCAATATAGAGGTCATCTTTTGGTGCAGTGAGATGGACGATAAAAATCCTTTCTTTTTGGAACAATGGAACAAAAATATTTTATAAATAACCTCTCATTATCGCCTCACACTTGTAGATCTCCAGCGGAGGTTGTCGTTCTGTCACCAAAAAAAGACCGTCCAGTAGAAGAGTCCTGGGAAAGACCAGCTGATGAAGTGCTAGAGGAACACAGCGTCTCTCAAGAAGAGGGTCTCGACCGGCGAGAAGTGAAGGAAAGGAGGAAAAAATTTGGTCGAAATAAGCTGAAGGAGACGAAAAAGAAGAGCCGCTGGAAGATATTTATCCAGCAGTTCAAAAGCTTATTGGTGGTGCTTTTAGGCATCGCAGCTATCATATCTCTAGTGATCGGAGAGATGATCGAAGGGGTATCGATACTCGCCGTGTTAGTCATCAATGCTATCATCGGGTTCGTCACGGAGGCTAGGGCCGTGAGCTCCATGGAGGCTCTCCATGAGATGACAAAGATAGATACACATGTCCGGAGGAAAGGAGAAGTGAAGAAGGTACCTGCGGACGATCTAGTCCCCGGGGATATCGTGGTCCTTCATTCGGGAGATATGGTTCCAGCGGACCTAAGGGTCATCGAAGCTTCCAAACTCCAAGCGGATGAGGCGGCTCTGACGGGAGAGTCTCTCCCAGTCGGCAAGACCTCGGAGGTCATAGAGAAGAGCAAGGAAGTGCCCTTAGCGGAAAGGGATAACATGCTATACAAGGGCACATACCTCACCAGGGGCACGGCCGAGGGAGTCGTGATCTCAACGGGCGTCGATACAGAACTTGGTCAGATATCGGAGTCGATCGAGGAGGCGGAAGAAGAAACCACACCCTTGGAAAGAAAGCTCAACACACTTGGGCAGAAACTCATCCCGCTCCTGATAGCGGTCGCCGGGATCGTAGGTGTGGCGGGGATGATCAGAGGTAGGCCACCTATCCTGATGGTAAAAACGGCTATAGCTCTGGCGATAGCTACCGTTCCGGAGGGTCTCCCCATAGTGGCCACATTGGTTCTGGCTAGAGGTATGCTGAGGATGGCCAAGCAGAACGCACTTTTGAGCAGGCTCTCTTCCGTTGAAACTTTGGGTTCTACTAACATAATATGTTCGGATAAGACCGGTACGCTGACGGAGAACAGGATGACAGTGAGCAGGTTCCAGACGGAAGATCGCTCCGTCGGTGTGACTGGAGCCGGTCTAGATACCCGAGGAGTTTTCGTCTGCGAGGGGAAGGAAAAAGACATGCCGGACGATCCCGTTTTGAAAGAAACGCTAAACATCGGCGTACTGTGTAACAACGCGTCTTTTAACGAACATGAAGGCGAGAAAGAGATGATGGGTGACCCCCTAGAAGTCGCACTTCTGATAGCCGGGATCAAGGCTGGCATGGAAAGAGACAGGCTTCTCGAACACATGCCTGAGAAAAAAGAGGTCTCCTTTGATCCCTCTGTAAAGATGATGGCCACCTACAATGAGATAGAGAGCGGTTACAAGGTAGCGGTGAAAGGGGCTCCAGAAAAAGTTTTGGAGTCATCTTCACACGTGATGACTTCTGAAGGGGTCGAGGAATTGACGGAGGAAGATAAAGAAAGATGGATGCAGAAGAACGAACGGATGGCGGAGGACGGGTTGAGGATTTTAGCTCTTGCAAAGAAAGACATCGAGAGCACGGATGAAGAACCCTACAAAGACCTGACATTCTTAGGATTGGTCGGGATGATGGATCCGCCGAGAGAAGAGGTCAAAACCGCGATAAGGAAATGCCAAAACGCTGGTATCAGGGTGGTGATGATAACGGGAGATCATGCAGCTACCGCTAAAAACATAGGTTACAGCGTCGGATTGGTTGATTCCGAAGATGTAGAGGTTATACAGGGGAGTGAACTCGAAGATCCGGATCTACTCGATGATGAAGAATTCGAACGTTTTGTAGAGGCACCCATATTTGCCCGTGTGAGTCCCGAAAATAAGCTGGACCTGATAGAGATACATCAGGAGAATGGATCAATCGTGGCCATGACTGGAGACGGTGTAAACGATGCTCCAGCCCTGAAGAAAGCGGATATAGGTATCGCGATGGGCAAAAGAGGGACCCAGGTGGCCAAGGAAGCGGCGGACATGATACTTCAGGATGATAATTTTTCCACCATCGAAAGGGCGGTGGAGGAAGGAAGGATAATATTCAGGAATATAAGAAAATTTGTAGTCTACCTGATATCCTGCAATATGAGCGAGTTATTGGCCATATTGCTCGCGTCGATAATCGGATTTCCACTCCCTCTTTTACCGCTGCAGATCCTCTTTTTGAACGTGGTCAACGATGTGTTTCCGGCCTTCGCATTGGGAGGATGCCGCGGGAGCGAAGACATAATGGAGAAGCCTCCTAGGGATCCAGAGGAGCCCATCTTGACCAGGACGAATTGGTATGAACTGGGATTCTATGGTCTGTTGATAGCGGTAGTTACCGTGGTGAGTATGGGTCTCGGCGGCAGGATATTGGCCGTAGATATGTCCGAGTACAAAGTGGTAACTATCTCCTTTTTGACACTAGCCTTCGCTCAGCTGTGGCATGTCTTCAATATGCGGGAATTGACCTCCGGAATACTGAAAAACGAGGTCACCACGAATAAATACATATGGGCAGCTCTGTCGTTATGTGTCCTGATACTGGTCGCCGCTGTTTACTTGCCTGGCATCTCTGCGGCCCTGAGGACAGAAGATCCCGGCCTGGTAGGGTGGATTTTGATAATAGGGATGAGCTTGATACCTTTGGCTATAGGACAGGTGGAGAGAGAGATAAGGAAGAGATTAACGACCGACTGATCTATAGTGAGATAAAAGCAGGACAACCATAATATAGGGAACCTAGTTTATATCCGAGCATGGAAAAGATACTGATAACTGCAGGGATACACGGAAACGAGATCGGTTCGGTGTTGATAGCTAGAGAGATAAGGGGTTGGGTGGAAAGCCGAGACTTAGATAACGTTACGGTGATACCAGAGGTCAACCTTGGAGCCGTGGAAAATAAACAGAGAGAGAACCCTGAAGATGGAAAAGATCTGAACAGAGTTTTCCCCGGGGATGAAAACGGCACGAGATCGGACCGCACAGCTCACCGTATATTTCAAGTAGCTAGAGATCACGATTTTCTTATCGATCTTCACACTTATGGAGAAAAGAGCAGGTGCATCCCCTATATGCTGACCGATCTAAAAGAAGATTATAACCGGGAACTGTGCAAAAGGGTGGGCTTGAAGAACGCTGTTCAAACTGGAGGTACTGAGGGGCAGCTGTTCATAGAGACCTCCAAGCACGGGATACCTTCGATGATAATCGAGGCGGGAGGGGCCGAACGTTTCAGAGAAGAGTTGGAAGAAGTGAAGAGCAAGCTGCTCGACTTTTTGTTGGATGAAAAGAAAAGGTCCTTGCAGGTGGATTTCTACCATCATTACGAGTGGATAGAACCTGAAGAAGAAGGATACTTTGAGCCTAAAAAGGAACCCGGTGATAGGGTGGGAAAAAACGAGACCATCGGCCTCATCGACGAAAAGCCGATAAAAGCTGAGTTCTCAGGGTTGGTCTTGGGTATAAGAAAAGTGGGAGCATATAAATCTGATGAAGGAAGCGTCGCTTCCATCGCGGAGATAGAAGGATAAACGCTAATCACGTCAGCTGCGATTCCAACATGCTTTCTACTTTTTCCAAGAATTCTTCCTCTTTCTCGTAAGGTATCAGTGCGCCAGCGGCTATGTCATGGCCTCCGCCTTCACCTCCGACCTCTTCAGAGCATTTGGACATGACTGAAGAAAGGTCTAATCCGCTGTTCACGAGCTGTTTTGTCCCTCTGGAAGATACCTTGATACCTTCCCTTTCTTCCGACTCAGCGAAGGCCAGGATGGGCAGTCTTTTGTCCACGTCTCCAGAACTGAGCACCATGCCGGCGACTGTGCCGACGACGGTATCTGGTATCCTATCTTCTCCGTGAAAGAACTGGAGGAATTCTCTTTCTTCCACACCGATGGATTCCACATAATCTAAACAATCTATCAGGACCTTTTGATGGCCTTGCAGGAGCTTTTCAGCTTTTTTCAGGTATTCGTCTCTATCACCCAGACATACTTTCAACCCTATTTTACCTTCGTCGTACCTTCCACAGGAATTCAACAGAGTGGAAAATTCCTTGGCCTGGTGTAGCATGGTCCCAGGCTCTTCTTCTGGTAGGATATATATCTCGCCGATCATACTCTCGACGTTTTCAGGTGGATATCCCCTTCGAAGGATCTTTTTGGCTAATCCGGAGAGTATCTTCCTCTTTTCTTCCTTGGATAGGTCGTGCCACCTCCTCCATTCGTCGTCCTCTTTCAATGGTATGTCATTTTCAACTAAAAAATTCACACAGTTGGTTTCATCGCCTGTCAGCCCTGGCAGGATCGGATCGGAAGCGTACTCCAACACTTTATGCAAAGGCCGACTTTCCAAGCCGTACAGGGTGGTATCTATCCTTTTATCCACGACCCCTTCTTCCACCGCGTCCTTCAAGATATCCCTGTTTTTTCCCACCAGTCTCCCCTCGTCAGAGGCCTGAAGGTCTCCCACCGCTCCTACGATGGCCAGTTTGCTGAGGTCCCTGTTCTTTTCGTCCATATCACAGGCGACCAAATAGGTGGTTCCAGATCCGGATATCTCTTTTGCCCCGTCTAACCCGTGATGGTGTGGATTCAATTCCAAAATGGAGTTACAATAACTCAATATGTTTTCTCTATCTCCGAAAGAGGGGGGGCTAAAAGAGGAGCCCTCGCTCACGGGTTCGTGGTGGTCCGTTATCACGCAGTTGATCCCTTTCAGAGAACGTATCTGACCGCTGCCTAGATCCGTGAACCATACCAGACCGTGCCGTTGATCTTTGATCTCCTCTATCTTGCTCTTATCCAGCTGCTTGACGAATTCCACGCTGACGTCTTTTCCAGCTCTTTCTAGAGCACGATAAGCTATGCTGGCTGAAGCTATACCGTCGGCATCTATATGAGAAACGATATGGACCTTTTCTCTCGAAAGTAGTCTATCCGCGAGGGTCTTCGCTATTTGTTTCACAGTTTTATGGTAGGTCCGTGTGATAAATAAATCTTATCTTTCGCCCTCCTCCTAATAAAACTTCGGTCCGTCTATCAAAAAATTTCTTATACTATACCGTTGTAATTACACATGCATATGGACACAAATTTCACAGCCAAGGAAAAGATCTTAGTTCATCTCCTCGATTACTACGGGAAAAACGAGAGCTACGCCCTACCGGTAGCCATAACTCAGGAGGGGATCGCTGAAAAAGTGGGCCTCAAGCAAAATACGGTCTCCTACGCGGTGAGGAATTTAGTAAAAGAAGGAATGGTGGAAGAGGAGACCCGCAGGATAAAGAACAAAAAACAGAAGAGAAAAGCGTACTTTTTGACAGAAGAAGGTGTGGATGAAGCAGAGAACGTGAGAGAGAAGCTGGCAGATGCGCAGGTGGAAGTGGAATTGAACGGGAAAAGAAAGAAAGTCAGGGTCGGTGAATTGAACGCCTACCTCAATACCAACCTTTCATTCACAGAGATATTAAAAAGGGTGGAAAAGGAAGGCAGGATAAAACAGGAAGGTATCGAAGGCGCTAGACCTGTGAAAACCCACTATCATCACATGCCTGAAGCCCCAGACGTAGAGTTACCGGAAGTTGAGGAGTTATCGAGTTGGTACGATAACGGCTCAGACAGGACGGCCAATACAGCGTGTGTGATGGGAAAAGACGGGTCTGGAAAGACTACGGTTCTCACCGAGTTAGCTAACAGGATGGAAGGAAAGACCAATATTTTCTATTTCAAGGTCGAAAGATGGCAGAGCCAACTTCATTTTTGGATAAACCTTGCCCGCTTCCTTGAGCAAACGGGTCGATACAGACTTTCTTCCCATATTCATACTCCGGACCAGATCGAAAAGAATGAGATGATCACCAATCTTAAAAAGGATTTAGAGGCCGTCCCATCCCTCTTTCTGATCGACGATGTGCATCTCAACGAAGATATCCGCCTGGTGCTCAGGGATCTAAGTGGTGCAAAAGGGCTGGACTCTTTGAGACTAGTGGTATCGGCTGATGAGAGCTTAGAGGTAGATGGATGGTCATTTGGAGAAGAAGAGTGTTTGAACTTAAGTCGAAAGAATCATCTTAAAGAATCTCTCAATAATTTTTACGGTTACATCGAAGAATCTGATCCGGTAGGTTCCGTGGTGAAAAACCACATAACTCCAGAAGAGTTCGAAGTTCTAGCTTTCCTTTCCATCCTCCGAAAACCCGTGAGAAAAAAGGGATTGTATAGATTGGACTCAGTGAATGAAAACATAGTCAACAGCCTATTGAATACACCTTTATTGGAACTCACGGTGGAGATGAAACCCATAATCCATCCCGTTGTAAGAGATGTGGCCCAGGACTTACTGGATGATGATAAAGCCCGTGATCTGCATAAAATCGCTTACCAGCATTATTTGGATAACCCCTTATCGGAAGAATTCGATAGGGTTGAAGAGCTTTATCATATCGTGAAAACAGCGGATATAGAACTTTTTGAAAAAAGGATCGGTAAAACGGGAGAGAGGATACTTTCCTCCGGTTTTACCGACGCTCTCTTTGAGATAATAAGGTATTATAAGGAAGAAGTCGAAGAAAGAAAGGATCACGAGATCCCTTATTTCATTGGATTTTTAGAAGCTGAAATATACAGGCGAAAGGATGAGCCCGATTCCGCTGTGGAAAGATACAGGGAAGTCCTAGATCATACCGATGACCTTTCGGTGAAGATAAAGGCCCATCACGGCATAGCGGGTATCAAAGAAAGGAAAGGCAAGAATTACGAAGCTATATCAGAATATCAGCAAGCTATTGCGGCCTACGGGGATACGACTCAAGACCTCGAAAACAAAGAGCTTCTCGGGGTTTCAAGGATCAGACTTGGATCTCTTTTGAACGAAAAAGGGGATTACCAGAAGGCGAAAGAGAATCTCAACGAGGCCATAAAAGTACTGGGAGAAGAACACCATTCTCTCCTCACCTCAGCATATTTCATGCTAGCTAGGATCGAAAAATCGGAGGGTAACTGGAAAGAAGCGGTAGATCACTTCGACTCGGGCTTAGAGCATTGGGAAGAGATCAACGAAACTTACCAGAGGATAGGGAATTTGAAAGAGATAGGTGCTTTGTACACCATAATGAGAGAATTAGACGATGCAGAAGAACACCTCAAAGAAGCGGTGGAGACTTCTGAAAAATTTGGATATTGGCGTCTCAAATCTTCTGCTCTTCTCTCCTTGACAGAATGTTATATAGAGAGGAGGATGTTCGATAAAGCCATCGAAGTTGCAAAGGAGGCTAAAAAGCTTTTAAATGAACTCGGATACGAAAAAGAAAAGGCTTTAGTTCACTCTTTACTTGGAAAAGCCTACAACATGAATTCTCAGGAAGAGGAAGCTGAAAAAGAATTGACCAAAGCGATTTCCATCTATCAAAGGCTTGGTTCGTCTTATAGACTCGGTTTAGCTTATTTTTCCATGGCTAAATTACAGGAAAAAGTGGGGAACAAAGAGGGCATAGCCAAAAATTATCGAAAAGCGATACTTTCCTTCTCAGGCAGCGGAGCAAATTGGATGGCGGAAAAGCTCGAGAAAGAGATGGACAACATCCCCATCTCCATGTGAATTGTGTGATAAGATGGCAAAATTGGGAAAGGAGGTCATGGATGAACTGATCTTTGAGAGGGAGATAGACGATGATAGAGTGATGATGGGTCCGGCCTATGGTGAAGATGCGGCCGCACTGAGGATGGGCAGCGAATATCTAGTGGTTCATTCAGATCCTATCTCAGGGGCGGTGGAAAATATAGGGTGGCTCGCCGTGAACATCGCGGCCAACGATATAGCTGTGTCAGGCGCTTCCCCAAGATGGATGCTTTCCTCACTACAATTTCCTACCAGTTCTCCCGAGTCCGAGATGAAAGATATATTTGAAGATATATACGAAGCATCTCTCGAGCTCGATATCCATATCGTCGGAGGGCATACGGAGATCATAGTGGGTATAGATCATCCACTGGTCACCTCTACAATGATGGGTCTGACCGATGAACCCGTATTCACCCGGGGAGCGGAGCCGGGCGATAAGATAGTTCAGATCGATCCTGCTGGTATAGAAGGCACATGGATATTGGCTTCCGACTTTGAAAAAGAGCTTAAAGAATTGGATGTCGATCAAGAAGTGATAAAAGACGCCCAGGAGCTGCGTGATAAGATAAGTGTCGTTGGATCCGCTCTTTCTCTGAGAGAAAAGGCGACCTCCATGCACGATCCAACGGAGGGAGGGATATTACAGGGTTTATATGAGATGGCTCAAGCTTCAAAGAGTAGGTTCGTGATAGATTCAGATTTTCAGCTGATGGATATGACCGAAGAGATCTGTGATGTTTTGAATGTCGATCCACTGAGGTTGATCTCCTCCGGCTGTCTTTTGGCCACGATCCCTGAAGAAGAAAAGGTGAAAACGGGAAAAGTCATCGGTAAAGTGGTGAAGGGAGCTCCCTCAGTAGAGGTGATGGGCGAAGAGATAGAGGCGGTGTGCGAAGATGAACTATTCAAAGCGAGCCGGTCTTTGACATCGGCGTAATCCTTTAATCGAACAAAACGGGTCGGTTAGCATGACCATGGACAAAAAAAGTCTATTGAAGGAGGCGAACTACTACTACATAACGGACGAGGACTCAAAAGTTCCGCTGGTCCAGCAGGTCAAAACGGCGGTGAAGAAAGGTGTCAAGATCATCCAGTATAGAAAAAAGTCAGGGACCGATCGTGAGATGTACGAAGAAGTGAAGAAGGCTAAGGGGATATGTGATGATGAAGCTCTTCTGATCGTCAACGACCGTGTAGACGTGGCTTTGGCGGCGGATGCGGACGGCGTGCACCTAGGACAGGATGATCTACCGGCCGAGGAAGTGCGAGGTCTCGCAGGTGACCTCTTGATAGGAGTGTCAACCCATGAGATGGAAGAGGTGGAGGAGGTCCAACTGAAAGCGGACTACATAGCCGTGGGGCCGGTCCATGAGACTAAGACTAAAACTAACACGGCCGATGAACTGGGTGTCGAAAAGGCGAAGGAGATCGCCCGGACCTTACAGGTCCCTACTGCGGCTATCGGTGGTGTGGAAGAAACTGACTTAGAGTCTTTGTGTGAAGTTTTCGATATGGTCTGTGCGATATCCAGCGTGACGAGGAAGGGGGAATTGAGCGAGAGGATCGATCACTTTGAAAAAAAGATAGAAGAGTGCAAGAGGAGGGAGAGAAGATGAGTCCGGAAAAACTCTCAGAATTGGGTGAATCCGGCTTGATCGATAAGATCGCTGGGATGTTGGAACATTTTGATGATCCCGCGCTGGTTAAGGGGGTGGGCGATGACTGTGCGGTTTTGAGAAGCCATGATGATAAATATTCACTTTTGACCACGGACATGCTGGTGGAAGGTGATCATTTCAATAGAGAGTGGCAGAACCCCTGGCAGATAGGGTGGAAATCTATGATCGTGAACATCTCTGATATAGCGGCCATGGGGGGTCTCCCAAAATGGGGTTTGATCTCCATAGCCTTCCCAGAAGATGTAACCGTTTCTTTCACGGAGGACCTCTTCCAGGGCATGGTGGATGCTGCCGATAACTACGATCTCAATCTGATAGGAGGAGACACCACTCACGGCGATGATCTTGTGATCAACGTGACCTTGATAGGAGAAGTGGAAGAAGAATATCTTTCCATGAGGAGTGGTGCCGAGGTGGATGATATTATATGTGTTTCCGGAGACCTTGGAAAGAGCTGGGCTGGACTTGAACTCTTTCGGGCCGGTAAGGGAGGATACACCGATTACTACTTACAGCCTGACTGCCGCTTGGAACTGGCTAGAGAGATAGCTCCTTATGTGAATGCCATGATCGATGTGAGCGATGGACTGGCTTCAGAGGTCACGCACATCTGTGTAGAGAGCGGTGTGGGAGCAGAAGTGGAAAGAGAGAAAGTTCCCATATCCGAAAAGACGAGAAAAACGGGTGAGAATTTGGGCAAAGACCCGATGATGTGGGCTCTTTCTGGTGGTGAAGACTTCGAACTGGTATTTACGGTATCTCCGAAGGATTTGGATAAGATCTGTGATGATATAGTGGAGGTGGGTCGTATAACTGAGAAGGGTCTATTCTTGATCGATGAGACAGGGGAGAAAAAGGGCTTGGAGGGGGGATACGATCATTTCAGGCGGTGATCACAGCTCAGCCCTTTTCTTGAGCAGATAGGTTTCGTAGCCTTTATCTTCCCAGAACTCAACTGCTTTCTCGTTTTTTGGAGATACGGTTAGAACGGCCGCCTTTACACCCTTGTTTTTTATCCAACGTTCTGCCCTCTCTAGAAGAGCGGACCCTGCGCCCTCTCCTCTTCTTTGCTCTCTCACAAAAACGTCCAATATCATGCCTATCTCCGTGTCTTCAAATATACCCAACCTTTCTCTTATGACCACGTTGAGGAACCCGACCAGCTCTTCATCTTCTGCAACGAAGGTACACATATTTTTCCGCTTGAGACCGTCCTGAACGAATCCTTTCAAAGTCTCTTTAGCATCGGAAGAAAGATCGTATCCCACCACTATATCTTCATGCATGACTGCAAGGTCGTACCACATCTCCGTGACCTCGTCAAGATCTTCTTTCCTCGCCTTCCTTACTTCGATGGTCATCTTTTCACTTTTCTTCGTGCAATGGGGCACTAGCTATATATATTTGAAGATGGTGTGATATCTGCAAGAGTGGAGACGGTCTTGAAAAGTGCTAGTTTGAGGATAAAATTATAAATAGACCCACTCCTTAAAGAGAGCAGATAAATAGAATAGTTGGAGGTATAAAGCATGGCAGACGATAAACCACATCTGAACCTCGTGTTCATAGGTCACGTAGACCACGGCAAGTCAACACTAGTTGGAAGAACATTGTTCGAAACTGGAGCGATCGAGGATCACATAATAGAGGAGTATAAGAAGGAAGCCGAAGAGAAAGGAAAAGGAACATTCGCTTATGCATGGGCGATGGATCAGCTCGACGAAGAAAGGGATCGAGGCCTCACCATCGACGTTATGCATAAGCGGTTCGATACCGATAAATATTATTTCACGATCATAGATGCACCGGGCCACCAAGATTTCGTCAAGAACATGATCACCGGTACTTCACAGGCCGATGCCGCTGTCCTGGTCGTTGCGGCACCTGAAGGAGTCATGGCTCAGACGAGGGAACACACTTTCCTCGCGAGAACGCTAGGTGTAGACCAGCTAGTGGTCGCGGTCAACAAGATGGATGCAACTCAACCTGAATTCAGTGAAGATAGATACAACGAAGTAAAAGATGAAGTGACCCAACTTTTGAAATCCGTGGGATATAAAGACGAGCAGTTCGATGTTATTCCCACAAGCGCTTTGAAAGGACACAACATCACTAGAGAAGGAAAACAGATAGATTGGTGGGACGGTAAAAGATTCCTTGAAGCTATCAACGATTTCACAGAACCGGAGAAACCGATCGAGAAGTCACTGAGATTGCCGATCCAGGATGTTTATTCTATAACCGGTATCGGCACCGTACCTGTCGGTAGAGTAGAAACCGGTGTGATGAATCCCGGTGATAAAGTGACCTTCATGCCCGCCAACGTGAGTGGCGAGGTCAAATCTATCGAACAGCACCATGAAGAGATACCGAAAGCAGAGCCCGGCGACAACGTTGGATTCAACGTTAGAGGCGTAGGTAAAGACGATATACGAAGAGGAGACGTGTGTGGACCTTCTAACGATCCACCTACCGTTGCCGAGAATTTCACCGCCCGTATAATAGTCATCGATCATCCGAGTGTGGTCACGGAAGGATACACTCCAGTATTCCATGCTCATACTGCACAGGTGGCCTGTACGTTCTTGGAGCTCCAGAAAAAGCTTGATTCAAAGACAGGCGAAGTGAAAGAAGAGAACCCCGATTTCCTAAAGACCGGTGAAGCCGCGATAGTGAAAGTGAAACCCACGCGTAACTTGTCCATTGAAAAAGTCGAGGAGTTCTCTGAGCTTGGAAGGTTCGCGATCAGAGACATGGGTAAGACCGTTGCGGCGGGCCAAGTGATAGACATCGAAGAAAAAGAGATGTAAAGTCTACTTGAAAAAACGCTTACCACAAAAACCCTTTTATACTATTTCTTTGTGAGGTAAAAACAACATGGCACAGAAAGCGCGAATCTCATTGAGCGGGACAGACCCGGAACGCATGGAGGATATCTGTGGACAGATAAAGGAGATATCCGAGAGGACAGGAGTAGAGATGAAAGGACCGATACCATTACCGACGAAAAAACTGACGGTCCCATGTAGGAAGGCACCGGACGGAGAAGGCAACGAGACATGGGAACGATGGGAGATGCGAGTTCATAAAAGACTGATAGACATCGATGCGGACGAGAGAGCTCTGAGGCAGTTGATGCGGATACAAGTCCCAGACGAGATCCATATCGAGATAGTTCTACAGAGTTGATGATTTTTCTGAACGTGATTTTTTAGTGGAAATCGTCAAGATTTAGAGTGAGATATACTAGTTAGGTGGGCTTTTTAATATAGAGAATGAATTTCCTGTACTGAGATTTAGTTTTCCTAGATGTAACAGTTAATCAAAATGCTTAAAAAACAAGAACCCACTTATTATCTCCATAAGTTCACCAAAATAGGGCCCATAGAATGGTTTCGGAGCAAAGCTCCAAATATCTATGGATCCTTCACTCGCAAAACAGCTCGTTCAGGGCCCATAGATCAGTTGGCAGATCGTCACCCTTGCAAGGTGAAGGCCGCGGGTTCAAATCCCGCTGGGTCCATCATCATTACGGTTCAATACACTTTATCAGATACGAAGTTGATTAGAAGGCGGCTTGATATAAAGAAAAAGGTTTTGTTTTACTCGTTAGTTGTACTTCACCGCTTCTTCTTATGGTAGATCGCTAAGGCTATGATCGATGCAACTAATAGGGACATCGTCGTGAATCCCGGTGTACCTCCGCCGTCATCGTCTTTCTCTTTAAACCTAGCGGTTATCTCTTTATCTTCATTCATCATAACCGTTATCGTTTCGTTTGAACCCGTTTTATTTCCTGTCCAGTTGACGAACGCCCAACTTTCATCTGGTACTGCTGTTAGATTGACAACTTCCCCGTGTTCATACTCTACCTTTTCAGGTTCTATATCTATTAAACCTTCTCCAGTTGTCTCAACAGTAAGATTGTAGGTCTTGATCTCAAAATGTGCTGTTATCTCCTTATCCTTGTTCATCTTTATGGTCGTCTCATCACCTGTTTCATCGGTACCTGTCCACTCATTGAACTCCCAACCTTCATCTGGGATCCCCTCTAGCGCAACCTCTGTGACCCCAATGTATTCCTGTGTCCAGCCCTCTTCTACTTCTGTACCATCAACTTTCACCATTCCTTCTCCTTCGATGTTTATCGTCAATTCGTATTTCTCTAGTTCAGGTGAATATGGATAGTTGTCTTCCACCTGCCACTGGAGAAAAGGATAAGTCTCTTCTTCGATTATATCCCAAGTATCTTCGAAATCCCATCCTGCATCGGTGAAAGTCTCCTTCTTGACCATTCTACCTGTATACTTGCCTGTTCCGCCCTCGCTCGTGTCTTGACCTGTAGCTGCAATATCCCAGAACGAATTCTCAACCGTGCCCTTGTAGGAATCTCCCACGAGTCCCCCTCCAACTACGTATCCGCTCACGCTCACGTTTCCAATCGCATAGGAGTTGTTGACTTTTCCTTTATCATCGTTCTGTCCTACGAGCCCGCCTACATAATCGTTACCGCTCACGTTTCCAATCGCATAGGAGTTGTTGACAGTGCCCCAGTGAAATCCTACGAGCCCTCCTACCTGTTCATCTCCGCTCACACGTCCCGTAGCATAAGAATCGATGACCGTGCCATTGATGTTAACTCCCACGAGTCCGCCTACGCCGTCTTTAACGTATTCATATTTTTCTCCACTCACGGCTCCGGTAGCATATGATTCACTGACTGTACCAGTATTTTCTCCCACAAGCCCTCCTACACGATAGTATCCGCTCACGTTTCCAGTTGCATTGGAGTTGTTCAATGTGCCATCGTTCCCTCCTACGAGCCCGCCTGCACGGCCACTTTCGGTGAATCCGCCCACTCGACCACCACTCACGTTTCCAGTTGCATAGGAGTTGTTGACCGTGCCATCGTTATCTCCGACGAGTCCGCCTACGAGGTCTTCTCCATCCACATATCCAGTTGCATACGAATTGTTGACCATGCCAGAGTTATCTCCGACAAGCCCGCCTACATACATATCGTCTCCGCTCACGTTCCCTGTAGCATATGAATTAGAAACCGTGTCTCTATTATATCCAACAAGCCCGCCGACACGCTTGTAACCGCTCACATTACCAGTAAAATGGGAGTTTTTGACCACTCCACCGTTATCTCCAACGAGCCCGCCGATATAATAATAAGTCCAATCAGCAGCTTCTCCGCTCACGTCTCCTGTTAAATAAGAATCGCTAACTGTGCCATCTCTATTATCTCCAACGAGCCCACCTACACGACTTATTCCTGTCACGTTTGCATCGACCACGCCTAATCCAGTGATCTCGCCTCCATCGCCTATAGCTCCAAACAGTCCAACATAATATTCATCGGGTCTGTCGATATACAGGTCTCTTATTTCATATCCGTTCCCGTCAAAAGTGCCGTTGAATTCTACATCTTCATCACCTATCGGCTCCCATCCCAACGCCTCACCTTCTTCCTTTTGAGTCTCGACCCAATGATCATATTTAAAATCACCAGAACTTTGATGTGATTCGATGCAATAGTAATTACTTTCCTTATATTCCACTAGATCATTTACTTCGTAGGTCGTATTTTCTTTCCATCCTCCTCTATCCTTGAGTTCATTTGTATTTTCAGAAGCAAAATCTTTGTAATCACTAGTATTCTCATCCAGATCGTTCATCAAAATGTAGTTAGCGCTTAAGTGATTCCTTGTCTCGTTGAGGTCGTGCCAGTTGTAAATCTCTATAGGATCATCTGCAGTCGTGCTTTCATCTTCTAGAGAAGATTCTCCAGCTTCATTCCAATCCGTACTACCCGCAGAGCTAACTGTAGCGGCAAAAATGCTCGCAACCAGTATCATCACTACACTAACCGTTAAATATCTTTTTATCTTTTTATTCATCTTCTTTCCTCAGTAAGTTTAAACTTGTTCTTAAGGCTAAATGATCGCTATTCTTCATAGAAGCAATTTATAAAAATCTTTTTTTCTAGGTGGCTCAGTAGAAAACCTCCACGATAGAGAAATGAAAAAGGTGATTAGTCTAATTTTGAGTGGTTTTAACCGATTTAGAATTGTAGTTAGAACAATATTTAGCTCTAACTCGGAAATAAATTCTTTCTTACGAAGGTTTTCTACAAAGCCTTCTAGGTGGTAAAGTAGAATACCACTCTGCCGTAGGAAGCGAAACTTTCTTTTTGCTGATCACACCTCTCTCTTCGAATCCCTGCTGATAGCCCTGATGGAAAGATTCGAGATAGACATTTACCTAATCATCACGTTGGTGGTTTTCTTTTCCCATTCTTCTCGTTAAGAATATCGCTAGCATCAAAGCGATCACCACAACGGTTATAACCGGGATAATCCAAAACAAGAGATCATTCCCCCTTTCATCTTCAGATACTTCGGACCCCTCTTCCTTTACAGTCAACGTTTCGGACACTTCATCATCCTCACTCCGTATTTGGATATCGTACTCCCCAGCATCTCCTTCTTCCAGGTCCCAGGTGAACTCTGTCTCGAATTCTTCTCCGGGCTCAAGGGTCAGATCTTCTTCTACCGTAAATTCTTCATCACCGATGGTTAGAACTATGTCTTGAGTACCCTCAGCTTCGCCAGTGTTGTTGACTGAATATTTGATAGTTAGTTCATCTCCTTCGTATACCTGTTCGTCATAATCGACTATCCCCACTTCGAAGTAAGGTCCTTCTTCGAAGACCGCCCTTATCTCTTTGTCTTCTTTCATCACTATCGTAATCTTTTCCCCAGTGTTATCTATTCCTGTCCACTCAGCGAATTCCCAACCTTCGTCCGGAACCGCTGTTAAATTCACTTCAGTTCCTTCCAGGTACTTTTTTTCGTATGGAAGCTTTACTTCTTGGTCGTCGATTTCGACAGCGCCCTGTCCTTCGACTTCTACAGTCAAGACGTGTTCCTCAGAACTGACATCATCGAATAGAGCGGTGATGGTCCTGTTCTGGTCCATGGTTACGTTGATCGAGATGCCTCCTTCGCTAGTCGGTACATCGCCGGTCCACTCATCGAAGGTCCAGTTTTCATCAGGGATAGCTTTCAGTCCGACCAGAGTTCCATCCTGATAGGTCTCGGACCAACCGTCACTGACTTCTTTGCCGTCTACTTCGATACTGCCTTGTCCTTTGACTTCTACAGTCAAGACGTGTTCGTCGGAACTGCCCTCACCGAAGTGGGCGGTGATAGTTCTGTTTTGGTCCATGGTGACGTTGATCGAGATCCCTTCTTCTCCCAACGGCATATCGCCGGTCCACTCATCGAAGGTCCAGTTTTTATCAGGAACAGCTTCGAGTTGGACTAGGTCTCCATCCTGATAGGTCTCGGACCAACCGTCACTGACTTCTTGGCCGTCGACTTCGACCAAGCCTTGTCCTTCGATTTCGACAGTCAAGACTTGTTCGTCAGAACTGCCCTCACCGAAGTGGGCGGTGATAGTTCTGTTTTGGTCCATGGTGACGT
>JBKHKA010000028.1:0-20731 GCA_046537845.1 Candidatus Aenigmatarchaeota archaeon
TCACATATGATATTGTTTACGGCTCAGAGATATAGGAGGATTGATCACTGCAGGCTTTCGTTCTGGATGTTCTTGAAAATCTGCAGTGCCGTCTGTGACTGCATCCCGCCGTTTTCTAGAACGGAATCGAAAACAAAGAAAACGGTCATATATTCGTCTGACTCATTTATCTCGACCGTTCCTTCCTGCATGTCCGAAATATTTTCTAACATATTTCTCTCCTTTCACCATACTATTCGGCTACCCATACTTTATACTTGCTGTCGGGGTTTTTCAATTCATGTAAGATCCTGTCTTTGATCAATTTTTTAGGTTTGTGGAGTAACGGCACCCTCTCTTTTAAGTCTTCGAAGGATTCGAACTCTCCGTTCTTATCCCTATCCTCCAAGGTCGCATCCATCTTTTTCTTCCCCAATCCCGGCAGAAGTTCAAGCATGTGATATCTTTTTGTTATAGGATGAGCTTGGTTGTAGAATTTCAAGAACCTTTCTTCCTCCTCGTCTATGATATTTTCCAATATATACGGCACTTCGCTCTGGGCAGCATGGGTCAGTTCATCCCATCCTATGCGCCTCTTCACATGTTTTATCTTTTTCCTTCGTTCGATCTCTTTTCCGATGTATAGTTTATCTCCTATATTGCAGTTCTTTCCTTCCTTGGGTATCAACTCGAAGAGTTTGAACTCGTCCTTTCCCAAAGCTAGGACCAAACTCTCGTGTTTGTAGCTCTTCGAGTCTGGTCTTCCCTCCGCTAGATAATCTATCACGTAGGCGTAATCCTCCATTTTCTCCCTCATTTATACTTCTTTATTATATTTATTATTTCCTCTGCATCATCGTTAGAAGGTGTGAATCGGTCCTGTTGGAATATGGCTCTCACTCCATCTTCGTCTTCCGGTAATATGTCAGCGGTTTTGTAGACCAGTTCTTCACTCATAAAATCGAAGTTTTCTCTGAGCTCATCCATCAGTTTTTCCGTTTCTTCCATGGAGAGTTCCACGAACTTTTCTGCATGGCCCAAAGCTAAACTCTGTTCGTAGTTTAACTCCCTTTCTTCCGCCTCCTCGGTGAGTAGTTCCTTGACTTCGGCGAGTGAAACATATCTAGATTCATCCTCTGACATAAAATCAACTCCTATTAGGCCCTTTCGAGATGTTCTGACCTAGTTATCACTTTTTTCGTCCTGCCGCCGTCTTTCACCTTGACCACGAAAGCGTTCCCCTGTTTACCTTCCACTTCTCCTATCTTCCCGTGGAATCTCCTGTGGGGTTGGGCTTTATGGACACTGGGCTCTATCTTTATCTTGACTTTTTCCCCTTTCTCAAACTCCTGGAGGGCCTTGTTGATTGGGACGAGCCCTCTTTTACTCGGATCTTTCCTCAGTATCTTGCGCGTTCCCTGTCTAGTCCCTTTCGATCTCTTCATCTTTATCACATCCTTCAGGGTAGTGGATATATGTAACATCCAATTTTTTAACTTCACATCTCGTACCAAGCTCTTCAGATAGGTTCGGTTTGGTCCTTCCCTCATCGCCGTGGATGAATTCTTTGACGTACGTGCCGGCCTCGCAGGTCATCTCGAGGACAGCCGCATGATTATCCACAGTTTTGAGTTCCAAACCCTTTATCCGGCGTTTTCTGATTCTATCTGAACGCCTATGGCTGACCCTTACCGGGGTTCTTTGTGAAATCTTTACGCCACTCAATTCATCGAGGACCTTTTTAAACTTTGTCCTTCCTATAGTTTCCTCTAAACGTATTGTAACCTCGTAAGTTTTGTCGGCTTTAGCCTGTTTTATCTCCTGTACTTTTTCTTTTTTTGTCGGCTCAAGAGAGCGGACGTTCACCCTTTCATCCTCAGCCACCCTTTCTCTGAATCTTTCAAGGTCGATATCCCTTTTTTTTGGATCCGTCACCTCCATAACGAACGGTCTTCCATTTCCCAGCATCTTAGCGTCGATGTCCTCTCTCCCCATACCGTGAAGTGTGAAGTCCTCTCCAGATGTCATCTCCTTCAAAGGTGTGCCGATGATCTCCTCCACGCTGGTTTCGTAAAGCTTGCCTGTTCCGTTGCATTTCTCACATCCTTTGCCCCTGCAGCGTTTGCAGACCCACCTGGTTTGGGGGATCCCCCTTTCTAGCTTCTTGTATCTCCCATAGATAAAAAGGGGCGAGATCTCTATCTCCACCGCATCGAATCTGGTATCTACGATCGCCTTGATATCTGGATCCTTTAAATCTACTTCTTTTTCTATCTTTTCCTGAACTCTTTTTCCCACCTCTCTGTTGATCTCAGACTTGATCGGCTCAGCGGTGGTCAAATTGAGTTCGGTCCAAAGCGCCTCTTCTTTCTCTTCTATCTCGGGATCGATCCTCGAGCCTATAAGGAAATCCTCGAACTCGAAAGGTTTCAACTCTTCGGAAGACAGCTCGGCGAACTTATCCAACTCATCGAAAAGATTTTTGCATAATTCACAGCTTTCACCCTCACCAGGAACTTCCTTCTTCTCTTCTTCAGGGTCGAGCATAGCAGAAGCTATACGGATACTCTTGCCCCTCTCTATGTTAGTAACACCGTGACCTAACTGTGCGAATAAACGGCCCAGACAGTGATCACACAGGTCTTTTTCTAGGGCCTTTTCAACTTTGTTCAACACTTCTGTAACTTCCATACTATCAGCGCCTGAAAGGAGCATGGCGTGAGATGACCATGAACAAAATTTAGGAAAGCTTAAGCCTATTTAGTTTTATTGAGGGGTGAAAATGGGCTGAGAGGTTAAGCTATTAGCAGGACCTTCACCCGAGCTCCCGGGCGAGGCTGTGCAGCCTTTCTTTCGTTAACAACAAAGCCGTCACGACTACGGTGATGAATCCCGCTTCGACGGCGTATCCTTGCTGGATGAATACCCCCAAGAGGAAAGTTATGAAAAGAGCGACCGGCGTGGTTATGCCGATGGTATGGATTTCATATTTTAGGTAAGCCAAGATGATGGCGAACCCACCGAATATACCGACACCGACCCCGATGAGCTGAAACCCTAAGGAAGCGGAGAGAAAAGAAAAGAGGACTCCAGTAAGAGAGGTGAGAGGGAAAGTCCTGACTCCGGCGATGACTTTAGGCTCTTTTCTTTTATGCTCTCTTTCGAGCCCGATAAGACCGCCCATACCTACCGCCAAGAGAACATGGATGACGAATGTGAGATCGATTATCGCGTCCATCACTTCAATCTAATAGAAACAAAGTTATTTTTTATTTTCGGCCAATAAGAACCAAATAATCCCTTTCAATTGACCCTTCGTCTAAGGTGGAAAACCGTGATAGAAAGAGCAAAGGGGTTCCTTGCCCAAGAATCCGTGGTGAATTCATACCAGGTGGCCAGATTGGAGGAAGACCGAAGTGAAGTGTTTTTGGACTGCAGGGATGAACCTTCCGCCGTTCTGATAATAAGCGACGAGATAGTCACCATGCGCGGAAGTTTAGAGGGCGTTCAGGGATTACTGACGAAACATCTAGAAGAGGATAAAGAGTACAGGTTTCATGCTGTGGACCCCCACTCGTTCAAAGCCGCTAAGGAGGTGGTGGATATCGAGGATGACAGACCTACGTGGCTCTTGATAAGGTTGTACGAGAAAGCTAAAAAGCCCAAGCATGATCTCGAACCGTTGAAAAAAGAAGATGCTTCCGTGATAAATGAACATTGGGGCCTGGGCAGCGAGGATTCCACAGACTACATAAAGAAACGTATCGAAGAAGGGCCGGCTTATGGTATAAGGAAGAAGGACGAGCTGACAGCTTGGACTTTGACTCACTTCATAACCGATGAAGCCATGGTTTTAGGTATGCTGCATGTGAAAGAAAAGTGGAGAAGGAAAGGACTCGCTAAATCATTGACGGAAGGTATGTGTGAGGAGAGCGAAAGGCAAGGGCTGATACCAGCGGTTCAGATATTCAAAGATAACGATCCATCCTTTTCGTTAGCGGATGACCTCGGCTTCGAGATAAGAGCTGAACATCACTGGTTCGGCGGCGTTAAAAGTTGAGTATCAGTTTTATCTCCAGATGATCCGCAGTCAGAGGAAAAAAGAAATATATACTACCGTGCGTTGAATCGGGTGCATGCGGATAAGACAGCCCATAGTCAGCGTCCTCGGTCATGTCGACCACGGTAAGACGACGTTTTTGGACAAGATCAGAGGTACGACGGTCCAGGAGAGAGAAGCGGGAGCTATAACTCAGCATATCGGTGCGACGGAGATCCCCGTGGGGGCTTTAAAAGAGGCCTGCTCCGAACTGGGATGCGAGATAAATTTTTCTTTACCGGGACTGCTGTTCATCGATACGCCTGGCCATCATTCGTTCATCAACCTTCGTTCTCGCGGCGGGGCCCTCGCTGACCTAGCTGTTTTGGTAGTAGACATCAACGATGGATTCATGCCCCAATCATTGGAATCTTTAGACATCTTGAAGAGAGAGCAGACCCCATTTGTAGTGGCCGCAAACAAATTGGATAAGATCCCGGGGTGGCGCTCAGAGAACAAACCATTTGTAAAAAATCTTCAGAACCAGTCCCAGGATGCGAAGGACAGGATGACCGACGCTCTTTATGAGATGATAGGAGACCTTTACGATAGGGGCTTTTCTTCCGATAGATATGATAAGGTCTCTGATTTTTCGAAGAACATCGCTATCGTGCCTATGAGTGCCTTGACAGGCGAAGGCATAGAAGATATTCTCATGACCCTCATCGGTCTAGCTCAAACCTACCTTGAGGATGAGTTAGAAGTGGAGGAGGGTTCTGGAGAAGCTACGGTATTGGAGGTCAAAGAGGAAGTGGGTTTCGGAACCACTTTGGACACCATCGTTCATCAAGGCGTCCTGAAAAAAAAAGACGAAGTCGTGATAGGCACCCGGGATAAACCCATCCACACCAAGATCAGATCATTGATGAGGCCCAGACCAATGGATGAGATAAGAGATCCCAGTGAAAGGTTCAAAGAAGTGGAAGAGGTCGGGGCCGCCGCCGGGATAAAACTCGTGACTCCTGAGTGCGAGGGAGTGTTGGCCGGTGCTCCGATAATAGCGGTCGGGGATGAAGATATCGGTGAGATAATCGAGATGGTGAAAAAGGAGAGCCAAGCTGATATAGAGACCCAGGACGAGGGAGTCATAATCAAGGCAGATGCCATCGGTTCTCTGGAAGGACTAGCCTATGAGTTGGAAGAAGCGGATATACCCCTATTGAAAGCATCTGTCGGCGACGTATCAAAAAAAGACGTGGCCGATGCGGCGGCGATAGACGATCCCTTGTATAGAGTGATACTCGCCTTCAACGTGGATATATTACCGGATGCGGAGGAGAAGTTGAAAGAAGTGGGGATAAGGATATTCCAGAACGACGTCGTTTACAGATTGGTAGAAGAATATGAAGAGTGGAAAGATGAGAAGGAGAGAGAGCTCAAGGAAAAAAAGAGAGCAGAAGTGGTCCACCCCGTGAAGATCCGTATATTGGAAGACCATGTCTTCAGGATATCAAAACCCGCGGTCGTGGGTGTCAGGGTCTTAGCGGGAACTCTGAGACCGGACAGAAAACTGCTGAAAAAAGATGGAGATACCGCAGGCCGTATAGAAAGTATCAGAACGGGTGATCAACCTTTAGAAAGCGCAGAGCAGGGTGAAGAAGTGGCTATCGCTATATCGGGCGTAACAGTGGGCAGGCAGATCGAAGAGGGCGAGGAGTTATACATCGATATACCAAAAGGTGACGCATCTAAACTGAGAGATTTCGATCTCACCCACGACGAGGAAAGGATCCTCGACGAGATAAAAGAGATAAAGCAGGAGCAAGAACCCCTCTGGGGCCTCTAAGGAGGAATAGACTCAGCACTTCTACTCAACAACCATAACCTTAATTAGAGGCATTATATTCCCTTAGACCATCAAAATATCATCATCAGGTGGTGCCCATGTCCGAGAATATAGTTTCTGAGATCATTTACGAGACCCCGATGGAAAAACAGAATATAGAGATAGTGGAGAGGAAAGGTATAGGTCATCCGGACAGTATAGCTGACGGGATAGCTGAAGAGATCAGCAGAGAACTTTCCAGGATGTATCTGGAGAAACACGATAGGATACTTCACCATAATACCGACGAGGTACAGATCGTCGGGGGTCAGGCCAACCCAAAATTCAGAGGGGGAGAAATACTTGAACCGATCTACGTGTTGTTGGCCGGTAGAGCCACAACGGATGTGAACGGTAAAAGGCTTCCTTATAAATCCACCGCACTGACCGCCGCCGAAGATTATCTGAAAGATACCTGTACCCACCTGGATGTGGAAGAGGGAGTCATGCTGGACTGCAGGATCGCCCAGGGATCGGTCGATCTTCAGGAAGTTTACGACACCAGCAGACACAATGCCAATGACACTTCTTTCGGCGTATCTTATGCTCCGCTCAGCGAGACTGAAAAAGTTGCTCTAGAGACTGAAAGATTCATAAACGGTCCCCTGAAGGATGACATCCCCGAGGTGGGTCAGGATGTCAAAGTGATGGCTACGAGGAAAAAGGACGTGATCAACCTCACCATCGCCGTGGCTGTCATAGATCATATGACTCCGGATGCCGACCACTACAAGAGCGTGATCGAGGAGGTCAGAGAGCGGGTAAAAGAGCATGTTTTGAACTATACTTCGAGAGATGTCGATATAATGATCAATACCGCCGATGATTATAAGAATGATATATATTACCTGACAGTGACAGGTTTATCCATGGAGAACGGAGATGACGGTTCAGTGGGAAGGGGCAATAGAGTCAACGGTCTGATTACACCTTTCAGACCTATGAGCATGGAGGCCGCTGCGGGTAAAAACCCGGTAACACACATAGGAAAGCTATACAATATCGCAGCGAAGGAGATCGCCCATCGGGCTTATCAGGAAGAGAAAGAAAGTGTGCACGACGTTTATGTGAGGCTCGTCTCTCAGATAGGCAGATCTCTCACCGATCCACAGGTAGCCAGCATCCAACTCGTCGTCGAAGAAGACGAGCACCACAACACCAAGCTGGACAACGTGGAAGCTATAGCTGAGGAATACCTAGAAAACATCTTCGACCTTAAAGAGAGGATACTCGACGACGAGATCACTGTATTTTAGGTTTTGTCGTCATCCTATCGCCATCCTGGCAAATACTTTACAATCTCTAACTATGAAATCCAAAACAGCGTATTCGTTGGGTTGATGAGCTAACGATTTATTCGAACACCAGACCGCCGTATCGATCCCTTTATCTCTGAAGTGTTTGGCTACAGTACCTCCTCCTATACCCACCACTTCAGGTTCGAAGGAAGTGACCTCGTTGATCGCCGAGATGAGTTTTTGTATGATTTCGGCATCCTCAGGGGTTTTTTCAGGAGCGTCACTTTCGTTCACGTACTCGATATCTATCTTAGCCTTGGTTTCATCTTCGAACTGATCTGCAGCATCTTCGAATACTTTTTTCACTTCACTCAAAGGTATCGAGGGCAGAACTCTACAGTCGAAGTACTGCGTCTCTTTACCTGGTATAGTATTCACATTGGGAACGTTGGCCAATCTTTTTGTGGGTTCGAAGGTGCATGAGGGAGGAGAAAACAGTTCATCTTCATCATCGAACTGGTGGTGCAGTTCTTCATCCACTAGGTTCTGATATCTTGCGATTATGCGGTTCGCATTTATCGTATTCGAGGGCATCGCCGCATGACCCTGTTTTCCATGTGCTTCTATCTTGGTCCAAAGTCCGGATTTCTCCACTATCTCTATCTTTTTCCCCTCTTCTTCGCTGTGGTCAGGAACTAAAACTAGATCTTCCTCATCTACTATCCCTTCTTCCAATATATGTTCGACTCCATATTCGCTGCCGGTCTCTTCGTCTGAGACCATTATCACTTTGAGGTTATAATGAGGTTTCACGCCGGCTTCGGAGAGAGCCTTAACTGCGTATATGCTTGAGACCAATGCCTGTCCGTTGTCCTCGGCACCTCTCCCGTATATCTTACCATCTTTGAAAACTGGCTCGAAGGGATCGGTATCCCATTCGTCCAGGTCGCCTTCCGGCACGATGTCCATGTGGGTAACGATGACCATATCTTTATCCACTTTCCCTTCTTTAATAGCCACTATATTGGGTCTCACATCGTCGGGAACACGTCCGTCCTCCGCATCTACCCTCCCGATGGAATCAAAACCGAAGTCTTTGATGATTTCCATGATGAATTCCGCCTTCTCTTTTTCCCCTTCTCCGTCGTTGTCCGGTCCAATCGCGGGGATGCGGATCAGGTCCATCAGTGTCTCTTTCATATCTTCTCTGAGTTCATCTACTTTTTTAGATACCTCTTCTTCCATGTTTATCTCCTCTTGAAACCTCGAAAAAGGTAATCCGTCATACGGATATAAGTTTTAGGCCGAAAGTCTAAGCCGGTAGAGGATGCTCTTCGTAATCCCTCTTTACATCTTCTCCCGTGAGGTCCAGATATATCTGGGTAGTCGTTAAGGAGGAATGTCCCAGCATCTTCTGTACGCTCCGCAGGTTCATACCGGACTTCAGGCAGTGTACGGCAAAACTGTGTCTCAACATGTGGGGATAGACATTCTTCTTTATATCGGTCTTATCCGCGTACTTCTTGACCAGCCTTTCCACCTGTCGAGTGGATAAAGCCTCGCCGCGTTGAGAGAGGATGAGTACCCCCTCTTCCGCATCCTTTTTGTACAACTGGATAAGGTCTAAAGTTTCGTCGTCGATAGGAACGATCCTGTCCTTGTCCCCTTTACCTCCTCTTACGGTTATCATACCCTCTTCAAAACCGATGTCTTCGATACGCAGAGAGGTCAGCTCCGATACTCTCAATCCACATCTGTATAAAATACGCAGGATCAACCTGTCCCTGATCTTTTCCCTTTCTGGCGCGTTCAGCAATTTTCTTACTTCATCTTCCTTCAGGTATTTAGGCAGTTTTTTTCCCATTGACCCACCATGTCTGACAACTTGTATGACAATATAGAAACTCTAACATATAAAAAGATTTTGGATCTATAATAGGAAGTGTATTTTACGATATCCCTGCCCCGAGAAGAGATAAGACTTATAAAATAGAGATGCAATTAGTTAGAAAAGGAGGAGAAAAAATTGCCGATTAAATCTGTCTCTTTAGGGATAGATTGGAAAACGATAGAGAAGAAAGTAGAAGAAGAAAGAGAAAAGGGTGGAGGTTTTTTTCTTTTCAAAAAGAAACCAGAAAAAGTATCTTACCTGAGTCTGGTTGCCTTCCCCTCTGTCCACATCGAATACGAACATCAAAAGAATATGAACAAAACTTCCGTTATGGAAACTAGCCAAGCCATAATAGAACCTTGGTTGGGAAAAGGAAGAATGAATATCCCCAATAAAGCAGCAGCTACCCAGGTGGAATATCAAGGATTCTCTCACCTACAAAATGGATATTACATACCCTGGCAAAATCTCGAAAGGGGGCCAAAAGTATTCGCGGAGCACTTTGTAAAATCTACAAGAAAACTGGGGTCTAATATTGAAGGTCTTGAGGTCAAAAACGTATGTTACCTACCCCGATTCATCGCCAAGTTAGAAAAAAAAGAAGGCGAATTTAGATATCTAGTATACAACTTCCAAGGGGATCATATCGAGATGTTATCAGAGAGGATGACCAATGATCCATATTACAGGCAACAGGTAGAAGGGAATATGATGCGGATCCCTTGAAGGAGTCTTATCAATCTTGACAAAAGTTTTTACCAATAATACTGACTGTAACCACCTTACAAGGTAAAATATTTATACCAATATCAGCACTGGAACACAACCGATATGGGCCTGTAGCTCAGCCAGGTTGAGCGATCGGCTCTTAACCGATAGGTCTGGGGTTCGAATCCCCACAGGCCCGTTTTTTTTAGATCTCACCAAAGCCGGCCCAAAAATATTTTATCGGTTATTACCATTTACCTACAACATCGAGAGGGAAAAACATGATATCGTTAAGAGATTTCAGAAAGAAGGATGTCCTTACGGAGGACGGTACTATTCTGGGTGCCGTGACAGATATAAAACTGGGTGCTGATCTGAATATAGTCGGATTGAGACTCAAGATGGAAAGTAGGAAGATGGCCGAAGACCTAGGATTGGATAAACCCATGATATCTTCACTCAAAGGAGATATCGGGATAGAACATGTCAAGTCGGTCTCCGATAATATATTGCTCAATAAGAAATTCGACGAACTTTACGCATACATGGAGGAAGAAACCGATTGGAGACCGGTATCCGAACTCATAGATTACAAGATCTCGGATTCCCAGGGCACTGATATCGGTAAAGTGGCCGGTATATCATTCGATGAAGAAGATTGGGGGATCCCGATGCTGGTGGTCACGATCGAAAAAGATACCCACGAACTGTTAGATATGGATAAATCACTCTTGAGAAAGACCAGGTTGGGTATCTCGATGAGACACGTAGATAAGATAGGTGATTACATCCTACTCGACACCACGGCGGACAATTTGGGCGATATAATAGAAGAAGAGCCGGTCAAAAAGGTGTGAATGAACTCTGATCTTGTTTCAGAGATCAAAAGTCTCTACGAAACCTTTTTAATACCCACTTTTCTTTTGAAGTTCATCTGATACCTATGGAGATGACCAAGAAGGACGAATACGATTTCAAAAAAGCCATAGAGGAGATAAAAGACCTCAAGGGAAGAGGTACGGAGTTGATCTCGCTTTACGTACCTCCAGATAAAAAGATCTCCGATGTGACCTCCTACCTCAACGAGGAGATGTCGGAGAGTTCTAACATCAAGTCCAAATCCACTAAGAAACACGTGCAGTCGGCTTTGAAGTCGATAATGTCCAAATTAAAATATCTGGATAAACCCCCGAAGAACGGGATGGTTTTTTTTGTAGGCCACGTTTCTGCCAGCGGTGACAAAACCGAGATGGTCTCTAAAACGTTAGAGCCTCCAAGAGAGATAGAGACGTTCACTTACCGGTGTGATTCAGAATTCTATGTCGAGCCGTTAAAGGACATGATCGGTGAAAGAGACAAGTACGGGCTCATAGTACTCGACCGCAGCGAGGCCACCATCGGTATATTGAGGGGGAACAGAGTGGACACGCTTCATCACATACAGTCCATGGTCCCGAGCAAACACACCAAAGGCGGATTCTCCCAGCAGCGTTTCGAAAGAAGGATCGAGATAGCCGCTCAAGAGTATTTCAAAAGGTTGGCAGATAAAGCTAACGGACTCCTGTTGGAAGAAGATATCGACGGGCTTCTGATAGGTGGGCCAGGCAGGACCAAAGACGATTTCATCGAAGGAGATTTCCTACATCATGAATTGGACAAAAAGATCGTTGACACGTTCAACACCGGCTATACGGACGAGTACGGCTTGAAGGAGCTCATGGAGAATGCCCAGGAGACCCTCTCCGAGTTAGAGGTGATGAAAGAGAAGAAATTGATAAACGAATTGATGGGAGAGATCAAAGATCCCAATGGTGGGTTGGCGAGCTATGGTGAAGAAGAAGTGATGAGGGCTCTAAAGATGGGTGCAGTGGAGACCCTCCTGGTATCAGAGGGTATCAATAAACAGAGGGTAAAGGTCGCCTGTACCGAGTGCGAGTACGAAGATGAGATCACCGTCGAAGGGAAGCTCAGTGAGGAGGACCGTTCCTGTCCCAAGTGTGGTTCAGAACTAGAGATACAATCTCAGAAGGACATAATCGAAGAATTTTATGACATGGCTGAAGAGGTCGGGAGTGAAGTTAAACTTATATCGGATGAATCTGAGGAGGGCGAACTATTAAAGAACGCTTTTGGAGGAGTGGCAGCTCTCCTCCGCTTCAGGATAAATTGAATCCGAGGTCAAAAGATGGGATACGTGATATTAAAATTCAGAGACGAGATAATCGATAAGACGGGGGAAGCTTTAGACGTTTCTAAAGACCTCATAGATGAAAATATAGAGATACCGTCGGAGGAGAGGGGAGATTACGCCCTCCCGTGCTATTCATTATCCGGCGTCCTTGAAAAAGATCCGAAAGAGATCGCCCAAGAGGTCGCTGAAAATGTAGAGTTAGAAAAAGGCACATTGGAGAGGATCGGACCTTATGTGAACTTCAAGACGGACAGAGCTCGTTTATCCAAAGAGACTATCCTGACTTGTCTAGAGATGGAAGAAGATTTTGGAACCCTGCCTTCAAAATCAAAGAAGCTCATAGTCGAACATACTAGTGCCAATCCGAACGGTCCTTTACACGTAGGAAGGGCTAGAAATCCGATCATAGGGGATACGTTAGCACGGATCTACGAGAAGGCGGGCTATGAGGTCGAAACACAGTATTATGTAAACGACATAGGGAGACAGATAGCGATACTGGTATGGGGTACTTTGAATATCGACGAAGAAGACCTACCGGAAGTGGAGAGAGAAAAACCGGACCATGAACTCGTGCGCTATTACCAGAGAGCCAATCAGTTGTTGGAAGAAGACGATGATATAGAGGAAGAGATCCAACAGATCATCAGGCGGATGGAAAGGGGCGAAGAAGATATATTCAAACATTTTCAGAAGACCGCTAAAAAGATAATGGAGGGTATTGACCGATCTCTTCAAAGGCTGGGTATCCATCTGGGTAGTTACAAGACAGAATCGTCTTTGATAGAAGACAGTTCAGTCAAAAAAGTAATCAAGCAACTATCTGACCTTGAAGACACCGGAAAAGAGGACGGTGCTCTCTATTACGAGAAAGAGGATAATAGAACCTTTTTAGCTCGAAAGAACGGTACGAGTCTTTACCCGGCTAGAGATATAGCTTATCATGTATGGAAGGCTGAAAGGGCTGACCTTCTCGTGAACATACTTGGGGAAGATCATAAACTGCACGGTGAATTCATCCAAAACGCATTGAAGGATCTGAATATCCAACCCGTTCCACAGATATTGTTCCACTCCTTCGTGACCTTTGAAGGCCAGGAGATGTCGACGAGGAAAGGAACTTACGTCACTTTGGATCATATCATGGACACGGCTCATGAAAAAGCTAAAGAGGAGGTAAAGAAGAGAAGAGAAGTTCCCTCCGACGAAATAAAGACCGTCGCTGAAAAGATAGCTATGGGCGCTGTAAGGTACAACATCATAAAGGTTCAACCTCAAAAACCTATAGATTTTGTTTGGGAAGAGGCCCTGGATTTTGAAGGTGACAGCGCACCTTTCCTCCAATACAGCTACACAAGGGCCAACAGTATCTTGGAAAAATGGAGCCGAGGATCTCTAGATATCAACGCGCTGGATCTTCAACAGTTCGAAAAAGGCGAGACGAAATTGTTGAAAAAGATATCTGAATTCCCCAGAGAGATAGAAGATGCCGTAAAAAATAACGCACCACATCGTCTAGCAAAATATGCCCACGGCTTGGCGGGCGAGTTCAATCAATTCTACAGGGATTATCCCGTACTCCAAGCCGAGGATAAAAAACTCGAAAGGATAGCCATAGTAAAGAGTTTCAGATCTGCCATGGGTAGTGTTTTACAGACTTTAGGCATAAAAAAACCAAAGAAGATGTGAAGAAAAGATATAGAAAAAAAGAAAAGTTTTTGGGTTGAACGGTTTTTATTTACCCAATTTCTCTTTTATCTTGTCCTTGTAGAAATACAGTCCGACAGTCACGCCTATTATGATTATCGGGATCAACGCGTACACCAGATATTCTCTCCATTCTGGTGGTTCTACGTCCACGGTATCCTCTACATCGTTGTTCCAAAGCAGCTCTGAATGCTGTGCTTCTTCGTTATCGGTCACGTTTACGTTCACCGTTTTTTCTCCGTCGCTTTCAGGAGTCCACTTGATCTTTATCTCGATCTCTTCGTTGGGTTCTATATGGGTGCGGTTCAATTCTTCGTCGTCTTTATATAATTCTGCATCCACATCTACCAGGTCTCCGTCGACCCTCAAGACCGTATCGATCTGGGTGGCGTTCGCATCTCCTTGGTTGGTCACGTTCACGCTGATTGTAACGCTATCTCCTTCTTTTATGGTGTCTTTGGAGAATCTGAGTTCGGTGTGTACCATGAGGTCCGGTGTCGGTCCTCTCCGGATATGCACGGTCACCGATTGATTTCTGTAGTTGCCGGATTCATCTGTTACGTTGACCCAAACCTCGTAGTCTCCCGCGTCATCGAAGCTGACGTTCTCTAAAGTTTCTCCTTCCGCTTTCATCTCTAGCTCTTCAATCCACCACTCAAAGGAAGTGAGCTCACCTTCGTAATCTGGGTGAGCGGTGGATTCACTTGCATTTAAAGTCACGTTCGTTCCGATAGTCAGATCATCATGTTCCACAACGCTGTCGTAACTACTTTCACCGTCCCATTCTGTCCTGATGACCACACTCGGTTTTGTGGTATCGTTGACCTCGATCTCTATCATCTCTTCGTTCCAGTTCCCGACTGGATCGGTGACATTCAAAGTAACGTTATAGGAACCTGGGATATCAAAAGTATGGTTCAGATGGGTCAGATTAGCTCCGATCATAGGTTCGCTATCATCGCTGAAGTTCCACTGGTAACTACTTATATTGCCGGTGGCCGTGTCTTCGAAGTTTTCGGCACTGAAATTGAGTTCTTCTCCTTCGTCGGCGGTTGTACTTTCGACTATCTCTTCACCTCTCACCTTTATCGTTCCTTGAGGTCCTTCGTCATCTACTACCACGGCTGCGTCGTCGCTGATGATTCTACCGTTGCTTTCCTCGACTTCCAGTTCAAGGGTCATCTCTCCCGTATCGTTGAACGCTTGAGCCATCTCTTCATCGTACCCTATGATTTCATCATCTAGTTTCCAAGTGAAGTTCAACGCCTTGCTGATTGGGTTCTGATATTCTGAATTGAGGACCGCTTCCGTGTCCTTCTTTATGACGTAATGATTGTCTGCCTTCTCAAATACCCAAGGTTCTCTTTCGATGAGTATATCTACTTCGCCTTCATCATACTCTCTCAGGTCCAAAACAAGGTTGGACGTTTCACTTTCTTCGTCAGATTGAGGATCGATAGTGAGTTGAGTGTAACCATCCACTTCCACAGTTTCTGGGATGAATTCTATAGAGTTCTCTCTGGTTTCATCGTATCTCTCGTATCCTTCCATCACATCGAGGGTGTAGTTGAAAATCCTTCTATTCCCGTATGTGTCAGGGTGATCGACTTCTAGGTCTACTGCATATGGACCTTCTTCTAGATCCTCCACGGCTTCATACTCTCTAACAGCGTTGACCACTATATCTCCTTCAAAGGGATCTATGAAGTCCTCTTTCAATTTATCCATCCCTTCAAACTCGACGGAGTAGTCTTCCAGTTCATAGAGCGTGTCGTTCACTTTTATAAGGTCGGAAGTGGTTGGAATATCAGCTTCGCTGTAAACCAGTCTGTCCTCGAACAGTCCGATCTCTTCATCGTCAATCTGCAAGTCCTGGTTCCCCAAAGCCATGTCAATCTGCATCGGAAGGTAACCTACAGAAGAGTGATCTAAGGTTTTCATCCGGGTTCCTGAATTGAGGTTACGGGTGTTCTCGATGGTCAAGGAGTTCACACCATCGAATTCGAGGTTCGTCTCAAAGTTTTCTGACTCGGATTCATTAACGCTCTGCCTGCCGAGTTTTTCATTTCCTTCTAGACTTATGACCTCCTTAACCAAAGGCTCATAACCTCTTGCGTCGATGACCAATGTGTAATCATAGTTCGCTGGAGCTCTTATCCTGAAAGTCGGTCCTTCTTTGGTCCGCTGTAACATACCGATCTCATCGTTGTAAAGCGTGATGTCCATTTCTTCCCTTATACCTCTCCCGTCTTGGTCGACAAGTCGACCTTCGACGACAGGCTCAGTGAACAGGGTCGCATTGTGAGTGTAGACACCATCGCTCTTTACCTCCTGACCGACAAGGGAACCACTAACATTGACAAATTCCGCATTGACGGTGTAATCATCCTGCATCTCGATGGTGGTCTGATTCGCTGTAGTATTATCTATGGTCTCGTTATCTCCGGTCCACTCGACGAACTCATAGTCGGGGTCGGCAACAGCCTCTAGATTGACCGAGGTGCCTTCTTCGTATGAGAAAGTGCCTTCGCCAGGGGCGATGACTTCACCGCCTTCAGTTGAATCTATAGAGAGTGTGTATTCTTGGACTACGGATTCGAATTCAGCAGTTATCGTGTGATTGCCGTTCATGGTGATGGTGGTCTGGTTAGCTGTCGTGTCCTCAACGGTCTCGTTATCTCCGGTCCACTCGACGAACTCGTAACCGTCCTCAGCCGCGGCTTCTAAATCAACGGTATCTCCTTCTTCGTATTCGAATGTCCCTTCACCAGGGGCGATGACATCTCCTCCGCTCGTGGAGGCTGTCGACAAATCATAATATGTCGGCTCCTCCGGCTCTTCTATCGAAAAGCTGGGATCGACATGAGGAGCGTATCCTTCCTTTTCTACCTTGAATCTCCCTTCGAAATCCCCGTAGATCTCCATCTCGTACTTACTCAGGGTCTCGTTTTCCACAGTTATCGTTTCGGTCTGTACACTGTGAACAAAGCCGCGCTGTTGGTCTTCTACAGTAACTACGGCGTTTTCGATCGGCTCCTCATCTTCATCGAAGATATAACCTTCTAGGGTCATATCGGTCTTTTCGGCATCTATCTCTAGGTCCTTTATCTTGTTATCATCGACCCTTATCGGTTCCGTCACCTTTTTCATATATGCGGTCCCATCTTTGAGCTGAGATGGAAATATTATCTCATACCAACCCGCGTTGATATCAGTGAATTCGTAAAAATCCTCGGAGGTTTGTTTCTCCTCGACCTCACCGGTTTTCAGATCTCTGAGCTTTAATTCCAGGTCAGATTCGATGGAGATTCCGGCATCTATGAACCCTTCTATGGTATATTTGTGGGTCTGGTTGTCAGACTCGGTCGCTTCTACAGGCTGGGCGTTCCATTGGACTACAACGACTCCAGACAGTACTAATAACAGCACTGCCAGAGCGGTAGCCATCTTACCTACTTTTCCAGATTTCATCTATAGTTCCTCCTTTTGGAGCATTAAATAATATGAACTGCCGCATTGATGAGGCCCCCCCTATAAATATTTTTTCGGATTTGACAGTTCTTTTTTTGTATAACGGGAAAGTTATTAAGAACCCCCTCAAGAGAGTATGGCTTTCTTGAATTTTTTTCTAAAAACATCGCCCACAAAAAAGGCCCCGGCTAAAAGCGTGATGGTGGGCCCTGCAGGGGTGTTGACCAGGTAGGACAACCAAAGCCCGCCTATAACAAAAATCAACGAGAGCAGGCAAGAATATATCATTATCCTTTTGATATCGTGTGTGAATCCGTTCGAGATGGAGGCGGGTATGGTCAGCATAGCTATCACCAGTATTATCCCTACGAAGGTCAAAAGCAGGACTACGGAAAGCGCCACGAGGACCAATAACATCAGATAGATAGCGGTAGTCCTTATCCCCACCACCTCGGCGAACTCTTCATCGAAGGATACAGCCTGCAGTTTGTGATAAAATAAACTCACCGTGATAACCACCCCTAGGACTAAAAACAAAAGCAGATAGATGTCTACTGTTCTGATCATGAAGATATTTCCAAATAGATAGTTGTGCATCCCTGGAGGATTACCAGGGGTTATGCGATAGAACATCGCCCCCAATGCCATCCCGATCACCCAGAATATACCGATGGCGGTATCTTCTCTCTGTATCTTTTTCTTCCCCAACTGACCTATCCCCACCGCTGAAAATAATGCAAATATCGCGGCACCCAAGAGAGGATCCATACCCACGTAAAAAGCGAAGCCGATACCCCCGAAAGAGGCATGTGCTATACCTCCGCTTATGAAAACGATCCTCTTTATGACCACATAGGTCCCTATCACACCGAACAGTACCGAAGCTAACAGGCCTGTGTATAAAGCGTTCCTCCAAAATGTATATCCCAATATATCAAAAAATTCTAACATATTTATCAATCCTCCTCTGAAGAAGGCATCTGGTGTTCGAACACTCTGTGCGGATGTCCGTGAGCTACGATATCCACTGGACACTCATAGGCCGCTTCGAGCATACTCGAGGTCAATTCGTCGTTTCCATGATATATCAAATATTTATTCAAGCAAGCTATCTTTTCGATGTGGGAGGAAACCACACCGATATCGTGTGAAACCAGGATGATGGTGAGGTCTTTCTCTTCATTCAGATCATTCAGCAGGTCGTAGATGTTGGATTTTATCTTTTCGTCTATGCTCGCCGTAGGTTCATCCAGCAGCAGTATATTTGGCTCCGTGACCAGAGCCCTTGCTATCAGAACCCTCTGCTGCTGCCCTCCGGAGAGCTTTGAGAACTGCCTATCTTTGTATTCATACATATCTACAGACTTGAGGGCCTCTTCAGCCATCACTTTATCTTTCTTCGAGAAAAAGGGTTTCCACCCGAGTTCTCCCACACGACCCATCAGCACCACGTTCCAAACGTCGATAGGGAATTGGGCATCAAAATCCGTATGTTGAGGCACGTACCCCACTGCACCCTTTTTTTTGGAGGGCGCCCTACCAAAGATCCTCACTTTTCCTTCGTCCGGCTGTAGTAAGCCCGATATTATCTTCAATAAAGTGGTTTTACCCCCTCCATTGGGACCGATGATACCCAAAAAATCGCCTTTCTTTAATCTGAGGTCAACGTCCTCTAGGACTTCGGTCCCTCCTAGGGAGATAGATACATCTTTTAGCTCTACTGCGATTTCATCCTCTCCTGACTCAGGCCTTTTCGAACCCATATATGAGAGCCTCCGCAATCTTCTCTATATTATCTAGATAATCTTCAGCTAAAGAGTCCACGGTTATGACCTCTCCGTCGATCTCTTCGGCAATAGACTCCGCTTGATCTTCATCGAATTGAGGTGAGATGAAAACGACTAAGATGCCTTCCTCTTTCGCCTCTTCGATTATCTTCTCTATATCCTTTGGACCCGGCTCTTTACCCTCGGCTTCCACGGCTATCTGTTTCAGACCGTACTCGTCTGCGAAGTAGCCCAATGAAGGATGATAGATGAGGAATTTACGTCCCTGGTGTGGTTCAAAACTCTCGGTCAAGTTATGGTGTAAGTTTTGGAGTTTAGATTTATAGCTCTCTTCCTCACCATCGATTTTTTCACTCAAGAGAGCGTGGTTTTCCTGTTCGTGATCATCATCGAAACGTAACAGGTCTATGCCTTCACTCCCATCCACCACCTTCATATCCGGGTTTTGGTCCTTCATCTCGTCCATCCATCGTTCTTCAAATTCAAGTCCAGAACCCACTTTGAAGTAGATATCTGCCTCGCCCAATTTTTGCATCTGAGAAGGTGTCGGTTCATAGGTGTGAGGATCCTCTCCAGGAGGGATCATGACCACCACTTCGACTTTTTCTCCTCCGATCTCTTCCACCCACTCGACCTGTGGAGGGATACTCACCGCGACCATGACTTCTTCATCTGCGTCCTGTCGGGCTTCATTGAACATTGGCACAAAATTATCTATCATCATCTCTACATTCTTCGGCGACATCCAAACGTGAGCATCGATCTGATGGTCTTCTTGATTTTCTATACATCCTGATCCCGCTAAGCCCACACCAAGCAGCAGGATAAATGCGATGAGAAGCGTTGTGGATTGCCTTTTGTATTCATCATCTTCCTTTTGTTTAATCTCTTCTCCTATCTTCATCTTATAACTCCTCCTTTGTTTCCAAGATCGGAAATTTTTTCTTCAACCAGTGACATTTTTTCAGTGCCTTCGGATCATATGGGGGGTCGAGACATAATCCACATCGGCATTCCATCCCTTCCTTACAATTTTCCCTTATCAGTTCTATCACCCTATCGCTCATATCATTTCCCAGCTTCTCTGCCTGTTCACAGGCTTCCTCGAAATCCATTTCTAATGTTTTCTGGAAGAAATATTCCACCACATGATGCCGGAAGATATCATCTTCAACGGCCTTTACACCCTTTCGATTCAACTTCAGTCCTTTTCTCGGCACATATTCTCCAACATCCAACCTTTCTAGTCTTTTCATCTTTTGGAGAGCCCCTGCCCTGCTCACGTCCATCCTCTCCGCCAGCCTAGAAGGACCAACGGGTTCTTCACGGCCCCCTAACAGAAATATGGATATCATATGTTCATGGTCCCGCTCAGTCAACTCACCCGAAGTCATACGTTAAGTAAAGGTTAACGAGATTATAAAAATGTTATGGTCGACCTACGCTAACGGTCAATAACCAAAGAAAAAAGTTTATTTTTAAAAAAACATATATAGGAAGAGACAATACAGATACAGGGAAATAGAAACCCATAGGTGTAAAAAATGATAGGAATAGGAACGAACATAGCCCTACAGACCGAAGCAATGCCAGGGATATGTGCAGGCACGATGTGTTTTGTATCATTCCTACCGCTGATAATCAATATAGTGATAGGATACTGGATGTACAAAGACGCAGAGAAAAGAGAGGAAAACGGTATCCTCTGGTTCATTATAGGGTTCTTCTTGAGCATAATCGGACTGATAATCTGGATAGTGGTAAGACCAGATATGTCCGAGGTAAAGCAACAACAGAGCCAACAGCAATGGCAGCAGCCGGGACAACAGCAGCCG
>JBKHKA010000009.1:0-63168 GCA_046537845.1 Candidatus Aenigmatarchaeota archaeon
TTTCCGCTTTGATAAAGAATGTGTTGACGAACCTACAAAATTCGATATAACTTTCATCCATGATGGTATAAGATACAACTACGGCTTATCTTACACCGAAGAAAAAGTGATCGAAGAATATCTGTATTATTACCCTAAGGGAAGAAGATCGCAGATATTCGAAAGAAAAAACACCGACCACTACAAATTCAACAAAGATGAAAAAGAACAGGAGATGATAAAAGAGAGGACCCGGAAGAACGTTCTCTACCTCTCGAGTTCCACTCAATTCGATTACGATAGAACGACAAAAGCTTTTGATTGGTTCAATGAAAGATTGAACGGTATAGGTCCAGGAGAACATCCAGAGCTCACTGAATTCACTTACAAAAAGTTTGAGAAAAACGAGACTTCCAAGAAAAGGATACAAAAGGCATTGAAAGTGGCGGATTTTGGCATATCCGATATAAAGGGAGATATCGAAACGATCCCTGTCGATGAGATAAAGGACTTACCGCCGGAACTTAAAGCACTAGGTCTATCGGATGAAGGTGAATTGAAGACGATGGAGATCCAAACGGTACACGAATTGGAAGATACTAAGGGAAGTTTACCTTTCTTTTTGGAATCAGAAGGAACACAGCGTTTCTTCTCCCTGATAGGTCCGATAATCACGGCCTTGGAAAATGGAGAAGTTTTGGTGTTAGATGAGTTAGATACAAAACTCCATCATTCATTGAACAAATTCATAATCGAACTATTCCACGACCCTGAAGATAATCCAAATGGCGCTCAATTGATATTTACCACTCACAACACCAACCTTCTAGATCAGGATCTCTTCCGAAGAGATCAGATATGGTTCACTGAGATGGACCAAAAAACGGGTTCCACCGATCTGTACTCATTAGTAGAATTCAGCCCTAGAAAAGACAAAGACATAGAAAAAGGATATCTAGTTGGAAGGTACGGGGCGATCCCTTTCCTTGGAGACGAGAAGATCCTCAAGGAAGGGGGATAGAATACCATGTCTAGACGGGTCAGTCTCAGAGAACCCCAAAGTATACTAGTTATAGTCTCAGAAGGTGAAAAAACCGAGTTAAAGTATTTTAGTAATTATAGGAAAAGAGGTTGTGGGCTTAAGATTGAAACCCCAAACACCTCTAAAACTGATCCATTAGGTCTTGTAAAATATGCGGAGAGACAGATAAGAAAAAATGAGCTTGAACCGGACGGTGATGACGAAGTTTGGTGCGTTTTCGATGTGGATCAGAATAAAGAAAATATCAAGAAAGCGGTTGATGAGGCTGAAGACAATGATATCAATATAGCTCTTTCCAATCCTTGTTTCGAGCTATGGTTTTTATTGCACTTTGAACTGAGGCAGACTGAATTGAGTTGTGATGATACCATCGACAACTTGAAAAAATATCTTCCTGATTACTCAAAAAATCAGGATATATTTTATGAGATAGTGGATAAAAGAGATGAAGCTATATCTCATGCGAAAAAATTGAATGAGATCCATTCAGAGCGGAGGAATAATGAATTATACTCTCCTGAGAGTAATCCTTCTACACAGGTCTTTAAACTCATTGAATACATTTTAAATCACACTGAGTGTGTTGAATGAACTGAACCACTTAGGATCTTTTGAATTATCAAATCAGCCCTTTACTCCGTGCCTCATCATCAGTAGCGATCTCGAGTTTAAGCTCATATTCCTCACCATCTGAATTCTTTATCATGATATTGGCTTCCTTTATATCCGAGCCATCATTGGTATTTCCAAGTACTAGCCATACCGCACTCATGATTACTATCGCTATAGCCAAGACGATGGCCATATTCTTTCTCTGGTCTTTTGTGATCACTTATTTAACCTCGTATTCAGAAAACAGTTATCAGGTAGGTGATATAAGATGATCGTCTAAAAATAAAATTTAAAATACATGTCTTTGTTCTTCATCATCACTGGCTTGATCCAGAACCCATTCCATATTGGATTTCAATTGGGCAAAGTAAAGAGCTCCAACACCTATCGAAAAAAAGCTCCAGATTATAATGAAGATCTTTTCTATGGGTGATAATCCAATAACCGGATATGATTCTACCATCATATATACAAATATTATCAAGATCATAAAACAAATCAAGAATGTCGATAAAATAACAGATGATCTTTTTGGACCGTATTTCTTCAAAAATTTTGAACTGATTTTCGGTCTTAACAGATACGATCCTTTTTTATTCTTCTTTTCCAAAGATATATAATCGTCCAACATCCTTTCTTTTGCTATCTTTCCCTCATCATCCATGACTGCAGATAATAATACCAGTATCAGTCCAAATAATATCGGTAAAAAAGATAAGTAAGTATAATCAAATACATTTTGCAAATAAAAACCTAACTGACTTATGGCCACACCGATATATATCATAAATATTGATGTGATACCTTCCTTTCTCCTTCTAGATATCATTGTTTCTCTCAGACCCATAACGAGTGCTACTGTAAGCAACATCAAATTCAACTTCCACATCTACGATCCACCATTAAATTCCTTCAGTCAGTAAATAAAACTAATTATTTAATATTTTTGAATAGTTAAGAAACAAGAAGTAAATTTTAATCCATCTAGAATCATAGTGTTATTACCCATGAAAAGCATGTTCGATATCTTAGCCCCGGTGTACAACCGGTTCAGCAAGCTACTGTTCTCCAAAATAAGAGAGGAGATCATCGATAAGATGGATTTCGATTCAAACGATAAAATCCTCGATGTCGGTGGAGGGACCGGTGCATTTCTTGAAAAGATTTTACAGAAAAATCCAGAGCTAGAAGTATTCCTGCTAGACAGCTCGAAAGGTATGATAGAAGAATCATCTATCGCAGAGTCTATAATCATGGGTAAAGCATGTTGGAATCCGTTCTCTAGGAACTCCTTTGATTACGTTCTTTGTACCGATGCACTTCACCATTTCCAACACAAGAAAAAGAGTGTCAAAGAGATGATGAGAGTTGTGAAACCTGGGGGAACCATACTTATCTTCGAGATGAACGCTAAAAGTCCTATAACAAAACTCATCAAGTTTGGAGAAAGGATACTAGGCGAGCCATCAGAATTCTTCACACCTGAAGAATTAAGTTTACTCTTCGATGATAACTTCAAAGTAAAAACTGAAAAGATCAATTCCTACGAGTATCTGCTTTCTGCTACATGTCTATCCTCCTGAAAGAAAAAGTCCAATGCCAATGATAAAAGTTCCAATCAGACCTTCGAGGGATTTCACCCTTCCCACCACCTGACGTCCGTAGAACTCTGTTCGAGGACGGAACGGATGTCAATCCTGAACGCTGATCATAATCAAAATCAAGATCGAGATAATAAAAAAACATGAAGTACTTTTTGGAGACGAGGTCGAATTATCTTATTATTTCTACAGATACAGGAAGCTGTGGAAGGATAACAAGCCCCGTATAGAAAGGAACTCCTTCGAAGATGTGGAGGAGATGATCGAGGTTAGAAATAGGTGGTTGAATGACAAAGGAGAGGTATATCAAAAAGATTGAAAATTTCGAGAAGGAAAAGGAGTATATCAAACAACACGAGATCAAAGACGATACTACGGAGAGAGCTGTTCTGTACTCTTTACAGGTCTGTGTAGAGATCACTACGGATATAGTCGCGATGAAAGTAAAGGATATCGGTCTTGTTAGAGAAGAAGGGGTCCGGACGATCTGAAAGATAGAAAAGTAAAAGTGGACACTGAGAGGAAAAAAGCTGCCCTGCTCACCGGGACCCGGAGAGCGGGGAAAACGTACAGGATGTTTCAGAAGATCAAAGATCTAGATGGAGAAGACGTTTTCTATATCGATTTCGAGGATGTTGTATCCCAACACAAGGCAATTATGATCAGATGAATATCTGATTAAAACATTTTAGGATGAAACCGGTGAGAGCGAAAGTGAAGAGATCCCGTGGAGTGTGATGGAAAGATGGAATATCTGACGAAAAACGGAGAGGTCATGGAAAAGCTCAAAGAATACATCTAACAGGGCTAACAAGCAGGACTAAAAATTATTTTGTTTCATATTAGTCTTCTCATTTTCTGCATCGTAGATCCTACAGTTGTCTATCTTTTTTCATTCATTGCTGTTTCGAGCTTCCAGATGATCTTGGCTTTAGAGGGGGAGGGCGTTGATGGAGGGCGGGGAGCACGGATCATGGTAGAGAGGAGCTCCTTCTATGTGTTACCAAACGGATTTCGTGATTCGAATAAAAAAGGTGAGAGGGTCGTAGTAGCTGTGAGTTGATCCGGTTTTTGTGATGTTCTGGGGCGGTGCTCGCCACAACGGATCTCGGGTGCGAAATGCGGTTGGTAGTAAATGGATATTGGGATGGAGAAGGTATGTAGTGGTAAGTTGGAGGTAGAGACACGGGTGCAGGTAGAAGTATAAGTTATTTGTGTGTGTATCGAGGTTCGATATCAATTCGAAAAATGTACAAAAGCATTTATAAAGGTGTGATAAGTATATATAAGTTATAGAGGTAAATGAAAAATGATAGGAAAAAACAAAAAAATAAGGCGAATACCCGTTTTTCTGATGGCCTTTGTACTGGTCGTCGGATTGGCAGGTATAGGTGGACAGGTGTACGGGCAGGATTCAGCCGACAGTGATATAACCGTTGATGTAGAATCGAGTGATGTGACAGTAACTCTAGATGGTTTGTGGCAAGGTACCGGCGATGATGGAACTCAGGTTGATTTAACAGGCGGTGATGGTGATTTCACTCCTGGTAGCGATATTTTCATCAGAGCTACAGTTCAAACCGAATCTGGAGAAGATTTTATTGATACAGTTGAAGTAGATTTGATATACGAAGGTACAGGTGCAGAAGGAGATGCCATAATAGAATATACTGGCATTACGCTGGACGCTACGGAGGACTGGTCTGATAGTACTGAAGGAACATATGAGGGAACACAAACTACTGACAACATGATGAGGTATTCGGATCCCAGCTCGACTGCGGAAGGATCTGGCGAAGAAGTTTGGTCTGCAACAGTGACTGTAACAGATACGGACGGTGGTACCCATACTGATGTATTGTACTTCAATGTAGAGAGCTATTCGACGATCTCAATCGACGGAACAGATAACACCATTGAGGGAGCGGCAGAACCGTCACAGACTATAGGGATGGACAGTACTGACGAAGGTATAGACGAGGAATGGACCGCGACAGATACAATCGAAACCTTTGAAGCAAATTTCGAATGGGATATTGAGGCTCCTGAACCCACTATTGAGGATGACGATGGAAACGAACTAACAGGATTTACAACCACATATGAGAATTCTAATGGAGATCCAACTACTTCTGTAGATAGTGGAGCTTCACCAGCTGGACCGGGTGCGAACCCCTCCTATGAACTTACTGTAGACGCAGGTTCTCCTCCAGGAGAATACTCAGGAACACTGTCTCACCAGATATCAATTAACGAGTGATAAACAAACTAAAAGGTCTTGAAGAAAAAAAGCCAGAGATTCAGCAACTCCAAAACCCTTTCTTTCTTTATTATTATGGAAATATTTGGAGTCAAAAGAGATTATGAAAAATATAAAAACGGAGTGTGCATATGATAAAAGAGATAAAAAGAAAAGGATTCATTCATGCTAGTTTGTTTCCTATCATTATATTAAGTATCACCGTTCTATTGTTTTCTTCTACTATGTTTTTGTCAAATGGAGCACTTTATGATTCTTCAGAAATTGAAGATACCTCTTCTAGAAATATAAAATACGAAGAACAAACATCTAACATGGATTTGGATATCCCTGAGGAGTTTATTGCTGGTTACTTCAATGAAATTATTTATGAATCCTCAAGTCAGGAAACTAGCATAGAGATATCTAATATGGATTTTTCCTATTTATGGGAATATAAGGAAGAGGATGGTTGGACTGGAAATCTAAGTTATCTGAACGAAGAGGAAACAAATTATTCTTCTGACGAAAATGTTTGGACCGTTCAAATTTCTATCAACGAGGAAGATCTGAATACTGCTGAGGAGAATTGGACTCTTAAAATAAATACAGATGGGGAAGTAAAAACTACTGAACTGACGGTAGTAAAAGCCGATACAGCAAATTCAATGTTTAGAGGACAACTTAACTTTTTCTTTGAACCTTATCAAGAGGGGGCTATAGCAGAAGATTCAGTCACTCTTAGAAATGATGGGAATGTGAATCTAACAATTGAGATCGAAATTGAAAGAGAGAACTTACAGGTTGTAGGAGATATTGTGTCAGGCGATATTTTGGAGCCTGGGAAGACCGCTGATATAGTTTTTCAATACGAAACTTCGACGGACGCTGCTAGACCGCCCCAAAAAATCCAAGCAATCTCTGTCTCAGCAAAGGCTATGACTACAGTTGATCCCGATCCAGATAATGATGTTAGAGTCTATAGTGAGACTTCTTATGAGGTTGAGGCAAGCTACTTCGTAGGATACGAAGATTACGAGCAGGACGAGGGTTTTGGTTATTCCGTCCAATACAGCAGTTCCATCGAAGTCCCGGGCGACTCCACCAACAACGTCACCTTCTACATCTACCCGCAGGAAGAAGTGTTTTTCCAACTGGAAGGAGAGAACGTGACTTTCGAGGAAGACGACGTGACTGTTTTCATACACGATGACGGAGAGCGGAGAGAGATAGTGTACGATCCGGATGAATCCCTTAGGTCCGGGTACGACGAAGTGGAACTCACTGTCCAGTTCGAGTCTCACCACGAGGACGACGGATCTATAGACCTCGTGGTTGAAAGGGACCGCTACACCACTTCCGTAGAACTGACCGAGACCGTACCGGACCCCGGCGAAGAAGAACTCTCTTTCGTCCAGCAGGAATCTGAAACCATAACTCTAGGTATAATCCTGTTCGGGTCCGTGGCGCTGTACATCGGTGGAAGGGTCTGGCTGGGGAAGAAAAGAAAAGAGGAGGAAAAGACCGATCACGAAAAACAAAAGGAAGATTAAACGAATAATATTAAAACAAATTTCTAAACCCAGTTCCCGTCGGTGCTCGACAGCATCGTAATATAAGAAGTGAGTCATATGAGTAGAGGTTCACCGCTTTACACGGATCTAGCTAGATTACCTTCACCGCCCCCATTGTCTCCATGGAGGTGACAAGATATGGAGATGGACGGGAGGAGTACGGCAAGCTCAGCGTCTCTGAAGATTCTATCCTTTATCGTCGTTCTCTTCCTCGTCTCGATGATAGTTTTCCCCTTTTCTACCACCACTACCGAAGCAGAAGATGGAACCGGCGTGGGAGTCAAGGCCGTGAGACCGCGCATCACCGAGGTTGAACTCGAACACAACTTCGGCACACATCATCTCACGGTCCATATATTCGATCTCAACAGCTGGCGGCACGTCAGCCAGGTCAGCGTCGAATTCTACAGAGGGGACGAAAGGATCAGGCTCTACATCTTCAACCAGACCCAAGACCTTGAAAGGAGCATAACCGTGCTAGACGGCGACGGGCTGGTGGATTTTGAAAGCCTCAGTTCCGAAGAACGTGAAACCGTCGACCAGAGATGCACGCTGACCCTCCACTTCCAGTTCAGAGCCACAAATTACGACCGCCTGGTCATACAGGCGAAAGACCACGCCGGAGGAACGTCGGAATCCAGCATAAGGTTCCACGGCATCACGACGGGCAGGACCGTGACGTGGTTCTTACTGCCGCTGATACTCCTGGTGACCGTGGCGCTGGTCTACAAGATGTGGAAGGACACGGGAGGTGAGATAGATGAGGAGTAAACTGGAAAGACTCATACCAGAAAATTGGAGTCACTGGCTCGTCATCGCAACCGGCACCTTCTTCTTCCTGTTCGTACTGGTGGAGTTCACGGTATCGATAGCTCTTTACTCTCTGGCGAGCCCTTCTCCCTTCATGTACTATTTCACACCGGCCGGCGTCTTGCTGGGAGAGACGCTGATCAGTTTCTATGCGACCACGGCTCTGATCGCTGGCTTCTTCATAGTTTTAAGATGGAAAGTATATGTTAAGGAAGAGGGTTCCCTCAAGTTCAAGCGAGAGAACTCACGCCTGCTTTTACCTTTCTATCTGACCGCTTTCATCTCCTTGGGCCTCTACATCAGCATGATACCTCTCAGCCTATCAAACCTTCTCACCTATGCAGTCTTCATACTGCTGGCTGCGTCTTTCGCTGAACACTTTCAGGTATCGGATTACGAAGGGATGATAAGAGAATACCTTCCTCAGATGGAAAAAGCCACCGAACTCGTCACGTGCCCGGAGTGCGGCTTTAAAGAGGCCGCCGGGGCGAAAATCTGTTCACAGTGCGGTACAGCTCTGAGAAAGACCAGAGAGAGGAAGGTATTGAGATCAAAAAGAGAAGAGGAGGAAGAGCTGGAAGCGGAAGAGATGATCGAAGAGCTGGAAAGAGAGGTGGAAACAAAAGAGACGATGGAAGAGCTGGAAAAAGAAGTCAAAGAGATGATAGATGGGCTGGAAAAAGAGGCGGAAACAAAAGAGACGATGGAAGAGCTGGAAAGAGAAGTAGAGGGGATGATAGAAAAACTGGAGAGGGAAGTGGAAGAACCTGAAGCCGAGAAGATGTTGGAGGAGCTTGAAAGTAAAGTTGAAGAGGTGTGGGAGTGCCCGATCTGCGGTGCGGAAGCAGCCATAGACGCAGAAGCGTGTTCAGTATGCGGCGAACCTCTGAATGAAGAGGAGATGCTGAAAGAACTGAAGGGAGAAGTAGAAGAGATGATGGAGGGACTGGAGGGAACGGCTGAGGAGGTGCGGGAATGTCCGATCTGCGGTGCGGAAGTAGCAGTGGATTCCGAAGTTTGTCCCCTATGTGACGAGCCGTTGAAAGAGGAAGAGATGATAGAAGAGGAAGTCGAAGCGGAAGAGATGATGGAAGAACTGGAAAGAGAGATGGAAACGGCTGAGGAGGTGCAGGAGTGCCCGATATGCGGTGCGGAAGCAGCCATAGACGCAGAGGTGTGTCCAGTATGCGGCGAACCTCTTGAAGAGAAAGAACCCAGGGAAGAAGAGATGATGGAGGAACTAGAAAAGGAAGTTGAAGAGATAGAAGCCAAGACAGAAGAGACTCTAGAAGAAGAACCTAGACTCACCAACCTAGATGCCGTGGATGAAAGCACGGCCGAGAAACTTCGCAAACAAGGTATCAAAAACCTCGAAGATGTGGTGGAAAAAGGGATGGCCGGACTCGCCGAAATACCCGATATGGGTTTCAAAGATGCTAAAGAGATTTTAGATGAAGCGAAGTTATTAGCAGAAAAGAAAGAGTGTCCTATCTGCGCCGCCGTAATCCCGAGAGACTCTAAAAAGTGCCCGGAGTGCGGTGAACCTCTCGAAAAAGAGCAAGTAGAAGATCAGGAACTCATCGATGAATTGAAGGAATTCGAAGAGGAACTGGAGGAAGAACCAGAGCAAAATGAACTCCTCGAAGAGCTGGAAGAACTGGAACGATCTAAAGAAGAAGAACCATCTAAAGAAGCGGCCATAAGAGAACTGAAAAAACTGAGAGGAGTAGGGACCTCGAAAGCAAAAGCTCTTTACGAACACGGGTACAAGTCTATAGAAGATTTAAAAGATGTCTCAGAAAAAGAACTGAGAAAAGTCAAGGGCATCGGTTCAACTTTCTCCAAGAGGATTTTAGAATCCCTGAAGGATCTCAAAAAATGAACTACAGAACCTCTTTACACTTCTCCACCCAGTGCTCCATACCCCTCTCTTCAAAAGATTTCAAAGCTTTGGAGATGCGCTTCTCCCCTTCCTCCAGCTCGCCTTTCTCCCTGTAGAGGATACCCTGCTCGAACTCCACTTTGGGTATCTCTATTGATATACCAGTCTCCTTGAATATATCTTCAGCCCTCTCGAGCTCTTCTTCTGCCTTCTCCAACTCACCTCTCCTCCTGCAGATCTTACCCAAGACAAGACGGCTCATCCCCTCTTCCTCCTTCGCACCTGTTTCATGAGACAGTTCCAACGCTTTTTTCGCCCTTTGAAGAGCTTGATCATACCGTCCTTCTTCTCTGCAGATATCGCTCAATTCGAGCTTGTTTTCTACCAACTGCTGCTTGTTCCCGATCTCAGAACAGATGTTCAGGCTCTCATCGAGCTTTTTCATGGCCTCATCTGTTCGCCCCATCCGTCGATACACCTGGGCCAAGTTATTAAGCGACATCGCGATACCTGGTGTATCGCCGATGTTCCTGCTGATCTCCAAGCTCTTTTCGTAGTGCTCGAGTGCTTTGTCCAGTTTTCCCTTATTATAATACGTTTCCCCCACATTATTGAGTGACCTTGCGATGCCTTGTTTATCTCCGATCTCCCTCCTGATCTCTAGACTCTTTTCGCAGTACTCGAGTACTTTATCCAGCTTTCCCTTACTCCAGTAAACGCCAGCGATATTGTTGAGTGACTGTCCGACACCCCATTTATCACCGATCTTCCTCGTGATCTGCAGGCTTTTCTCGTAGTGCTCGAGTGCTTTGTCCATCTCCCCCTTGTTCCAGTACACGACTGCGATATTGTTGAATGACATCGCGATACCTCGTTTATCCCCTATCTTCTTTTCGATCTTCAGGCTCTTTTCATAGTAGTCTAGAGCTTTGTCTAGTTCTCTCTTATCATCGTAGACGACCGCGATATTGTTGAGTGTATCTGCTATCCCTTTATCGTCTCCTATATCCTCTCTGAGCTCCAACGCTTTCTCCATCAGGTTCAGTGCCTTATCATACTTTCCTTGCCTGAAATAAAGACTACCAAGATCATGGTGAGCCTGAGCTACTTCTTTCTCTACCCCTATCTTTTCAGCTATTTTCATACCCTCCTTCCATGCGTCTTCGGCTCCCTCATACTCACCTTTTCTCAAACACGCCCATCCCTTCGCTCCCAACAATTCCAATCTTTCCCTGGTGTCTTCGTCCACAAGAGAAAGACCCTTTTCGCAGCTCTCTAGACTGCGGTCGTACTCGCCTTCCTTCTCCTGCACCTTTGCCATCTTGCTCAAAACTTCAGCTTTTTTCTTCGGTCCTTCTACCATCTCTAAAAAGTCTTCATACTCATTCAACGCTCTGTCGTACTCGCCCAAGGTGGTGAATGTCTCCGCCAGTTCCTCCTTCACCTCTACGATCTTCCCTTCATCTTCCATCTTCTTGGCCATATCTAGAGCTTTATCGTACATCTTCACGGCATCTCGGTGTGCATAGATGTCCTTCGCCTTCTCCCCCGCTTTGGAGTAATAATCGAAAGATTTTCCGTACTTTTTACCATTCTCGTAATGGTGAGCCAAGCGTGGATAGAAATCCTCTATATTTTCCGAGTAGATCTTTTCTACTGCTTCGCCGGTCCTGTTGTGCAGCAGTCGCTTTTTCGTATCGACCATGCTGGAATAGATCGTGTCTCTCATCAGCGCATGATGAAAGTGGATGACCTCTTCCCCTGCGGTTTCCCTCCAGATGCTGGCCGCTAACAGCTCATCCATATGATCCAATAGCTCAAAGCTCTCCATATCGACGACTTCTTCCAAAACCGAGAAATCTATGAATTCCCCTATCACGCTGCCTATATCGAGGATCTTCTTCGTTTCGCCGCTCAACCTGCCGAGTCTTCTTTCCAATACGTCTTCGACCATATCAGGAACGCTGATCACTTCACCCTCCTTGGGGTAGATCTCCTCTTCGGGTTTCACCTGTTCGTTCTCCAGCATGTGCTTCACACACTCTTCGGCGAAGAGAGGATTCCCGTCGGTCTTTTCGTGTATCAAGCTTACAAAATCTTCCGGAACCTCTTCGACCCGAAGCTGCTCCTTGATCATCTTCTCCGTCGACTCTTCGTCTAGGGGTGAAAGTTCTATCTCTGAGACGTTTGAATAACGTGTGTTCATCTCTTGAATCGTCTTCTTTACAGCCTTCTTCTCCTTCATATCCTCAGGTCGGTAGGTGCATACGAACAATACCGGAGCGGACTTCAACTTGTAGGTCATATAGTTCAGGATCTGTATGCTAGCCTGGTCCACCCACTGAATATCATCCAAAAAAATTAACAGAGGCTCCCTCTCAGCTATCTCTTTCACATACTCCGTGGTTTCATAAAAAGTAGCCTCCATTTCCGCTTCGAACATCTCCTTGTCGGAGATACTCTTGTCGTCTTCCACTCCGAGAAAGGCGACCTGCAGTTCATCTCTCAAACCTTTTTCGTCCCTCTTGAGATACTCATCGAAAGCCTCCTTAAAAGGTAGATACGGATCAGCTGTTTCCTTCAAACAAGTCCCTGACAAGAACTCGAAACCTTCCTCTAAAGCGGGTCTTTTGAATTCGTTCACCAACCTAGTTTTACCCACGCCCGCTTCACCGGAGATGAAGATAGTTCGAGCACCGGTCTCCCTCACTTCCGCCAGCTCCTCAAAGAGGAATTCCATCTCATCGCTCCTCCCGACGAAAGCGGAGTTCCCGAAGGTTTTGCTTACTTTTTCTTGTGGGTCCAGATCAAGGTCCATATCTAGCACCTCGCAGCCATCTTCTCCCTCTTTTCAACAACACAAAGAAAATCATTTCCTTTAAACATTTGACTCCTTCAGCGCTTCTTCACACTTCTCCATCCAGAGTTCCATACCCCTCTCTTCAAGGTACTCCATAGCTTCTTCTAGATATTCTTCAGCCTTCTCTTCATCACCTTTTTCGTTCCATGTCAAACCGAACTGATACAGGCACATGCCCCGAAGATCCAATGGTTCCATCTCATCGAACACCTCCATGGCCTCTTCGAATTCTTCCACGGACTTGTCGAGAGAACCTTTCTTCCGGTAGACCATGCCTTTGAGATAGCTGATGAGCCCTTTGTCCCTCTCGACATCTCTGTCAGAGGTCGCCCTGGCCAGGCTCTTCACGTGATCAGCTGCTCCATCAACGTTGCCTCTTTCGAGCTCGACTTCGGTGAAAACCCGCTCGGCCTGCACTTTCTTATCCAAGTGTCCTGTCTTTCCAGCTAAACGCACACCTTCCTTCAGATAATTTAGTGCCTTGTCGTATTCACCCACATCCCTATACACCTCTCCGATGTTCACTACAGTATGGCACATTATGAACTTGTTATTCATCTTCTCCCCGAGTTCATATCCTTCTCTGAGGTGTTCGAGCGCTTTCTTCGCTTCTCCTTTCTTTTGATAGACCAGACCGATGTTGTTATGGATGCCCCCGATATGCACCTTGGCCCCCATGTCCTCGTATATATCCAAACATCTCTGGTACTCTTCAAGGGCCTTGTCCAAGTCACCTTTATAGGCGAAGACCCCCGACATGTTGCTGAGTGTCTTGGAGAGCCCCATCTGATCATCGATCCTCTCCCGTATCTCCTTCGCCTGCTCCAGGTACTCTAAAGCTTCGTCGTTTTTCCGCCGCATCAGTGCGAGGCTGCCCAAGTTGTGATAGGCCTGGCCCATCTCTTTTTCATCTCCTATGTCCTCGGCAGCTTCTTTCTCATCCCCGAATGCCTCCATCGCTTCATCGTATTTGCCCAGCTGCATCAAGGACCAGCCTTTTTTCCCAAGGAGCTGGCATCTCTCCAGAGTGTTTTCTTCTTCGAGGGAGAGTCTCTTCTCGGCCAGTTCGAGTGCTTTTTCGAATTCTCCGTGCTCCTGCCAGTTGGAGATGATATCCAAATATATCTTCTGTTCCTCTTTAGAATCTAAGGTCATACCCAGGGCTTTGTACAGCTGATCCTGGCTCTTTTCGTAACCCCCTTCCAATCTGTAGGCGTCCGCCATCTCCTCCAAGATCATCACCTTGTCCACATCCTCTTCAGGCAGATGAGTAGAGAGCTCCTCGGCTTTTTTATACATCCTCAGAGCGTCCTCGCTGGCGTACACGTTTTTCGCTCTCTGACCAGCTTTCAGATAGTAATCCAATGCGGTCCGATACTCTTCACCCTTTTTGTAATGTTCAGCCAACTGAGGATACCACTCTTCGATCTCGTCTTCATAGATCTGCTCCAAGGCTTCCGCCACGTCGAGATGTAATCCTTTCCTCTCAACCCATTTTCCGATCCCGTCGTAGATGGTCTCGGCGATAAGTTCGTGAGAAAACAAGAACTTATCCTCGTCAGGGTCTTCGATCCACAATTTACCTTTTACCAGCTTATCTATCTCGTCCAACAGATCGAATTCGTCCAAGGAGGAAGCCTCCAACAGCAGAGAGAAAGGGATGCTCTTCCCTATAACACTACCCAGTTGAAGGGTTTTACGGGCCGTGTCGTTCAATCTGAAGATCCTCCTTTCCACCACATCCTCTATGGGACCGGGAAAAGAGAAATCTTCTTCCTCTTCGGGGAATTTCTCACTATCTAGAGAAACCACCCCTGACTCTATCATCTGATGGATGCTCTCCTCGATGAATAGGGGGTTTCCTTCTGTTTTTTTGTACAATATATCTAAAAAGCTAGAAGGTATATCCGCCACTCCAATGATATCCTCGACCAGCTCTCGTGTCTGTTCAAAATTGAAGGGTTTCAGTTCTACCTCCGTGAAAAGATCCTTCCGTGACATCTGCTGTTTCATCTCGGCGAAGGAAGAACCCGAAACGGCCTCTCCGGGTTGATACGTCGCCAGGAACAGCACCTGGGCGTCCTGAAGCCTGTCAGCCAGGTAATGAAAGAGGTTCAAAGTAGCTTTGTCAGCCCAGTGCAGATTCTCTATCACTATGAGGTGTGGTGTTTCAGTGACCACTTCTCTCATCTGTTCGGTGGTCTCGTAAAAGGCCACGCCCCTGTACTCTCTATAAGTTTTCACGTCCTCTTTTTCCTCTAGGAGGTCGTCTTCATCTATTATGAAGGACAACGAATCCAACTCATCTTTTTGAGAGTCTGACCATATCTGCTGGAAAGGGAGATAAGGCTGCGCCGCCCTCACTTCACAAGCACCTCTCAAAACTTCGAAACCTCTCCTCAGGGCTACCTTTTTAATCCTGTCCACTAAGTGAGATTTACCCACGCCGGGTTCACCGGCTATAAATGCGGTCTCGCCTTCACCTTCTTCAACACTTTTCAACAAACTCTGTAACTCTTTCACTTCGTCTACTCTATCTATCATCTTTCTTTTATCTCCAAGCGTGCTCTTATCATTCATGACAAAAAGCCTCCTTAGAAAGGCCGACTGGCAGTTATGCTCTTTTTCCTGAGAACAGTTTTTCTGATGCCGTATGAAGCCATGTACTCAAGGTTATGTGGTTTTAAATATATATAGCCTGTGCTTCGCGAGAAATGTTCATAGGTCTACCACGCAGAGAGGTACGTACATCTCTTCTTTCGAGGTCCCGCCGTGGTTGCCGATCATGAAGTGTTCTTCCTCGTTTTGAAGCGTGTCGTAAAGTATGTGGTTATCCTTCATGATCAGCGTGTAGTCTCCTATCCTGTCATATAACCTAGGGTTGGGTTCGAACTCTCCGAAGAGATCTTCTTCCACCAACTCTCTGCTCTCGTGGAGCTCACAGAATTCCTTCAGATTGTCCTCCCAGTACTCCTCGAACGCCTCCGTCTTGGAAGGATGGACGTAGCAGAAGATCGTCCTGTGGTCACCGCAGAGCGGAAGTGTCAAACAATCCCGGAATTCTGGATGATCCTTCAATCTCACCGCTTTTTCCTCTTCACTGTCTATGAAGCCGTGGTCCGCGGTAACGATCAACCTGGTCTCCGTACCTTTCATCCTTTCGATGAAATCCCTCAACTTAAGATCGATATCTAAAAATATCTGAGAGACCGGAAAGCTCTCGACTCCCTCTTCATGGGCCGCACCGTCGAACCCGTTCCAGTAAGCCCTGATGAATTTTCTTTCGTTCCCCGAGCGTACAGTTCTCTCCAACACCTGGAACATCTCTTTCAGGGATGATTGACCGATCTGCTCAAAACCCCGCCCAAAGAAGCGATTGAACTGAGATCCTTTCAGTTTCTTCATGGTCAGGTTGTACCTTTCCACCGCCACTTCATCCATCAGAGAATCGTTAGATAAGATTGAACCGATGTCCACGTCGAATTTTTCTAAGGGTTCGTCGCAAAAACGAGGGGTGAATGGAAGTATGGTGGAGACCACGCCCAGTTCTTTGAGAAAGGTGTACCATCCCGTCACCGCATGCTGCTGTGGGGCCAGGCCGGTATAGAGTGTGGGTATCGCCGAAGCGGTGGAGGACGGGAACACGGATGTGAGCTTTCCGTTCAGATCCTCATACAGGACGGTATCTTTTCCCTTCTCCTTCAGATACTCGTATCCTATACCGTCGAGTATCAAAAGCATCACGTTCTCGGCTTCCTCAAAACCTTCCACGTCGAGCTGCGGTAAAGTGTTGTAGGGAGACTCTGCTCCCAATCCTCTGACCACGGAACTCATCAGGTTGACCAGACTCTTTTCGTCATAATCCGGTAACACCATCACAACCTCAATCACATCGGAAAGATAAATCATTTTGCCCATGTGTCTTGGTCGCTCCTTTTGAAAACGATGGCAACATATTTATATCACACGTGTGTGGAGCTTCGAATGAGGACAGCGCCATGGATGTTAAAGATGGTGAAGGTGAACTAAGCAGAATATACTCAGAAGACTCAAGGGCCGATGTCCTCATAACACCGATATATGGTAGGGGATCGAGATGAGCGGAGAAAAAAAGGAAGATGAACCATCCGGTGAGAAGTGCTATCCCGTGGAAAGCAAGAAGAAGGAAGGCAGTGTTTGTATCATACCGGAGAGGTGCAAAGGATGTGAATTCTGTATCGAGTTCTGTCCGGTCGAGGCTCTCGAACCATCGGACAAGACCACGGAAAAAGGTTACCGCCTCCCGGAACTGACCGGGGATTGTATCCTGTGCGGGAAGTGCGAAAATATATGTCCTGAATTCGCTATATATTTGAAAGAAAGAGGTGAAGAGTGATGATGGAGCCCGGGACTTACTTCATGGAAGGGAACACCGCCTGCGCCGAGGGAGCTATAGCAGCGGGGTGCAGATTCTTCGCGGGGTACCCCATAACTCCAGCTTCCGAGATACTGGAAAGGATCACGGAACGTTTTCCAGAGGTGCACGGCAGTTACCTGCAGATGGAGGACGAACTGGCCAGCATAGCATCGATATTGGGGGCGTCGTGGGCTGGTAAAAAGGCCATGACGGCCACGTCCGGCCCCGGTTTCAGCCTGATGATGGAGAACTACGGCTTGGGACTGATGACGGAAACTCCTTGCGTGATCGTGAACGTGATGAGGGGAGGCCCTTCTACAGGGCTGCCGACCTTGGTGGCCCAGGGTGACGTGAACCAGACGAGGTGGGGTACCCACGGCGACGTAGGCGTGGTGGTTTACGCCCCTTCCTCTCCTCAGGAGCTCTTCGATTACACCATACAGGCGTTCAACACCGCCGAGAAGTACCGATTACCCGTCGTCGTTCTATCCGACGAGAGTGTATCTCACATGACTGAAAAAGTGGAGATCCCGCCCGAAGATGAGATAGAGATCGTGGAGAGGAAGAAACCGAAGGACCCGCCGGAGGAATACATGCCTTATTCTCCCGACGAGGACCTGGTGCCGCCGATGGCGAACGCCGGAGAAGGTTACTCCATCCACGTTACCGGCCTCACACACGACGAAGAAGGCCACCCATCGGTGGACGAGGAGACCCAGTCGGTACTTGTGACCAGGCTGATCGATAAGATAAGGAAGAACGCCGACGATATCTTGGAGTATGAAGAGTACAAGGTGGAAGACGCTGACACCATCATCGTTGCCTACGGCAGTGTGTACAGAGCGGCTCTAGAAGCCGTAGATATCGCCAGAGAGAAAGGCTATAAGGTGGGTCTCCTGAGGCCGAAAACTATCTGGCCCTTCCCCGAAGAGAGGATATACGATCTGGCGAGAGAAGGTGTCGATTCCTTCCTCGTGGCTGAGATAAACTTCGGGCAGATCGTCTACGAGGTGGAGAGGTGCACCGGGGGCGCCTCAAGGACCTATCTGGCACCCAGGATGGGCGGCAGCATACATACGCCTGAAGAGCTAGTCGACAGGATAGAGGCGATAGACGAAGGGAAGATACCCGCTTTCAAGGAGTGATATATATGAGCATAAGAAAGAGTAGAGATTGGTTCTCACCGGATCATATGGAACAGCGTCCGAAGGAAGAGTCCGCCTACGGTCTTCATCCCCTGGATGAATACTTGAGGAAGGACAGGATACCGCACATATGGTGTCCCGGGTGTGGGTTGGGCGTGGTGTTGAACTCCTACCTCAGGGCGCTGAAAGACTCGGACATAGCTCCCGAAGATACCGCTATGGTTTCAGGCATAGGCTGCAGCGGCCGAGCAGCGGGCTACGTGAACGTGGATTCGTTCCACGTGACCCACGGTAGGGCGATACCCTTTGCAACGGGTCTCAAAGTGGGCAACAGGGACCTGGTGACCACGGTTTTCAGCGGTGACGGGGACCTGTTCGCTATAGGAGGCAACCACTTCATCCACGCGGCTCGAAGGAACGTGGATTTCAACGTGATCTGTATCAACAATTTCAACTATGGAATGACCGGCGGACAGGCCGGTCCAACGACGCCGCAGGATGCGGAGACTTCCACCACGCCGTGGGGAGGCTTCGAACAGCCCTTCAACCTTCCTGCCGTTGCCGCCGGCTCAGGGGCGGTTTATGTGGCACGGTGGACCGCTTATCACGTGGAAAAGATGATCGAATCTTTCAAGGAAGCTTTGAACAAAAAAGGATTCTGCTTCATCGAAGTCCTTTCACCGTGTCCCACAGGATACGGTAGAAAGGTCGGCTTGAAAACGGGTAAAGAGACGATGAAATTCTACAAGGAGAACAGTAAGATAGAGGATGGTGCGGATCCTACCGAAGTTACCTTACACCCTAAAGATCCTGAAAGCGAGATAATAGTCGGGAAGTTCGTCGATAGAGATGCCCCCACTTACCAGGACGAGCGGGGCGAGGTGTTCGAAGAGGCCAGGAAAAAACTGGGGGTGGAATGATGAAAAAAGAGATACGCTTTTCAGGCTTCGGTGGACAGGGCGTTATACTGATGGGACACATCTTCGGAGAAGCTGCAGTATTGGACGGTAAAGACGTGACTCTTACGAAAAGTTACGGACCGGAGGCGAGAGGAGGAGCCTGCAGCACCGACCTGATCATAAGCGACGATAGAGTTCGCTATCCTCAGGTCAGGGAACCCGATATACTGGTCTCCATGTCCCAATCCGCTCTGGATACCTACAAATCTAGCCTTAAGGATGACGGCATCTTGATGATAGATACTGGGCTCGTGGAAGCCCCCGACAGCATAGGGTTACCCGCGACGAACATCGCCGAAGAAGAGCTGGGCCTCAAGATGGTGGCCAACATAGTGATGCTGGGCTACTTCACCGCCAAGACCGAACTGGTCAGCGAGGCGTCGATGAAAGAAGCCGTAGCCGAACTCGTTCCGGAAGGCACCGAAGAGAAGAACATCGAAGCCTTCGAGAGAGGGTTCGAGGAGGGGAAGGAGTGATTATTGGCAAACTACTCGATCCACTCAACTAAACCAAGATTAAAGTATATCTACCCGTCTCTCATCTAAGATAACGATGAGACCTTCGAAACACGTCATGCTGCCTCTGGCGATGATGTTCTTCATCTTTCTTCTCATCGTGCTTTTAGTTTTATCCATAGTTGTAACTTCGGTTTTCAGAGCTTTAGGTTTCTCTCCTATTACCACGATAGGGATATTCTTCTTCTCGCTGCTCGGCAGTACTGTGAACATCCCGGTGTATACCAAAGAGTTGAAGCAGCCCATCAGGATGCCGCGACCGAGAACGATGTTGAGTTTTTTGTACAGAGGTATGGGACGAGAATACACCATAACGGAGGTGACAGTAGCCGTGAATCTTGGAGGTGCTGTCATCCCCATGCTCGTTTCTTTTTACCTTATCTTCACCAACCCAGGACTTTGGATGCAGTTCCTCGTCGGGATCTTTGTGGTCACGGCTGTCTCTTACAGATTTTCCAGGATACTCCCCGGGGTCGGGATAAGCCTTCCTCTGTTCATACCTCTCATCACCGCCGTGGTCATCGCCATAGTTCTCCCCGGGGGGCCGAACACCATAATAGCGTTCGTTTCTGGGGTCTCGGGCGTGCTACTCGGTGCCGACGTACTCAACTTGAAGGATTTTGAAAAACTGCGCTCTAAGACCATGAGCATAGGAGGTGCGGGAACTTTTGACGGGATCTTCTTGACCGGTATCGTCTCGGTGCTCCTCGCCGCCTTGGTATGAAGAACTTCAGAAAGATATATTTTTGAAGACGACTTTAGCCATGACGATAGAGATGAAGGAAAATGTGAAGATCGAGAGGATGAGCTGGAGAGAATTAGAGGGAAAGATAGAGGATGGGAAGGATACAGTTGTGATCGTGATGGGCTCCTTCGAACAGCACGGTCCGCACCTTCCGCTGTACACCGATACCTACATCTCGGACGAATTGGGTGAGAGGATAGCGAAAAAACTTGACTACGCTCTCATGGGACCGACGATACCTTTTGGGGTCTCCCAGCACCATATGGATTTTTCCGGGACCGTTTCGCTGTCGAACGAAAACTTCATAGAACTCGTAAAAGAACACTTCAGGGCCTTCGATGAGCACGGATTCGAATTCGTTGCGCTCGTACCTTTCCACGGAGGAAATTTCGCTCCGACCAAGACCGCCGCACCCGAGATAGCTGAGGAGATGGAGAACGCGAAGATCATAACCGTGGCGGACCTCGAAAAGAACACCGAGGTGATGCTGGAATCTTTCAAAAAAGCGGGTATAGATTACGAGGAGAGGCCGATACATTCTGGTGCCACCGAGACCTCGATCATGCTCGCCATAGATGAAGAACTGGTCAAGAGAGATGGGATGGAGAAGGGATACGAGGGCGAGGTGAAAGAGTCCGCACTTTTCACGAACGGTCTTAGACACTTCACCGAGAACGGAGTGTTAGGAGATCCTAGAAAAGCCTCGATGAAGGCCGGAAAGATGATGCTGAAGGATCTTTCAGATCACCTAGCAAAGCGGGTAGATGAAAAGAGAAGCGCTTTGATCGAAGGGTAAACAAAAAATTGCTATCTACCTCACCCTGGCCGGGTCGTAACCCTGTTCCATCTCTTTGATATGGGGTTTCAACCTTTTCATCATGTACCAGCTCATGATATGATACCCGAATCTCTTGAATGAGCTCATCCCACCCATCTTGCTTATGTCGTCTATCAGCTTCGGGACCACTTCGAAATCTTTTTTGATACATCGAGCCAACAACTGCCAGTGTTCGGATTCCATGTCGTTCCTGGTGAAGAAGTCTTCATCTTCGCTTATACCCAAAGGCACGAACATCAGGGGTACGACAAAAAAGTCCTTGTCGGAGATATCATCTAGCAGTTCCATGGTCTTCATCACATCATCGCCGGTCTCTCCCGGCAATCCCATTATCAGAGTTGTACAGGGTACCCAGTCGTTTTCATCTAACACTCCAAAGGCCTCTCTCACGACGGAAGGCCACTCTTCCGCATCGAAGGGCTTTGCTTTCCCTTTTATATGTTCAGAAGCGAGATCTGGAGAACCGGTTTCTAGACCCGTCTGAGCTGAAAACCAAGGCTTCTTCTCACTTCCTATATCGAAGAGTTCGGAGATCTCTTCTATCAGCTCGGGTTTAGATGCCACGGAGGCCAGTGCGATATGGCTGAAATCCACTTTGTGGGTATGTTTTTTCACCCTTTTCAAGAGATCCATCAGCTTTTCTGGATCAGGTACCAACTTTTTAGTACCGTATCTCAACACGTCCTCGGCGTGGAGGATGGTTTTTTCTCTTCCTGTTTGGACGTTCAGCTTCACCTCATCGACGATGTCTTGTACCGGTCTATGCCTCAAGTTCAAAAGCGTAGGGTTGCAGAAGTCACAACCGCGGCCGCAGCCTCTGCTGATCTCCACCAGGCCGTTTATTGTGGGACCCTGTATCTTAGGTATATCTTCTACCGATACCACGCCTCCGTTCACTTTTTTCGGTAGATCTCCGCCGTTCAGCGCTTTTCTGAATATCTTCGGCGCTACCCTTTCGCCCTCTCCGACCACTATGGTGTCGACGTTGAATTTTTTCATAATCCTTTTGTCGTCCAACTGCCAGGTCCCCGGTCCGCCGACTATCACATTCACGCCATATCTCGAGAGATCTGGATTGTCTATAAGTTTTTTGAAGTAATGTGAACTGTAGGGTTCACCCCGAACGAAGGCGGAAAATGTTGTAGAGGCGGGCCCCAAACCGAGAGGATCGTGGGTGGTGATCCCTAACGCTCGAGTGCTGGGGCCGATGAGTTTATCGAGATGATCTGGATGACCGATCGCAACTTCATCGGGACTGAATCCGTCGTTGAGAAGAGATGCCTCCACCTTCCGGCTGCCGCAGTGACCGAACTCCACGATGCCGTCCTTGTGAGGTACTGGAGGCGCAAAAAAAGATGAGTAAAGGAAATCCGGTAATACTCTAGGAAAGGTGGCACCGAATCCGACGAATTCGCTTTCATTGTAATCTGAAGCTAGAGTCCTATCGGTGGTCAAAACGACCGGATAACCTCCGTCCTTTTTTCCCTCAGACCTTTCGATCCCCAACATTTTATCACCTTATCTCAAGATACTATACTCCAGGTGATCAAGTTCTGCAGGTCCCTCTTTCTATCTATCACTATATATAGGCGCCATACATAAATTTTACTCATCTTTGGATTTTTATCTATGGATAGAAAACCATAGGAACGCCCCGACCGAGATACCGCTGATGAACCCGGACCATACGCCGACGGAAAAGCCGTTAAAAAAAGATATACTGGTGCTCCATCCTATCAGTACTCCCACTGCGATGCCCACGAGTGTCCCCCATCCCATCCCGAACGGTACCACAAGTATCTCTCGTTCACCCAGCCACTTTTTGATCAGAGCTAAAGCACAGATCGACCCTGTGATTATACCAGCCGCTACACCGAAAGTCAGGGTGATGTTCGCACCGACCTCGAAGAACGTACCAGTCAAAACCCAGACCGGAACGCTGATAACAAGGCCGAGGGTGAAGCCAGTAGTACCGATATTTTTAGAGCTCTTCTCTAGACCCATAAGCTTTTGAAGCGGTCTTCTCTTATTTATATTGTCTGTCGTTTTTTCATTTTCTGTACAACATCTCCAAAGATTTATTTACTCAGTTCTACATACAACTCTATGATGAAGGGAAGGATAATCTCCATGGGAGGCAATATAGATCTTAACCCGGACACACCTCTTTTCAAGGAATATTTCAACATAGCCCAGAAGATCACTCCCGGCACGCCAACTATAGGTATAATACCTACTGCAAGCGCTACACCTGAAATGAGTATGCAAAGGTATACAGAACTTTTCGAGAGTTTCAGTTCTAAAACGGTAGTGATAGATCCTAAAGATAGAAAAGAAGCTAACAGCATGGAAACAGTAGAGAAGGTAGAGAGGAGCGACGCCTTCTTTTTTACAGGTGGTCACCAGTTACGCATCACCACTCTCTTGGGTGGAACAGAGCTGGTAAAGAAGATGAAAGAAAGATTCGAAGAGGGTGCTCTGGTCGGAGGTACCAGCGCCGGTTCGGTCTGTTTGACCAGCATAATGATCTCCGGCGACCTGTTGAAGAGGCCCTTCGTTCACGGACAGGTCGAACTGACCCAGGGACTGGGATTCATACCCGATATGGTGATAGACACACATTTTACTGAAAGGGGACGCTTCCCTAGATTGATACAAGTGGTGTGTGAAAATCCGGCCCTGCGAGGGATAGGGATAGGAGAAGGCACAGCCGCTGTTTGGGACCTTGAAAAAGAGGAGTTCCGCGTTATCGGAAGGAATACGGTAGCGGTTGTAGACGGCGTGAACATCTCCAAGAACAACGCTCACGATCTGGAATTCGGCGAACCGATCTCGGTGAGCGGCATAGAGGTCCACGTGCTGAGCAGCGGCGCCCGTTTCGATTACGACAAATGCGAGATGTTCCTGCCCGAGGAAGAGGAAGACTAGTCTCTGTACTTGTTGTTTATCATCCGTTTTATATCGAATATCTCGTCCAGTTCCTCATCGGGAAGAATATTTTTTTCTCTAGCTAGGACTTCAAGGGAAACGTCCCTTTGCATTGCCTCTCTAGCCAGTTCCGCCGCTTTCTCATAACCTATCTTCGGAGAAAGTAGAGTAGCTAGAGCAGGAGTTTTCTTTAAATTTTTTAGACAGACGTCTTCATTCGCTTCAATATCCTCAACACATTTCTCTTCGAACACGGGTAAATAGTTGTTCAGCATCTCGATGGAATCTATTATGTTGTGAGTCATGAGAGGTACCATCACGTTCATCTCCAGCTGTCCGGCCTGGTTCGCTAGAGAGTTTGCGGAATCTCTCCCAACTATCTGAAAACAGATCATGTTCAAAGATTCGGCCATGACGGGATTCACTTTTCCAGGCATGATAGAAGAACCGGGTTGAACTTCAGGTAATTCTATCTCGGCTATACCCGTTCTAGGTCCAGACGCTAAGAGCCTGAGGTCATTCGCGATACGTATCAATTCAGAAGCTAGGTCTTTTAAAGAGGAAGAATAGTCGGCCATCAAAGCTCGGCTGTGGATCGACTCGAATGAATTCTTAGCGGGTTCAAAGTCCCTATCTAGGAGTTGTGACAGTTCTTTTACCACTTCTTTCCTGAAGCCTTCGGGCGTGTTAGCTCCTCTTCCTGTAGCAGTGCCTCCTATCGGCAGCTCAAGAAGGTCGCGCTGTGATCTCTCCAACCTTTCCTTCGCTCTATTTACCGCGGAAGCGTAGGCTAAAAATTCGTCGCCCAAGCTTATAGGAACAGCGTCCATCAGATGAGTCCTTCCCGCTTTGCCGATATCTATGAACTCTTCGCCTTTAGAGCGGAATGAATCCGCTAGCGATTTTAAAAAGGACAATAAAGGTTCAGACGTTTCGATAATCGCTATTTGTGAGGCGGTAGGAAAAGTGTCGTTGGTCGACTGTGACATGTTGACGTGATCGTTGGGATGTATCTTGTCGTATTCACCTTTACTTTCTCCCATCAGCTCTAAAGCCACGTTGGCTATCACTTCGTTGACATTCATGTTGAAAGAAGTACCGGCACCGGCCTGATAAACGTCCACGACGAACTGGTCGTGATAATCGTTTTCGAGGATCTCGTCACAGGCTTTAACTATGTATCTGCCTTTTTCTTCGTCAAGTTTGTTGCACTCCATGTTAGCCTTGGCACAGGCTTTCTTTAGCGTCACGTAGGAGTATACCAATTTTGGACTCTCGGTCAGTCCGCTGACTGGAAAGTTCTCTACAGCTCTTTGTGTCTGAACTCCGTAGTAGGCCTCATCCGGCACTTCCTTTTTACCTATACTGTCCTTTTCAGTTCTCATCCTTTTCTGCCTCCAATTCCTGTCTAGCTTTACCGATAGCGAAGTTAGGAGGTACGTCTTTGGGACAGACTTTTCTACAGTTAGTATGGAAGTCGCAATCCCACCATCCGTTTTCATCATCGGCGAGTTCCAACCTATTTTCAGATTCGCTCTCTCTGCTGTCTATATGGAAGCGGTAGAGTTTGGCAAGAGCAGCCGGTCCGGTGTATTCTTCATTTTGCCCGTTCACCGGACAACTTCCAAAGCAAGCCGCGCATAAGATACAGTTGGTGTATTCTTCGAGTTCATTCACCTTATCAGGGTCCATCAAATGTTCCTTCTCAGGGATTTCGTCGGTTTTCAAGTAGGGTTCTACTTTCTTGTAATTCTCGTAGAATTTTTCCATGTCCACGATAAGATCTTTTTTGACTTCGAGATGCGGTAGAGGCTCTATCAAAATATATTCATCAGATAGGTCTTCACCTTCATCTAGAGCTTTGTAATGCTGTATATCCTTCTTTTGTTCTTTCACTTTTTTGACCTGTGTTCTGCACGCCAATCTTGGAACTTTATCGATCAACATAGCACAGGAACCGCACACCGCTCCTCTACACGAATAGCGGAAAGAGAGAGAATCATCGAGGTTCTCTTGGATATGAAATAGCGCGTCTAAGACCGTCTGCCCCTCTCGGTTTGGAACTTCATAGGTTTTATAGTACTCTTCTTCACCATCGTTTCTGTAAATCTTCAACATCATCAATATTCACGCTCCTTTACCTCGAATAGACCCAGAGTTACTTCATCAAAGTAAAGCTCTGCACCTTCAGTGGTTTTTTCGACTTTGGTATGATATAGATATTCCTCGTCTTTCCTTTCTGGATGGTCTCTTCTGAAATGCGATCCTCTACTTTCTTTTCTCTCGATAGAGCCCATTGCCACGACTTCCGCGATATCCAACATGCTTCTCAATTCTAGTGTTCTGATCAAAGCGGTGTTGAATCTTTCATTTTTGTTGTTGATATGGACGGAATCGTATTTTTCTTTCAATCCCCTCACCTTCTTCAATCCTTTTTTCATCGATCCCTCCTCACGATAAACGCCGAAATGTTGGAACATCGTCTCTCTAAGTTCGTTCAACATCTCGCTGTAAAGGATATCTCCTTCCTCATAAAGCAGTCTATCTATCTCTTTTCTGTCTTTTTGTAGTGCTTTCTTTATCGCTCCTTCGTCTCTTTCTTTCCGCCTCAAGTTTTCGCCGATCTTTTTTCCAGCCCTTCTGCCAAAAACGACGGTTTCGAGTAACGAGTTGCCGCCTAGCCTGTTCGCCCCATGAACGCTGACACAGGCACATTCTCCAACGGCGTATAATCCATCTATTTCTGTTTCACCGTTCACGTTAACGTCTATGCCGCCCATGGAATAATGCTGTCCCGGTTGAACGGGTATAGGTTCTTCAACAGGGTCGAGTCCCGCAAAATCCTGGGCGATCTGCCTTATGCCAGGCAGTCTCTCCTCTATCTTTTCCTTTCCTAGATGTCTCAGATCGAGATGAACATACTCATCTTCGAAGGCTCTTCCTTCTTCAGTCTCGGTGATTATCGCTCTAGCTACTATGTCTCTGGGTGCTAACTCCATAGCTTCAGGGGCGTAATCCTTCATGAACCTTTCTCCTTCTTCGTTTTTAAGATAGCCCCCTTCGCCTCTCGCGCCCTCGGTCATAAGTATGTTCGAACCGTACAGCGTGGTAGGATGGAACTGTATGAATTCCATATCTTCTAAAGGGACTCCAACTTCATAAGCTAGATGAGCACCGTCACCAGTATTTATCAAAGCATTGGTAGACCTGTTGTATATACGGCCGTAACCGCCGGTGGCGAGAACCACCACTTGAGAAGTAAAGCCCACCAGTCCTCCCCTCTCGATGTCCCATGCTGTACATCCCTGGATCTTCTCATCTTCAACGACCAAAGAAGTCACGAAATACTCGTTGTAGAAGTCTAAACTTTCAGCTACGGTCTGCTCGAACAGAGTGTTCAGAAGGTTATGGCCCGTTCTGTCCGCCGCATAACAAGTCCTTGGTACGCCGGCACCACCAAAAGGACGCTGAGCTATTCTCCCGTCTTCTAGTCGTGAAAAGACCGTCCCCATGTGTTCCAATTCCAATACGACGTCCTCTGCATCTTTACACATGACTTCAACCGCATTCTGGTCCGCTAGATAATCAGAGCCTTTGACCGTATCGAAGGCATGATCTTCCCAATCGTCGTCTTCTGCCTCGGGAACGTTACCCAAAGAAGCGTTTATTCCTCCTTGTGCCGCAACGCTGTGAGAGCGCAGAGGATGAACTTTGGAGAGAACCGCTACGTCGGCACCTTCTTTTCCCGCTGCAAGTGCAGCTCTCAGTCCCGATAGACCTCCGCCTATTATCACCACATCATGTTCTATTATCTCTGGATCTTCCATCTTATATTCACCCTTCTAATGCTGTAGAGGTTTGTTCAAATAAAAAGATTAGGGTGTGATAATTCATCTATCAATTCTTTCATGAATATTTATATACCTTGCATCCTTTACCTTTTTAAGAGAGGTGTTGATGTTGGTCGATAAAGGATGTGAAGAGTGTGACTATTTCGTCAAGCACGATTCTTATGATTTTATGGGGATTTGCGTGAATAAGGATAAGGTGGTCACGAAAAAAGTAACTTGCCCCGGTCAAAAAGACATCGATAGGAAGAGATTGAGAGAGATATTGAAGGAAAAAGGATGGATATACTGTATAACCTGCGGCGAACCTATATTTTCTTTGGACGGACTGAAAGAACACAAGAAAGGCAGGCTGGTCGAGGAGCGTTTTTCGGATGAAGTAGCGGCTGAAGACAGCCCCGCGGCGGATTGACCGGGTGATAGTATGGTCAAGAGTGTAGATATGATCTTGGGTGGAGCACAGGGCGCCGGCTTGGAGACCACGGTTCAGATATTGAGCAATGCGTTGGCGTCTTCAGGTTTAGGTATAATCGCAGATAGAGAGTACTATTCCAACATCAAGGGCCGTCACAGTTATGTTCACGCGAAAGTATCTTCGGAAGAGATCCCTTCATCCCTGGATTCAAAGCTAGATACACTCGGCTGTATGGATGCCGAGACGCTGTTCACTCATTTCGATGATCTGAGAGAAGGTGGCTATCTCATATATGATATCTCCTTTGAAGATAAAACGCAGGACGATATCAAGAGTATAGCAGAGCCGCTGCGGAAACGCTTGGAGAGAAGGTACGAAGAGATCGATATCGAAGGGACGGCAGGTTCCATCGTGGACTATCTGAAGAAAGAGAAGGATGTCACAGCGGTCGCACTCGATTATCCATCTATACTCGAAAGGTTAGGAAAAAAATACGAGATGTCCAGTTCTCAAGCTTCCAGATATGTGAGTTCTATATTGATAGGGGCAGTATCCGGTCTGGTGGACCTGGATAAGGATTTGCTAGGGCAGGCTATCAGGAGAAAATTCGAAGGAAAAGAAAAGATCGCTGAGCAGAACATCTTTCTCGTGGAAGAAGTTTTAGACAAGGTAAGAGAGGAGTACGACAGCTCTTTGAGATTCGATGGATCCAGCCTCGAAGAGGACGAGGTGCTGATGGTCAACGGGAACGAGATGACCGGGATGGGTAAGATCACAGCGGGTATGAGATTCCAGAGTTATTATCCCATAACTCCCGCGGCCGACGAGAGTTTCTTCATCGAAGAACATGGTGGTGAAGAGGAAGATGTTCTCGTTTTACAGACGGAAGATGAACTCGCCGCTGTCACTTCTTGTATAGGCGCTGCTTTGACAGGAACGAGGAGCGCTACAGCCACCAGCGGGCCGGGGTTCGCTCTGATGACAGAAGGGTTAGGATGGGCGGCGATGAATGAAGTACCGGTCGTGATCACCTACTATCAGAGGGGCGGGCCCAGTACGGGTTTACCGACGAGGGGCAGCCAAGAAGACCTTTTGAACGCTCTTTTCGCATCTCACGGCGATCTTCCTCGGATTGTTCTAGCCTCTGGAGATCATCACGAGGCTTTCATCGATGCTTTCGAGGCTTTCAACCTAGCAGAGAAGTATCAGACCCCCGTGATACATCTGTTGGATAAATTTTTAGCCAATTTTACAAAAACGGTAAAGATCCCCGATATAGATAATCTCAAGATAGAGCGAGGGGACCTAGCAAAAAACAACGATTACAAGAGGTTCCAAGATGGCCCGATATCCAAGAGAGCCTTTTTAGGCGATGAATTGATGTGGTACACCGGGAGTGAACACACTGCCGAAGGTCACGTTTCTGAAGACCCTGAAGAGCGCATAATGATGCACGAAAAGAGGATGGATAAGCTCGACATCGCCGATGAAAAGATGAAAACGTTCGACAGAGCGAGATATTTCGGCCCCGAAGACCCGGAATATCTGATAGTCGGTTGGGGTTCAGTTAAAGGAGTGGCTTTGGATTCTGTAGATATGTTAGACGAAAAGATAGGCTATCTCCACCTGAGAGTGTTTTCACCTTTTCCCTCCAAAGAGGTCCTCACCCACCTGAAGAAAGCGGAAAAGGTCATGGCGGTGGAACACAGCCATTCCGTTCAGGTCTCGGATGTGATCAGGATGAAAACCGGTTTTGAAATCGATAGCGAGATAGTGAAATTTACCGGTCGCCCCATGTATCTAGACGAGGTCGTGGGGGCCTTGAAAAAAATCATCGAAGGTGAGTCAAAAAGGGAGGTGTTGAGACATGGCCCGTGAGTACGGCACTGAGAATTGGATCGATTGGTGTCCCGGATGCGGTAATTTTGGTATCGTTTCGAGCCTTTACCGAGCTTTTTCCGAGTTGGAACTGGAACCTGAGAAAACCGTGTTAGTTTCGGGCATCGGCTGTTCCGGCAAGATGCCGCATTTTGTGGACGTGAACGGGGTCCACACCCTTCACGGCCGTGCCATACCCTTCGCTTCGGGCATAAAGATCGCCAATCCAGAACTAGAAGTGATCGTGAACGGCGGAGACGGAGATCTTTTGGGCATAGGTGCGGGCCACTTCGTCGCCTTGGGCCGCCGGAACCTCGACATGCTGGTCATGATGCACAACAATCGTGTCTACGGTCTCACCAAGGGGCAGGCCTCTCCGACTCTTCCTCGAGATACCAAAACGAAGGCTCTAAGCACGCCCAATATACATGATGAAGTACCGCCGCTATCTTTGGCGCTGATATCCGGTTACACCTTCGTCGCTAGGAGCTTCGCCATGGATTCCGACCACCTGAAAGAGATGATAAAGAAAGGTATGGAACACGACGGAGCGGCTTTTCTGGACATACTCCAGCCCTGCGTGACCTACAATAACATCCACACTGCGGATTTCTTCCGGGAAAGGATAGAGAAACTGGAAGAAGCGGAAAAGAGCAAATATAAAGCATATGAGAAGATCAGGGAGTTCAGAGAAAGAGAGAAGATTCCGGCCGGTGTGGTTTATGAAGATGTTGAAAAATCGACGTTCTCGGAAAGGTTAAAAAAGAATCTTCCCGATTACGAGGAGAGTTATCCGGCGGCACAGGACGTCGAGAAAGATGACGGGCCGGTGCTGGATAAAAAGAGCTTTATCTCCAGATTCGAAAGGTTCGTGGTCGAGTAGGGAAAACTGGTCACATCATCTTGAGTGGGTTGAAGCCCCCGCTCCTCTCTTTGATCACGTCTCTGATCTTCAGGTCCGGTAATTCATCCGCTAACTTCTCTGCGACTTCTTTGTTTAGGCCTTCCTTCCTAAGGGTTTTTTTGAAGATCTTTTTTCTCTTCTTCTCTGCCCTTTTGTATTTCAAAAAAGTCAGAGCCAATCTCAGAAGAAAGGGGATGATAGTCACCAAGGCTCTTACACCACGGAGGACCTTGGTGTCTTCTTTGGACCCTTTCTCTTTTTCCATCTATTCCCAATCCTCTTTTTCTTCCATCTTCTTTTCTACTTTTTTCTTTATCTTCTCGCCGACGTCTCCTTCGAAGTCTTCTCCGGTGAAACCACCTTTTTCACTCAAGACCTTTTGTATCACCGAGGTTATATCTCTGCTCTTCATGAAGTCTCTGGTAAGCTGGTATGCCTTGTCTTCGTCCATACCCGCTTCTATCAGCTCTTTGTAGAAGTTAGCCGTGCTTTTGGCCAATTTCTCGCTGTCTTCAGTATTGTATATGGCCTCGACTATGCCGGAGATCAGCGAGGGGACCGTTTCGTTCAGGGTCTGCATCACTCCTTTCAGTTCTTCAACATCGTCCATATCTTCCGTATCTATATCCATCTTTTACACCTCACTATGTATAAGGGTGAGCAAACTATTTGTTTATACCGAGCAATTCTGCCCATCTATTGATCACTTCGTCTGTGAGTTCGTACCGCTTACCTTTGCTTTGATCCTTTTTCTTCTTGACCACGCCCTTTTCCTCCAACTCTTTCAACCTTTCCCTCACGGTATGCCTAGAAGCGCTGCCCTTCTTCTCTCTCAACCTACCCGTTATCTGTGTTATGTTTAAAGGGCCGCTGTCCAACAAGATATCAACGATCTTTTCGGAGATAGGATCTTCAACACCGGAGAGCTGAGCGGGAGAGATACGTCCGAACCTTTTATGGATCGAGAGCATCTTCATGTACCTTTTCTCTATGTCGGAGGCTCTAGAAGCCTTCTCGAGAACGCTCTTGTGCATGCTCATCAGGTTCTCCAGCATGTTTTCCAAGCCTTTCACCTGCTCTCTTAAAAATTCTATCTCTTCTTGGAGTTCCTGTTTTTCCTTTTCTTCTTCCTCACTCATCGTGGTGAGAAGTAAATCGTTTTAATTAAATCTTCGCTGTATCCACCACAGCTGCAGAAAATCACTAATCTTAAATACGACAAATAATTTAGTGGAAGATGCCCCTTCTGAAGAAGGGCCCGTAGCTTAGGTTGGTGGAGCGTCTGGCTCATAACCAGACGGTCGCCGGTTCAAATCCGGTCGGGCCCACTTTTCTATCGATTTGCTTCTAAGTCTTACCGATCCATTCATCGTCTATCTTTCTTCTTTTTTCTCTCGTAGATGACCGTAGAGATAAAAACTGCTAAAGCGAGCCAAAAAGCTGCGAATGAAAAGGGTCTATCATCTCTCTCTTCCACCGTGACCGAGGTCGGTTCCGAAGAAACGTTCTCGTATCTAGCCGTAACGCTGTATTTTCCTGGTTCAGTCCTTATAAATCGTCCTCTATGATCGGTATTTTTCCAACTGAATTCACTGTTTTCATCCGTTATCAGGTTTCCATATCCGTCGTAAGCTTCGGCGGAGAAATCTATCTTCTCTCCTGAGGTTATCGTCTGTTCTTCTTCGGGCTCGAGCTGAACTTCCTCTACCGATGCCGGTTCCACGATGAGATGTACTTTACTCTTCATTCTTTCGTCATAAGTCCCAGTGACGTTCCATCTCCCGGCGAATTTAGAACGGTACACGCTGCCCGTCCAGTTTCCACCGGCTTCGTCGTCGATGGACCAGTCCGTTTGTTGCGTAACATCACCTATCATGTTCTCGAACTCGTCGTAGGCAGAGGCTCTGAAGCTTATCTTCTCACCCGCGGTGACCGTACTCTCCTCGGGTTCGATCTCGAAGTGATCCAGCTCTGCAGTTTCTACATAAAAGTTTTCGGTCCTGACCACGTCGTCTATTACCACCTCTAAAGTGTATTCACCGGCGACGGTAAGTTCCGGAAGCTTGTACTCGGTTTTGTTGTCCTTTAAGTGGAGACCTTCCTCGATACCCATGTTCTCCAGCACCACTTTTACCTCATACCCTCCCTTTACGGGGTTATCGTACACGTCCTCTACATCGTATATATTCAACACGGGTGTTTCGCCGGCTCTTATATCTTCCACCGTAACTTCAAAACTTCCTGCGGGATGTATCATCCGATGATCCATCCAGGGGTATCTATCCTGATTTTTATTTCCTCTTATATCATATCCTAGCTCAACGATACCGTCGCCTCTATCCGTCCCTTCATGATCGGACCAGTAATTACCACCTTCACCTCTTCTCGAAGGATCTCCACCGTCCCACTCGTTATCCACATCGTCGAAGGCCTGGTCTTCGTTCTCTATGAACCAGTTGTGGTAGATCACGTTATCAAGGGATTTTGAAATGTAAAACCCATAGACTTCATTTCTAGAGATGTTATTGCCGGTAAAGGTGTTGTTATCGGACACCTCGAGATCTACGGCGTAGCTGTTGTTCGAGGCTTTATTGTCGGATATCATATTATCCTTAGAATATCGAAGTTCTATCCCGCTGTCTGAGTTTTCATATGCAGTGTTTTCTCTTATCGTATTGTCGGCGGAATCTGAGAGGTACACACCGCCGTGATTTTTTGACAGCTCGTTGCCTTTCAAGACGTTATCGAGGGAGTTATAGATCGCTATACCATAGGAGTTCTCTGAAGCCCTATTGTTGACTAATGTATTTTTATCTGAATCCCTCACCCGGATCCCTTGTCTTTGGTTGTTCCACAGAGTGTTGTTCGCCAGGGTATTGTTCTCTGAGGCCCATAGATCAATACCGGGGTTGTCGTTCTCCGATGCGTTGTTTTGTGTGACTCTATTGTGGTCAGAACGGTAGAGACGTAGTCCGTAATTATTATCCGAGAGGGAATTGCCAGTGAGAGTATTATCTTCTGAATTTCTCAGATAGACAGCATAGTCGTATCCCGATAAAGTGTTTCGTTCTATCACGTTACTGTTCGAAAAGCCCACCTGGATGGCCAGTCTTCCGTCCTTCAGGTCCTGCTTTTCTACCAGAACGCCGGTGCAGTTCGCGAGGATTATTTGCCCCGCCCCTTCGGGTACCGTCCCCGAGGTCCTATCGCGCCAGTAATAGATGGGTTCACCATCTATCGTATTCGAGGTGTCGATCTCATGGGTGTTCCAGTAAACTTTTCGACCGCCCCATACGGACACGCCTTCTTCGGCCATCGTATTTTTCACGAGCACAGCATATTCGGAGTTCCGAAGTCCGATGCCTTTCTGCACCTCGTTGTCCTCAATCGCGACATGGAGCGAGTATTGAATTCGGATCCCCAAACGATTCTCGGAGGCGTAGCTTTCTAAAATCGTATTGCTATCGGAACTGCGGAGGTCGATACCGCGCCACTCGTTATCGACAACGTCGTTGTTTATCAGAGAGTTGTCCTCTGAATAAGTGAGATAGATGCCGTCCCCGTCATTGTTCGACGCTTCGTTGTCAGTCAATAAGGTACCGCTAGAATAGGAAAGCCAGATGCCATAGGAAAGTGTGAACCAATCATTAGTATTGTCGGAAAGGTTGTTTTCTCTGACTTCGTTGTCATCGGACTCGAAAAGGCAGATGCCCTTATCGTTCTTCGAAGCATCGTTGTTCACCAACGTGTTTCCGTCAGAGAAGCCGAGGAGTATCCCCGCAGTGCCTTGACTCACGTTCTGGTTTTCTACGGTCATCCCCGTACAGTTGACCAGTATCACCTGACCGGCTCCATCGGGTACCGTTTCATCGGCTTCGTCCTTCCAGTAATGGACAGGTCTTCCGTTCACAGTGTTGGTTGTATCTATGGTATGTGAATCCCAGTGTTCTAAATCCTCTCCCCACATATAGATACTGTCACGGACCATCCTGTTGTTCGACATGCTCACATCAGCGGACTCAGCGATGTCGATCCCCACGGAGTGATCCGACAAGTAGTTATCATCCAATATGTTCCCGTCGGCCCTGTATAGATCGATACCTCTGAACTTGTTGTTAGATATGTGATTGTTTATGATCTCGTTGTTACTGGAACCGTCGATCCAGATACCGTTTCCATCGTTGTCGGCGACGGTATTATCGGTCATCAGTGTGCTTGCAGAATCTTCGAGATAGATACCATCCTCGTTGTTGGAAGCGTTATTTTCGTGGATCTCGTTCCCGTCGGAACTCGATAGATAGATTCCGTAGGTGTTGGACGAGGCGGTGTTGCCGATCAGTTCATTGTCAGAGGACCAGTGAAGGTAGATACTTCTCCCGTCATGATCGGAAACGGTATTCTCCATGAGTCGGTTTCCTTCTGAATATCCCAAGATGATGCCTCCGCTCCCCCGGCTGATATTTTGATCTTCAACGGTAACGCCACTACAGTTCGCGAGTATCACCTGACCGGCTCCTCTTGGAACCGTCTTTCCTTCTTCGTCTTTCCAGTAATAGACGGGCTTTTCGTTCACACTGTTGCTTGGACCTATACTGTGTGAGTTCCAGTGTTCCAAACGATGGCCTGATATGAACAGCCCGTTTTCTTCCATCCTGTTCTCCTTCAAGGTAACGGCAGTAGAGCTCTGAAGATACATACCGATCTCGTTCTTCAGAAGAGTATTTGCGGTTCCATCATTATCTTCGGAGGCGTAAAAGTATATCCCATGATCGCTGTTCGACAGCGTGTTGTTTGTCAGTGAGTTAGCACGGGAGTTCTGTAGATATATAGAGCGTCCATTGTTCGAAGCGGTGTTGTTATCCACGAAGTTCCCTTCACAAGATCCAACCATGATGCCTTTCTCTGTGTTTGAGACGCTGTTATTGAACACGAAATTATCGGATGAACGTTCCAGCAGAAGTCCATTCTCTCCGCCCCTTACAGTCTGATCTTCTATATCGTTTTCTTCAGAATCGTAAAGACGCAGGCCGGTTTTGTAATTCGATCTCAATTCATTGTCCGCAACGTGGTTTACACTGGAGGAATAAAGGAAGATGCCGTGTTCTTCGTTGAATACGGTATTTCCGCTCAATGTGTTTTCTTCGCTGTGCTGAACATATAGGCCCGCGCCCCCTTTCACTTCGACGTTTATCGCTTTCATCTCTTCCCAATCTTCCTCTTCTGACTCAGCGGTTATAGTGAGCGTGACTTCACCCGCATACCGAGGAGTCCATCCGCCTGAATAATAACCGTCGTTCTCGATCTGATCATCACCCGCACCGTCATCTTTCAGGACGATAGTTTCTTCTCCTGTGCTGGATTCCACGGTGATGTTGGCATTCAATATGGGGTCTACCCCGTCGTTAAGAGATGCGATCATGGATGTTCTATCCCCTCTTATCGCGGTAGAACCGGGTCGATGGATCCAGAACTCGATATCTTCATCGTCTGGAGAAGTCTTCACGGCTCTTGAAGCATTGATCCTTCCTCCCGCCAAAGTTCTATCCTGAAGGTCACCGCTGTAATCTATCGTAGACAGTATCACATTTTTGAGGTTGACTTGATCGTAGGAGGAATTCTTAGAGGCCAATAGGGCCGTCAATCCTGAAACGTGTGGTACCGCCATGGAAGTACCGGACATGTATTCATATCCGTGGTCCAAACTCGTGCTGTTTATGTCCACTCCCGGGGCGCCGACGTCGACGGTCCTCTCACCATGATTGGAGAAGCTAGCCAACTCGTCGTTTCGATCCGTCGCCGCTACGGAGATGATGTTGGCGAGGTCGTAGTTGGCCGGATAGGTTGGGTTCACACCGTTGTCTTTTCCGTCGTTACCGGCGGCGGCGATGAACGATATACCCTCTTCCTGATGTTTTTCGATGGCCCGATAAAGGAGATCGCTCCGTGTGGATCCACCCCAGCTGTTCGACGTGGCTACCACGTTCTCCCCTTCTTTTTTCTTCTCTGAAACGAATTCTAAACAGGCGATGGCGTCGCTGGTCGTGCCCGTACCGCTGGAATCTAGAAACTTCAATCCCATCAAACTCACGTTCCAATTCATCCCTACGGTCCCTAGCTCGTTATCTCCTACGGCTCCTATCGTTCCAGCTACGTGTGTCCCGTGACCATGATCATCTTTTGGGTGATACGAATCGTTGAGGGCGTTATAGCCGTGGCTCCCTTCATCGCCGGTCCACATGTTCTCTTTCAGGTCTAGATGATTGTAATCTATACCTGTGTCTATCACTCCGACGATCACCTCTCCGCTACCAGTTTTCAGATCCCATGCGCCCGGCGCATCGATCTTGGGCATCGCCCAGAGTGAATCGTAACCGGGATCGTCCGGGGTCTTATTTACATCCCAGAGGTAGTTCGGCTCGGCCTCCACCACCCCGTCTCTTTCCGATAGGTGGTCCACTGCACTTTTTACGTCAACACCTTCTTCCAGGCGTATCTCCGCCATATCGTATGACTCGTATATCCGGGAAGTCTTCCCATTCACCGACCCGGCCAGAGAATCGATCCTGTCCTGTAGAGTTCCTTCTTGTTCCTTTGGATCCGCACCATGAGGCCGCTCAACTTCGACGAGCAGACTATCCTGCCGGTATCTTTCCTCTTCTTCTTCCAAAACCGGATAGCCCTTTCCATCAATTATATCTTGATATCCTCTCTTGTCTCCGACCACGTTGTCCTTCACTTCGTTCTCGGAGGAGCTTTCCAGCAGGATACCGTGGCCTTCGTTTGAAAGAACGGTGTTCTCACTGAGAACGTTGCCTTCCGCCCCCTCTAGATAGACGCCGGTATGCGCGTTGTCTATAACGAAGTTCTCTTTGATAACCCCATTGGTCGTATTGTAGAGATGTATACCGCTGTTCCTGAAGTATTCTTCTCCTCTCCCGCTCGCATTATAGAGGTAGCAACTCTTGACTTCAAAATGATCGGTCACGTTCCCGATGTAGAGTGAATAACCATTGACGCCTCCGTCGATGCCGTGATCTTCTATCACCCAGGGGTTTTCTTTGGATCCATCGCCGTCCCATCCCTCTTCGACGGCCTGTCTTTCAAGATCCGCGTCACCATCGATCCTTATGGGACCGCGAGGATCGTAATCTTCTCTGGAAGAGTAGATATCTTGTAGGATATTCTGTCTATCCTTTACAACTTTTCTTCCGCGGGTGCCACCCATGGGTCCGTTACCATCTTCAGTAGAGTATTCAACACCCGCTTCGTATCTTTTCTCTCCTATACCACCTTCAGAGATCTCTTTGGTATCGAACTCTTTGAGAGAAGGATCTCGAAACTCCCGCTCCTCTGATACAGCGCTTTCATTTCTCCTTTCCCACCTAGTATCTCCTTCCTGGTCTACATCTTCTTCTAGGGAAGTTAGATCTGCATCAGAACCGACTATAGAAACACTTAAAAGTAGCAAAAGAGTCATCGCGATAGTGGATATCTTTTTTATCATGTCCCTTTTCTTATCACCATAGGGGGAAAAGAGTAATTGAATTTTGCGGCAGAAAAACCCACGGGCAGCCTCGTCATCCGCTCCGCTCACTTTAGACTCGTGAAATCATCACTTTATAAATTTCAAAGCCATATCGATCTAAAAATTTTTATAGATAGAAAAACACTTTCTACTCAGGTGATGATGTGGGCGGTAAAAAGAAGATGACTTTCTGGTTTTTCCTATTTTTAGGTTCAACCATCCTCACCACTTCACTGCATTCTACCCACCCCCAGATTTACGGTCTCGAATTGCTCAGGAGCATACTTTTTGTGGTGACCGTGATAGTCGGATTCTTCTTCTTTTTGAAAATAATGGAGCCGGAACCAGGTGCCATGATGTCTGATGAAGAAAGGCAAGTATCGAAGAGAGAGAAAAAAAGAAAAGGAGAAGTCTCGGTTAGCAAAGCTGACACTTCCGGGAGCCGAAGGAGATTTTTTGGAGACCTTTTCGAGAAGGAAAAGGTCTGCGATGAATGTGGAACCGAACTCGAATACCGAGAGGAGTTCGAGAGTTATTACTGCCCGGAATGTCACACTTACGAGTGAAAATTTTCAACAATCGTTTTAAAACCCTTCTTCCTAGCTTTAGCCATCCGGAGCATGCAAAAAAAGAACAAAAACGGAACGATCTACTACGGCTGGTTCGTGGTGCTAGGCGCCTTTTTAGCCCTGCTGATATCCAGTGTAAGGAGTTACAGCTTCGGAGTGTTCATACTTCCACTGACCGAGGAGTTCGGCTGGCCTAGAGGACCGTTGACCCTGGGTTTTTCTCTCTCTCTGTTGATGACCTCCTTTCTAGGGATAGTGAGTGGGAAATTGAGCGACAGATACGGAGTGAAAAAGGTCATGCTGGTGGGCACAGTTTTCATCGTCCTGGGCTTCACACTGACCAGTCAGATCACTTCCCTTCTCCAACTCTATGGATGTTTCATCCTTATAGGAGTCGGGGCTAGTGCTTTTTACATACCGGTGACAACGACGGTGACCAGGTGGTTCGACGAGAGAAGAGGTTTAGCGATAGGCATCTCCGTTACAGCTCTGGCCTTCGGTATGGCTTTCTTCCCGCCTATACTCGAGCGGGTGATAGCTTCTATAGGTTGGAGATCCACTTTCATAGTGATAGGTATCTTCTCGTTTGTGGTCCTCTCTTTTTCAACCTTTCTGATGAAGAGTTCTCCCGAGAGCCCAAAGAAGAAAAAAACCGCCGAGGTTGAAGAGGAGGGTTACACTCTCAAGGGAGCTCTGAAAACCAAGCATTTCTGGGTGATCTACTTCATGTTTTTAGTGGCTCAATTTTCCGCCATGACCATCACGGTGCACATAGTTCCCTACTCTATGGATGTAGGGATACCGAGTTTTTACGCCGCGACCCTGCTCACCGCTGTGGGTATAGCCAACATATTCGGAAGGATATTCGGTGGGTGGACCTCGGACAAGCTCGGTGTTATCAAAGGAGTAACGATCTTCTTCCTTTTACAATCTATAGCTATCTTCTCCCTGCCCGTTTCCACACTACTCTGGATCCTTTACCCTGTAGCGCTGCTGTTCGGACTCGCCTACGGCGGATGGGTGATGATCTACCCCGTGATAATCAGCCGTCTCTTCGGTACCGAGCATTCGGGCGAGATCTTAGGGGCGTTGGGCACCGTTGCGGGGATAGGCGGGTCCCTCGGTCCGCTGTTTGCAGGATACATCTTTGATCTCACCGGAGTTTACGACCTGGCCTTTTTGGTCAGCGGAGTGATGTGTGTAGGGGCGTTGGCTCTCTCGCTTGTATTTTTATGGTTCTTCGACGCTCCTTGAGCTCAGATCAGATATCCCGCAGTTTCTTCAAATCAGGGAACTTGAACAGCCCCGCTTCTTTGTCCACGCCCACTGCTTTCATCTCTTCTAGCTCTGCGGTGTCTCTCAATATGGGTGACAATATTTCCTTCCGCTCCACACGATTCACCGTAGAACCCTCCGCCAAACTAGAAAATGCGGGCATCACTATCAGATTCTTACCGTCATTGGTTTTACCGTAAAGGAAGCAGCGTATCTTCTCTTTCGCTCCGATCTCGTCTGTAAGGGTCAAAGCGGGATGCTCGTGTCCCATGATGATATAGTTCAGGTCCAAACCCTTTATCCTCTCATGCTTTTCATGGCCGTGTACAAAACAAACGTCGTCGAATACAAAAAGATCTTCCAAACTCACTTCAGGATATATCTTCACCGAGTAGATAAGATAGTTATCGTGGTTGCCTTTCACCAAGCATATCTCGTTTACCAGGTCCTTTAAAAATTCGATGAACTCCTCAACTTCCTTCCTCTCGCCGTAGGAGGTCTCGGAGAACTCGTGTTTTATATCGCCGCAGACCATCAACTTTTCCACGTCCTTTTTCTCCAGCATATCTGAAATATCGTCTTTCATCTCGGAGAGCTGGAATTTCGGCATGAACATACCGGCGTCGGCCATCAAAGATTCTAATCCCAAGTGCAAGTCTGAAATGATCAGCATCTTTTTCTCCGGGTCGTATAAGGCGGGATAGTTACCCACGATCTCGAACCTGTCAAATATCTTCATGGAACACCACTAGATATAGGAATTAACTCAGCCTTGGTATTTATATAGTTACTGGCAGAGTTGTAGTTTGCTCTAGGGAGGATAATTTTTAGGCTTACCAAAACTTTTAATAAAGTGTGCTGTGTTGATCATACGATGAAAAGATATCAGTTAGAAGAGGAGCTCGGAGAAACAAGCCGATTTCTTTTTGATCAGATGATATGTGAACGATTACCGATCGGATACTCAGTCGAGATAGAAGGTGATCGAGATTAGGTACGCTAGGGAAGCTCTAGGGATCGAAGAAGATGAAGAGGTCTCCGTTCTCGTGGGGAATCCAAATGTCGGGAAGTCGGTCATATTCTCCAGCCTCACAGGAAAGTACAGGGATGTATCCAATTACCCGGGAACCACTGTAGAGGTGAGTAAAGGGAAGTCAAAGATCGGCTCAAAAACAGAGACCATAATCGACACCCCTGGTGCGGGATCTCTCACCCCTCTCTCCGAGGACGAAAAGGTGACTAGAGACATAATAATCGGGACCGAACCGAATCGGATCGTCCAGGTAGCGGACGCTAAGAATCTAAAGAGAAGTATGATGATGTTTCTTCAGCTGGCGGAGTTCGATATACCTACGGTTCTAAATCTCAACATGATGGACGAGGCGAAGGCTCGACTGATAGATATCGATATAGAGGGACTTGAAGATGAATTGAACGTCCCCGTATTTCCGACCGTAGCCCCAGAGCGCAGAGGAACATCAGCATTGAAAAAAGGGATAAAAAAAGCAAGGATTCCTGACATGAAGCCGGACTACCCAGAAGAGATAGAGAGGGCGCTCGATGAATTGAAAGACCTGTTCGACAGCCGAGGGACCGCGCTACTTTTTTTGGTCGCTCCCGACGAGATGGAAGTATTCGTAGAGGAGAAGATGGGCGAGGCTAAGAGAGAGAAAGCCGAAGAGGTCTTGAGTAGCTTACACAAGACGTTCAGCCTGGACTTGAGTTATCTGATCACATTATCTATCAGGGAGAAGGCTGAGGAGTTGGTCTCCAAATTCGTAAGTAAAGAAGAGGTCGAAAGTACCACGTTGAAGGAGAAAATAAACGATCTGACGATGAACCCTTGGACCGGGATCCCTATCTTTCTCGGAGTTATCTTCCTCCTTTATCAGTTCGTGGGATATATCGGGGCGCAAGTGATCGTCGATTTTTTGGAGGGAGTTATATTCGGAGAACACATCAATCCATATATGGAGGATATAGTCTATTCTTCGATCGGGGATAATTTCATCTCAGAGATATTGGTTGGCGAATTCGGTGTTATAACGGTAGGGATAACCTGGTCTATAGGACTCATATTACCGATAATAACTACGTTTTTCCTGGCTTTTTCACTCCTGGAAGACGTAGGTTACATCCCCAGACTAGCGGCTATGGCGGATAGAGGCCTAAGAAAGGTCGGTCTAAGCGGCAAAGCGGTTTTACCGATGGTATTGGGGTTCGGATGCGATACTATGGCGACCCTGACGACTAGAGTTTTGGATACGAAAAAAGAGCGTATCATCGGTACCACGATGTTGGCCCTCGGTATCCCGTGTTCAGCACAGTTGGGGGTACTCTTCGCGATAATGGCCACACTTCCATTCTACTTCTTCTTCGTATGGGCCCTCATAGTCTTTTCCCAGCTCATGTTCGTCGCGTGGGCCGCATCTAAAATACTGCCCGGGAAAAGGGGAGATTTCATGATAGAACTTCCGCCTTTGAGAGTTCCGAAATGGGACAACGTATTGAAAAAGACGTATTATCGAGTAGAGATGTTTTTCAAGGAATTGGTCCCTCTTTTCATCTTAGGTACATTTTTGATCAGCTTGGGTAAGATAACAGGCATCCTCGATTTTCTCATAAAAGCTCTCGAACCGCTGGTCGTTAACTGGCTGGGTCTTCCCGCAAAAACGTCCATCGCGTTCATACTCGGTTTCCTAAGAAGGGACTTCGGTGCCGCAGGACTTCTAGACATGAGTGCAAGTATGACCAATGTTCAGATGTTGGTTGCGGTCGTGGCGATAACTCTTTTTGTTCCGTGCGTGGCTAACATGCTGGTGATAATCAAGGAAAGGGGTGTGAAGACCGCTTTGGCAATAATAGCATTTATAATCCCGTTCGCCTTCTTTGTCGCGGGAGTCGTGAACCACTTGATAAGTCTGTTTGGAGGCCTGCTATGAGCGAAAAAAAGGAAGTCCATAAATGTCCTCTCTGTGGGAACGAGTTCGATCAGGGAGAGGCTTCAGCATGTAAGTCTTGCCCGATTGGAGGAAGGTGTAATATGACTAGATGTCCTAACTGCGGTTATGAATTCATACTAGGAGTTGATGAACGATGAGCGAAAAGATCACACAGATCGAGGTAGACGAGGCCTTAGAGATACTCTGGACCCTTGAAGAAGAGGGGAAAAGAGATAAGGAGAGTTTTAAGAGAAAATTGACGAACAGAGACGAGGGTTTTTCCCAGCACAGAAAGAGGTTCAGGCATGGATATAAAGAGAAGGTCACACAGGAGGTTTTAGACGTGTTGAGGGATGAAGGTCTGGTGCAGATGAAAGGCGGCGATATCAAATTGACTAAAAAGGGTGAGAACAAAGCCAGGGATATCGTGAGAAGACATCGATTGGCCGAGAGGTTGATGGTTGACGTTTTAGATATGGGGAAAGAGGATGTAGAAAAACCGGCATGCGAGTTCGAGCATCTTTTAGATGTAGAGGTAACGGAGAGGATATGCACTCTTCTTGGCCATCCGAAAGAATGTCCTCACGGGATGCCGATACCGCCGGGAAAATGCTGCAGTGCTGGTAAGGATACCATTGAACCAGCTATACATCCTTTATCCAAGCTCCAAGTGGGTGACAGAGCCGAGATAGCTTATATACACTCTAAGGACCATTCTAGGCTCCACAAGCTTCTTTCATATGATATAGGTCCCGGTTCGGAAATCAAATTACATCAGAAAAAGCCTGTCTACGTGATAAAGATCGGAGAAACTGATCTAGCACTTGAAGAGGAGATCATCAAAGATATATATGTGAAAACACTAGATTAGTCTGATCCGCTTACTCAACCGACCATATCTGCGAAAGATGTTTGCCGGTTCATGAAGAGATCTCTGTTCTTCCGATGCTCTCCATCACCTTTTTGTGCAGGGCTTGAAGTCTCTCCTTTTTATCATCCAGCTTGAGAACGTCGCTTTGACTCTGTATCACTAGGTTGTGCGCAAAGGGTGACGGGACCTCGGTCTCGATGACCCGGTGATCCATCTTTCCTTCTTCTACACGTTTTATTATATCGGAAGCGTTCTCTATGTCCATATAGTCTTCGATTATCTCTCGATACGTTTCCTTCACTATGGGGAAATCTTCGTCGATCCTTTCACAAGCGGAGAGGAGGAAGTGTGATTTCATCTGCTGCTTGCCGACGCTCAACTTGTTTCCTTTATAATTGCGCAGTATCATCAGCGCTCTAGAAGCCACGTGCCTGAACCGTCTCTTCATGAGCTCCGTTTTACGGACCGCTTGCTTCAACGTCTTCCTCATGTCGCTTTTAACGACCCGCTGTATCAGGTCATCCACATCGATCTTCTTATCGGGACATATCAGGACGAACCCGTGATCGTCCACCACTATCCCGACATTAGCGTTCAACATGTCCGAGGTGTGGTCGGCAAAAACCCTACAAAGCGCATCGTTCACTTTCCTTCCAAATATCGTATGGAATATCAGGTTGATCTTCTCGCCTTCAAAATTTTTCTCCACCAGCAGGGTAGAATCGGTTGGAACCGCCTTCACGTACCTGTACTGCTCATCTAGATAAGAGATTATAGAAGATATCGTTTTCTCATCTACGTAGTAATTTTCTCTTATCCATCCCGAGGGGTCTTCACCTTCTTCGATCATGTCCCGAACCTTTTTGTTAAACTCGCCGATCTTTCTGCCCAGGTCGTAAGATAGGGGTAGCATCTCGGAGAACCAGGAAGGTACCGTGGGAGCTCTATCGGGTCGGGCGTCCACATACACTTTCATACCCCTGGCGTATCGGAACTCGTACGTATCGCCCCCGTGAATGAATATATCGCCTTTGGTCAACCTGTCTAAGAAATCTTCGTCCAATGTTCCGACGAACCTTCCGTCCCTAGTGTGGACTCGATAGGCGCTTTCGTCCGGTATGGTGCCTATATTGGTCATGTATATGACGCGGGTCAGTTTTCCCCTTCTCCCGAATTCTTTTTCGCCTTTTTCGTCCTCGTCGAGCCATATCTTCCCGTAGACTTTCTGATCTTCCAAAGAAGCGTACTCTCCAGCTACATATCTTAGAGTTTTCTCGTAATCTTTTCTCCCGAGTGAGTGAAAATTGAAACTCCTTTTGATGACTTCATACGCTTCCTCGACACCCCACTTCCTGTTGCACCCCATACCAACGATATGCTGAGAGAGCACGTCCAAACAGTTCTTCGGTATCCTAACCCTGTCCAGTTCGTTCTCCTTGGCGCAGCGCATCATCTCAGTGCATTCCAACGCGTCGCCTCTTTCCATCACCAGTACTCTTCCCTTCGGATCGTCGGTGAACCCGTGTCCGGATCGACCGATCCTCTGGATAGCTCTAGATACGCCTTTAGGCGAAGAAAGCTGTAAAACGAGGTCGATATAGCCGATATCTATACCCAATTCGAGAGAAGTCGAAGTGACTACCACCTTCAGTTCGCCGTTCTTCAAAGATTCCTCCACCCCAATCCTCTTGTCACGGCTCATAGAGGAATGATGTGCTCCTATGTTGCCCTCATAGAACTCCGGATCTCTGTTCGTAAGGTTATTCACCACCCTTTCCGTAGCGCTCCGGGTGTTGGTGAATATCAATGTGGTTATGTGGTCTTTTACCAACTCGTCTATGCGTTTATACATCTTATCGTTGACCACTTTTCCGGAGGTGTGGATGAGGTCCTCCACGGGAGAGATCACTTTCAGGTCAAGGTCTTTGGAGGCGGAAACGTCCACTATATCGCATTGTCTCGGCCCTCCATCTTCGTACCCTACTAGATATTTCGCTATCTCTTTTATGGGGGCCTGAGTCGCTGACAGACCGATCCTAGTGGGCTCCTCGCTGCACATCGCCTCCAACCTTTCTAAAGAGAGCGAAAGGTGGGCACCTCTTTTGTTGTCACAGAGTGAATGTATCTCGTCGACGATGACATAACTGATATCCTTCAATTTTTCTTTGAACTTCGGAGCGTTCAGGATTATACCCAGTGTTTCGGGAGTCGTTACTAAGATATGCGGCGGCTTTTTCAGCATCTTCTGCCTTTCCTGGGAAGGGGTATCTCCCGTTCTTACAGCACTCCTGACCTCGGGCATTTCGATATCCATATCTTCTGCGATCTCTTTTATACCATCTAGAGGCTTTTCCAGGTTGCGTTGGATATCGTTGCCCAGAGCTCTCAAAGGAGAAACGTAAAGGCAGTAGACCTTGTCTTCCAGTTCGCCCTCGTCGCCCTTCAAGAACAGCTCGTTCAATATAGATAAGAAAGCGGACAGGGTCTTTCCCGAGCCTGTAGGAGAACAGACCAGCGAATTTTTCCCCTCGTGGATCATCTCGAAAGAGTACTTCTGTGGGGGTGTCAATCGATCGAATCTATCCTGGAACCACCTCTTCACGTAGGGTTCGAACTCTTCCGGAAGGTCCTCCCTAGCCCGGGACTCGTCCACCACTTCAATAGACATCGTGCCTATTTACCACCGCTATGATTTGAGTTTTTTCATCGGATGGGAAAATGACCTCCCTAACTCTCCAAAGCCGAAGTATGAGACCAAAATAGTTAATAACACCTACAAAATATTCCTACTGCGAAAGCAATATACAAAAAGCAAAAGGTGAAGACCATGGATGATGATGAGAACACTGTATTTATAGGAAGTAAAGAGACCATGAACTACGTGATGGCGACGATGGAGCAGTTCAATCGAGGAAGCGACGAAATAGTGATCAAGGCACGTGGAAGAGCTATCAGTAAGGCCGTAGATGTTGCCGAGATAACCAAGAATCGTTTCTTAGAAACGGCCGAGATAACTGATATAATAACTGACACGGAGGAACTAGAGGACGAAGGCGGAGGATCTACCAACGTCTCTTCCATCGAGATCACGATGAAAAACGAAAAGTAGTTTTGTAGTGTTTCGTCAAGCTAACAACATCTGGATCTTAGATCAGGTCTAGTTCCAATCTATTCCTATCGATTCTGGGCCAATTCAGGCTATAGTGCGAAAACTGATAGGTAAAAAATAAAATAAACCCGCACCTTTACCGGAAGCATGACGACTCTAGTTACAGGTACAGCGGGCTTCATAGGGTTCCATACCGCCAAGGCGCTCCTCGAAGAAGGAGAAAAGGTCATAGGGTTAGACAGCGTCAACGACTACTATTCTCAGCAGTTGAAGTGGGATAGGAATTCGCTTTTAGAAGAAAGTGACGATTACGTTTTTTACCAAGAGAACCTTTGTGATCTGAACGCATTGAAGGGCATCTTCGACCGACACGATGTAGACAGGATCTGCCACTTGGCGGCTCAAGCTGGAGTGCGGTACTCTGTAGAAAATCCCCATGCCTACCAGCGTTCTAACTTGGAGGGTTTCACCAACGTCCTGGAGATGGCGAGGCACAACGACGTGAGCAATCTGGTTTATGCATCCTCCTCTTCCGTATACGGCGGAAACGAAGATATCCCTTACTCCACAGGAGACGATGTCAACCGACCCGTGTCTTATTACGCCGCTACAAAAGTCGCTAACGAGGTCATGGCGCATTCCTACAGCCATCTCTACGACCTGAACTGCACCGGTTTGAGGTTCTTCACCGTCTACGGGCCCTGGGGCAGACCGGATATGGCCATGTTCAAGTTCACCGACAGGATAGTCGATGGAGAACCAATAGACGTATACAATTATGGAGACATGAAGCGAGATTTCACCTACATCGACGACATCGTCGAAGGAGTGCTCAGCAGTTTAGAAAAAAGGTTCGACTATGAGATATTCAACTTGGGTAACAATACCCCTGTCGAGCTGATGGAGTTCATAGAGATCTTGGAGGACACTTTGGGGAAGGAGGCTGAAAAGAACATGCTCCCGATGCAGCCCGGGGATATGAAGGTGACTTACGCTGATATATCTCGCTCCAAAGAAAAACTGGGGTTCGAACCAAAAACTGACTTAGAGGAAGGCGTGAACCGATTCGTGGATTGGTATAAAGATTACTACGGCGTGGATATTTGAAGCCTTTGCGTCACGATGCAAACATATATATCCTAGGAAGGTAAATCAGGGAGGAACTTCATGAAAGAGGACGGACTCTACACCTATTTGAAGGATAGGATGGGGCGCCCATCAAAAGAAGAGATCTTAGAGGGAGATATAGTTCCACTTATGTTCAAACTCGGATGGCCCTTGATGATAGCGAACCTCCTTCAGACCGCCTATAACCTTGCTGATACACTCTGGTTGGGCAGATTACCCTACCCAGAAAACACACTTTCCGTGGGCGCCATGAGCCTAGCGTGGCCTTTCGTATTCCTTCTACTCTCCATAGAGCTGGGGTTGGGGATAGCCGCGGTAGCGTTGATATCTCAGCACGTGGGAGCAAAACGTTTCGGAGAGGCGGAAGAAGATGCGGGTCAACTCTACATGATATTGATAGTTTTATCCGTCGTAGCCAGTATCATAGGTTATCTCATAACCCCTAGATTTATGGCGGTGTTGGCCGAAGAAGGAGCCGTGGTCCCCTTCGCGGTTTCCTACCTCAGGATAATCTTCCTTGGCTTCCCCTTTCTGCTCCTCTTTTCAGCTTTTTCCTTCGTCCTTAGAGCGTGGGGCGACACCATAACGCCCATGGCCCTCATGTCCTTCTCGGTAGTTCTGAATATAGTTTTAGATCCATTCTTTATCTTCGGGTGGGGCCCTTTTCCAGCTTTGGGGATCCAGGGTGCCGCAATTGCCACCGTTCTCTCACGCGGCGTAGGTGCGGGCATCTCTATATACCTTCTAGCTACCGGTAAAGCGGGCATCGAGCTGAAATTATCATATCTGAAACCCAATTTTGAAAAGATCAGGAAATTCTTCAAGATCGGTCTTCCAGCAACTGGAGCAAGGGTCTTCGACGCCGTGGGTTTCGTGGTGTTGACGGCTCTCCTGGCAAGGCTGCCCCAGCAGAAAGAAGTATTGGCGGCTTACGGCATAGGCAGTCGGATCATCAACATCACTTTCGTCGTAGTCTTCGGGTTGGGGATAGCTTTGAGCACCATGGTCGGACAAGCGCTCGGTGCGGACAAAACAGAACGTGCGGACAGGATAGCGAAAAAAGGTATCATAATCATGGGGTCCTTCATGGTCATACTTTCATTGATATTGGTCGCCTTCAGGTACCCGCTGGTATCTTTTTTCATACCTGATGCACCAGAGGTCATAGAGATGGGAGCGTCTTTTCTCCTGATCCTCGCCATAGGAGGCCCCTTCTTTGGGATATTCGAAGCGGTCTCAGGCACTTTGAATGGGGCGGGCCACACTCTGAAACAGATGTTCTTGAGTATCACTCGACTTTGGGCCTTCAGGATACCTTTCGTATGGATATTCGCTTTCTTCCTGGCGTTCCATTCCACAGGTGTCTGGCTGGCTATAGCCTTCAGCAATGTTATAGCTGGGACCACCGCTTTCATAGTTTACAAGAGGGGTAGATGGAAGGAAAAGGTCATCTCAAAAAAGCCCGTTGAGAAGATTTAGGAAGCGGTCCAAAACGATAAATAAAGCGAATCTGCTCATCCTATCGATGACTGAGATAGAACAGACGAATTCGGGTGTTAGGTTAGAGGGTTCCTGGGAAGAGGTAAGTGAAGTATGTGTTGAGCTTGAAGACCTCCTCGAAGAATATGTCTGCGACGAGAAGGAGATAGAAAGGTTAGATGAATGGAGACCCCGGGGAGGTGAAGATGAAAAAGAGATAGAGGAGAAGACAGCCAAAGAAGCGGCCGTGGGGCAGAAACGGGTAGAAGAAGAGTTTAAAGGCACTAAAGAAGAACTGAAGGACGCTGAGGATAAGATCAAAAGATCATTTAACGATATCGCTAACAGAGAAAGTCCAGTCAAGGATATGGAGGTGGCACTGAAAGATCTCGAGATATTGATCGGGGCGAAGTCTGTAGGATCTTTAAGGAAAGCCGAAGAGGTCATCTATAAAAAATTGATGTTGAAATTCAATCCATGTTACTTCGATACCGAGGATTTTTCCATAGGTTTAGATCACAAAAAGGGAGACCAATATGTTTTCAGTGTGAACATCAGCGATGAAGATCTAAGGGATCACGTTCAGGAAGAGTTAGGTCCTTGAAACATCTTCTATCTTTTTCAATAGATCATCCACATCCTCAGCATGGTCCACCGCATCGATCTGCCACGTACCTAAACCTAGGATCTTTTTTCCGTACTTCTCCGCCATACATATCTCGGAAAGAGTACCGTAACTACCATCTATGGCCACCACCACGTCCCCGTTCAAAACCACTAAACTGTTCCTGAGCATACCCAGACCCGTGACGATAGGGATGTCGACGTACTCGTTGGCTTCCTCTCTTCTTCCAGAGGGCAGGATCCCCACTGTAGTGCCGTTCGCCTTTTTGGCGCCCTTACACGCCGCCTTCATCACTCCTCCTCTTCCTCCACAGACCAGTACATGACCTCTTTCCGCTAACTTCTCACCCAACTTTTCTGCCCTTGCGCGGTCTTTTTCCGAGCAACTTTCAACGTCGCCGCCTATGACACTGACATACATACGTTTAGGTCCAATCGGATCCTATTACTTTAATCATTCGAAAGACCGCTCACCAAATCATATATATCATCTCACAGTTCATAGAAAAGAGGATGGATACAGAAATGATGAGAGAACTGGCGAAGAAGATGATGATGAGAGGGATCGATGCGGCCGACCCCGAACGCCTGGTAGATAAAAATGTGAATGTAGACGATCATACGATACGGATCGGTAAGAACGATTACACTAGGAATGATTATGATGAAGTGCTAGTTTTCGGTGTCGGCAAAGCATCGGTGTCCATGGCTAGTGCTCTAAAAAGATTAAAACCGGACGGCGGCCTGATGATAACCAAAAAAGGCCAAATGGACGAAGACCATCATTGTCCTGTGACCGTAAAAGAGGCGGAACACCCTTATCCCGAGGAAGTAAATCTTAGGGCCTCTGAAGAACTTCTAGATAGATTAGAAGGGATAAAGAACGCCCTGATCATCTTCTTGATCTCGGGAGGAGGCTCTGCTCTTTTCTTCTATCCAGTTGAAGGTATCTCTGTCTCGGAGATGAACGAATTGAACAGACTGCTGGTGAAGTCTGGCGCCAACATACATGAGATGAACGCCGTGAGAAAACACCTTTCAAAGGTAAAGGGAGGAAGGTTCGCCCAGTTGTGTGAGGAAAAAGGAGATCTGGTCTCGTTGATAATCTCCGACGTGGTAGGAAACGATCTCAGTGCTATCGCTTCCGGGCCGACCTCCCCCGACCATTCGACTTTCCATGACGCGGTGGGGGTGTTGAAAGACTACGGCCTGTGGAAAGATGTACCGAAGCCCGTCAAAGACCACCTGGAAAAAGGTGTAAGAGGTGAAGTTCCAGAAACACCGACCGAGGTGCATGTAGACAACAACCTGATAGGGGATAACTTCACCACTCTTTCCTCAGCTGAAATTACTGCGGAAAAAAAAGGCTTCAATACCATGATCTTGACATCTCAGAACCAGGGTGAAGCGAGAGAGGTTGCGAAACCTTTAGCTGCCATTGCCAAAGAGATACAGGATACGAACAACCCTTTAGAACCTCCTGCTGCTGTCATCGTGGGCGGCGAAACGACGGTCAGTTTTGAAAACGAGGAAAACGATCACGGTAGAGGCGGTCCTAACCGGGAACTGGTACTCTCCGCGGCGGTGGAGATAAGCGGCAGGAAAAACATCGTGGTGGCCAGTGTAGATTCTGACGGTATCGACGGGATGGACAAGGCCGGAGCTATAGCGGACTGTAACAGCGTAGATAGGTCTACATTCAAACCAAAAAAGCTGCTTAAGCAACACGACTCGCAGAGATTCTTTGACGAGTTGAACGATTCTATAGAATTCGAGAGCCGCACCAATGTGAACGATATCACCGTGTTACTTGTTGGGGAGTAAAGATTTACTCCCTGAAAATTGATATCGATCTGAAAAATCGACGATTACTTTATATAACCTGTAGGATAGTGAGGAAAGAGATACATGAGGGAATCGTGGAAATACTTTGCAGTCCGGACCATCGATATGCTTTTAGCCGTCATGATTATAGCTTTGATTATATCTGCATTTTTTGTCACTTTTAGAGAAGAAAATCAGGAAGAAGCGATCCAAAGACAGGTGAAGGGTGAGATAAAAAATATAGATTTTGAAGATCCAGATGAGGCCTATGAGTATAGAGAGGAAAGGATCCATGAATTGAGAGAAGAAAATGATCTGGACGGACCAAGAGCGGAAAGGATACTCGATAATGCTGTAGACATGATCACATTCAAATTTGGGAGGACCGAAAGATTGACGACTCCTGGTCGGGAAAGGAATCAACAGATAAACGAGGTCATAATGGCCTATTTGCCCTACACCATCCTGTTGTTTACCACCGCAGCAGCAATATATACTGTATTAGCAATATTTGTGGGATTGAAAACTGCCCAGATGGCCGGTTCGTCGATCGATAAATTTCTTACTGTTGTGAGCGCATCTTTATCTTCGGCACCTTTGTGGTGGACCGGCATGATATTCATGCTCATATTTTCAGCCGAGCTCGGATGGTATCCGACCCCAGAGCCAACCTTCCCCACAGTCCGTAGCCTTGGTTACCTTGGATATATGAAAGAACTTTTGATCAAGATGTCTCTTCCCCTGTTCACCATAGTTATAGTTAAATTTGGGGGCAGACTCTTGGTATCAAGAAACTTGGTCACAAGGATACTGGAAGAAGATTATATAATCGCTGCAAGGGCGAAGGGTCTCCCGGAACGAAAGATCATCTACGGACATGTCCTGAAGACCGCAAGTCCTCCAATAATGACCACTGCAGTACTGGCACTTTTGACCTCTTTGGGAGGGGCTCTGATAGCTGAAGTGGTCTTCCAATGGCCGGGTATAGGCTACCTTTTGAGAAGAGCTCTTTATGAACCTCTACCCCATAGTGGAGAAACGGCCACCTTTGAGGATCGATTGATCATCTCTATAACTTTCGTTCTCGTTGTAATCTCTGTTGTCGGATTATATATCACAGACATGATCTATGGTTATCTAGATCCAAGGGTATCGGTAGGATCCAAATTTGGGGAGGGTAAACGATGATAGACCCGCTCTTTCAGCTGATAGGACTTTATTTCATTTACTATGTTGGGGTACCTAGTTTGATAACCTTAACTATATGGAAGATAAAGCAAAAGCATGATTTCCTCAAAGGATTCAAGACATTTAGTGCAGAAAATAGAGACTCTTCGATCCTAAAAAAGAATAATAAGAGGGTAAAGATCCTGCAAGTTTTACTGATAATTTTCATCTTGCTCTCTGTTCCCGCTCTTCACATGACCTCTAACCGATTAACAGACATAACTATGCACCGCAGCCGGAGTTATCTCAGCTATGAAACTGTCTTCCCTGCTCATGTGGACTTCGTTGCGGAGAAGATAGGACCTAATTCCGACGTAGAGGCCGTTATAGAAGAGATGGAGAAATCTACAACAGATTGGCATCTAGATGATATCCGGGAAGAGGTTGATCTTGAGGAGATAACCAGATTTCCAGGGACTCTGACTGTATATCAGATGAGATCGACTGTAAGTCATTTTGAGAAGATCGTTATCAATTATGCCTATTTTTCACCTATACCAGTGACTAGATCATTACAATTCACGGTGATCCAAGAAAAGGCATTCCTCGAGGAAGATAAAACATTAGTTTACCCCATGCCCCCTACTGTGCTGTCGCCGTACTGATCTCTGCCTCGATTGCTACATCCCCGCTATCATCACCTTTCCGATCACGTAAGAAAAAGAAAATATCGTTATATTTATCAGCATGGTCTTGCCCAAAGTATATTTGAATTCGATCATGTCAAGGTCGTTCTCTATGCTCTTGGTGAAGTAGGTTATTATAGCCGCCATCATGATCAGGTAAACACCCAGCACGGCGGTAAAATATAATGGTGAGATAAGTTCCGTAGTTCCCAGCCCAGCAAAGACTTTTTCGAGCATGAAGTAAAGTGAGGCCACGACCCCCATTATTATCGGGGCGAAGATCAACGTCGTTGCCTTCATCATCTCCACGCTCTTCGAGAGCTGGTTTTTAACCTCGTGCTCCATATCCCGTAAGTCCTGTTGATATTTCGCTATCTTTATGATGGTCTTACCCGCTTCCTCCGGGTCCTTTTCAGTTATTTCCACCACTGTCTTCATAGTTGTTTTGATTAGTTGAGACGGAAAGTCCGTCAGGATCCCCTCTTCCCCGAAGAGAGCCTCCGTCAAGGAGAGGTGTTTGATCTTGAAAGTGGAAACTACTTTTCCGAACATCTCTCCCGACTTACTACCTTCCATGGTCTCAGAGGTCTTCAGTAGAGCTCTCTCAGCGGAGGTACCTTCAGCAATACGACTTCCAAGCTGAAAGAGTGCGTCTGGAAATTCCTCCTCGATCTTCAACACCCTCTTTCTCTCTCTTTTCTGATCTAGACTTGTAGATATGGAGTAATACGAAACAGGTATTACGAATAAGAACAAGAACGGCAGAGGCTGAAGGAAGGCGAGCTGCTCGTAAAATAAGGAGATGAAGAAAGCCCCAGCAACACCCAGTGAGAAGGCGATCATGGCGTTCAATTTTTTGTTAACTTCACTCTCGATAGTAGGCAGGCTCCTCGTTCCGGGTCGATTGCCCACTATGTGGTAGGAGTAGAACAGTGTGGCGGCGGGACATACAACATTCATTATCAGAACGAGGACTGGGAGACTGACCGGGTTCTCTTGGACCGTTCCGTCACCACCGACGGTCATCGTACCAACATCTAAGCTTGTTAGAGATAGCATGGGCAGCATAGCGCCTATCACAAGGGGCAGCAGAACCCCTATAGCGAACAGGATGGTGGTAGGAGTTTGTAAAGAGTTGGTAAAGTCCTCTACTTCCTTTTTCGTCCCCTCTATCATCAGATCATTTGCTCGCTCCAACGACTGCCTGAAGCCCTCATCCGTCTTTTCTAGTAAGGAGGCTCTCAAGGAGTACATCGAGCGTTTTAGATTTTCGTTCCACTCACCCCATTCAAGAGCGAAATCGAGGAAAGATTCCTCTAGGGTGGATTTTTCTCTGATATAGACTTTCCAGAGTATCTGGTTCAGACCGTGTGAGATGGGCTCGGAGGTGTTCTTGGCAGCAAATGTGACCGCCCGGTGCAGCGATGGTTTGATCCTCATGGACATGGTCATGTAATTCACCGCTTCAGGCAGCTTTCCGATGGTGGAGGTTTTCATCCTTTTCTCCAATATATCTGGATAATTGGCTGCGAACAATAAAACGAGAGCGGGGACCAAGGTCAATAGAGGTACTCCATAAGTTATTATCTCTAGAGCGGAGAGCCCCAATAAAAGGGCGAGTATACCTACCGCAAATAAACTGAGTATGAATCCTCCTATGGCCAAAAAGATGGAGAAGACCAACACTTCTTCGTAGGTGAAGTCCATCCCTGTGAAACTCATGGTCCGTTTGAAATCCTTTCTTTTATACTTTTCCTCAGCTTTTTTGAACCTTTCTTTGGCTTTCTCGTACTCTTCCTTTCTCTTCCTATATCTGCTCGAATCTCTTCCCGCTGCGATCTCCGTTTCTCTCAGTTTGTCTCCAGCTTTTCTCAACTCTTTCTTTTTCTTTAAAAAGTCTTGGTAATCTCCTTTTCTACGGTCCTGATATTCTTCTCTATTAGGACCGAGGTAGGAATTTACCCATCTGCACCCTTTCTCGTAGATCCTACGCATATCTTGCCCTCTCTTCGAACCACATCATCCACTCTTTCTCTATCCTCTCGTAATCCTTTTCCGTGCCGTACTCTGAGATCAGGTTCCAAAATTTGTTGTTGGCTTTAGCTACCCACTCCGCGTTCAAGATACGTTCATCGTTCTTCTCTAAAGAGGTCTCCACCATCTTTTCCCTCATCTTGGCTCTCAATCTGATGTTCTCTACGGCTTCGTTATAACTCAAGCCCCACGATCTGGCGATCTCGCCTATCTTCTCTGAATTTCTCTTAAAAAAGTCAGTTGGTTCGAGCTCTTGATCAAACCTCATAAGGTCGTAAAATTCCCCACCCTCTTTGCCGTATTCGGCTATCTGGGTGACCCTTCTTTCTCTTTTCTGCGTCCCACCTGGTCTTACGATACCCGCTATCACCACTATGTCTGTGGCGGCGAAACTTTCTTTGGATATGCCTATATCGTGCACCACTCTTTTATAAACGCTCTGGGCCGTATTTCCATGGATCGTCCCCATCACCGCACTGCCCGCTGTGCCCGCTCTCATGGCCTCGTACAAAGTTTTAGCCTCTTCTCCCCTCACTTCTCCCATCACTATGGCGGATTCTCCCAACCTCAAAGAGACCCTCAACACCTCGTCCGGTTCCATCTCACCTTTTGACATTCCGGAAGCTGTCTTTAAACTCTGAACGTTGTATCCTATATCCTGCATACTCTCGGCCGGCAGTTCCTTGGTATCTTCGATGGTCAGTATCCTCTGGCTTTTCGGAAATTCGAGCATCATGGCTCCGAGAAGGGTCGTTTTTCCAGCTCCTCTGCTCCCTGCCACCAATATAGTACTTCTGCCGTCGATGAGGAAAGAAAGGAGTCCGGCGGAGAGCGGAGTCAAACTTCCCACTTTTATCAATTTCGGAAGAGTCCACGGTTCGGTGTTCCTTCGTCTTAGAGCAAGGGCTATGCCGTCCGAGCTGAGAGGTTCTCCTATAGCGGTTATACGGGTCTCGTATTCCGAAAGGTCGGCTTCAAGCACGGGATAGGCCTCTGAGAACGGTTCTCCGCTTTCGAATCTGAACCTCGAAAGGAGACTCCCCATATCGTTAGAGGAAAGATACACGTTCGTCCTGCATTTATCTCTTATCTCTTCACCGACGTTGAGCTCTACATAGACGTTGTTCTGTTCCGCTGGTGCATCTACATAGATATCCTCCACGTCGGTGTCTTTCAGCATGGTCTCCAGAACGCCGTAGCCAGCGGTGTATTTACTCAGTATCTGCGAGAGCTCTTCTATCTGTTTGATCTCCTCCTGTCTGCTGCCATCCAATTTTATCTCTGAATCCTCTACGATCCGTCGTATGAGATTCTTACCCCTGGTCTTTATGAACTCTCTGACCCTTCCAGGATCACTGAAGTCCATATCTTGAGCGTGATGTTCTGCAAGAGATTCTTTCACCTCGGAGATGATCTTCGCCTTCTCTTTTTCCACTTTGTATTCTAGAGGAAGGACGTGGTAAAGGTCCTCTGTCTCGTTAGACAAGCTGTAAAGTGAGACCTCAGTATTTTCTATCTGGTATTGTTTAACGATGGAGGCATCTTTGGGGACGTAAGGTCTCACCCATGTGTGTGAAAAAGCTGGTCTGATGTCTTTCTTTTTTTCTAACGCCCTTTCTAGACCTCTCATTATGTGCTGTTTTTCCGTATCCGCCAACTCGTTCAGTAAACTATTTAAAGACAATCGATCACCATCACTTTATCCTATTATATCGAAACCTTCAGCGAGGACGTCCTTTTTCAGCTCCTTAGCCCTTTCTCCCAAGACTTCGAGTTCTTCCGTCAAAGACTTTATGCATTCCGAACACCCTCTTTTTTGTTTAGCTTTATCCGCCAAACGTCCAAGTTCTGAATAGATTATCCCAGGTTCCTCGATAAAATTTCTCTTCAAGCTTGGATACAGCGTCGACGGTCTCAATTCACAATCCATGCATTTCTTTTCTTCCTGCTTTCTTGAAGAAAAACTCTCTATCTCACCTGCGATATCCCTTATCTGGGTGAGGATATCAACTCCCGGTCCTATGTACTGTTCTTCCATAAAATCCGATGCGATTATAGAATCGATATCATATTCGTCCTCTAAAGAAAGTATGAGCCCGGGAAGACAATTCTTTATGGAATGTTCTCTTCCACATCTCTTACAGTTCACTACTAGTTTTCTGATCCCTGCGCTCTCCGTAGTTTTATGATCGCAAGATATGATCTCTTTTCCACTCATGATAGACTTTTATGGTGAGGACTTGATTATATAAATATTTATTGATTGAGTTAACCGCTCGGATCAGATGCTAGATCCGGTATGATCTTAGTCAATCTTCTAATTCTTCGGCCGACTCTTTGATCATATCCGAGAGAGTGGGACCGATCCCTTTTATGTTTCTCAGTTCTTGAGCCTCGGCCTTCTTCACATCCTCTACCGATCGATAGCCGTTTTCGAATAGTATCTCGGCTGTAGAGGTACCGACCCCTTCTAGTCGAGTCAATTCTTCTACGGATTCCTCTTTAGTGAACTCTTCTGCTTCTTCTTCCGGACTTTCTTCTTTTGAGCTCTTCTCTTTTTCTTCTTCTTCTTTCATAAACTCATCTGGTTTTGGTGGTGGAGGGGTCTTTTCGGTTACTTTTTCCGGTTCGGGTTTTTCTTTCTTTTCCAATTTCTGTCGAGTTTTTGGAGGTTGGTAGGAAACTTCTAATTTATCGAAGTCCGTGACGTCGGTGTCATCTTGAGAGGTCGCTTTCAACATCATCTCCGCCGTATCTCCCGGCTTTGCAGACCCTGGAAGTGTAACCTCTACGGGCACGGATTTTTCGCTTTCAGATGGGATAGTGACCTCTTTTAGCGTCTTTACTGCCCATCCATCAGCAGAACTAGCCGCTTTGAGGCTGTAGGTCTCTTCTGCCCCACCTTGGTTTTCCACTTCAAAGGGATAAGTGTAGGTTTTTTTCTTCTCGACTTTCATTCGATCTCCAGGAGCCTTTACCACTACTTTAGCCTCCTTCCTTGGGTACAGCAATACTAATATCAAAATGATCGCTATCAGCAGAGCCAAGATCCCTATGGTTAACCAAATACCTCTCGATAGAGAGATGATCCCTTCTTCATCTTCCTTTTCAAAATGTGCCGTGACGGTTTTTTCTTCATCCATCTCTAAGGTGATCGCCCTATTTTCGCTTTCACCTTCTGGCACATCGCCTTCCCAGTGACTGAACGTCCAGCCTTCTTCTAGATTGGCTGTCAAGGTCACTTCAGTTCCTTCTTCATATTCATCCTGTTCAGGGTCGAGCTCTATAGTGCCTTCTCCTTCTGTATTCACCGTTAATCTATAGGTATCTTTTTCACCTTCTTCTTCGAACTGCGCAGTGATGGTGTAGTTGTCGTTCATCGTTATGTTGGTCTCACCCGTATTGGGGTTTTCCATCTCGTCTGTATCCCCGGTCCATTCAACGAACTGGTAGCCTTCCTCTGCATCAGCTTCTAAGTTTACGATTTCGTTCTCCTTGTATTCAAAGGTCCCTTCCCCCGGCTCCGTGACATTTCCACCTTCCGTGCTATCTATGGTGAGTTCAACCATCTCTGCTTGCGATACAAAATGTGCAGTGATATCCTTATCAGTATCCATAATTATAGAGATCTCTTCGTTTTCTTCTCCTTCGGGCACGTCGCCTTCCCAATGACTGAATTGCCAATCATCGGCAGGGACCGCTGACAGGGTCACTTCGGTGCCTTCTTCGTACTCTTCTTGGTCCGGCTTTATTTCCACTTCACCCTCACCCTCTGTATATACGGTCAATCCATAGTAGTCAGCGGTTATCTCCTCGAACTCTGCGGAGATAGTATAATCCTCCATCATCTCGATAGTGGTCATCCTGGAATTAGGTTCTACAATCGTATCATTGTCCCCTGTCCATCCCTTGAAAGAATAACTTTGATCTGAGACAGCCTCCAAAACTATTTCCGTGCCATGTTCATATTCAAAATCACCTTCCCCCGGCTTGATTATCTCTCCACCCTCGGATTGCTCAACGGTCAGTTCGTATGTTTTCGGTGCGAAATCTGCCATCAAAGTACTGTTTCCCGTTATGTGAATGGTGGTTTGCTTCGACGTGGTTTCGGTCACTGTTTCATTGTCACCTCTCCACTCGACGAAGTAGTAGCCTTCGCTGGCAGCAGCTTCAAGGTTTATTTGTTCGCCCTGTTCAACCTCGTGAGAACCCTCGCCCGGTTCGATGATTTCACCCCCTTCGGAGGAGAAGAGCTTCAGACTGTGAGAATATTTAGTGAATTGTGCCTTAATGGAATAGTTCCCCATCATCTCTATGGTGGTTCGGTCAGCAGTTGTATCGGCTATGGTGTCATTATCTCCCATCCACTCGACGAAGCGATAGTTCTTGTCTGCTTCCGCTGTTATATCGACCACTTCACCATACTCACACTCGATAGTTTTCTCTCCTGGTTCCGTCACATTTCCTCCTTCAGTGGAGTTCACTGTTAGAGTACGGGTGTGTCCGGAGAAAGCAGCCGTTATAGCGTAATCGTCGAGCATCTTGACGGTGGTGTGTTTGGCGCTAGGATCTTCTATGGTATCGTTGTCACCCATCCATCCTTCGAAAAAGTAGTTTTCCTCGGAAACGGCTTTGATCTCGACTTCATCGCCGTGTTCAAATTCGAAAACGTTCTCTCCTGGCTCTTCAATATATCCACCTTCCGTTGACTTAACTTCTAACTCATACGTTTTTTTAGCAAATTCTGCCGTGATATTATAATCGTCCTCCATGGTTATCGTGGTCTCGATGGAAGAGGGGTCATCGATCGTCTCGTTATCTCCGGTCCATCTAACGAATTCATAACCTTCTCTTATGTAAGCGGTTAGGTTGACCTCAGTCGTATAATTATACTCAAAGCTCCCCTCTCCTGGCTCTACGACTATTCCGCCACTTGTAGAGTTGATAGTTAGGTTTAATCTTCCCCCTATGTTGTATATGTAACCGTCGATATCTCCCACATAAATATTACCCAATTCTCCTATGGCCGGGGAGGAATAATCGATAGTGTTCTCAGTATGGAATACCCACTTCTCCGTGCCGTCTGGTCGAACAGCGTGCAGATCTCTGCCTCTATCGCCTGCATAGATCATCCCGTTTTCTCCAATAACTGGGGACGACCGGATTTCATTTTGGAGATCATATGTCCACTTTTCTGTACCATTGGGATGGACTGCATGCAGGAGACCGTCTCTATCGCCGATATAGATAGTCCCGCTTTCACCTATGGCTGGAGAGGACTCGATGTCATTACCCGTCTCATACATCCAATTCTCTGTGCCGTTGGGATGTACGGCATGAAGAAAACCGTCTCTATCGCCGATATAGATGGTTCCATTTTCTGCGATAGAGGGAGAAGAGTATTCGATATTATCTTCAGCTTCGTAAGGTTGATCCCACGCTTCCGTCCCGTTGGGATGAATAGCATGGAGATAACCGCCTCTATCGCCGAAGTAGATGGTCCCGTTTTCACCTATAGCTGGAGATGATCTGATCTCAGCTTCATTATCAGTCCTATAGGCCCATCTTCTTGTTCCATTTTCCGAATACACTGCATGAAGATAACCGCTTCTATCGCCGAAGTAGATGGTTCCATCTTTTCCGATGGAAGGAGAAGAGTATTCGATATCATCTTCAGCCTCGTAAGGTTGATCCCACGCTTCCGTGCCGTTGGGATGAATGGCATGGAGATAACCCCCTCTATCGCTGAAGTAGATGGTCTCGTTTTCACCTATAGCTGGAGATGATCTGATCTCAGCTTCATTATCGGTCCTGTAATCCCACTTCTCCGTACCATTTTCTGGATAGAGAGCATATATATAACCGTCTGTATTAGCCACATAGATGGTGTCGTTGCTTCCTATCACAGGTGATGACGAGATCCGGCTTCCTGTAGCGTGTCTCCAATCTTCTCTTCCATCGATATGATCTGTAGGATGAGGACTCAAACCGCTGTTGTTCAAGTTCTGTTGAAATTTGGGCCAGGGCGAGTCTGCTAATCCATCTATCTCTAAATCTTTAGAAGTTTCTTTAGACTCTTCCAAATTGGGGCTACTAGGCCGTATGTTTTCTCCTTCTCTAAGAGTCTCTACTTCATTGTCATTATCGTCAGTAAAATCTGCTTCACCTTGGAGTCCGCTACTAACAGATGTAATCATCATGGCTACCAAAATAATCAGGGAGATTTTCTTCAAATCATCTAAGGCCATATCTTTTTCACTACCCATATATATGTTACAACAGTATATATATCTTACTCACCTATCTAATTCATCTCACCCCGTAGTAGCAAGGAAAATAAAGAGAAAAAAAGATTTGTTTTTTAATATTCTAGTTCTTCGACCGATTCCTTGATCATCTCCGAGAGTGCAGGACCGATTCCCTTTATATCCTGAAGTTCTTCTTGTGACGCCTCTTTTAGATCCTTTATAGACCGATATCCGTTTTCATATAGGATCTCTGCTTTTTTACTTCCGAGTCCTCTCACGTTGGAAAATTCCTCCATAACGTCATCCTTCGTAATCTCTTCTTCGCCCATTTCTCTAGTGTCTTCATCGATCTCTTCATCGGTTTCATCTACTTCATCTTCTTCGCCCATTTCTCTAGTGTCTTCATCGATCTCTTCATCGGTTTCATCCACTTCATCTTCTTCGCCCATTACTCCAGGGTTCTCATCGATCTCTTCATCGGTTTCATCCACTTCATCTTCTTCGCCCATTACTCCAG
>JBKHKA010000029.1:0-20453 GCA_046537845.1 Candidatus Aenigmatarchaeota archaeon
CCCCGTGTTTTCGAATCCGCTGAGTTCATGAATGTAATGAGTGGGCTCAGCCGGATTCGAACCGGCGACCTCCGCCATGTCAAGGCGACGTCATAACCGACCTAGACTATGAGCCCTTCTGCAGTTTCCATATCATTATATGCGGTTATATATCGTTTTTCCTTCCAAGGGTGTGTACTCGTCTGATTCAGACTTTTCACGATGAGACTTTATCTGAGAATTCACTATCAAATTTTGCTGCTCCGACCATTTCTCGTCGGGGTGTTCTCTCATATACTTTGCCCAGAACTTAACAAAATTTCTTCTCTGTCTTTTATTCTTTTCTTTTTTCTTTTCAAGTTTCTCTAAGTTCATCCAGTTTTTCCTCCCTATCGAGTTTTTTACAATACCTCTCCAATTCCAGCCCGTCCTCTAACATCTCGTACGCCCCATCTTCCGAACAATTTATACACCATTATCCTGCTTTTTTCAGCCCCTGATCCTTCTATTATAACATGTACGTGCTCCTTTTGGAAATCCAATACCTTTTTGTCCAGCTCAGAGAGTTTTTTATCGATTATTATGGCGTCTCCTTTGTATTCTATAGTATATTACGGCCTATATCTTATTTATTGTGCTGATATGATCCCAGGATGAGCTTTGATTCGACCCAAAGCTGATCATACTTTCGAACAGAAAGATTGTTATACCTATGGCTCAAAATAGTTCGACGATGGGCTACTTCGAGGACATAATAAAGGAGATAAAGGAAGGGAAGATCGCCACTTCCGACGAACTCCAACAGGGTAAGATCAGGCTCTGTAGAAAGTACGAAAGAGACGAACTGCCGACCAACTCTGAGATATTAGAGAAGGTCGAAGAGATGGACAATGTAAGAAGAGAAGAGGTCGTTCCCGTGCTGCAGAGAAAACCGGCCCGCAGCAAATCCGGCGTTTCCGTCATAGCGGTCATGACCTCCCCGGCGGAATGTCCTCACGGGAGGTGTATGATGTGTCCCGGTGGACCGGGAAGTGAAGAGCCCAGTCCGCAGTCTTACACAGGAAGAGAGCCCGCCGCCCTGAGAGGTGATAGGAACGACTTCGATCCCTACGATCAGGTGAAGGACCGCTTGACTCAGTACAGAGCTATAGGTCACGAGACTGACAAGATAGATATGATCATAATGGGAGGCACCTTTCCCGCTAGAGATTGGAGGTACCAGAAAGATTTTGTCAAGAGCTGTTTCGATGCCCTGAACGGAAAAACATCTTCATCGTTAGAAGAGGCACACGAGCTGAACGAGTCAGCAGATAAAAGATGTATCGGCCTCACCATCGAGACGAGACCGGATCACTGCAAGGAAAAAGAACTGGACCGGATGTTGGAACTGGGCGCTACGAGGGTGGAGATAGGCGTACAATCGATAAGGAACAGCGTGTTGGAGAAGATAGACAGGGGCCACACGGTAGAAGATTCCATAGAGGCCACCGAGTTGGCTAAAGAAAGAGGATTGAAGGTCTGCTACCATATGATGCCGGGACTCCCGGGCATGGACAGGAAGAAGGATCTAGAGGATCTTATAGAGCTGTTCAAGAACGAAAGATTTCAACCCGATATGCTGAAGATATATCCCACTCTCGTGGTCGAAGGCACGGAACTGTACAAAGAATGGAAAGAAGGGGTTTACGTACCGCTCACAACTCAAGAAGCTGCCGAGTTGATCGCCGAGATGAAATCCGCCGTGCCGAGATACGTAAGGATCCAGAGAGTCCAGAGAGATATACCTTCCCAACTGGTTGATGCCGGTGTGAAAAAAAGCAACCTTCGGCAGTATGCAAGACATGAATTAGAAAAGAATGGGGGAATCTGTGGATGTATAAGATGCAGGGAGGTGGGTCACACGAGCGAAGAGTTAGATATGGACTCTTTAGAGTTGAAAAAATTTGCTTATAGAGCTTCGGGTGGAGTGGAACATTTTCTCGAACTGAGCGATGAGAAGGATGTGCTGGCAGGTTATGCGAGACTCCGGGTAGACGGAAAGGAGATCCCTACCCTGAGGGAGTTGAAAGTGGTGGGTGAGATGACACCCGTGGATCAAAGAGGTAAAGACCTCCAACACTCCGGCTTCGGAAGCGAGCTTTTAAAAGGATGTGAAAGGATCGCTGAGGAAAAAGGAGATCGATTGAGAGTGATCAGCGGAGTCGGGGCTAGAGATTACTACAGGAAACATGGGTATGAGCTGAAGGGTTTCTACATGGTGAAAAATTTTTAACCCATTCTCAGTAAGAAGGGATACTCGTCCAGCCTACTGGTCCCCTCTCATCATAGGGTATGAACAGTAATTCATCCGCTGTAAAATCCTCGGGGATGTCGAATATCAGCCAAAAGACGTTCGTTTCATCGGGTTCCAGACGGGCGTTGATATCTACTCCCTGATGAGCCGTATAGGTCACCTCTTCTTTTGACTCTGCTTCAAAAAGGACATGATCTATCTCCAAATTTTCATCTCTCAGGTTGGTCATCTCGACCTTTAACCACAAGAACTCTCTACCTTCTTCAGAAGGTTCATCGTCGGCGTCGACCTCCTTCACGTAAGCCCTTTTAACATCTAACTCGACCTCCTGAGAGGGTTCATCTTTAGTGAGACATCCAGCGAGCGCTGTGAAAGCACTTATGATCACCAAAGACGTCAAAAGCAGAGCCAGCATTTTCTTTTTATCCATACCTCTATCCATGACCTATCCTACCAACTCATCTTCCTGGCCATATTTATACGTGTTGGCAGTCCAAGATAGATCACACCAACAAGTGCTCGTTGCCTATACGTACTCTTTCTAGCCCCTCGTTCTCCGCCACATTTTTAGCCGTAAGGGCAAAATCTTTCTCCGTCCTCGGAAGACCGTCGAGTTTGTAAGCCGGGGCGTAGCTCAGCAGTGTATAAGGGATGGACTCATCGACTTCACTGATGAATTTAGATATCTTCCTTATCTCTTCCAGGTCTATATAACCCGGCACGAGAAGGGTCGAAGCCCGGAGAAAGGGTGGCTCGTCCCGTTGAGAATTGTACTTTCCCATCCTCTTGAAGTTCTTATAGACCTCTTCAGGACCCGTTCCGGTAAGCGCTCGATAAAGATCCTTGTTCCATGCCTTGAGATCGAACTTTATACCTCCACCGCTCTGCAGAGACAATCTTGCTATCTTATCCAACCACTTCTGATCGAAATTGCCGTTGATCTCTAAACCCACTCTGAATATCCTCTCCTCTCCGATGCCCCCCAGGATGCGTTTAGATACTTCGTAGACGAAGGGAGCCTGAGGCTCCGGCGAACCTCCGAACCAGCAGATGCACGTGATGGATTCATCATCGACCATCTCCTTTACCAGGTCGTCACTTTCCAGCACCGGTTTTTTCGATCTGACCATTTCATGCCATTCCGTGTTCTGGCAGTAAAGGCAGTGAGAACAGCAGGAGCCCAGAAATACAGCTGCATTCCTATAGCCCATCTCACCGTCGGGGTTTTTAGCATATTCAGGATGACCCGCTCCAGTAGCGCCGGCACAGCACCAGGAGGAAACACAGTTTGTTGGATGAGGATCTTTATACCACGAGCCCAAGGCTCTTTCGGAAGTCCCGAACTCTCTGACCAGACTACCGTTCTCGTTGCGGGACAGACCGCAGTAACCCCTCTCACCCTCTGCGATGGTGCAGCTCAGCGCACAGTACTCACATTCGACCACCTTAGCTCCCTTATCGAAACTCGTAGGTAGGCCGGCTTCTTCTCTAGCCTTTTCGTGTATAACTTCTGCTCTCTTCAGTGCTTCAGCCGGTTCGCTGCGGATACAGTCCAAACAGAGCGATAAGGAGTTGGATACGTGTTCGCTCTCTTTTCCACAGATACTGCATTTTCCTTTTTGGGTTTCGAAGAACAAGTTTTTTCTCTCCTTTTCTCTTTTGTACGAAAAGTTACATACTTCCTATATAATCTTTTGACCTACAATCCATCCTCAATGGCTTCCTGTATTTTATCCATCAAGACAAGTTTAATATATCCTCTTTCAAAATACCATATCGGTAGAAAATTTGCAGCGGCTTATAGAGATGGTGATCCCCGCGGAATGGTGCGAAGAAGCCGAGAACCTTCTGAAGGAAGATAAAAAGGTCTTCGAATTCTGGCACGAAGAGATAGCGGAAGATAGGGTCCTGGTAAAATTACTGGTGGACGCTGACAAGAGCCAGACCATCATAGACAAGTTGAACGAGAATTTCGGCAGCCACGATTCTTTCAGGCTGCTGCTCTTCCGGGTAGAGGCGTCACTCCCTGTAGAAGAGGAAGAAAAGAAAGCGGAAGAGAAAGAAGAAGAAGATGGAAAGGAGACCAAAGGAGTGAGCAGGGAGGAGTTATATGCCGAAGTGAAAGATCAGAGCGAACTCAGCAGAGTGTATGTTCTCTTGACCGTACTAGCGGGGGTGGTGGCTTCAATAGGCGTCTTCGAAGGAGATGTAGCTGTGATAGTAGGGGCCATGGTGATCGCTCCTATGCTCGGCCCTAACGTGGGTTTGTCGCTGGCGACCACTTTAGCAGATCCGGAATTGGCTAAACTGGCGGTTAAGACCGCCGTGGTGGGCATAATTCTGTCCTTTCTAGTCTCTATCGGACTAGGTGTGATCCTTCCTGTCGACCCGACCACATCTCAGATCGCCGCTAGGACCAATATCAGTCTTCTACATGTGATCTTGGCTCTATCGGCGGGAAGCGCCGGGACGCTGGCCTACACAAAGGGCCTTTCCTCGGCTGTGATCGGGGTTATGGTGGCACTGGCGTTGGTTCCCGCCATCGCCGCTTCCGGCCTCTTGGTAGGATCTGGATACTTTACACTGGGATTCAACGCTCTTGTACTCTTCTTCATAAATCTCATCTGTGTCAACCTAGCGGGCGTACTGACTTTCGTTGTCCAGGGTTTTGAGCCGAGTACATGGTGGGAGGCCGACAAAGCGAGGAGGCTTACAAAGAAAGCGTTGGTCGTATGGATAGCCTTACTCGGGGTTCTGATCGCTGGCATCATCTACACCCAGTACTTCTGAATGATTGGGCTACCAAAAGAAATAAATCTACAGAAGAGTCTTCGAGAGCTGAGTTCAGATGAACGAAGGAAGAAGCTATTACCATATGACCGTAGAGGAGGCTTTGAAGGAGCTGAACTCCTCTGATGGTGGTCTGACAAAAGAGGAAGCCGAGAAGAGACTGGAAGAACATGGCAAAAACGAACTGACCGGTAAAGTCCAGACACCGAAACTTTTGCTCTTTTTGTCTCAGTTCAAAGAACTTCTAGTGATAGTCTTGATGATCGCCGGTGTCATCTCGGTCTTGTTGGGAATCTTCTGGGAGGATCCAGGGAGTTTGAAAAGTGCCGCCGCCATGTTCATCATCGTTTTCATAAATGCGGTCATAGGCTTCATTCAGAAATACAAAGCTGAACAGATCATAGAAAAACTGAAATCGCTGATCAAGTCTCCCGCTAGAGTCAAGCAGGATGGCGAATGGAAAGAGATCGATCAGGCGGAGATAGTACCGGGAGATATAATAAAGCTCGAGGAGGGGGACAAGATCCCGGCCGATATGAGGATCATCAAGTCTTTCAACTTGAAAACTAACGATTTCTCTCTCACCGGCGAATCCATGCCCCAGGAAAAGCAGACCAACGCCATAGAAGAGGAAGTACCTCTTGCAGATAGAGACAATATGGCTTACGTGGGAACTACCGTTGCTACCGGCAACGCTGAAGGAGTGGCTACATCTACGGGCATGGATACCGAGATGGGGAAGATAGCCGATATGACCGAAGAGACTAAAGAATTGAAATCACCTCTTCAGAAAGAATTGGACCTGCTCGCAAAAAATCTCACATCCATAGTGATCGTTATAAGCACCGCTCTTTTCATAGTGGCGATATGGCAAGATCTGGGAGTGACGACCAGTTTTCTATATGCTGTGGGCATCGCGGTCTCAGCGGTCCCTCAGGCTCTACCTGCTCAAGTGACCGTTGCGCTCTCAACCGGCAGTAACAGACTGGCAGAAGAGAACGCCGTCGTCAAAAATCTTTCATCGGTTGAAACTCTGGGCTCTACCACCGTCATATGTACAGATAAAACCGGAACCCTCACCAAGAACGAGATGACCGTGAAAAACATCTGGTTCGATGGGAAGGAATACGATATGACGGGACTGGGTTATAAACCTGAAGGTACCATATTGGATGAAGATGGAAACGAGTTATCTCAAGAGGAAATAAACGAACTAGAGATATTGATGGACGCCGCGACCATGTCCTCCACCGCAGAGATCCATAAGCCAGATGATCAGCACGATAACTGGTATTCTGTTGGAGATCCCACAGAAGCCGCACTGATCACGATGTCGACCAAACTTGGTACACGCCACGAGAGGGAAGACGAAGAAAACCCCGAGGTGATGGAATTCCCCTTTGACTCTGAAAGAAAGCGGATGAGTTCTATACGGGATCTAGGGGAACCTTATGAAGACGAGGAGGTGAAAAAAGCCTTTGAGGGCGATACTGAAGGCATGAGGGTCCTGGCGATGAAAGGCGCTACTGACAGCGTTCTCTCCATAAGCAAATACATATACAAAAACGGCGAGGTCGAAAAGATAACTGAAGAGGATAAAAAAAGGATAAGGGAGCTCAACGAAAAATATTCCGAGAAAGCTATGCGAGTTCTAGCCATCGCTTACAGACCTTTAAGCAAGGACAACGAAGATTACAAGGAGGAAGATGTCGAAAAAGACGTGATCTTTTTAGGCCTCACTGCCATGATAGACCCTCCGAAAGAAGGCGTCAAAGAAGCTATAGAGAGCTGTCACAACGCTCATATCCGCACTTACATAATGACTGGAGACCATGCGATAACGGCTAAAGCCGTAGGGGAAGAGATAGGCCTTTCGAGAGAGGGGGAAGAAGTACCCGTGATAACGGGAAAGGAGATAAAAAAGATAGACGATAAAGAGCTCCAAAAGAAGATGAGAAAAAATGAAGCCATGATCTTCTCAAGAGTGGATCCGGAAGATAAACTCAGGATAGTAACTTTGTTAGAAGAGGACGAAGAGATAGTAGCTGTTACCGGAGACGGTGTTAACGATGCTCCGGCGCTCAAGAAAGCTCATATCGGAGTAGCTATGGGGCAAAAGGGTACGGACGTTGCTAAAGAAGCATCTGAACTCGTTTTATTGGACGATAGTTTCCCCACTCTAGTGCATGCCGTAAGAGAAGGGAGGACCATCTACAACAATCTGAAGAAAACGGTCCTGGCATCGATGACCACCAATGGGGCAGAACTTACCACCGTTATAGCGGGCCTTGCCGCCATCGGTCTGTTGGGGTGGAGCGAATGGGCGATACCTATATTGGTCATCCAGATATTGGCTATAGATCTATTAGCGGAAGTGATGCCGCTGACTTTTTTAGCTTACGATCCACCCTCGGAAGCGATGATGACCTCCCCTCCCAGGAGCCAAAAAGAGCACATACTGAACTTGCCTCGTTCAGTGGAAGTGATCTTTCTCGGTCTCTTGATAGGTAGTCTAGCGGCAGGGAACTTCTGGCTTTACTTCCAGAGGCAGGGTCTTTCCCTCATTGGAACTGATATTAAAACTGATATCGAGGCCGTAGAATATGCTAAAGCAACGACGATAAGTTACTTGACTCTCGCTTACTGCCAGTTCGCCAACATAATGTCCAGGAGGTACAAATACGACTCCATATTCAGCAGGAATTTCTTCTCCAACAAGATCATAGTCTACTCGATAATCGCCTCTATAGGGCTGGTGTTCTTGGGCGTGTACGGCCCCTACATAAGTGACTTTTTAGAGTTCGCCAACATAGGTCTGAGGGGATGGGCACAGGTCCTGGGAGCCATGGCCGTATTTTTAGGAGTCTTCGAGATCATCAAGCTGATAAAAAGGCTGAAGAGAGATAAGGAGGAAAGATGAAAAAAAGCGGGATAAAACTGATCGCGGTGGACCTGGACGGGACTCTGATCAGTGATGGAAAGATCAGTCCTGAAAATAGAAGATCAGTATTGCGTGCTCTGGAAAAAGACATACCTATTTTACCCGCGACCACCAGGATAAGATTATCGACTTCACGATTGTTGAACTCCTTACCGATAGATGACTATCCCTTGGTCTGCAACAACGGTGCTAGAGTTTTAGGTCCAAGATGGATGGATGGGTCAAAAAACGATGAGTTGAAGCTCGTAAGGTTGAAGGAAGAGATCGCGAGAACCATAGCTCATCACTCCGACGAAAAAGGATACAAACTTTCAACCGTATTTCCTGAAAAGGTCGTTTGGATGAAAGACAAAGGACAGGAAAAAGATCCCGATCCAAAAGTGAGAAACGCGGCTTCGAACCTAGAGGCAGTGAACCACGGGACCCCGGTAGGTTTCATGATGCACAGATCTGAAAACGGGTTGGATGGATTGAAAGACCTGGAGAACTTCGTTAAGGAAGAATTTGGAAGAGGGGTGAGGACCGATCGACATCATCGTGGAGAAGAGTTCCGCTCTCTCTCGGTCTACGACGGAACGGTCTGTAAATCTGAAGGATCGAAGCTCGCCAGCGAGAGGCTGGATATCTCTCTGAAAGAGGTCCTGGCCATAGGAGACGACGAGGTCGACAAAGAGATGATCGAAAAAGCCGGCACAGGTATCGCCATGGGTGACGCGCCTCTGCCTGTTAAAAAGATAGCCGACGACGTGGCCCCGGATTGTGAACATAACGGAGTGGCCTGGGCTCTGAATAAGTTCTTGTTGAAGTGAAAACGTGACCCATGAAAAATAATATAACGCACCCTCATCCTCTTCCGACCATGAGCATGAAACTGAAAGATATATATGGAAAAGCTGTCGAGATGGGGAAAGAGAAAGACGTGAGAGGTGAAGAGGTTCTGAAAAAAAAGTTGGAGAAGGCCGAAGAGGAGTACGAAGAGTTGGAGGGAAAAGATAAAGAGGTCTTCGACCAGCAGCGTCTAGAGAATCCATTTCACGATTCTAGACTCCTTTATGGTGACCCGGAAACCGAGGTCGAAAGAGTACTGGTCGGGATAAACATCGATACCGGAGAAGTCATCTTGGCCGACCGCCTCTCAGAGAGAGGTGAGGATATAGACCTCATCATAGGACATCACCCTCGCGGGATAGGTCTCGCGTCGCTGTACGAGGTCATGGACCTTCAAAAAGACATGCTTGAAGAGTACGGCGTACCGATAAACATAGCTGAGGGGCTCGTCAACGAAAGGATGAAAGAGGTCGAGAGAAAACTAAAAGGAGCAAACTTCAACCAGAGCTTGGATTCCGCCAAATTACTCGACATACCCATGATGTGTCTTCACACGCCCTCGGATAATCTGGTCGATACATTCCTGAAGCATAAGATCGAAGAGAACGATTTTGAAAAAGTCGAGGACGTTATAGAATTCCTGAACGACATACCGGAATACCACGAGGCACGGAAGTTCAAGGGAGGACCCTACGTGATGGTCGGCGATAAAAACAACCGTGCGGGAAAGGTCGTGGTGGAGATGACCGGCGGTACCGGTGGAAACAAAGATTCCTACGAAAAATTGGCGGACGCTGGAGTCGGCACCATAATCGGCATGCACCTGAGCGAGGAGCACAGGAAGAAGGCCGAAGAGAACCATATCAACTACGTGATAGCGGGCCACATGGCCAGCGATTCTCTGGGTATGAATCTATTCCTGGACGAGATAGAAAAAGAAGGCGTGGATATAGTTCCATGCAGCGGCTTCATCAGACATTCAAGGAATTGAACCTTCGACTCATCTACGCTCGATAAGTTTTAATCACACCATTATACGTTCTATTTCAAGATGATAGAGATCAAGGACTTGTCAAAATCCTACGGAAAGATACAGGCGGTGAAGGGTGTAGATCTTTCGGTCAAGGACGGTGAGATCTTTTGCCTCCTGGGGTCGAACGGTGCCGGAAAGACCACGATCATAAAGACCTTGACCGGTCTGTTAGAAGCGGACGAGGGCGAAGCACTCGTAGACGGAAGAAGGATCAGAGACGACGTGAAATCCAAAAATCTGTTCGGTTATCTCCCCGAGCAGCCTCATCTTTACGAAAGGTTGACAGGAAGAGAATTTTTGGACATCATGGGCTCCTTGAAAGGCGTGAAAAAAGAAAGGCTTCATGATTTTATAGATCGATGGTCCCAAGAGATGGAACTCGATGAAAGGATCGATTCTGAGATGGGGTCCTATTCTAAAGGGATGAAGCAGAAGATATTGTTCGTGAACGCTGTACTCCATGACCCACCTAACCTCATCCTGGACGAACCCACGGTTGGGTTAGACCCCAGGTTCAGCCAGTACATGAAAAAGAAGATCAGAGAGTTATCTAGGGAAGAGAAAACGGTCCTGATGAGCACCCATATAACTTCCGTGGCCGAGGATATCGCCGACGTCGTGGGTATAATCGATCGGGGTGAACTTTTGACAAGAGGACCGCCAGACGAGTTGATGGAGAGGACTGGAACCCAAAATTTAGAACAGGCCTTCGTGGACGTGATCAACGATGAAAGAAGGAACTCTTGAACTGTTCTCCGTAGAGATAAAGCAGTCCTACAGAGGTTTCAGGCAGAGGGTCGGAGAAAGACCGTTAATGACCGCATGGTTCATCATCTTGTTGATAGTGGGATTTTGGACAATGCTGATGCTGGTGGAACTGATGAAGGGTTTAGAGGATCCTCTCCTTACTCTTTCCAGTGGTGATGTGCTCTTCACGGTCTTCTTCGTCATGATGGCCAAGGCATCGGTCGAGACCGTGGAGAACACTTTGAGGAACGAACAATTGAAACATTATTTTTCCGCTCCCATCTCCACTAAGAAAATACAGTTCTCCCGCTTCCTGAAGGTCTTCTGGTACAATCTGTTGCTGGCGACTGTCTCCCTGAGTATCGTTTCCATTCTGGTATATATATTTGGTTTTTCTCCTCCCGTGGACCGTCATTTTTTCTATCACCTCTACCTTCTCTTGATCCTTGCGCCGATAGTCGGTTTCAACCTGGGGATGATGATGCATGTTGGAGGTGCGGCGAAAAACATAGGTCTGTCGGTGCTGTACGGCCAGAACATCACTCTTGTATGGTTGGTCCTACACTCTCAGATCTCTCCCGTCCATCTATCTTACTATTTAGTGGTCCTGTGCGGGCTTTCCTCGGCCGTTCTTTTTACCTCTGACGGTGTCTTCTGGGAAGGATGGAAGAACGGCACCGGCGCCGCCGCTTCTTCGAGTGAGAAGTTTCACCAGCATAGAAAGGGCGATCTACTTCCCGACCCTCTGGATCCCTTTACCAGAAAGATCGCTGAGAAGGAGATATTCATAAGGTGGCGCTGGAGAGAAAGTCCTGCCAGCGTAGGTGTTACGCTCATGATCGGGATCGGGTTGATCTTTTTCTACACGCAGTTGGGCCCATCCCCCGACCTCGGTCTGGATCTAGAGGAGTTCTTGTATCCGCTGCTGATAAGCATATCTCTCTTCTTGGCCGTAACGCTCCAGGTCCTCTTTCCCGCGCTCTCCCTTTTTGGAAGAGAAGGAAAAGCGTTCTGGCTGATCAAGTCTCTCGCCGTGGAGGGGGAAAGGGTGATAGAGGGGAAGATATTGGCGATCTTGGTTTACGCCCCTGTGATACCTCTGATCGTTGCCCTTCCGCTCCCCATCTTACTCGCGTATCCTCTAGAGAGGGTCCTTTTCCTGCTGCTCTCTTCCATCGTCATGATCTTATTGGGGGGTGGTATCGGGATATGGGCCAGTGTCAGATATCCCAACTTCGATGAGAGTGTCAACGGAGCACCGGACGTTACCACCATGTACACCACCATGGTGGTAGCTCTATTCTTCTCAGGGATATTCATCTCCATCCCTGCGGCGGTTTTTCTCATAGACCGACTCGTCGGGTTGATAGCTATGCTGCTGGTTCTCGTTATGAGCGCAGGGATATTCATGTCGTTGGTGATCAGAGCCGGTATAATTTACGAGCGGATGGAAGTAGACCTTTGACCTGCACGGCCGCAATATCTTTATACTGATAAAAATATATTCGTAAAACGAGAGCGTGATCATCCGTGAAGATATTGTTGGCTATAACGGGCGCATCTGGAGTAGTTTATGGAAAGAGAGTCTTGGACGTACTGAGCGAGCGAGAGGATATCGAAGTTGAGCTGATAGTCTCCGAGGCAGGTAGAGAATTGATGAAAACTGAATTGGATGTTCCCTATGACGAAGTGAAGAAAAAAGCGGATTCCGTTCACGAGCCTTCGAATTTAAAAGCTCCTCCCTCTTCAGGCAGTTCTCATTACCACGGGATGGCGGTCGTGCCGTGCTCCATGTCCTCCCTGTCGAAGATCGCCAACGGCATCTCGGACAACCTGATCACCCGGGCGGCGTCGGTCTTTTTGAAGGAGAACAGGAAGCTAGTTCTGACACCGAGAGAGACGCCCCTGACTTCCCCTTGGTTAAAAAACATGTACGACCTTTCGAGAGAAGGTGCGGTGGTACTTCCAGCGATGCCAGGGTTTTATGGAGGTCAAGAATCCATCGACGATCTGGTGGATTTCGTGGCCGGGAAGATCCTGGACTCGCTCGAGATAGAGAACTCCTTGTACCGGCGTTGGAGTCTTGATAGATGAAGCGGAGGTTATATGATATATGATCACCAGATGGGAGTATTTTTATTTCCTGCTCTCCGTTGGCTTTCCCGGTTTCCTCGGCGGTATGGTGGTGGGAGAGCTGGCAGGGGTGTATTACGGATGGAACGAAGCAGACTTTCCGCTGATATATTTCGTCATATTCAGTGGGGCGCTCACCGGCTTTTTGGCGATCCCACTTTTCGGATGGTTCTTTGGAGGTCTCTGCGGCGCCCTCGTCGGTGGTTCGATCGGGTATTTCTACGACTTTTTCAAAAAGGATGCGGTCAGCGGAAGTGAACTAATAACATATGTGATCCTGGGGGTTTCGGCCGCTGTCGGTTCCTACTTCATGCTCAATCTTTTCATACCTTTGGGCCCGGAAGGGTTCCATCCTTCAGTGTATTCGGCGATAATAGGATCGGTGATCGGTCTGCTGGTCGGGATCATCGTCGGTTTTACGGCTAGCGTAGGGGATTACCGTAAAAAATCCAATAAAAAAGCAGATCGTATCGAAGAAGATCGCTCAAAGGTCCTCTGTTCCGAGTGCGGAACGGTGAATGAAAAGGGAGATCGATACTGCCAGGTCTGCGGAGAACCTCTTCCCCCAGAGTGACTATATCTCCTCTCCATCGTACTTCTCCATCTGGGTCTGGATCTGGAACGAGTGCATCAGGTCTGACCTGGTCACGATCCCCACCAATTCATCATCCTCTAGAATGGGGAATCGGCCTATGCCTTCTTTCGACATGGTCTTCCAGGCCTTGCTGGCATCGTCTTTTGGCATCAAACAGACTATATCTGTTTCCATCACATCATTTACAGTCGTGGTATAGATCATCTCTTCGGAGACTTTTTTGGCATCCTTCAGGGTCATTATCCCGACGATCCTGCCTTCGCTCTTCACCGGGAAGCCAGTATGTTGATAAGTGGTGACCATCCGCAGGAATTCATCTATCGTTATATCCGGTCCTATCGTTCTCACGTCCTTCGTCATTATCTCTCCGATAGAGACCTTACTGAGTATATGCTCCACCAGGACATTTTGTGATTCCTGTGAAGCCGCGATATAGATGAAAAAGGCGATGAGGATCAGGAAAACGTTGATGAAGAGCCCGACGATGCCGAAGATAACCGCGAAAATCTTTCCCACGGTGGCGGCTGTCTTGGTAGCCTTGATGTAAGAGTACCTTTTGGCCAATAACGCCCTGAGTATCCTGCCCCCATCCATGGGGAACGCTGGTATCATATTGAAACCGGCTAAGAAAAAGTTTATGAAGCTCAGATATAAGAGGGTGAAAACGACCAGGTCGTTCACGGCAAAAAGACCGCCGGCTAGAGCCGCAAGCGCTATACCCAAACTGGAGAGCGGTCCTACGGCGCTTATCTTTATCTCCAGGTCCGGGTCGGAGGGGATCTCGTCCATCTTTGATACTCCGCCGAAGAGCCAGAGTGATATCTCTTTTACTGGAAACCCGTTCTTTATGCTGACTATCGAATGCGCCATCTCGTGGACGAAAACGCTCAAGAAGAGTCCTACGGCGATAACCACGCCCAACAGATAGCTCTGAAGTCCCAGAGCTATGTCGGGGTCCTGTATACCCAGCATCTCAGCGATAAGATAGACGTTAGAACCGACCGACCATGCTATCAAAGCCACTATGAATATCAGCGTGAAATGCAGCTTCACCGGGATACCGTATATCTTACCCAGACCTATCGATGTTTTCATCTTTCCTCACCACTCTCTCGGGTGTATGGTGTTTTAACTATTTATTATTAATGAACTGTGGGTTTAGGTCTTACTCCGCTCCTTTCTCTACAGCTAGTACAGATCTATAGCTATACCCATGATATCATACCTTCGAACGAGTACGACCATAATCTATAAAATATAGAGTTATATTTCTTTTGCCGATGAAACTGAATATAGAAGAAAACGACTCCGAGGATTTTACGGTCGACAAGGCGACGGCTTCGGAACTCTCTCTCGAGGGCAACGAGATACTGATCGGTAAGAACCCCATCAACCAGAAGGCCATAGCGGGTGGAGTCGAGATGAGGGGGGATATGGAAAAGGACAAGATAGGGATCACCAGGCACCTCTACGAGTCTATAGGATTAGATACGGGGTTCGAGATCGAGGTAGAAAAGTATGAATCCGAACTGATCAAAGTCAAAGAAGTGGAATTTGGATTCGAAGATCAAAAGGGGTCTAGCGAAGACCCGCTCTCGGTGGTCAAAGAGAACGAAGAAGAGTTCATCGATTTTATCCAGGACAAGATCTTCACCAAGAACTCTAAATTCTACTGGGATGAAGAAGGCCTTCTTGTCTCGGTTGAAAAGACCTATCCAGAGATGGAAGGTGACCAGGTGGGCGACTTCACAGAAGTAGAAGATTGTACCTACGTCTGGGGAGGAAGCGAATTGAAGTCCTTCGACGGTGTCCTTCTGATAGACATCTCCGGCAGCATGGAGACCAAGGACCTGAAGATGGAGGATATCGACTGGGTGGTAGAGAGGATCGACAGCGGTATCCAGGGTGAAGTGACCTCAGGCTTCTTGAGCGAGCTCAAGGAGAGGATGAACATCAAGAGATCGGAAGGTGCCGTGTTCTGCGCTCTCATGTACCTGGTGCAGAAGATAGGCAGAGGCGTCGGCGACAAGATATCCGTTGTACCTTTCAGCACCGATGCAGGTCCGATAGATTTTCAGGACCAGAGATTTTTCTCTTCCAGGGTCGGAACGACCAAGGAGGCGGCGGAGAACATAATCGAACACATAAATTATGCGAAAAGAGGTCGGACCAACATCTCCGGCGCTCTAGAGGAGGCCATCGAGGTGATGAAGGACTTCGACAGGGGTAAGATGAAGATGGTGGTCGTGCTGACCGACGGCGAACCGAATCCTCCTTCCGTAGATGATCCTAGGAGCGTGAAAAAAGTGGTGGAAGAAAGGTTAGCCCCCAGAAAGGACGTGGTGGTCAACACCATCGGTTTAGGGGACCAGGTGGACCACCAGCTGTTGGATAAAGTTGCATCCATGACGGGCGGTGAGTACACCTACGTCAACAGTCTGCAGGGTCTGACACAGGCTTATTCGAGGTATGCGACTTCTATCTCCGTGAAAGCCACTGCCTTCTCTGACTGAGTTCAAGAGTCGTCGAGCTGTTCCGGGGGGAATCCTTCGAAATCGGATATATCCATTTCTCCGATATCCATGTATTTTGACCAAAGGTCGTACCTCATGTCTTCAGCCGCCCGTTGGGATAACAATCTTAGTTCATCCAAGATAGCTTCTAAGCTGGAATCGGTTTCTCCACTCCTGAATATCAACAGTTGAGAGGGTGATATCGGCGGTTCCACTGCGATGTGTTGATCTTCCATGCTGAAGACCTTGAGCAGCAGGTTCTTCAGGTGAGAGGTATCTTCCACCCCGAGCTCTTTGAATCTTGGATATAACCCTTTCAGCAGAGCTCGACAGTCCTTGTAAAGGTAGCCGTGTCCGCTCTCACCTGTCAGGTCGAAGTCTTCTTCCGAGTACATCCTTCCCAGCATCCCGTCTTCTATGCTCTGATCCCTGTTCTTTTTCAACAGTGAGGAGGATATCTTGGGAGAACATCCCCCGTCTCCTTCTTCGAAACGCTCTTTCACGTGAAGAGCTACCGCCTGCAGCAGCAACGCTATAGATATCCTATCCATAGTTGTTAGCTGCGTGTCGAATATCCTCACCTCTATGGTGTCATATCTAGTGAAGGGGTATATGTCGATCATCCGCGCCGATTTGTCGGTCCTTCCCAGTTCCTCTTTGAAGAATGCCTTCCCCTCTTCTCCCGCATATGGAAGATAGGGGGGTACTCTGAACTGCTCGACGTTGTTCTTGAGCCTCATATTGTAAGAGGGATCAGTGATCACCAGATTACCGAGGTCGTTGAACGCGGAACTGGGGCCTTTATCCCCCAGGAAAGGTGAGTTGGAAGATAGGGCTATAAAATGGGGTATCAGGTACCGGTAGGTGTTGTACACCTCTTTTCTCAACTCTAGGTCCTCTATGCCGACATGGTGATGCTCGCCGAAGGAGAGACCTTCAGAATACTCCTCAACCGGGTTGGTACCTACGGGTATTATATCTGCATCGATGTTGAGATCTTTTACGACCTCGTGGGCTATCCGGTAGAGATGATATACCCACCACTCCAGTTCCTCCAGGTACTCGCACGGAGGTGTCTGCACCTCCAGTATGTTGGTCTTGAAAGTCACGTGGGAGTCCTTTCCCAGGACCGAGTAATACTCCTGTTCTCCTCCCACGGAATACTTTATGTGGACGGCCTCGTAACCTTTATCGTCCTCCTTTATCACCACGTCGTCTTTCCACTTTTTCTGTATGTTCTCCTCCGCCGTGTTCCTCAACCCGGCTATCTTCCTCCGTGAATCGTTCAATATCTCCTGGAAAACTATAGCCATCTGACCTCCCTCGACCCAATCCCAATTTTTTTTCACCACCTGAAGTTCCATCTCGATACCGTGGGTGAACGGTAATCTCGTGAGTCCTTGATTTTCCTCTCCAGGTAGTAAGAAAGAGCTGTCTTCGATCCTCCTGTATCTTTTGATCGTGAAATCCCTTTCCATCATCAGTAAGTGGTCCCGGGTTCGTTCTCTCTCGGTCAGCAGGATCTGGGTTCGATCCTTCTCATGGAATATGTTCTTGATCTTCAAGTCTTCTCTCTCGACTTCATCACTGGCGGTTATCCACGTCTTCGCTTTTGAGATAAGGGCTTTCCTCTCCGCGTCGGCCGAGGATGAAGAGATCTTGTGATAGGAATCTTCCTTTCTCGCGTAGACCGTCTTGTACTCGTCGACGCAGAAGACTAGATCGGCAGCTTTAGATCCTTTTTTATCGTGTTTCAGATCTAGGGAGCTTCCGTCTTCGACCACGGCACGAGGATCTCGTTCTCTCTCGATCTCGGGGACGAATTCATACTCTATATTTCTATACTGGAGAGTCCTGCTTCCATGCTCTATGAAGAAGACGCCCACGAGCCTGTCTTCGATCATCTTGGCATCTTTTAGGCCTATACATCCCGCTTCAGGAAAATCGTTATGCAGTTCCGAAATTATCTGAGAGTAAGCTTCTCCTTTTTTTCCCACCACTTCGATCTCGATATCACTCCTTTCGTCATCTTCTGGAGGGGGCGGCGGGGGCGGCGGTATCTCCTTTCTTCCTTTCGGAGGTGCTCTATCTCTGTATGCTAGGAAGAGTGAGATGATAGCTAGAGGGAGAACTGTCAAACAGGAGTCTTCGAAGGGGATGGATCTATTTCTGAAGCCTTTTTCCTCTCTACCTCTCAATCTCTTACACCTTTAACTTCTACCCAATTTAATCCATAAAGTATTTTAATTTTGTTATCATCAAGGTGACATCGGTATCAAAAAGATATCGGCAAAACAAAAAGAGAAGAGAGAAAAGATGTCAGCCATCGTGACCATACTCTATGCCGAGAAGGAAAAAAGCATCCAGATGAACCTCAATCCAGGGGAAACGATAGAGGAGATCATACACAAGTGTGAAGACTACTGGCTGCTGGATAGGAACCCGGGAGGTCAAAACGAACACGTGTTGTTGAGAGGGAACGAAACCCTAGCCCCGGAAGAGACGGTGATATCCTCCGATATCCAAGACGGGGACGTATTGAAATTCATGAGAAGGAGTGAATATATCCCTCCTCCGCCTCCTGAGAGTGAAGACGGTGCGGTTAAATTGAGAAAGAGGGAATTGACCGAGAGGGCACGTGATTGGTTGGAACAGAACATCGGGCTGGACCCTGAAAAGATGGAACTTGTCGGAGGTGACAGAGCCGGGGGCGAAAGGTGCAGGGAGCTGACGCTGGTATTTAAAGAGGCCGAGGGCGAGGATTATTTCACCGTCCAGTTGAAGGACGGGAAGGTCGTGAAATACATACCCACGAAGATGGAGATGGATTCCGTGGAGTGAACGATAAGATATGAAAAAGATATTCATCAGGAACGTGGAAAAAAAGGAGACGGTAGCTGTTGAGCTTGATTCGGAGGTGACAGCGGGAGCATTGGTTGAAGAGTTGAAAAGATTCTGGAGCGGAAAAAAGAATTTCTCACTCCATCACAGAGGTATCGAACTCGCTGAAGATAAAGCGTTGGATTCCTACGGTCTAGAAGAATACGATCTCCTTTCTTTCGTATCCGAAGATATTTCTGAATTACGGAGCGATCTGGCAGAGGACGAAAAGAGCGTCCTGTCTTCTAAAAGATGGTTGGAGGAGAACATAGGCGTAAAGGGCTCCGAGATAGAACTTTTCAGATTCAGCCGGGCGGATGATGATACCAGGGACGTGAGATTTGAAGAGGTGGGAGAAAAAGGTCTATTCAAGTTGACCATCTCCGATGGAAAGGTGGTGAACTACGATTATGGAGAGCGTGAAGAAATGGATGAAGAGAAGATCTGAGAGATGATAAGATGCTGCGGATAAAGGATGATGAAGCCATAAGGAACTTCTTCGTGATCGATGCCCATCATCACATCGGAGAGGACGTGGACGGGAACGAGAACGTCCCGATAGGGAACAGCGGGAGTTACGAATTGTCCAGGAGTTTGGAAGAAGAAGTCATAGGCGCGTTGAAAGATTCTGATATTGTTTCCTATAATGAGGTCGTGGAACTGTTCGATCCGGATATTATCGAGGAGAGCCACCCCTACGGACTGTTCGATCAGTTCGTCGTGTTCCCGATGAAGGACAAGTTCCGCAACGAAGGTGAAATACCTTTCTCTAAGTCCAACAAGAACATCGCCCGGTGGGTAAACGCGGATTACCACGGAAGAAGGCTGATCGGATTCGGCAGAGTGGATCCAAGTGAGATCGACAAGGCTAGAAAAGAGGTGAAAAAGTTTCCGGACGAGTACGGTCTTGTGGGTCTCAAGATACACCCGGATTCTGAAAGGTTCCACCTGGACTCGAAAGAGGTGATACAGCTCTACGTCGACTGCGCTAGGATGGGTTTACCCATAATATTCCATACCGGCTATCCTTCCGACGTTGAGGACATACACGAGGGGATAAACAAGACCATATCTCTGCTGGTGGAGAACGGGAAGGAAGAGCTGGTGAGCCAGCTGAACGTGATAGCGGGGCACTGCAGTTACGTGGATGAAGAGGTCTTCAGGTATCTCAGCCATCCGTGCATCTACGGAGAGATGTCCACACTCAGCCAGCCCGAGGAGTTCATACGTGCGGCCAAAGAAAACATCGCCCTTTCAAACTTCACGAACGTCACTCTGAACGACTTCAAAAAAGACGTGAGCAGCAAGCTTAAATCCGACTTCTGGAAGATCTTCCAGGTCAACAGCCACTGGTCGAGCAAGATAATGCTCGGCACGGACCATCCCTTCCTCCCGAAGGAGAACATAGTCAAGCTCTTCGAGGCGCTTTTTTCCTCTGATTTGGCGGAAGAGTTAGAACCACGATCGATACAGAACATACTCGGTAAGAACCTTGTCGATATACTGCCCTCCACCGTTGGAATACACGTCTCAACATCCCGGCCGGAGTAAACGGTCAGGTCTTCAAGGTCCGGATAGATCTATCTCGTCCTTTTCTTCTTCACTCATATCGTACTTCGAAGCCTCTTCTTCTTCGGTCTCGGAGATCATCTCGTAATCCTCTTTTTCGTATCCCTCACTACCTTCATCCAGCTCTTCTTCGTCACCGTAACTTTCCGGCC